>CAWDWM010000005.1:0-548395 GCA_963806015.1 uncultured Actinomycetes bacterium | reverse complement strand
CGTCGGCCCGTCGTCGGGCGCCACCTCGCGCCGGTCGCCCAGAAGCTGCCCGACATGCCCGACGACAGCACCGTGCTGACGTTCTGCGACGACACCGGCGAGCGTTACTTCTCGGTCGAGGGGCTGTTCGAGTCCGACGGTACCGCGGTGCAGGTCGGCGCCCACGACTAGCTGACGCGCGCGCAAGATCCAAGACGCGGCAGCGAGAGGCGCACGCAGCCGAGCGCACGCGGCCGCCGGCGAACTATCCCGTGCGGCCTTCGAGGTCGCGCGGTCGGACGAGCGCAACGAGCTCGGCCGTCTCGTGGTCGATCTCGTGCCAGTTCGACGCCCCGATCGCGAGCGTCGCGAGCGCCGCCGTCGGGTACTTCGTCGCGAGCTCGCGCGCCGTGGGCGATGGGCGCGCCAGGTCGAGTGCGAGGTCCTGCAGGCCCGGGTTGTGGCCGATCAGCATCACCGACTCGACCGTGTCGGGAACGCTCCGCAGCCGCCCGAGGAGTGCGGGTGCGTTCGCGGCGTAGAGGTCGCGCTCGACCAGAACGGCGGGCGAGCCCAGGGCCGGCTCGATCCCCTCGAGCGTCTCGCGCGCCCGTCGCGCCGTGGAGCACAGGACGAGCTCCGGCTCGATGCCGTGGTCGCGCAGGTGGCGGGCGATCGCCTTGGCAGCGCGGCGGCCGCGGCCGGCGAGTGGGCGATCGTGGTCGGGGAGGCCGGTGTCCTTCCAGCTCGACTTCGCGTGGCGCAGGAGGTAGAGGTGCTTCATCGGGCGCTCCGCGGCGGTCGGTCAACGCCTTTGCAAGGTCGTCGCGGTTCGCGCGGGTCAGGCGCAGGGTCTCAGATGCCGCTCCGCCGCTTGAGCGTATCCGTGAACGCGTGCGACGCGCTCTGCATCGTCGCCACGACGGGCACCGGCCGCTCGAGCAAGGCCGAGACCGCCTCCCGGAACCGCCGCGACGCGAGCTCCATCTTCCCGAGCTCGTCGATGATCGCGACCTCACCCTCGGCGGCCGCCTCCATCGCGGGAACGACCAGCCGCTCCAGCGCCGCGAGGTCGACGCCTTGGGGGAGCGTGGCGGCGAGCATCCGAGGGCTTTTGGCGCCGACCATGAGCGGCGGCCGGCGCGCCGGCGCCGGCAGCAGCACAGCGTTGTCCACCGTCTCGGACGCGCCGGCGAAGCTGACGCGCTCGCCGCCGAGCAGGCGACTGGGACGCCGGCCCCGGCGAAGGTAACGGTGCGGTTGGCGCGGGCCGCCGTGCGGTCGCCCGCGATCTAGCGCTCGAGCGCCGCTGCGAGGTCCGGCAGCCCGCCTGTCAGGTTCTCGCGCACGCGCTGGGCGGCCAGCGCCCGGTCGCCGCGCTCGAGCGCCGCGATGATGGCGCCGTGCTGGGCGACCGAGCGCTCGACGCGCTCGGGGTCGCGCATGTAGATCTGCTCGTAGCGCAGGAGCGCACGCTTGACCGGACGCAGCGCGCCGAGCAGGCGCTCGTTCTCACAGGCGGCGGTGAGCTGGGTGTGAAACTCGTCGTCGGCGAGGATCGCTCCGGACGGGTCGTGCAGCGCCGCGCGCATCCGCGCGTTGGCGCGGCGCATCGCCTCCAGCGTGCTCTCCTCGAACGGCGGTGACTGGCGCACCGCGATGCTCTCGAGCACGACGGCGAGTGGAAAGAGCTCGCGCGCTTCGCTCACCGCAAGGCGGGCCGGGCGGAAGACGCCGTCGCCGGCCGTCTCCAAGAGGCCGTCGCGCTCGAGCATGGCCAGGGTCGCGGCCGCCTCGTCGTGCGTCACCCCGAGCCGTGCGGCGACGGCCTTGGCGTCGGCCGACTCGCCGACGCCGAGGATGCCCGCGAGCGCACTCGCGTCGATCTCCTCCGCGTGCGCGCGCGCCGTCATGCCCGCGAGCTCGGCGGCCCAGTCCAGCACGGCGGGCAGCGCGAGGCCCGCGAGGTTCTCGGCGGTCGGCACGTCCTCCCACAGCTCGAGCACCTGCTCAAGGTGGCGCAGCGCCTCGCCGAGTCCGGACAGCGCCTGCGCGTCGCGCGCGGCGTGCAACGATGCTCCCAGCGCCTGCATCGGCTTGCGCGCCGCGACCCAGTGCTGCGCCAGCTCCCCCGCGATCGCGCGACTCGCGGCCAGCGCGGGGTTCTGCGTCAGGGCGCTCGCAAGGCGCGCGTGGAGCTCCTCCCGCTCGCCGGGCAGCAGCGTGCCGTAGACGGCCTCGGCGAACAGCGCGTGACGGAAGCGGAAGCTGCCGTTCGATTGATCCGGCACCAGGACGTGGTGCTCGACGGCCTGACGCAGCGCCTCGGCGATCGAGCGCTCCGGCGCGTCCATCACGACGGCCAGCAGCCTGTACGGGACGTCCCTGCCGGCGGCGGCCACGACGCGCAGCACCGATCGGGTGTCCGCATCGAGGCGGGCGACGGCGGCGATCAGCAGGTCATGCAGCGCCGGCGGGAGGTCGTGCTCGCCGCTCGCGGCGGCCGCCGCGAGCTCGATCGCGAAGAACGGGTTGCCTTCCGCGCGAGCGCACACCGCTGCCGTCAACTCGGCGGGCAGCGCTTCGTCGACGCTCGCGGTGACGAGGGCCTCGACGTCCTCGTCGGCGAGCGGCCCGAGCTCGACCATGACGGTGCTTCCGGCCCGGCGAAGCCCGGCGCCGAGGCGGTGCAGCGCATGCTCGGGCGCGACCGCGTCGCTGCGGTAGGTCGCGACGACGAGCACGCGGCGCCCCTGGACCGCATGCGCGAGGTAGGTGACGAGATCGAGCGTCGATCCGTCGGCCCAATGCAGATCCTCGAACAGCAGAACAACCGGAGCGCGCCGGCTGACGTGCTCGAGGACGGCGAGCACCTCGGCGAACAGACGCAGCCGCGCCGTGGCTCCGTCGCTGTGCGGGGCGAGCGGGGTGCCGTCGGCGAGGTCGGGATGGAGGCGCGGCAGCTCGTGCAGCTCGTCGCGGATCTCGCCGAGGTCGGGCGAGCGGCAGAGCGGGCGGAACGCCTCGACGAGCGGGAGATAGGGCAGGCCCGCGCCGACGAGGTCGATGCAACGGCCGCTGAGGACCGTCGCCCCGTGGCTGCGCGCCCGGGCTGCGAGCTGCGATGCCAGGACGGTCTTGCCGATCCCCGCCGGGCCGACGATGAGCGTGGTCGCGCCCAAGCCCCCGGCCGCCGCCTCGAAGGCCATCTCCAGCAGCTCCAGCTCGCCGGCGCGCCCGACGAGCACGTCCGGCACGTCGTCGTCGGGCCCGTGACCGGGCGAGCCGTCGGCGACGGCGAGGCGGACCGGCCCACCCTTTGCGCGGTCGTCGCGTGGGCGCAGGTCGAGCGCCGGATCCTGGTTGAGCACCTGGCGCTGGAGGTCGTTGAGCGCCGCGGACGGTTCCATCCCGAGCTCTTGCTGCAGCGTCGCGCGGAACTCGTGGTAGACCGCGAGCGCCTCGGCCTGGCGCCCCGCCCGGTAGAGGGCGCACATCAGCTGGCAGCGCGGTCGCTCGCGCAGCGGGTGGGCCGCCACCAGGGCGCGAAGCTCGCCGACGAGGTCGGCATGATGACCGAGTGCGAGGTCGGCCTCGATGCGGTCCTCGACGGACACGACCCGCAGCTCCTCGAGGTGCTCGGCCTGCGCGGCGGCGAACGGCTCGGAGAACTCGGCCAGCGCCGCGCCCCGCCACAGGGCAAGTCCGGCCCGCAGGAGCTCCGAGGCCGTCTCGGCGTCCCCCGCGGCGAGCGCCGCCCGGCCCTCCTTGCGCAGGCGAGTGAACTTCACGAGGTCGACGGCCTCCGGGGCGACCTCGAGCGCGTACCCGGGCGCCCGCGTGCGCAGGACTCCATCCGGCAGGACCTTGCGCAGCTGCGAGACGTAGACGTGCACCATCTTGATCGCCGACGGCGGCACCTCCTCGCCCCACAGCGAGTCCACGATCGCGTCGACCGACACAGTGCGGTTGACGTCGATCAGCAGGCGCGCCAGCAGCGCGCGGCCCTTCCCGCCGGTCAACGGTAGGTCCGCCCCGCCATCGGCCACCTCGAGCGGGCCGAGGATGCGGTACTCCGTCATCCGGCTCGCGAGGTCTACGGGTGATGGCGCGGCAGCCCGATGACCCGAGAGGACAGTGGTGGCCGAAGGGTGCACGCGCGGACGCTCTCAGACGGCGTTCAGCGCGGCAGGGGTGCTAACTCATCTGCACGGTGGGGCCGGACGCCCGTCTTCACGTGCGGCTAGCCGCACCCTTCAACACGTCGGCCGCACCCTTCGACGCGACAGCCGCAGCCGCGCGCGGCGAGGCGTTCGCGCTAGGGACGAGGTGCGTCTGGCGCGCCGCGCCCGGTGATGAGCTGGGGTCAGGTCCCCGACGCTGCGATGGCGTGCGGGCGGCGCTGGACCTCGATCGGCGCGACGGTGCGGCTCACGCGGTGGCCTGCTGTGCGACCGGCGTGCGTGCGCGCGAGCGCGTGGGGAGGTGGATGAGCGCCGCGGTCACGAACATGGACGAGAGCGTCACCCCAAGCGCTTCGAACCCCCCGACCGCGAGCGCCAGGCCGCCGACCGCCGCGCCCAGCAGGTAGCCGAACTGGTTGGCAGCCGCGCGCATCGACATGACGGCCACCCGGTCCTCCGGGGCGGCGTCCATGCCCAGTGCGCTGGCAACCATCGAGCGCCGCCCGTTGACGAATGCCATGACGGCGAGCAGTGCGAGCGTCACGCCGACGCCGGGGCGCACTGCACCGAGGGCCAGCACGGCGGCGCCCTGGAAGGCCGTGAGTCCGGCGAGCAATCCGGACGTGGCGTGCGCGGCGCGGCGGCGCGCGGTGAAGGTTCCGGGCAGCATCGCCGCTGCCACGAGGCCGAGGCCGAGCGCCACGACGGCTGGCGAGGTCGAGTAGCTCTCCAGCAGGAGCGCTCCCGAGTAGGTGAGCACGCTCGCCCAGGCGGCGTTGGCCAGCAGCTCGCCACCCGCGAAGCGCGCCACGTGGGGTCGTCTCCACAACGCGACGGCACCACCGCTGCGCCGCGAGCGCGCATCGCCGGGACGCAGCCTCAAGAGCGCAAGAGCGATGAGTCCCGCCACAGCCGGGACTGCGAGCCAGGCGGCGCGCCACCCGTAGTTCGCGACCGCTCCGACCACCGGCATCCCGACGATCCAGGCCGCCGGCATGCCGGCGATCGCCCATGCGAGCACGTGCGGGCGGCGGCTCGGTGTCGGCCATTCGCCCGCGGCTGCGATGCCGACCGCGACGAGCAGGCCGATGCCCACACCGAGGACGGCCTGTGCGGCCGCCAGCACGGTGAACGATGGCGCCACGGCGCTGAGTCCGGAGCCCAGGGCGACGAGCGCCGCCCCGAGACTGAGGAGCTCACGCAGGCCGAGTCGTCGAGCCGCCGTGGCGAGGACCAGCGCGGTCACTCCGCCCGTCGCGCCGGAGATCGATCTCAGCTGTCCTGCGGTGGCGGTCGAAACGCCGAACTCACGCGCGACATCGACGAGGATCGGGGACAGGACGAGCAGTCCCGACTGCGACGCGAAGAGGCACGCGAACAGTACGAGGCTGGGGTGGCTGAGTGAGCGGCGCATTGCCATCGCGGCAAGCACACACCGCTCGGCCTAACAGCCGGTACGCGTCGGGTAAAGCCGCTGCACCCGCGTGGTTGCGCCGTTCGCCGCCAGCCACCCGGCGCGTAGCCGCTGAGCGTCGGGGTCCCCGGCCCGGCGACGGAGTCCCGCCGCAATTTGCCCGCCGTTTACCGGTCCCGAACCGGCAGCGGCGACCGTGCGGCCCATGACAACCACCCTCACTCCTCCCGTTCGCAACGGCGTCGACACCGCGCAGGTCTACGGAACGCTCGACGCGCTCAAGGGCCAGCCTGAGCTCGCCCGGTTCGAGTTCCGCGCCACCAACCGCTGGATCGACGGCACGCACAGCCGCACGACCCTCCAGGGCTTCTGGGGGGCCGGGCAGGAAGACGTCTCGCGTGAGCTGCCGTTCGAGCTCGACGCCAGCGAGCCGCCCGTTCTGTTCGGCCACAACGAGGCGCCCAACCCGGCCGAGTACGTGCTGCACGCGCTGGCCGGCTGCCTGACGCTGACGATCGTCAACGTCGCGGCCGCGCGCAAGGTCACGCTGACCGAGGTCAGCTCGACCCTGTCGGGCGTCCTGGACGCGCGGGGCGCGACCGGGCTCGACGACTCCTACCGCAACGGCTTCGAGCACGTCCGCGTGTCGTTCCAGATCAAGGGCGACGCGCCGCCCGAGAAGCTCCAGGAGATCGTCGAGCGGGCCAAGGCGCGCTCGGTCGTCTACGACATCGTCTCCAACCCGGTCTCGGTCGACGTGCACGCGGAGGTCGGCTAGACATGTCGATGGAGCTCACCGCCAAGACCGTCGCCGGCACGGCGCTCGTGGCGACCGCCGAGCGGCTCGCGGAGGACTTCGCCGTCCGGGCGGCCGCTCACGACCGCGACGGCAGCTACCCGTTCGAGAGCATCGACTCGCTGCGGCACGCGGGGTATTTCGCCGCCCCGGTGCCCGAGGAGCTCGGTGGCCTCGGCGTGAGCTCCGTCCATGACGTGATCGTCGCCTCGGGCCGCCTGGCCCGGGGCGACGCCTCCGTTGCGATCGGGGTCAACATGCACCTCGTCGTCGTCCTCAGCCTCGTGCGCCGCTGGTGCATGGCGCGGGCGGCCGGCAACGCGCGCCGCGAGCGCGCCTTCGCCGGGTCGCTGCGCCGGATCGCCTCCGACGGCATCGTGATGGCGGCCGCGATGAGCGAGCGAGGGCAGGACCTCACGCGACCCGTCACCGAGGCGGTCCGCACCGACGGCGGCTGGCGCATCGACGGCCACAAGATCTTCTGCACCATGGCGCCCGCGGCGACCATCCTGCTGACGTCGGTGCGCTTCGCCGACGACGATGGCGTCGAGCGGTACGCGTACGTCGAGATCCCCGCGGACGCCCCCGGCGTGCGCATCAACGACGACTGGGACGCGCTCGGCATGCGCGCCTCGGGCAGCCACTCCGTCACCTTCGACGGTGTCGAGCTGCCGCCCGCCGCCCTGCGGGGCGGCTTCCCGACCGGCCGGCCCGTGCCGTACCTCGAGCGCAACCTGCCCTCCGGGCTCTTCCACGCCTCCGCGTCGCTCGGCATCGCCGAAGCGGCGTTCGCGAGGGCGGCTCGTCCGGACCGGATCAACGGCGATGCGCGGGCGCCGATGCTGGTCGCCGAGTCCGCGATCGATCTCACGGCCTCCCGCGCCACGATCTCGCGCGCGGCCGCGTTGATCGACGAGCACCACGTCGCGAATCCCGCCGCCGACGGCCCCGACGAGGAGATCACCGCGCTCTTCGCCGAGGGGCAGGCGGCGAAGACGTTCGTCAACGAGGCGGCGACGCGCGTCGTCGACCGCGCGCTCGCGCTGTCGGGCGGCGCCGGCTACCTCAACGGCTCGCCGCTGGCCCGCGCCTACCGCGACGTGCGCGCCGGGGCGTTCATGCATCCGCTCGGCGCAAACCGCGCCTACGACTTCCTCGCCGACGTCGCCCTCGGCAGGCCGCACGAGCTGCATTGACGTGCGCGTGGAGACGATCATCATCGGGGCCGGCCAGGCCGGCCTCGCCCTGAGCCACCACCTTGCGCTCGCGGGCCACGGCCACGTGGTGCTCGAGCGCGGGCGCGTCGGCGAGCGCTGGCGCTCCGAGCGCTGGGACTCGCTCACCCTGCTGACGCCCAACTGGCTCAACCACCTGCCGGGCGCCCCGCCGCTGCCCTACCCGGATGGCTATCTCGACCGCGAAGGCCTGATCGCCCACCTCGAGCGGTATGCCGTCACGGCGCCCGTGCGCGAGGGCACGACCGTGCGCCGGGTCCGGTCCACGGTCCACGGCTACAACGTCGCGACCGACCGCGGCGACTGGCACGCCCGCAGCGTCGTGATCGCCACCGGCGACTGCGATGTGCCGCGCATCCCCGCGGCCGCGACGGCCGCTCCGCCGTGGCTGGCTCAGTTGCACGCCTCGCGCTACCGGCGCCCCGATGAGCTGCAGGAGGGCGGCGTGCTCGTGGTCGGCGCGGGGCCCACCGGGCAGCAGCTCGCCGAGGAGCTGCGGCGGTCCGGCCGCCACGTCGTGCTTGCCGTGGGACGTCACGCGCGCATGCCCCGGACCTATCGCGGGCGCGACGTCTTCGCGTGGCTGCACGACGCCGGCCAGCTCGACGTCCATGCCGGCGAGGTCCCGAACCTCGCGGCGGCCCGGCGCGCCCCGAGCTTCCCGGTCAGCGGCGCCGCCGGCGGGTCCTCGCTGGGGTTGGACCGCCTCGCCGGGCTGGGCGTCGTCGTCACCGGCCGTCTGACCGGCTTCACCGGCCGTCAGGCGCTGTTCGGCTCCGACTTGGAGCGCGAGCTGCGCGATGCCGACCGGCGGCTGCGCCGGGCCCTCGCGCACATCGACGCGCACATCGAGCGCACCGCAGCCGCGGCCGCGCCAGCCGAGATCCCGGCGCCGGTGTCGCTCGGTCCCGGGCCGGCGCGGGTCGAGCTCGGCCGCGACGTCCGCACGGTGCTATGGGCGACCGGCTACAAGCGCGCCTATCCCTGGCTCGAGGTCCCGATTCTCGACGCCACCGGCGAGCTGGTCCACCGCGAAGGCGTGACTCCGGCCCCGGGGCTGTTCGCGCTCGGGCTCAGGTTCCAACGCACCCGCAAGTCGCACTTCGTCGGCGGCGTCGGGGACGACGCGGCGCGGATCGCCGAACACATCGTCGCCGACGCTGGCCCTGCCCGGCTGCGGAGGGCTGCGTGAGCTGCCGCAGGTCCTCGCCCGCTCGGTCGCAGGGGTTCGTGGACGCGTGGGCGCCGATGGGAGCGGAGCATCCGGAACTCTCGCTCGGAGACGCTGAGCAACTCCCAGTCGTGCGTGCCGTATCGAGCGCCGGCCAGTGCGGCTGGTCCCGACGACATCGCATCGAGGAGCAGCGATACTGAAACGACTGACGCCGGACGCGCCGCGCCGTGCCCCGATCCGCTGGCACGTCGCGACCGTCCGCGACGCCGCGCCGAATCCCCGACCGCGGGCACGCTCGTCCTCGACGTGCCCGAGTGGCCCGGCCACCCGCGCCGACGTGCGCCTGACCGTGCAGGTGAGAACTCAACAGGGAGGTGCCGGATGAAGGCGATTGTGGTGACGGACGAGGCCGCGGGGACGGCCGGGATGACGCTGGTGGAGCGGCCCGAGCCGGAACTGGCCATCAACGAGGTCGTCGTTCAGGGTTCATGCGTCGGCCCGGCCGAGGCGCGGCCCGCCGACGGCCTGGCGATCGACTTCGTCGTCGTGTCCGATCGTGCCCAACTGAGTGAGATCGTCCAGCGGGTGCGGGACGGACGACTGCGAACGAACATCGGCAACATCGAACCCCTCGACGATGCCGTCGCCGCCTTCAACCCGACCGAACGACGCACGGGGAAGACGATCATCCGCGTTCGTCCGTAAGGACTCGGGACGGCGAGCGGTCCTGCCCTCCTCGTGGATCTGCTTCAGCCGCGTGGCCAGGGCAGTGAGCCCTTTGGACTGCGATGAAGGAGGCCTCCTCGGCGACGCCCTGACAGCCGGGGTGGCTGGGGCGGCGTGTTCGGCGATCCCTTCCACGGTGTGGTCGCTGGTACGAGGCGACGACCTGCTGGAGGGGGGACGCGCCGCCGGCGCCATGCTGCTGCCGCATGAGCGGCGTACAGCGGTGCTGCTCGCCGCCGCCGTGCCCGTTCACCTCGCCATCTCGATCGGCTGGGCAGCGGTCATGGCCATCGCCCTGCCGCGCGGTCGCGAGCCTGCCTGGGGCGTCGTCGGCGGAATGTTGGTCGCGACGCTCGACCTGGCGCTGATCGGCCGGCGGATCCCCTCGATTGGGACGCTCCCGCAAGGCCGCCAGTGGGCGGACCATGCGGCGTACGGCCTGAGCGTCGGGCTGGTTCTGCGGGCGCGACGGTCCCGGCGCCCGCATGACGCGCGCCGGTTGAGCGCCGATGGTTCGCTCAGCTCCAAGGCAACCGGCTCGGCCGGCGCCCGGCGAGTAGCGGCCGGATGATCGCCAGGCCGGCCAGCGTCATCGCGCCGATGAGCATGAGCATGCGCGCGGGATGCACGACCGGGACGAAGCGGGTGCGGCCCTCCTTGATCTCGATGTAGCCCGAGGCGCTGGCGCTGCCGCCGCCACCGCCGCCCTCACCGTCCTGACCCTTGCTCGGATCCGATCCGCCGCCACCGCCAATGCCAAAGCGGATCGCCGCGACCGGGATGACTGTCACCCCGTCGCGCTCGACCGGCGCGCCGAACACCGTCCGGGCGTCGAACCGCGCGCCGATGCGCTCGGCGAGCGTCGCGAGTAGGTCGTCGGTGCGGTGTGGGGGCGGCTGAATGGGGGCCGTTTCGGGTGTGCTCTCGCCGGCCATGGTGACGCTCCTTCTCGATGCGTTGGTCACCCAAGAGCGTCGCCTGTCGGCGCCGGCGGCGCATCCGTGGAAAGGCCGGACACGCAGCGCTTCGGCGTCAAGGGGCCGCACCGCGAAGCCGGACGCGACGTGGGCCCGGCGTGCGATGTGGATCCATGCGCGCATCGCGCGATCTGAGCGTCTCGGCGCCCTGGCGATCCTTTGTACGCTGCCGTCGAGCTGCAGGTCTCCGGACGACTGTCACGTGCCACAGTCCCGGACGTTGTCATGTTGGATGGAAGCCGCGAGCGCTTGCCTCACACGCGAGAGGCCAGCTGCGCCGTGACCCGGCTCGAGGAGCTATCGGGTTCGATTCACAACCCATGAACGTGTCATGCGGCGGATCCTTCAGCCGTCTGCGGACTCGTGGGCGAGAGCGATCCGCGCCAGTTCGGCCCGCGAGTTGATTCCGAGTTTCGCGTACACGTGGCGCAGGTGCATGCTCACGGTGTGCGGCGAGAGGAACAGGCGGGTGGCGACATCGCGGTTCGTGAGGCCTTGCGCGCTTAGGGTGACGACCGTCAGTTCGGACCCCATCCGCTCGCGGACGAGCGGAAGCGAAAGCGTCGTGAGCCTCCGCGCGGCGTGGGAGCGGTCGGTCGCCTACGCGTCGCGGTCGTCGACGAGCACCGACAGGCAGGTGACGCAGCCCTCGCGCTTCTCGAACTCGCCGATGTCCACGGTGATCACGTCGAACCCCAAGTCGTCGAACATCTCCGCCGAGCGTGGGGCCGAAGCGGCCATGAGGATCGTGCCACCAGCCATCAGGACTACATGCGACCCCGCCTCCTCGGGGACGAGTCGCATCGTCGGGAAGGGCGCTGCGTCAAAGAGGGATGTGTCCCACGCGATGAAGGTGCCGTCAGGTAGCGCGGTCACCGCCGATTTCAGGTGCAGCACGCGATGCAGCGCGACAGGGACGACGACGCGTTCCCTGGTGGCCGCATGCCGGCGGAGTTGGCGGATGCCCTCGGCATTGGTACGCCCGCCGCGTCCCACGTACACGGTGTTCCCCACCTGCAGGATGTCCCCGCCATCAAGCGTGCCCGGCTCCTCGATCCGAGCGACCGCGAGCCCGAGCGAGCGGACCGCGTCGTGGGTAGCCGGGATCTCGGCGCGGCGCTCGATGGCCCCTGGCCTCGCCAAGATAGCCAGATCGCCGAACACGGCCACCATGTCCTCAACGAACGCGCAGTCCGGCAGATCGTCGGCCGTTGGGACCTCACGGATCGTCCAGCCGGCGTGGGCGACCGCGTCGACATACGCCTCGTGCTGGCGGGCCGCGAGGCCGGCATCCGCGGGCACGCGCTCGACGTGGGTCGTGATGCCCTCGGCCATCCTGCTGCTGGGGCGCCTCACGAGCGCCAGACGATCTGCCACGGCCACGACACTAGAACGCAGAGCAGCGGCGCGAGGCTCCCGGCGGAGCACGTCCGTTCTGCGTCTGCGGCGTGCCCTCTCGTCCCGGCTCTGGCATCGAGCCGATGACGGTCGTCAATCGAGCGAGCAGACGGCATAGGGAAGCAGGTTGGTACCGCACGATGAGCACGCGGCTACGTGACGCTCGGCTCGGCCCTGTCTCGGAGCTATTAGGCGCCGGCCGCGATCGTCACCAGCGCCGCGGTGCCCGGCGGCATGCTGAGCCGGAACGCGCCGAAGCGCCGTCCGAGATGCTCACTCAGGGGCTTGCCGCGCAGCTTGCCGTCGAACGTGGCGTCGCCGTAGCCGAGGCCTCCCAGGGTCACGTTGCGTGTCGCGGTTACCGACGGCCCGGCTAGGCGCTCGACGCGCGCGCGGTCCGCACCGCCCGGGACGCGCAGGACGACCGTGTCGGTCTGGCGCGTGTCCTTGTTGATGACGACGACGCGTCGCGTCCCGACCGGATCGATCGTGGCCCACGTCTTGAGCTTGGCGGTCTGCGGGTTCGGGCCGGTAGGCAGTAGCCGCGCGCCGTGCGGGTTCGCGCGGGCGAAGAGGAGCATGCCGTAGAAGAGCGGGTGGACCTCCGCGGCGAAGTGGCCCCTGCGCACCGCGAAGTCGACCGGGGCGTAGAGCGCTCCGTTGAACGTGTGGAAGTTGACGGTGCGTACGCCGGCGTTCGCGAGGGCGAAGAGCGTGTCGACGCCCCAGAGCGCCGAGGCGACGCTGTTGCTCGCGCCCCGGACCCCGCCGCAGTTGGCCGAGTTCGTCTCCGATACTCGGAAGGTCGCGCCGTGGGCGGAGGCGACTGCGGCGAGTTGCGCCATCCGGGCCACCGGCGGGGCGAACGCGCTGGAGCCCAGCAGCGACCGCGCGTAGGACAGCGCCGTCCGCGCCCGCCGGCGGTCGCAGGTGTGCAGCGCGTAGGTGTGGGCGCTGAAGCCCATCGGCCCGGGCCCCGGCTCGGAGAGGAGGTCGTCCTCGCTGTCCTCCCACGCCGAAGTCGCGAAGCCGCCCCCGGCCGTCGGGACGCCGGGCGCCGCGGCCGCGAGCGCGGCGCGGAACGTCTGCAGCTCGCTGCGGTAGTCGGCGGGGCCGTAGCCGGCGGGGCGCCGTAGCCCGCGGACGATGTGGCGCGAACCCACCGCGAACTCGCGCGGACGCGTGTAGAGGTCGGGCTCGTTGCCGATCTCCAGCGCCGACAGGGTCCCCGGCGGCAGCGTCTGCGCGGCCGCCTGCGCGTAGGCGGCGGCGTTGACGCTGTCGCCGCTTGCGAGGTTCACGCCGAGGATGATCGGCGTGCGCGTGCTGCCCGCCCATTGGCCGAGGACGCCGAGCCATTGGGGCGTGACGTCGGTCGCCACGCCTGCAGGACGTGGCGCGGCGACCGGATTCCACCACGTTTCGTCCGTCGAGTTGCCGCCGATGCGGATCGTCGGCGCGCCGTTGCCGCCGGAGGCCAGCGTCTGCACGAGCTGAGCGAAGATCGGGTTGGGACGCTTGCCGCCGACGTAACTCTGGGCCGACCAGTACTCCATCGAGAAGCCCGCGAACGAGCGCGGGATCGGTGCCCCCGGCGTGTCGCCGACGGTCCGCGTCTCGACCGGGGCGTTCTCGTCGCCGCCGTCGGCGACCTCGTCGTCGCCCAGGCCGGGCGGGACGGCGATCATCGCCGCGCTCGTGGTGCCGTCGTCCGCGATTGCGCGGTACGTCGCGAACGCGACCGCCGGCGTGGAGAGCTGCCACGCCCCGTCGTCCCCCGTCTGGACCGTGGCGATCGACTCCCAGCTCGTCGCGCCGCCCGCGAGGCGGCGCTGGACCACGACCTGGTGGGCGGCCCCCGGGCGGACCTGGCCCCACACGATGTTGGCGCGGAAGTCGAACCAGATCGGGCTGTCGAAGTGGGCCAGCGCCGGCTTCGGGGTGCCGTCGGCGTCGTGCAGGCCCGATTGCCAGCCGGTGTACTTGCGTCCGCCCGCGACCGGCTCGTCCTGCCAGAGGTACTGCGCTAGGAGCATGACGCGCGGGTCGCGCCAGGCGATGTATGCGGCCTGCTGCAGATACCGGTCCTGGGCGCCGGGCGAGACGCCGCGCAGGCGATCGGGCGGGTTGGTCTGGTAGGCGTATTCGTCCAGCCACAGACTGAGCGGAGTCGACGTCCCGCGCAGGCGCCCCAGGCGCTGCAGGCGGTCGATCAGGCGCTCGACCTTCTTGAGGCTCCCGAGATCCGCGTTGTCACGGTGCGCGTACGGCTGGCTCGGCGCGTGGCGCGTGCTGTGCGGGTGGTAGGAGATCCCGTCGGCGATCGCGGGCTGGAACCCGCGGCAGGCGCCCGTGCGGACCACGTGCAGGTCGCCGTCGACGCAACCGAGCCCGCGGAGAAACTCCAGCGGGCGCATGTTGGCGTTGTTGGTCCTGAGGTCGCCGCCGGCCGGTGCGAGCGCGCCGATGAGCACGGTCGCGATCGGGTCGACCGCGTGGATAGCCGGGTAGGCGGCGAGGACCATCGCCCGATACACGCTCGGCGAGACGGGCGTGCACCGATGCACGCCGCAGGCGGCCTGCGGCTGCATCCACAGCGGCAGGTTGGGCTCGTTCCACAGGATGTACTCGTCGACCAGGGCGCCGAAGCGCCCGGCGACCGCGGTGGCGAAATTCGCGAACGCCGGCGCACTCGGTCGGTAGCGCGGATTGCCGCGCTGCGGGTTGCCCGAACCCCACAGCGGCGGCGGGCCGTCGAGCATGAGCATCGGCTTGATCCCCGCCTTGACGAGGCGGTCCACCGCTGCGTCGATGGCGCCCCAGTCATAGAGCGGGTCGTTCGGATCGGCCGGCTGGAAGCCGACCGGGGGCGTCGCGGCGCGCGGATCCGGCGCCACGCGCGCCCACGAGACCTGGATGCGGACCGTATCGATCCCGACGGCCCGCCAGTCCGCGACCGCCTCGTCCGCCCGCTCCCCGCCGTTGAGCAGGACCGCGTCGTCGGCGATGCCGGTCTGCAGGTACCGCGCCGACGCGGGGCCCGACGCCGCGAGGGCGGCGGCGAAGACGAGGACGAGCAGCGCGAGAGACCGACGCACGGGCACATCAACGCACCGACGGCCCCGGAGTAGCGCCACCGGCCGCCCCCGCCGCTCCGCGCGGCCGGCAGGCGCTCGGGCGCCCGCGTCTTGGATTGCGGTTCACGGCCGAGACATCCGCGAGGGCACGTGATGGGCGCAGCGGTTGGCGATCGAAGCCACGAGTTCTAGACCGGGCGCGGTGTCGCGCTCGTACGCGATGCAGGTGGCTTGGCGGATGGTGCATTCCGCGGCCGCGGGCGAGAGCGCATCGGGAGTGCCGGGAGCAACGCTGCGACGGCAGGGGTCTGCCCGCCCCTGTTTCCCGACGTCATAAGAGATCGGGGGTGCCTGGCGCGCACGATCGCGCCCTGCCGTGTTAGGCCGTGGTGGCGTTCTCGCCCCCTTTTGCTGCTCCGGTCTCAGCCAGCAGCGAGATGGTCGCCAGGCGCTGCTTGACCTGTTGAGCGGGCTCGGCGCTTGTCCAGGCCACCGTCGCGCCGTCGCCGGCTTGTGTGGCTGCGACCGCCAGGCCGCCGGCCTGTCGCTCGCGGCTGACGCCGACGCCCAGGACTCGCGCCGGGGTAAAGCGTCGCTGGTCGTGGCGAAGCGACGCAACGCGCACGATCGCGGGACGGTCCTGCTCGCCGGCGTCTGCGGTGCCCAGATGGCGACAAGGCCTCCGGTCGCGGTGAACGCCGACGCGATCGCCGCAACCCGATCGTTCGTTCTCGTGACCAAGACCGATCCCGACGCCGGTATGTGAAGGACCTCGGTCGAGTCTCGTGCGGGACGAGATGGGAGATCCGCCCGTTGCGCTGGCCGCCGGCAACTGCGACGCTGGACGCGCCCGGCCCAACGACCGGCGCGCAAACGGCGAAGACAGTCCATGGAGTCCTCAGGCCCCACTCGGATCCTTGTCGTGGCCAACCAGACGGCAGCGACGCCCGTGCTCCTGGACGAAATCGGCCGCCGTGCGCGGGCGGGGCGATGCACGTTCTCCCTGCTCATCCCCGACGCCCGCAACCGCAAGGCAGCGGACTGGACGCTCGAGGTCGCGATCCCGCTGCTCGAGCGCGAGGCACGAGGCAAGGTGCAGGGCCTGGTCGGCGGGCCGGACCCGTTCGACGCCGTCGAACAAGCGATCCGCGAGGGAGACTTCGACGAGATCATCGTCTCGACGCTCCCCAAACAGCACTCGAAGTGGCTGCGGCGCGATCTCATCCGCCGGATCGAAGGCCTCGGACTGCCCGTGACGCCCGTCCTCCCGAGACAGAGGTCGATCATCGACGTCCTCGATGACAGCATCAGCTTGAAGTAACTCTCATCCTTCACCCGGGAGCGGTCGCCGGCTCCTCCACGGCCCGCGAGGCCGAGCGCGGCGACCGGGGAGACCCGATCCGCTCCGGTGACGAGTGCCCGAGCTGGGGGTCGCTGGTCAGACGGGCGGCGGACTCCAGGCGCCCGGCGAGCTGGTGGCTGAAGGTCGCGTCGTTCGGCGTCGTCAGGGCGATGTCGTACCAGCCGCCCGCTGACCGGCTCGCCGGAGCTGCGCGCCGCCGTCGTGATTCCGCGCGGGTTCACGAAGGCCATGGGGGCGCCCGGCGGCACCGCCGGCCGAGCGTGTCGGTGCTGACGAATGCTCGGGCCCGGACGCTGGCCAGCGGCGTCCTGCAGCCGGCGCTCAACGCACCAGGGGCTCCGCCCGCGCCCCGGGCGCCGCTGACTCCCTTCCCTCGGTGATGCTGTTCAGGCCGCTTAGTCGCCGATCGCGGCGCCCGCCGCCAGGATCGCGTCGATCGTGACTTGGGGATGGGACACCATCGAGACGTGCGAGCCGGCCACCTCGGTGACCGTCGCGCCCGCGCGCTGCGCCATGTGGCGCTGCGTGTCCGGCGGGATCACGCGGTCCTCGGTGCCGATCACGACCCAGCTCGGAAGGGTCTTCCACGCTCCGGGCCCGGACGGCGTCGTGTTGGCGCTCAGGGTGATCGGCCGCTGGCCCGCCGCGATCAGCCAGCGGTCGGACTCGGGGAGATCCTGGGCGAAGGAGTTGTGCACGGTGTCGGGCTTGAGGAACGCCTCGGCGTCGCCCTCCGGCGCGCCCGGGTAGCCGACGAGGTCGAAGACGTCGGTGGGGTCGGGGATGTCGAAGGCCGATCCGGACCCGCCGAGGATCTGGAAGACGTTCTCGCCCTCGTCCGGGATGAACGCGTCGACGTAGACCAGCGCCTTGACGTTGTCGGCGCCGACCGCGGCGTTGGTGATCACGAACCCGCCATAGGAGTGGCCGACGAGGAGCACCGGCCCGCTGGTGCGCTGGGCGAGGAACGAGGTGATGTAGGGCGCGTCGACGGGCACGGCGCGCAGCAGGTTCGGCGGGGCGAGCACGGTGTAGCCCTGGCTCTGAAGCTCGGAGGCCACAGCGTTCCAGCTGGACGCGTCGGCCCAGGCTCCGTGGACCAGGACGATGGTGGGCTTCGGCATGTCTGTGTCTCTCCGGTCTTGTGCGTCATCAGCAGTGCCGATTCAGCGTACAGACGGGCCGCACCCGGCCCGGGGGGAGAGGTCCGGGGAGGCGGAGCTAGTGGTCGTATGGAGCCGGTCGCCGACCTCGATGCGCTGGCCGCCGCGCTGCGCGAGCGGCTGCTGAGCGAGTCGGCGCACGACGGGTCCGGGGGCGTGGAGGGGCGGATCCGGGCGCTGGTGGAGGGCGAGGCGGCGCTGCTGGACGCCGGTGCGCGGGAGGCGCTGGTGGCGCGGGTGGCCGAGCGGTCCTTCGGGTTGGGGCCGCTCGAGCCGTTGCTGCGCGATCCCGCGGTCGACGAGGTGATGGTCAACGGGGTGGGCCCGGTGTGGGTCGAGCGCGCCGGGCAGTTGGAGTGCACCGACGTCCGCTTCGCGTCGGCCGGCGATCTGCGCGACGCGATCGAGCGGATCCTCGCGCCGCTGGGCCGTCGCGTCGACGAGGCCGAGCCGCTCTGCGATGCGCGGCTGCCCGATGGCTCGCGGGTCAACGTGGTCATCGCGCCGCTGGCGCCCGACGGGCCGATCCTCACCGTGCGCCGCTTCCGCGCGCGCGGGATGAGCCCCGACGACCTGGTCGCCGCGGGGACCTGGGAGCCGCCGCTGCGCGACCTGCTCGCGCGCGCGGTGCGCGCCCGCCTGAGCATCCTCGTCAGCGGCGGGACGGGCTCGGGCAAGACGACGACGCTCAACGCGCTCTCGTCCTTCGTGCCGGCCGGCGAGCGGATCGTGACCGTCGAGGACACGCTCGAGCTGCGCCTGCGTCAGCCCCACGTCGTGCGCCTCGAGGCGCGGCCGGCGAGCGTCGAGGGTCGCGGCGAGGTGACGATCCGCCACCTGGTGCGCAACGCGCTGCGGATGCGGCCCGACCGCATCGTCGTGGGCGAGGTCCGCGGCGGCGAGGCGCTGGACATGCTCGCGGCGATGACGACGGGCCACGACGGCTCGCTCTCGACCGTCCACGCCGGCTCGCCCGAGGAGGCGCTGCGGCGCCTGGAGACGCTCGCGCTGATGGCCGGCGTGGGGCTGCCGCACGCGGCGATCCGCGAGCAGGTCGCCGACGCCCTGGACCTCGTCGTCCATCAGGCGCGGCTGCCCGACGGCACCCGCCGCGTGGTCGCGGTGGCCGAGGTGGTGCGCGTCGCCGGCGGTCCCGCCACGCGCGAGCTGTTCGGGTGGCGCGCGGGGCGCCCGCGCTGGCGCGCGGCGCTGAGCGATGACCTGGCCGAGCGCCTGGCGGCGTGATGGCGGCCGTCGCGCTGGCCGGGCTCGCCGGGGTGCTGGCCGTGGTGGGTGCGTGGGAGGCGCTGGCGGCCGCCGAGCAGGCGGCGCCGGCGCGCGTCATCGGGCGCTGGCTCGAGCCGCTGAGCGCGGTGCGCCGCGAGGGCCGCACCCCGACCGTCCCCGAGCGCCGGCGCCTGGCGCTCGTGGGGGCCGGCGCCCTGCTGGCCGGCGGCTGGCTGCTGGCCGGGCCGGTCGCGGGCGCCGCGTGCGCGGCGGGCGGTCCGCTCTGCGTCGGGCGGCTCGTGCGCGCGCGCCGCGAGCGCTGGCGCAGCGACCTGGCACGGGCCGCGCCCGGCGCGGCGCGCGCGCTGGCCGACGCGCTGGCGGGCGGCCACGCGGTGCGCGGCGCGCTGGCTGTCGTGGCCGAGGGCGGCGTGCCCGGGGCAGGTGGGGCAGAGCTGCGCGCGGCAGCGCGCGCGCTCGCGCTCGGCGCCCGCACCGAGGAGGTGCTCGAGCGCCTGCGCCTGCGCGCCGGCGCCCCCGCATGGGACACCATCGTCGCGGCGATCCTGCTTCAGCGCGACGCCGGGGGCGACCTGGCCGGCCTGCTGCGCTCGATCGCGGGCGGGCTCGAGGAGGCCGCCCGCGTGGAGGACGACGCGCGCAGCGCAACGGCGCAGGCGCGCTTCACCGCCTGGCTCGTCGCGCTGCTGCCCGTGGGCGCCGCGGCGCTGCTCGAGCTCGCCGACCCCGGCTACGCCGCCGCGCTGCTGCGCGCGCCCCTGGCACCGTGGCTGCTCGGGGGCGCGGCCGTGTGCCAGCTGGTCGCCTGCGTGCTCATCAATCGCATCGCACGGGTGGGGGAGGGCTGGTGATGCGGGCGATGGCGCTGGCCGTCGTGGCCGCCGCGTGCGCTGCCGGCGGGATCGTCGAGCTCGCGGCCGCGGGCGCCAGGCGCCCGCGCGCCGGGACCCGCCTCCCGTCGGCCTTGGCGCGCCTGGGCCGGCGCATCGGCATGCCGGCCCCGCCGCGCGACCTCGCGCGCCGGCTCGACGCCGCGGGGGCGCCGGTGACCGTGTCCGTGGCCGAGGTGATGGCGCTCAAGTGCGGGGCGGCGGTGGCGGCCTTCGTGGCCGCGCTCCCTGCCGCCGCGGTGCTCCCCGGCCGCCTCGGGCCGGCGGCCATCCTCACCGCGCCGGCGGGCGCGTTCGTGGCGCCGGACGCGTGGCTGGCGCGCCGCGCCCGGCGCCGGCGCGTGACGATGGCGGCCGAGCTGCCCGAGGTGCTCGACCTCCTCCACGTCGCGGCCGGCGCGGGGCAGCCGGCGCTGCGGGCGCTGGCCGAGGTCGGACGCCGGCGCCGCGGTCCGCTGGCCGCGGAGCTGCGCAGCGCCGCGATGCGGGCGACGCTCGGCGTCCCGCGCGCGCAGGCACTCGAGCGGCTGGCGCGCCGCTGCCCGCTGGAGGGCGTCGCCGGGCTGGTCGCCGCCATCGCCCGCTCCGAGCGCCACGGCGCGCCCCTGGCGCCCGCGCTGCGCGCCCTGGCCGCCGACGCGCGCGCCCAGCGCGCCCAGCGCGTGCGCGAGCGCGCGGCACGCGCGGCGCCCAAGATCCAGCTCGTGGTCGCGCTGCTGCTCGTGCCCGCGGTCATGCTGCTCGTGGGCGCGTGCCTGTCGGCGGCGGTGTTGCCGGACTGACGAGACAGGTCTGTACCATCGGCGCCACGATGACGGCGGGAGGACGTGCCACGGGTGGACCCCAGAGCGGCCGCGAGCGAGTCCTCGAGACCGCCTACGAGCTGTTCAGCCGGCACGGCACGAGGGCGGTCGGCGTCGACCGGATCATCGCCGAGTCGGGCGTGGCGAAGATGACGCTGTATCGCAACTTCGCGTCGAAGGACGACCTGATCCTGGCCTTCCTCGAACGCCGTGAGGAGCGCTGGACGCGCGCCTGGCTGCAGGACACCGTGGAGAGCCGCGCCGCGACTCCCGCGCAGCGGCTGCTGACGATCTTCGACGTCTTCGGCGAGTGGTTCGCGCGCGACGACTTCGAGGGCTGCTCGTTCATCAACGTCATGCTCGAGCTCGACGACCCGGGCAGCCCGGTGCGCCAGGACAGCGTGCGCCGGCTGCACGCGATCCGGGACTTCATCGGCGGCCTGGCCCGGGAGGCCGGCGTGGACGGCGTCGACGGCTTCGCGCGCCAGTGGCACATCCTCATGAAGGGCTGCATCGTGGCCGCCGCCGAGGGCGATCGCGAGGCCGGGGCGCGAGCACGCGAGCTCGGGCGACTGCTCCTCGCCCACCACGGGATCACGCCCTAGCGCCAGGTTGACGCGTCGGTTACGGTAGCGGTTGAGACAGGTCTGTCTCGTCGTTGTCCGGCCGCGCGTGAGGCCTGGAGGACTCGGTCGCGGCATTCAGTGCAGTGGGTCAGTAGAGGAGAGAGCATGCCCATCCCGACCGAGCTCGTCGGTTCCCTGCCGAGGCCGATGAAGCTTCAGGAGGCCTACGAGGCCTACGACCAGGGCGACATCACCTGGGAGCAGCTCAAGGAGCAGCAGGACGCCGCCGCGAAGGACTCGATCGAGCGCCTCGAGGCGACCGGCGAGCCGATCGTCACCGACGGCGAGCAGCGCGAGTCGAGCTTCGCCACCTACCCGATCACCGACACCCTCGCGGGCACCGGCCTGGCCGACAACCTCGCCGGCGACGGCCAGTTCTTCGCCATCTTCGACGACGGCCATCACCGTCAGCTGCCGCGGCTGACCGGCGGCCCCTTCCGCTACAAGACGTTCGCCTCGGAGTTCGTCGAGAAGAACCGGGCGATCGCCTCCAAGCCGGTCAAGCAGGCGGTCATCGCACCGTCGATGCTGATGCTCCTGTATCCGCTCGAGGGCGCCATCGCGGGCTACTCGCGCGAGCAGTTCCTCGACGACCTGTGCGACGAGGTCGAGAAGGACATCCGCCAGTGCTTCGCCGCCGGCGCCGTCCGGGTCTCGATCGACTTCACCGAGGGCCGGCTGGCCAACAAGAACGACTCGCGCAACCCGTGGACCAACAAGGACATGCTCGACGAGTTCATCGCGCTGAACAACCGCGTCATCGACCGCTTCTCGCCCGAGGAGCGCCGCAACATCGGCATCCACACGTGCCCCGGCGGCGACTGCGACTCGGTGCACAGCAAGGAGGTGCCCTACGAGAAGCTCTTGAGCAAGATGTTCGACCTCAACGCCGGCTACTTCCTCATCCAGTGCTCCAGCGAGGAGGACAAGGAGGAGGTCTACCGGCTGTGCGGCAAGTACAGCCGCGAGGACGCCAACGGCGTCGCGCAGGTCTGCTTCATGGGCGTCATCAACCCGCTGTCACCCGAGGTGGAGACCGCCGATCAGGTCGCCGACGACCTCGTGCTGGCCGCCAAGTACATCCCCAAGGAGCGCCTGGGCGCCACCGACGACTGCGGCTTCTCGCCGTTCAGTCGCGACGTCAAGCCCAGCCATGGCTCGCCGGACTTCGCCCGCGACGTCGCGATGCAGAAGATCCAGGCGCGCCTGGAAGGCGCGCGGCTGGCCTCCGAAAGGCTCGGGATCTAGCGCAGCGTTACGACGAAGCGCGACCGGGTGACGCCCGAGCCCTCGTCCTTGGCACCGGCGGCGATCGCGCCGAAGGTGTCGAGGTAGGGCTTGGCCTGCCGGAAGCCGGGGTTCGACGCCGCGAAGGACTCGAGCAGCTTCGTCACCTGGGTGAAGTCGAGATAGAACGAGGGCCGCAGGCCATTGCCGAGCTTGTCCGCGGCGGCGGTGAAGGCCGGCGAGGACCCGAGCTGCCCGCCGGGTGAGATCGCCTGGCGCAGGACGCCCTGGCCGCCGGTCGCGACCACGAAGCGATCGCCGGCGAGGGCGACCCGAACGGCGGGGCCGGTCGCGCTGCGCGCGGTGAACCCGTCGTCGATGCCCGTGCCGTGCAGCGACGTGATCTTCGTGCCCGCGCTCTGCTTGCGCGCGAAGCGCTCGAGGACCGTCATCGTGCGCTTGGTCTTGGCGGGGTCGGTCGTCTTGATCACGAGCGCCCCGCCGACGTCCGCGCTCGACGTGCCGCCGACGAACACGCCGGCGTCGCCCATCCAGCCCAGCACGTCCTTGCGCAGGTCGAGGCCCGTCTGCTTCTGGAACTGGCCGAGCAGCGCGTTGACGCCCACGCCGGTGAGGCCGCCCCCGCCGGCCACCGTCTGCAGGACGCGGTCGAGCGTCTGGCCGAGGTTGGCCACGCCGAGGCCCAGCCACGAGTCGGCGGGCAGCGTGGCCAGGATGTCGGCGCCGCTGCCGCCCGTCGTCGCGGACTTCGGCGTACCGATGCTGACCGCGTCGATCCGCAGCGCATCGGGCTGCGCCTGGAGCGCGGCGCCGATCGTCTTGGGCGCCGCGCTGGAGAAGGACTGCAGCATGGCGCCGACCTGCGGATCGCTGCTCGCGGTCTGCGCCACCGTGCGCAGCAGGCCCTGGACGTCGAGGTAGAAGAGCCCGATGCGATCCTGGGCGACCTTGGAGCGAACGGCGCCCAGGCCGTTGGACTCGTCCAGCGTGTCGCCGCCCTTGGCATCGACGACCGCCTTCAGGCCGCCCTCGGTGCCGACCACGACGCGGTGATCGACGATCGCCGTCGCGGTCTTGTCCTTGCGGTCGAAGCGGTAGTCGACGCCCTTGTAGGAGCGCTTGACGATGTCGCCCGTCTGCTTGGCCAGCGTCTTCTCGGCCTTGCCGTCGTCCTTGGAGGCGATGACGGCCACGTAGTCGGCGTTCCGGCCGTTGTGCAGCGCGGTGACCGCGACGCCGAAGCGGTCGCCGAGCCATGGCTCGACGTCGTCCTTGAACGTGACCTTCTCGCCCTTGCCGCTCTGGTTGAGGAGATCGGTGATCTTGGCCGCGGGGTCGTCGGTGCGCAGGATCTTCTTCAGCGCGCCCTCGAGGTCGCTGCGGACCTTGCCTTCGGGATGGAGCAGGCCCTCGACGTAGACCGGGGCGCCGGCCGGGATCAGCGCGGCGGGATCATCCGAGCCCCCGCTGCCGCTGGAGGACCCGCAACCGGCGACGAGGGCGCCGCACAGCGCGAGCACGGCGATGATGGCGAGCAGGCGCGTGGTCTTCATCGCCACGCATCGTAGGAGACGGCCCCCGTCGCGGCGTAGGTCGGCGGACGAACGTCCCACCCCTCCCCACCGAAGGCACAGGCCTCGGACGGAAGCGCCCCGGGACCGCAAGGACGCGTGCACGGCGGCGATCCGCACGGCGGCTTGCGCCGGAGCCCCTCGCGCCGGCCGGCGCCGTCGCGCTGCGGAAAACGCTGCTCCTGACCGCTTTCGGGGGCGATGCGGGGCGGAAGGGTGGATATTGGTGGGAGGAAATGTGCAAGTTGGCTTGCGTTGTGGGGGAAAGTGGGGTAGAACGCCGATACCGGACCGGGGTGGAGGGGCTCCTCCCACTCCTCCACCTCGGCCCGAACTCTCTTTCGCGACCACGGCACATCCGCTCGCGCGACGCTCATGGCATTCCGCGGCACCTTCGACTACAGCCTCGACGCGAAGAACCGGCTCACGATCCCGGCCAAGTTCCGGGCTTCGCTCTCGGAGGGCGTGGTCCTCGCCAAGGGCATCGAGCGTTGCGTGCAGGTCTGGACGCCCGTCGGCTTCGAGGCCTACACCGGTAGCGCGCTGCAGGGCGTCCACCCGCTCTCCGACCAGGCGCGCAAGCTCCAGCGCTTCTTCAGCGCCAACTCGTTCGACACCGACCTCGATGCCGCCGGGCGCGTGATGGTCCCCACCGTCCTGCTCGAGCACGGCGCGCTGCGCAAGGAGGTCGTCGTCACCGGTGCCGGCGACTGCCTCGAGGTCTGGGACCGCGGTGCCTGGACCGACTACAACGCCGCGCTGTCCGACGAGCTTCCCGACATCACCGCTGCCTTCGGCCATGCTGGTTGACATGACCACCACGCACGTCCCGGTCCTGGCCGGCGAGCTGATCGACCTCCTCGACCCTCAGCCGGGCGAGATCGCGGTCGACTGCACGTTCGGCGGCGGCGGCCACGCGCGCCTGGTGGCCGAGCGCCTGGGCCCGGGGGGCGAGCTCATCGCCATCGATCGCGATCCCGCGGCCGAGGAGCGCTTCGCCGAGCTGGCCGCCGACGTCGCCTGCCGCACGCGCTTCATCCGCGCGCCGTTCGCCGATGCGCTGCAGGAGCTGCGCGACGAGGGCGTCCGCGCCGACCTGGTCTACCTCGACCTCGGCATGTCCTCGATGCAGGTCGACACGCGCGAGCGCGGCTTCTCCTACGCCTACGACGCGCCCCTGGACATGCGCATGGACCCCGACGACGAGCTCACCGCCGCCGACGTGGTCAACACCTGGGACGAGCGCCGCCTCGCGACGCTGCTGCGCGACTACGGCGAGGAGCGCTACGCGCGGCCCATCGCCCGCGCCCTGGTCCGCGCGCGCGCCGCGGCGCCGATGCACACGACCAACGAGCTCGTCGAGGTCGTGACCGCCGCCGTGCCCGTCCCCGCGCGGTTCGCCTCCGGTCATCCGGCCAAGCGCGTCTTCCAGGCCATCCGGATCGCGGTCAACGACGAGCTCGGCCAGCTCGACGCCGCGCTGCCCGCCGCCTGGGACCTGCTGCGCGTACGTGGCCGGTTTGCAGGGATTTCCTTCCATTCGCTGGAAGACCGCCGCGTGAAGCGCTTCCTGGTCGCCAGGGCGCGGGGCTGCATCTGCCCACCGGACTTCCCGGTGTGCGCCTGCGGTCGCGTCCCGGAGGCGGAGCTGCTCACGCGTCGCGCCGTGGCGCCCACGCCCGGTGAAGTCGCCGCCAACCCCCGCGCGCGGTCCGCCCGGATGCGCGCAGCACGGAAGCTCGAGGAGACCCAAGCATGACGCCCCCTGCCACCATCGCCGCCCGCCATCCGACGCGCACCGTGCGCCGCGGACCCGCCGCGCCACGCCCGCCGCGCCGCTTCTCGGGACCGAGCCGACCCAAGCGCGATCCGCGCGCGAGCGCCACGGCCGCCACTGCGGTGGCGCGGCCGCCGTTCGCGATGCGCCTCGGCACGCGGGCGATGCGAGTCGGCGACGCCCGCGTCCTCGATCGCCTCGTCCGCGGGCGGGCGTGGATCGCGATCATGGCGGTCGGGCTCATGGGGATCGTCTTCATGCAGGTCTCGCTGCTCAAGCTCAACGCCGGCATCAGCCGGGCGGTGACCGCGGCGGACACGTTCGATCGCCAGAACTCGAGCCTGCGCGAGGACATCTCCAAGCTCGACTCGGGCGAGCGCATCCAGGGCGTCGCGGCGAAGCTCGGGATGGTGACGCCCGCCGCCGGTGACGTGCACTACCTCGACGGCCGCGGGGCCGACGCCGCGCGCGCGGCGGCCGCGATCAAGCCGCCCGATCCGGTGACGCCGACCGCGGCGCCCGCGGTGGCGGCGACGACGACGCCGGCTGCGACGACCGCCACGCCGGCGACCACGACCACCGCGCCGGCCGCGGCGACCACCGCGCCGGCCGCCACGGCGACCGCGGCCGCGGCGCCCGCGACCACCACCACCGCGCCGTCGACCACCACCGCCGCGCCGTCGACCACCACCACCGTGCCAGCGACAACTGCGCCACCTGCGGCGGGCCCCACTGCCGTCGCGGGCGGCGCAAGCGCCCCACAGGGCCAGGGCTAGCCTGTGGCGCTGCTCGAGCGCCGCATCGGCCTCCTGTTTGCCGCGTTCCTCGCGCTCCTGCTCCTCGCCGCCGGGCGCGCGGTCTTCCTCGGCACCGTCAGGGGCTCGAGCCTGGCCAGCGCCGCGGCCAGCCAGCAGGTCAGCTCGCTGGAGCTGCCGGCCCGGCGGGGCACGATCGTCGATCGCCACGGCTTCGAGCTCGCGGTGTCCGAGCCCGCGGACGACATCTCGGCCACGCCGTACCTGGTCAAGGACCCGGTGAAGACCGCGGCCAAGCTCGCCCCGCTGCTCGGCGTCGATGAGGACACGCTGGTGCGCAAGCTCGCGCAGCGCAACGTCGGCTTCGTCTACCTCGCGCGCTCGCTGCCCGCCAGCCAGGGCACGGCTGTGCAGAAGCTCGAGCTGCCCGGCATCACGCTCACCTCGGCGCACCGGCGCGTATATCCGCGCCAGTACCTCGCCAGCCAGCTGCTGGGCTCGGTCGGCACCGACGGCAACGGCCTGAGCGGGATCGAGTACGCCGACGACAAGTTGCTGCAGGGCACCGACGGCGAGCGCCGCCTGGTCAAGGACGCGCTGGGCGAGTCGCTCTCGATCCGCGACACCAAGCCCGCCAAGGCCGGCTCGCGGCTGGAGCTGACGATCGACGCCGCCATCCAGGACAAGGTCGAGCGCGTGCTCGCCGACGTCGGCGCGCAGTACCGGCCCCATGGCGCGACGGCGTTCGTCATGAACCCGAACACCGGCGAGGTGCTCGCCCTGGCCAACTGGCCGCGCATCGACGCCAACGCCCCGGGGGCCGCGCCCAGCTACGCGTCGCAGGACCGCGCCGTCGGCTATACCTACGAACCGGGGTCGACCTTCAAGTCGGTCACGGTGGCGGGCGCGCTGCAGGACGGCACCGTCACGCCGGACACGCCGTTCGACCTGCCGCCGCAGATCCAGGTCGCCGACCGCACGATCGGCGAGGCGGAGACGCGCGGGCCGGTCACGCTGACGACCTCGCAGATCCTCGCGCAGTCCTCGAACGTTGGCGCGATCAAGATCGGGATGGCGATGGGCAAGCAGCGCTTCGACTACTGGGTGCGCAAGTTCGGCTTCGGCAAGCCGACCGGCGTCGACCTGCCCGGCGAGGAGCGCGGCCTGGTGCTCCCGGTGGACAAGTACTCGGGCTCGTCGATGGGCAACCTGCCGATCGGGCAGGGCCTCGCCGTGACGCCGATCCAGATGGCGCGCGCCTACGCCGCGATCGCCAACGGCGGCATCCTGCGCTCGCCGCGGGTCGTGCGCCGGGTCGACGGCAAGCTCGTGCCCGAGCCCAAGGGCACGCGCATCATCTCCCAGCAGACCGCGGCCCAGCTGCGACACATGCTCGAAGGCGCGTTCGCTCCGGGCGGCACCGCCAGCGAGGTGTCGATCCCCGGTTACAAGCTCGCCGGCAAGACCGGCACGGCGAACAAGATCGACCCCGCCACGGGCGAGTACTCGAAGTTCCACTACATCGCCTCGTTCATGGGCTTCGCGCCCGCGCTGCACCCGCGGCTGCTGATCGGCGTGATGGTTGACGAGCCCCAGGGCGCCATCTACGGCGGCGTGGTCGCCGCCCCGGCCTTCGGCAAGATCGCCTCGTTCGCGCTGCCCTACATGCGCATCCCGCCGCAATAGGCTGAGGGCCGTGCTGCTGGCAGAGGTCATCGGCCGGGACGCGCCCGATGTCGACGTCACGGCCCTCGCCTACGACAACCGCCTCGTGACCCCGGGCACGCTGTTCTTCTGCGTGCCGGGCTTCACCCGTGACGGCCACGACTTCGCCGACGACGCCATCGCGCGCGGCGCCGTGGCCCTCGTCGTCCAGCGCCCGCTGCAGCGCGGCGTCCCCGAGATCCTCGTCGACGACGTCCGCGCCGCGATGGCGCCGGCCGCCGCCGCGCTTGCCGGCGACCCCACCGCGCGGCTGATCACCGTGGGGATCACCGGCACCAACGGCAAGACGACGACGGCCTTCCTCGTGCGGGCGCTGCTGCAGGCCGGCGGGCGCTCGACCGGCCTGCTGGGCACGGTGACCGCCATCGTCGGGGGCGAGCAGCACGCCGTCGCGCGCACCACGCCCGAGGCGATCGACCTGCAGCGCACCTTCGCCGACATGCTCGCCGCCGGCGACGACGCCGTCGTCATGGAGGTCTCCAGCCACGCGCTCGCCCTGCATCGCGCCGACGCCATCCACTGGTCGGCCGCCGTGTTCACCAACCTCACCCAGGACCACCTCGACTTCCACGCCGACATGGAGGACTACTTCCTCGCCAAGCGCCGGCTGTTCGAGGCGGGGCCCGAGCTGGCGGTCATCGACGTCGACGATCCCTACGGCGCCCGCCTGGCGGGCGAGCTGCCCGGCGCGATCCGGATCGGCCTCGATGCCGCGAACGCGCAGGTGCGCGCGCGCATCCTGGCCGCCGACGCCGGCGGCTCGCGCTTCGCGGTCGACGGGCTCGAGCTGCACACCACGCTCCCCGGGCGCTTCAACGTGCACAACGCCCTGGCCGCGGTCGTCGTCGCCCGGGAGCTGGGCGTCGACGACGCCACGATCGCCGGCGCTCTGCCGCGCGCCGGGCGCGTCCCGGGGCGCTTCGAGCCCGTCGAGGAGGGTCAGGCCTTCGCGGTCATCGTCGACTACTCGCACACGCCCGACTCCCTGGAGAACGCCTTGCGCGCCGCGCGCGAGATCGCCGAGGGCCGCGTGATCGCCGTGTTCGGCGCCGGTGGCGATCGCGACCGCGCCAAGCGCCCGCTGATGGGCGCCGCGGCGGCCGGCGGGGCCGACGTGGCGATCATCACCTCCGACAACCCGCGCAGCGAGGACCCCGAGGCGATCATCGCCGCCGTGGCCGAGGGCGCGCCGGCGGCGGAGAAGGTGGTCGACCGCCGCGCCGCGATCGAGCGCGCCGTCGCGCTGGCGCAGCCGGGCGACGTCGTCGTGGTGGCCGGCAAGGGCCACGAGCAGGGCCAGGAGTTCGAGGGCGGGCGCAAGGTGCCCTTCGACGACGTCACCGTCGCCCGCGAGGCGCTGCGTGCACGAGTGGTCGCCTGAGCAGGTCGCGCAGGCCGCCGGCGGGCGGCTCGTGGCGCCCGCGCCGCACGGCGACGGCCCGTCGCGTGCCGTGATCGACTCGCGCGCCGCGGGGCCCGGCGACCTGTTCGTCGGGCTCGTCGGCGAGCACGTCGACGGCGGGCGCTACGCCGCGCAGGCGCTGGCCGGGGGCGCGTGGGGGGTGCTCGTCGCGCCCGAGCACGCCGACGCCGCACGCTGCGCGAAGCCGGGCGCGGTCATCGCCGCGGACGATCCGCGGGCCGCGCTGCAGTCCCTCGCCACCGCGTGGCGGCGCGCGCTGGGCTGCCCCGTGGTCGGGATCACCGGCTCGGTGGGCAAGACCTCGACCAAGGACATCCTCGCCGCGATGCTCGCCCAGAAGCTGCGCACGGTGGCCAACCGCGAGAACCTCAACACCGAGATCGGGCTGCCCATGACCGTGCTCGAGGCGCCGGCGGGCACCGAGGCGCTGGTGCTCGAGATGGGGATGCGCGGGCCCGGGCAGATCGCCGAGCTCACCGCGATCGCCGAGCCCGACGTCGGGCTGATCACGGCCGTGGCGCCGGTCCATCTGGAGCTCATGGGCTCGATCGAGGCGATCGCGGCGGCGAAGGCCGAGTTGGTGGCCGGCCTGCGCCCGGGCGGAACGGCGATCGTGCCCGCCGGGGAGTCGCTGCTCGACGCCCATCGCCGCGACGATGTCATGACGGTGACGTTCGGCCCGGGCGGCGACGTCGACGCGCTCCCTGACGGACTGCAAGTCCCGTTCACGAGCGCGCACATGCGCCGCAACGCGCTCGCCGCGCTGGCGGCGGCGCGCGCCCTGGGCGTCGAGCCCGACGGTCTGTTGGACGTCGCGTTGTCGAGTCTGCGCGGCCAGCGGATCGAGCTCGCCGGAGGCATCGTCGTCGTCAATGACTGCTACAACGCCAACCCGATGTCGATGCGCGCCGCACTCGACGACCTCGCCGCGTCCGCGTCCGGACGCCGCGTCGCCGTGCTCGGGGACATGCTCGAGCTCGGGCCCGACGAGGCCCGCTTCCACGCCGAGATCGGCGCTCATGCCCGCGCCGCGGGCGTCGACGTGCTCGTGGCCGTCGGCCCCCGCGCCGCGCACCTGGCCGACGGCTACGGCGTGGCGATCGCCGTGGGTGACGCCCAGGCCGCGGCCGCCATCGTGCCGGGCCTGCTGGAGCCCGGCGACACCGTGCTGCTGAAGGGCTCGCGCGGCGTCGGGCTCGAGGTCGTCGCCCGGACGCTGGAAGGCGACTGATGGGCGAGGTCCTCATCGCGGGCACCGCCGCCCTGCTGATCTGCATCTTCCTGTCGCCGCGCTTCATCGCCGCCCTGCGCAACCGCGAGTTCGGCCAGTTCATCCGCGAGGAGGGCCCCTCTGGCCACCACGAGAAGGCCGGCACCCCGACGATGGGCGGGATCATCATCTTCCTGGCCATCTCGGCGCCGTTCCTGATCCTCAGCGACTACGACTGGCGCTCGGTGGGGGTCTACGGGGCGGCCGTGGCGTGCGCGCTGCTGGGCTTCGCCGACGACTACACGAAGATCGTCCGGCGGCGCTCGCTCGGCCTGCGCGCGCGCACCAAGCTGCTGGTGACGATCGCGATCTCACTCGGCCTGTGGTGGGTGGCGACCCAGAGGGCGGGGGTCAGCGACACGCTGCGCCTGCGCTCGGTCGACGCGACCATCGACCTGGGCGTCTTCTACCCGCTGCTCATCTACCTGGTCGTGGCGGGGACGACCAGCGCGGTCAACCTCACCGACGGCCTCGACGGCCTGGCCGGGGGGTGCGCGGCCATCGTCCTGCTCGCCTACATCGGCATCACCTTCATCACCGGCGGACAGCGCGATCTGGCCTTGCTGTGCGGCTGCCTGGTCGGCGCCTGCGTCGGCTTCCTCTGGTTCAACGCCTTCCCCGCGACGATCTTCATGGGCGACACCGGGTCGCTGGGGCTGGGAGGCGCGATCGCCGGCCTGGCGGTGATGACCAAGACCGAGGAACTGCTCATCGTCCTGGGCGGCATCTTCGTCGTCGAGGCGCTCAGCGTCCTCATCCAGGTCTTCTCCTTTCAGACCTTCCGCAAGCGCGTCTTCCTCATGGCGCCGGTGCACCACCACTTCGAGATCCTGGGCTGGTCGGAGACCAAGATCATCCTGCGCTTCTGGATCGTGGCCGCCGTGTGCGCCGCGATCGGCTTCACCGTGTATCAGCAGTCGGTGACGTAGCGCGGGCGTCGGCCGAACGACGAGAACTGCCCGCATAGCGGGCAGTTCTCGTCGAACGACGAGTTTGTCCCAACACAGGTGACAAACTCGTCGTTCACGTGCCGACGTCACGCGGAATTCCCCGGCGCCCGCCGCTGCCGCCCGGCCCGTGGCTCGTCGTCGGCCTCGCGCGCTCGGGGGTCGCGGCGCTCGAGGTGCTGCGCGCGCGCGGCGAGGAGGCGCGCGGCGTCGATCGCCGTCAGGGCGACGACACGCCGGCGGCGCTCGAGCACGTCCGCGCGGTGGTCAAGTCGCCGGGCGTCCCCGCCGAGGCGCCGGTGATCGCGACCGCGCGCGAGCGCGGGCTTCCCGTCCTGGGCGAGGTCGAGCTCGCGTGGCGGCTCGTCCCCAACGAGTTCATCGCCGTCACCGGGACCAACGGCAAGACGACGACGACCGAGCTCATCGGCCACGTCCATCGCGAGGCCGGGCGGCCCGTGGCGGTCGCGGGAAACGTCGGCACCGCGCTGAGCTCGCTCGTCGGGCACCTGCAGGCGGAGGCCACCGTGGTGTGCGAGGTCTCCTCCTTCCAGCTCGAGGACGCCGTCGAGTTCGCGCCGGAGGGCGCGGTGCTGCTCAACCTGGCGCCCGACCACCTCGATCGCCACGGGACCTTCGAGGCCTACAGCGCGGCCAAGCTGCGGGTCTTCGCACACCAGGGCAACGACGACGTCGCCGTCGCCCCGCTGGGGCTGGGGATCGAGGACCTGGGCGGCTGCGCGCGGCGCGTGTGCTTCGGCGACGGGCCGCAGGCCGAGCTCTCCGACCGCGCCGGGCAGCTGTGGTGGGGCGAGGAGCCGCTGATCGCCGTCGAGGAGCTCAGCCTGCGCGGCCTGCACAACCGCCGCAACGCGATGGCGGCGGCGGCGATCTGCCTGGCGCGCGGGATCGAGGCCGACGCGGTGCGGTCCGGGCTGAGCAGCTTCGCCGGGGTCGAGCACCGCCTGGAGGAGGTGGCGACCATCGACGGCGTCCTCTACGTCAACGACTCCAAGGCGACCAACGTCGCCTCGACGCTGGTGGCGCTCGAGAGCTTCGACACGCCGATCCGGCTGATCCTCGGCGGCCAGGGCAAGGGCGAGGACTACACGCCGCTGCGCGAGCCCGTGGCGCAGCGCTGCGCCGGCGTCTACCTCATCGGCGCCGAGGCCCAGCGCATCGCCGCGGTGGTCGGTGGGGAGCGCTGTGAGACGCTCGAGCGCGCGCTCGACGCGGCCGCCGGCGCCGCGCGGCCCGGCGAGGTGGTCCTGCTTTCACCCGCCTGCGCGTCCTTCGACCAGTTCGAGGACTACGAGGCCCGCGGACGCGCGTTCAAGGAGATGGTGGCGGCGCGACGAACCTAGCTTCGATATGCGCGCCGCCGCCCGCGCCAAGCCGAAGCCGAAGCTACCCCTGGAGTACAACCTGCTCCTGACGGCGACGCTGTGCCTGCTCGCGCTCGGCGCGGTGATGGTCTACAGCGCCTCCAGCGCGCGCACGCTGCTGCAGGGCGACGGCGACGGGACGACGTACCTGGTCCGCTATCTGGTCTACGGCGGGCTGGGGTTCGTGGCCCTGCACGTGATCGCCCGCCGCGGCCTGGACGCCGTGGTGGCGCTGACGGGGCCGCTGCTCGCCGCGTCCTTCGTGTGCCTGGTCGCGGTCAAGCTGCCGGGCCTGGGCGTCACGGTCAACGGCGCGCAGCGCTGGCTGGGCGCGGGGCCGCTGACCTTCCAGCCCTCCGAGGTGGCCAAGCTCGCGCTCGTCCTCTATGGCGCGAAGTTCCTCGCGCACAAGCCCGGGCGCATCCGCACGCCGCGCGACGCCATGCCGCTGCTGCTGGTGGCCGGCACGATGCTGCTGCTCGTCGCCTCCCAGCCGGACCTCGGCACGGCGCTGGTCATCGCCTTCACGCTGACCGCGCTGCTCGTCGCGGGCGGCTTCCCGGTCCGCTACCTGCTCATCGGCGCCGGCGCCGCCGCCTTCCTGGTCACCGTGTACGCCCTGTCGGAGCCCTACCGGCGGGCGCGGCTGACCACCTTCGTCGACCCGTGGAGCCACGCCGGGGGGGCCGGCTTCCAGGCCGTGCAGGGCCAGATCGCGCTGGGCTCGGGCGGGCTCTTCGGGCGCGGCATCGGCCAGTCGGTGCAGAAGATCTTCTATCTCCCCGAGGCCCACACCGACTTCATCCTGGCCATCATCGGCGAGGAGCTCGGCGTCGCGGGGGTGACGGCGGTGCTCTTCCTCTACGGGCTGCTGGCCTACGCCGGGCTGCGCGTGGCCAAGACGGCCAAGGGCGCCTACGCCAAGCTGCTGGCCGCCGGCATCACGTCGCTGATCCTCAGCCAGGCGTGCCTGAACGTCTTCGCCGTCCTCGGGCTGGCGCCGCTGACCGGCGTGCCGCTGCCCTTCATCTCCTACGGGGCGACGAACCTGACCGTGCTGCTGGCCGGCATGGGGCTGCTGCTCAACGTGGCGGCCGGGGGCAGTGCCCATCTGCGCGTCGTGGAAGGATCCCGCCGCCATGGCTCCGACGATCGTGATCGCCGCGGGCGGGACAGCGGGGCACGTGGTGCCGGCGCTGGCCGTCGCCGACGCGCTGCGGGCTGACGGCGCGCACGTCGTCTTCGTCGGCGGCGAGCGCGCCGAGCGCACGATGGTGCCCGACGCCGGCTACGAGCTGCGCCCGATCGCCGTCGAGGGGCTCAGCCGCAGCAACCCGCTGAAGGCGGCCCGCGCGGTGCTGCGCGCCGCCGGGGCCGTCGTCGCGGCGCGGCGGATCCTGCGCGACGTGCGCCCCGACGCGGTGCTGGGGGCGGGTGGCTACGTCGCCGGGCCGGTGGGCCTCGCCGCGGTGGCGCGGCGGGTGCCGATCGTGCTCGCCGAGGCCGACAGCCATCTGGGGCTGACCAACCGCCTGCTCGCGCGCTGGGCGCGGCGGGTGTGCCTGGCCTTCCCGATCGCCGGGCGCGACGGCGAGCGCTACCTCGTCACCGGCCGCCCGGTGCCGCCGCCGGCCACCGATCGCGCGGCGGCCCGCGCGCGCTTCGTCCTCGCCGAGGACGAGACCTGCGTGCTCGTGTTCGGGGGCTCGCTCGGCGCGCGCACGATCAACGAGGCGGCCGTGCAGGCTCTGGCCGGCGCCGATTTCCGCGTCCTGCACGCCTGCGGGGCGCGCGACTACGACGCGCTGCGCGCCCGGCTGGGATCCGCTCCGCCGGCCAACTACGACCTGCGCGAGTTCATCACGCCCTTCGGCGACGCGTTGCTGGTCGCCGACCTGTGCGTCGCGCGCGCCGGCGGCTCGATCTTCGAGATCGCCGCCCACGGGCGCCCGGCCATCCTCGTGCCCTACCCCTACGCGTCGGCCGACCACCAGAGCGCGAACGCGCGCTGGATGGAGCAGGCCGGCGCCGCGGTGGTCGTACCCGACGCCGAGTTGACGCCCGCGCGGCTGGCGAGCGAGGTGCAGCGGTTGCTCGCCGATCGCGAGCGACTGGCGGCGATGGGGCGCGCGTCGGCGTCGCTGGCGCGGCCCGAGGCCGCTCAGCGGATCGCCGAGGAGGTGCTCGCCGCGGCCGCGGCGCGGTGAGCAGAGCCGTCGTCGGCGCGCGCGGTGACCGCGCCCAGCGCGAGCGCGGCGATCACGAGCAGCGCGGTGGGGAGGGCGCGCCAGCGATGGGGGGAGACGGGCTGCATCACCGTCCCTAACGCCCGCGCCGGGCGAAGGTTGCGCTGCGAACGACATTCGTTGCATGTATCAGCGCGCGGTTGCCGCGCCTCTTCTGAGCATGTACCCCAGCCCGCTGGCCTTCTTCTTCCCCTACTGGGGCATCTTCGCCAAGAGGCGGGCCTCGGTGCCTGCTGAGGCGGCCAGCGCCTCGGCGCTTGCCGGCCAGTTCCAGCGGGCACTCGAGATCGATCCGATGCAGGCCGCCGCCCTCACGCGGCTGTGGCGCCAGGCGCCCCGTTAGCGTTCGCCCCGTGGCGGACGAGCGACCGTGGGCCGGGAGGCGGCTGCACCTGATCGGCCTCGGCGGAGCCGGGATGAGCGGCTACGCCCGCGTGGCGACGCAGCTCGGCGCCGCCGTCTCGGGCTCCGATCGCGCCGACTCTCCCGGGCTGCGGGCGCTGACCGACGTCGGCGTGGCCGTCCACGTCGGCCACGACGCGGCCAACGTTCCGCCCGGCAGCGACGTCGAGGTCCTGCACTCGACCGCGATCGCGCCGGACAACCCCGAGCGCGCCGCGGCGCGTGAGCGCGGGCTGCCCGACCACCCGCGCGCCCACCTGCTGGGCGAGCTGAGCGCGCTCAAGCGCACGATCGCGATCGGCGGGGCTCACGGCAAGACGACGACGACCTCGATGGCGGCGCACGTCCTGCTGCGCTGTGGCCTCGAGCCGTCCTATCTCATCGGCGGGGCGCTGACGACGACCGGGCTCAACGCGGACTGGGGCCTCGGGGAGTGGCTCGTGGTCGAGGCCGACGAGTCGGACCGCTCGATGCTCTCGCTGCACGTCGACGTCGCCGTCGTCACCAACGTCGAGCTCGACCACCACGCCACCTACGCGTCGCTGGGCGAGGTGCGCGACGTGTTTCGCGCGTGGCTGGCCGTCGCGCCGCAGGCCGTCCTGTGGGATCGCCCGGACGTGCTCGCCCTGCGCGGTGAGGACCCGTTCGTGGCCTTCGACGCCGCCGCCCCCGAGTTGGACGGCACGGGCTCGAGGTTCGAGTGGCGCGGGCACCAGGTGCGCCTGAGCGTGCCCGGCGCGCACAACGCGCGCAACGCGGCCGCCGCGCTGGAGGCCTGCGTGCTCGCCGGCGCCGAATCGGCGCAGGCCGCTGCGGCACTGGCCGACTTCGCCGGCGCCGGGCGCCGCTTCCAGGCGCTGGGCACCACGAGCGGCGGGGCCCGCGTCGTCGACGACTACGCCCACCACCCGACCGAGGTGGCGGCCACCGTCGAGGCCGCCCGCACCCAGGCGCCGCGCCGCGTGGTGGCGGTGTTCCAGCCCCATCTGTACTCGCGCACGCAGCGTCTCGCGCGCGAGTTCGGCGCCGCGCTGGCCCGCGCCGACGTGGTCGCCGTGCTCGACGTCTACCCGGCGCGCGAGCGCGCCGAGGACTTCCCCGGCGTCAGCGGGCTGCTCGTGGCCGAGGCCGCGGCCGACGCGGCCGGCGGGCGCACCGTGCTGTGGCTGCCGACGATCGACGACGCCGAGCCGGTGCTGCGTGGGCTGCTGCGCGACGGCGACCTGTGCCTGGTGCTCGGCGCGGGGGACGTCGACGAGCTGGGGCGCCGCCTGGTGGGCTGACCGCCGGGCGCGGCGGCGTTGCCGCCGCGCCCGGCGAAGCTCACGGCGTCGGAATCGCCACCGACGCCGTGTAGATGTTCTGGTCGTTGGCCACGGCCGCGTTGGGCGCCGCTGCCGTGCATCGGCTCGGCGGCTGGGCCACCTGGCCCGCGGAGTCGCGGCACGTGAAGAGCTCGGGATCGCGCGTGTCCATCCACACCGGATGGGCCACGTCGCCTGCGCTCAGGGCGCTGTAGTCGCCGTAGAAGCCGCCCGCGAACTCGCTGGGCGGGGGCATCGATGCTGTGGTCACGCGCGTGGTCGCGAAGTCGCTCCCGTTGCGCGTGCCGGACAGGCTGATGTCCGAGAAGCCCGTCTGCTCGTCGCTGCCGTATCCGCGGTCGTAGTAGGAGACGGCGAACCGTCCCTTGGGATCGAAGGCGGCCCACTGCCAGAACTGATCGCTGCGGTCCTTGGCGTTGCGGCTCGTCGTCGGCAGCCGGCGGACGTCGGTCGTGGTGCCGGTGAACGTCCTGCCCGCGTCCGAGGACGCGCTGACGACGATGTCGTTGTTGCAGGCGCCGGGATCCTTGACGCCGTCGTAGAGCGCGCCGGCGGTGTCGGGGTTGAAGCCCTGCGGCACGCACCCGTTGCGTTCGTTGGAGTGGCGGTTGATGTAGGACGCGAAGGTGATGAGCACCTCCCGGCGGTCCTGCGGGTTCACGGCGCCGGAGGGGTAGTTCGTCGCCCGGAAGATCGAGTTCTGCGTCTCGCCCTTCTCGGGCACGCACGCGCTGCCGGCGGTTGCGCCCTGGTAGGTCTCGCAGTCGGGCAGGTCGTATTGGTTGGCGACCTTCACCGGCGACGAGAAGTGGTTGCCGCCGTCGGTGGACTTCGCCAGCAGAACCTGCTGGCTGTTGTCCGCGCCGGCGGGCGGTGCCGGGCTCGCGAGATCGCCGCCGCCGCCCTCGTCGCCACCTTCGCCGCGGGCGCCCTGGCCGGTCACGTTGTAGTTCTCCCACACGACGTAGAGCGCGCCGTCGGGGCCGGTGAACGGTTGCGAGAACGAGTTCTCGTTGCAGCGCCCCTGCGGCGTCGCCACGCCGCGATCGTTCCTACACGCCGCGCTGTCGGCGCTCACGAGCTTCGGGGTGCTGAAGGACTCGCCGTAGTCGCGCGAGTACGCCTCGTAGATGTAGGCGGTTCCGTCGTCGTCGAACAGGGTCCAGGTCACATAGATGCGGTCCTAGAATGGGCTCCCCTTGCGGTCGTCGATCGCCATGAGCTCCTTGTCGAGCAGCTTCTCGCCGGTCTGGTCGTTGAGCTCGGCCACCGGCCGGCCCGTGAAGCTCCACGAGGCCCCGTTCGTCCCGGTCGAGCGGAAGAGGTAGAACGCGCTCGAGAGATCCGGGTTCTGGGTCGTGCCGGGCCCGCGCTGGAAGACGAGGCAGGTCTGGTAGGCGTTGCCCTTGCTGTCCCAGGCCGCCGTGGGGTCGCCGCCCGCCTGCCAGTACTGGCGCGGGACGCCGCCGAACGCGTCGCCGCGCGTGAAGCTGAAGGGGATCGTCGAGTCCGCCCACGAGCGCCCGCCGTCGGCCGAGTAGGCCGTGTAGCACGAGCTGTCGCCGCGCCGGTAGTCGTTCTGAGAGGCAACGAGGTGCGCCGGGTTGTTCGGATCCTGCGCCACCGCGGTCTCGTTCTGCGCCTCCCCGCGCCCCGCGAGATCGGGGTCGGTGAGGTTCTGGCAGTCCTGGTTGACGCGGACGTTGGCGCCTCTGTTCACCGGGCAGCCCGTGTCGGCCGTCGGGCCGTTGGCCTGCTGCTGCGCACGCAGTGACGGCGCCGCGGCCGCCGAGCGCTCGTCGAGCGCGCGCAAGAGGGTGCCGGATGCGAGGCGCTGCTGCAGGGGCGTGAGGATCGGCCCGCGCGCCGCGTGTGCGGCGCGGTCACCTCCGCCCAGCCCGGCCGCGGCGCCCACCGCGCCCACCGCGCTCAGCACGATCGCTGCGAGAACCCATCGCCGCATGTCTCCTCCTCCGCCGGGGTGGTTGGGCGTGATATGCCCTCGCGGGCGTTGGGGGTAACTTCTGGACCGTGCCCGAACGCCGCATGACGCCACGCGCCGACGTCGTCCTGCCCTGCGTTCTGCGGCGGCGGACCGGCACGGCCATCGACGCCGAGACGGTGAATCTCGGCGCCGGTGGCATGTGCATCTCGACGCCCCGGCCGCTGGCCACCGACGAGGTGCTCGACTTCGACCTGCGCCTCAGCGGCGCCGACCACGTCGACGGCCGCGCCCGCGTGCTGCGCCACGAGGGCCACGGCGCCTACGCGATGCGCTTCGAGGAGCTGCTCGAGCCCGCCCGCGAGCGCCTGCGCACGCTGGCCGGCGAGCTGCCGTTGCACTGAGTGGCAACGGCAGCTCGGCGCGCTACTTCTTGCAGGCGGAGGACGAGGTGGGCGACTGCTTGGAGCCGTCGGTGAAGACGAAGTCGCCCTTGAACCGCAGCTTGCCGGAGGAGCAGCCCTTCAGCGCGACGTAGGGCGTGCCCTTGGCGCTGCCGCCGACCTTCGTCATGAACGACGTCAGCGTGGCGTAGACGCCTCCGAGCGGCTGCTGGAGGTTGGCCGGGATGGCCACCACGAGCTTGCGCCCGAAGGCGCCGCTGTCGGCGGCGAGCTTGCCCACGATGACACTGTCGATGCGCAGCGGAGCATGACCGGTGACGTGCAGCAGGATGCTCTTGCCGCCGGGACCGTTGAACGCGGCGATGGCGAGGTCCTCCTGCTGGCCGAGCGCCAGGCCGGCGGCGTTGCCGGAGCCGACCTTGGCCTTGTCGCAGGCGGGGGCGCCGGAGCGCACCTGCGCCTCGGTGCAACTCGGGAACTTCGCGGTGTTGAAGACGAGGTTCTTGTCGAAGTGGATCACGGCCGAGCGCGTCGCGAAGGATGGATCGGACGGGTCGAGTGCGACCTTCATGTCGACGGTGAGCGCTCCGACGGACTTCGGCTTGCCGGCGGTGCCGGCCTTGCTCTGAGCGAGCTTGACGGCGACGGTCTGGTGGCTGCTCACGGCCTGGGCGAGCCCGGCGGTGGCGAGGGCGAGTATCAGCGCGCCGGCAACGGCCAGCGCCATGGTCTTGCGCAATGGATGCTCCTGGATCGGGTGAGACGGGGACCGGAGCAAGTAGTTTACAATTGGTAAACTTGACAGATCGTAAATGTTTGCTAATTCCTGGTCACGATGAGCGCTGAGCGCAGGGCCCCCAAAGGGCGCCGCCTGCCGCCAGAGCAGCGGCGCGCGCAGCTCGCCGACGCCGCGCTCGCGCTGGCTGCCCGCCAGGGGCAGGCCGGGCTCTCGCTCGACGACGTCGCCGAGCGCGCCGGCGTGACCCGCAACCTGCTCTACCACTACTTCCCGCGCGGGCGACTGGACGTCTTCCTCGCCGCGCTGACGCGTGCCGGCGACACGCTGACCGGCGATTTCATCGTCGATCCGAGCCGGCCGCTGGCCGAGCGGCTCGCCGCGAACACCGATCGCGCCCTCGAGCACGCCGAGCGGGGCAGCGACGCCTGGCTCGTGTGGAGCCACGCGCGCTCCGCGGCGGAGCCCGAGATCCAGGCCGTCCTCGACCGCTACCGCGACGCCGTCGTCACCGGGATGGCGCTCAACCACCTGGGCACGGCCGATCCGCCGCCGCTGGCGCGCGTGGCGCTACGCGCCTACCTGGACTTCCACCAGACCGCGCTGGACGAGTGGCGCAGCAGCGGCCTCGATCGCGGCGCGCTGCTCGCGCTCCTCGAGCGCACCCTGGTGGCGACGGTCTCGGCGATCAGGGAACCGCGTGTGATCTAGGGGTGGTACTTGTAGCCGTCGTGGCGGCGGCGCTCCGCCTCGAGCGCCGCTGCCCGTCGCGCATTGCTCTCGGTGTTGTCGCGCTCGCGGCGCATCGCCTCCTCGGCCCGGCGCTCGGCGCGCGCGGCGCGCCGTTCTCCCTTCGGGAGGCCGAGCTCGCGCACGAAGCGGATTGGTGCGGACTCTCGTGCCCTCATGGCGCGACGTTACGCCCCACCCGCACGGCCGACAAGTGGCTGCCTAGGCGCTCACCAGCGCTGCCCCACGAACACCGGCTCGGGCACGAGCGCGACCCCGAAGGCCGCCTGCACGCCCCCGGCGATCTCGCGCGCGAGGGCCACGAGCTCAGCCGTCGTGCCCGCGCCCCGATTGGTCAGCGCGAGCGTGTGCTTGGCGGAGATCGCGATGCCCTTCGGGTTGCCGTGGCCGCGGTGGAAGCCGGCGCGCTCGATGAGCCACGCGGCCGACGTCTTGACCTGCCCGTCGTCCTGTGGCCACGCCGGCGGGTGCGCGTCGGGGCCCAGGCGCTGCGCGGCGCGCGCCTGCAACGCGGCAAAGGCGCCGGCGTCGAGCACCGGGTTGGTGAAGAACGAGCCCGCCGAGGCGGTGTCGGGGTCGTCGGGATCGAGGACCATCCCCTTGCCGCGGCGCAGGGCCAGCACCGCCTCGCGCACCGCGGCCGACGGGGCGCGCCCGCCGACCTCGACCCCCAAGGTCCGCGCCAGCTCGGGGTAGCGGATCGGCGCCGAGCGCTCGGAGGCCTCGAGCGCGAAGCGCACGGCGAGCACCACCCAGCGGCCCGGCTGGCGCTTGAACGCGCTCGATCGGTAGGTGAAGCCGCAGTCCGCGGGCCCGAGCGACCGCACCGTGGCCTCGGCGCGGTCGAGCACGCGCACGGCGCGGATCGTCTCCGCCACCTCCTGGCCGTAGGCACCGACGTTCTGGATCGGCGTCGCGCCCACCGAGCCCGGGATGCCGGCCAGGCACTCCACGCCGGCCAGCCCGCCGGCCACGCAGTCGGCCACGAACGGGTCCCACGGCTCGCCGGCGGCGACCTCGAGCGCGGCGCCGTCGCGCGCGACGCCGCGTGTGGCGATGCGCACCACGGTGCCGTGGAAGCCCTCGTCTGCGACCACGAGGTTCGAGCCGCCGGCGAGCACGAGCAACGGCTCGCCGGCCCGGTCGGCCGCCGTGACGGCCTCGATCACGGCCTGCTCGCTGGGTGCCTCGACGTAGCGGGTCGCAGGGCCGCCCAGGCGCAGCGTCGTCAGTTCGCTCAGCAACACGGCGCCTCAGGGTAGGGATCCGCCCCCCGACGTCGAAGGACGCAGCCGGATGCCCCTGCCCGCACTGTCGCTTCCGCGCCGCCCGTCCGCCCGCGCGGCGGGCGCCTGCGCATGCGTCCTGGCCCTTCTGGGCGGCGGCTGGCTATGGCTGCGCGACTCGCGCCTGGTGGCGGTCGACCAGGTCAGCGTGACCGGCGTGAGCGGCTCGGAGGCTCCGCGCGTGCGGGCGGCGCTCGAGGGCGCCGCGCGCGACATGACCACCCTGCACGTGCGCGCGGACCAGCTGCAGACCGCGGTGGAGCCGTTCCCGGCGGTCATGGCGGTCGACGCGCACGCCGACTTCCCCCACCGCCTGCGCATCGTGGTCCACGAGCACGTCGCGGTGGCCGCGCTGGCGGCCGGGACCGATCGCGTCCCAGTGGCCGCCGACGGCACCCTGCTGCGCGGCAGCTCGACGAGCGGTCTGCCGGTCGTCACGGTCGCGTCGCCGCCGCCCGGCGACACGTTGGGCGACAAGGGCACCCTGCGGGCCGTGGCGCTGCTGGCCGCGGCGCCGCCCGAGCTGCGCGCCAAGGTCAGCCGCGTCTACGCGGGGCCCCGCGGGCTCACCGCGCCGCTGAACGCGGGCCCGGTCCTGTACTTCGGCGGGGCCGACCGCCTGCGCGCGAAATGGGCCGCCGCGGCGCGCGTCCTCGCCGACCGCAGCTCGTCCGGCGCGACCTACGTCGATCTGCGCCTGCCCGAGCGGCCCGCCGCCGGCGGCCTCGTAGCACCCGCGCCGCCGCAGCCCGAGACGCCCTCGCAGGTCGGTTCGCAACCCGCCCAACCCCAGACCCAGCCGGTCGGACCATGACCTGACCCTCGACTTGTGGTCGAAGGTTGTCTCGACCGCGAATCTCCTGCACAACTTGAGGGTTCCGGAAACTGCAAGGAACCTTGCTGCCCTAGACTTCGCGTTGACAGGGCTCGATGCCCGTGCATACCGTGCATGCGCGCACAGGTACGACCGGGGGCGCGCAAAACCTTCAACGCTAGATCGAGGCTCGGTCGGAACTCATGGAAAGCAGCGGAAGCTATCTCGCGGTCATCAAGGTCGTCGGCGTCGGCGGCGGTGGAACCAACGCCGTCAACCGCATGGTCGACGCGGGCCTGCGCGGGGTCGAGTTCATCGCGGCCAACACCGATGCCCAGGCGTTGCAGATGTGCGATGCCGACATCAAGCTCAACATCGGCCATGACCTGACCCACGGCCTTGGCGCGGGCGCCAACCCCGAGGTGGGCTTCGGCGCGGCCGCCGAGTCGCGCGACGACATCAAGGAGGCGCTCAAGGGCGCGGACATGGTGTTCGTCACCGCGGGCGAGGGCGGCGGCACCGGCACCGGCGCGGCGCCGGTCATCGCCGAGATCGCCAAGAACGAGATCGGCGCCCTCACCGTCGGCGTGGTCACCAAGCCCTTCGACTTCGAGGGCTCGCAGCGCATGCGCCAGGCCGACGAGGGCATCGGCCGCCTGCGCGACGTGGTCGACACGCTGATCGTCATCCCCAACGAGAAGCTGCTGAACATCGTCGAGCGCCGCACGACGATCCTCGAGGCCTTCCGCGAGGCCGACAACGTCCTGCGCCAGGGCGTGCAGGGGATCACGGACCTCATCACGATCCCCGGCCTCATCAACCTGGACTTCGCCGACGTGCGCACGATCATGACCGACGCCGGCTCGGCGCTCATGGGCATCGGCCAGGCCGGCGGCGAGAACCGCGCCGTCGAGGCCGCCAAGCAGGCGATCGCCAGCCCGCTGCTCGAGGAGTCCGTCGAGGGCGCGACGGGGATCCTGCTCAACATCACCGGCGGCAAGGACATCGGCCTGTTCGAGATCAACGAGGCCGCCGAGGTCGTCCAGAGCGCGGCCGACTCGACCGCGAACATCATCTTCGGCTCGGTCATCGACGAGCAGATCGGCGACGAGGTCCGCGTGACGGTCATCGCCACCGGGTTCGACCACGGCCGGGCCCGCCCGCGCACGGCGCGCGAGGAGACCCGCGACCGCGCCAGCCGGCGCGATCGCAGCCCGCGCGTGGGCGAGCGCGAGCGCTCGTCGCTGGAGATCTCCGACGACGACATCGACATCCCGCCGTTCCTGCGCGACCGCTGAGCGGCCGCTGACCGACGTTCGCGGTCTTACGCCGCGCCCTCCCCAGTTTTCGGCTGCGGACTAGCCGGATGTCCGGTCAAAATCGATCGCCCATGGTCGTAATCTCTGCCATGGAGTTCGATCACCCTGGGGGCAACACCGTGCCGGAGATGACTACTGACGATCTCGCCCAGCACCTCGAGGCGCTGGCCGAGTGCAGCGAGGAAGATCGCGATCAGCTCCTGCACGACCTCCTGGTCCTGGTCTACCCGACCAAGAGCACGCAGGACAGCTAGCGCGCGACGGTCCGTCTGAGGACCGCGGACAGATCGTCGAACGACGCCGACTTGCGCACGTAGGCGTCGCTGCACCCTGCGAGCGGCGACCCTTCGGGGTCCATGCCCGAGAGCACGACGAGGCGGGCGTTCGGCGCCGTGGCGCGCAACTGGGCCAGCAGCGGACCGTCCACGCCGTCGATCGACGCGTCCAGCAGGACGACGTCGGGGTCGCAGCCGGCGGCGGCCGTGAGGAGGGTCGCGCTGTCGTGAGCCTGCGCGACGACCTCGAGATCGGGCTGGACGACGAGCATCTCGGCCACGAGCCGCCGGTACGGCGCGGAGTCGTCGCAATGCAGCACGCGCACGCTGCGCCCGATCGACCCCGCGCTGCGCGGGCGCTGATCGGGATGGTCGTGAACCTGCTCGATCCGCGCCGAGCCCGCGCCCGCCGGGCCGACCCGCGCGACCTTGACGTCGTACATGGCGATGTCCGCCTGGATCATGGCGTCCTGCTCTCCGGCGATCCGCTGATCGAGGAACACGACGCCCACGCTCGCCGTCACGGACACGTGACGGCCCGCGAGATCCAGGGTCGCGCCGGCGACCAGCGCATGCAGCTGCTCGGCCACCTCGGCCGCCTGGTCGGGTGAGACGTTGCCCAGCAGGACCGCGAACTCGTCGCCGCCCAGTCGCGCCACGGCGTCGGTGCCGCGCACGCGCTGCTGCAGGGCGGCCGCCACGAGCTTGAGCAGGTCGTCGCCCACCTTGTGGCCGAAGCTGTCGTTGACGGCCTTGAAGCCGTCGAGGTCCATGAGCAGGAGCGCGGCCTTCTCGCCGTAGCGCCGGCAGCGCCCGACCTGGCGGCGCAGCTCCTCCTCGAAGCGCCGGCGGTTCCACAAGTCGGTCAGCGGATCGTGGTCGGCGAGGCGCTGGACCGAGGCCTCCATGCGCTTGCGCACCGAGATGTCCTCGACGTGGACGATGAAGTGCACCGGCCGGCCGTCGGAATCGCGCACCAGCGAGCGCGCCACCTTGGTCCAGATCAGCCGCCCGCGGGCGGCGAAGTAGACCTGCTCGACCGCGTAGCGCTCGGTCCGCCCGTCGAGCAGTGCCGCGACCTGCTCGCGGTCGGCTTCGAGGTCCTCGGGGTGCGTGATCTCCTGCAGGGTGAGGGCCAGGAGCTCCTGCTCGGCATAGCCCGTGATGTCCTGCAGCGAGCGGTTGACCTTCAGGAAGGCGCCGTCGAGGTCGACGAGCGCCATCCCGATCGGCGCGTCGGAGAAGGCGCGCTCGAAGCGCAGCTCGGCATCGGCCTCGCGGCGCTCGGCGAGCTTGCGCGCCGTGAAGTCGACGAAGTGGGTGATGATGTAGCTCGGCTCGTCGTCGTCGTCGTGCACGACGATGCCGCGGCAGAAGGCCCACACGACCTCGCCGTCGGGCCGCAGGTAGCGCTTCTCGATCGACACCGGTGCGCTGGCGACGCTCATGGCCTCGTACGCGGCTCCCGTCGCGTCGAGGTCGTCGGGATGGCAGACCTCGATCGTCGGGTGCCCGACCAGCTCGGCCTCGCTGCGCGCGAGCATGGTGCACAGGGCGTCGTTGACGCGCAGGAAGCGCCCGTCGAGCCCGATCATCGCGACGCCGTTGGGCGCGTGGGCGAACGCCGCCTCGAACATCGCGCCGGTCTCGCGGTGCGCGGCCTCGGCCGCCCGCCGCTGGGTCAGGTCCTCGGACCATGAGATCCTGTACAGCGGCCGTCCGTCGCGGTCGACGGTGGTGATGACCTCGGTCTCGGCGGGGAAGACGCTGCCGTCCAGCCGAGCGTGGTCGTTCGTGATCCAGAGCTGTCCCTCGTGGCTGAGCCGTCTGATGAGCGCGGGCAGCTCGGCCTGTGCGCCGGGCGCCAGGACGAACGCTCCCGTCTGCCCGACGAAGTCGCCGACGATGCCGCCGTGCATCGCCGCGAACGCGGGGTTGACGGACTGGATGACGCCGGTCGTCGCGTCGACCACCGCGATCCCGCGCGTGCTCCACCCGAACGCCTGCTCCCAGACGCGGCGCAGCTCGTCGAGCTCCGGGCGGATGGGGATCGCATGTGACACATGCATCTATCGGCCCGCGGCCGCTCGTCTATGAGCGCGCCGACGAGCGGCGGGCAAGACCCTCGTTGCTACTGTCCGGCTCGGTGGCCGCCGCCTCCTCCTCGCAGAGTCTCAAGCGCACCGCGCTGTTCGACCGTCACGTCGACGCGGGCGCGAAGCTCGTGCCCTTCGCGGGGTGGGAGATGCCCGTGCAATACGGGGGGATCCGCGAGGAGCACGTCGCCGTGCGCGACGCCTGCGGCGTGTTCGACGTCTCGCACATGGGCGAGATCGAGACCAGCGGCCCGCAGGCCCAGGAGCTGCTGCAGCACCTGGTCTCCAACGACGTCGAGAAGCTCGCGGTGGGCGGCGCGCAGTACGCGGTCATGTGCCGCGAGGACGGCGGCGTGCTCGACGACCTCTTCACCTACCGCCTGGCGCCCGACCGCTTCCTGACCGTCACCAACGCTGCCAATCACGACAGCGATCTCGCCTGGTTCCAGGCCCACGCCGGGCCGTACGACGCCGAGGTGACCGACGCGCACGAGCGCTTCGCGATGCTCGCCGTCCAGGGCCCGCGGGCGCGCGAGATCGTCCAGGCGATGGCCGACGCGCCGCTGCCCGCGCGCTTCACGACGGCCCGGCGCACCCTCGTCGGCCGTGCGATGCTCGTCTGCGGGACGGGCTACACCGGCGAGGACGGCGTCGAGCTGCTGCTCGACCCGGCCGATGCGCCGGCCATCTGGGACGAGCTGCTGCGCCGCGGGGCGCAGCCGGCCGGCCTGGCCGCGCGCGACACGCTGCGCCTGGAGGTGTGCTTTCACCTCTACGGCAACGACCTGATGCAGGAGCGCGGGCCGATCGAAGCGGGGCTGGGCTGGTGCTGCAAGGAGGACACGGGCTTCCTCGGCGCCGACGCCGTCCGGGCCGTCCGCGAGGCCGGTCCGCGCGAGAAGCTCGTGCCCTTCACGCTGACCGGCGCCGGCATCGCGCGCCAGGGCAACCCGGTCGTCGGGGGCGGCGAGGTGACCAGCGGCACCCTGTCGCCCTGCCTGGGCGTCGGCATCGGCATGGCGTATGTGCCCGCCGAGCGCGCGGAGCCCGGAACCGAGCTCGAGATCGATGTGCGCGGCAAGGTCCGCCCCGCCGTGGTGGGCACCAAGCCGCTCTACCGCAAGGAGAACGATGGCTGACGCCAGCTACCCCGACGACCTGCTCTACCATGCAGAGCACGACTGGGTTCGCCTCGACGGCGACACCGCCACCTTCGGCATCACCTGGTTCGCGCAGGACGCGCTGGGCGAGGTCGTCTTCTTCGAGCCGCCCGAGGTGGGCAGCACGGTGAGCAAGGACGAGCCCTACGCCGAGGTCGAGTCGGTGAAGGCCGTCTCCGACGTGATCGCGCCGATGTCGGGCGAGATCGTCGAGGTCAACACCGCGCTGTCGGACAAGCCCGAGGCGATCAACGAGGATCCCTACGGCGAGGGCTGGCTGGCCCGGGTCAAGCTCTCGGACCCCAGCGAGAAGGACGCCCTCCTGGATGCCGACGCATACACGAAGAGCCTTTCCTGAGTGAGCACCTACACGTCGACAACCCCCGAGGACCTCGAGGCGATGCTGGCCGAGATCGGCGTCGCGTCGCTCCCCGAGCTCTTCGACCGCCAGATCCCGGCCGCTCTGCGCCTGCAGCGCGCGCTCGATCTGCCCGCGGGCATGGCCGAGCAGGACGTCTACGCGCACCTGCGCGCGCTGGCCGCGGCCAACACGAGCGCCGAGGACGAGATCACCTTCCTCGGCGCGGGGATGTACGACCACTACGTCCCCGCGGTGATCGACATGCTCATGGGGCGCTCGGAGTTCCTGACGCCCTACACGCCCTACCAGCCCGAGATCTCCCAGGGCGGCCTGCAGGTGATGTTCGAGTACCAGACCGCGATCTCGGAGCTGACGGCACTGCCGGTCTCCAACGCGAGCGTCTACGAGGGCCCCAGCGCCGTCGGGGCCGCGGCCTACCTGGCCAAGCTGGCCAACGGCAAGCCCAAGGTCGTCGTCTCGCGGGGCGCGCACCCGCATTCGCGCGCGGCGCTGCGCACCCTGGCCGCCGGCTATGGCCACGAGATCGTCGAGATCGGCCTGCGCGACGGCGTAACCGACCCCGACGCGTGGGCCGCCGCCATCGACCAGGACACCAGCGCCGTCATCTTCCAGCAGCCCAACTTCCTCGGCGCGGTCGAGGACGCCGCGGCGCTGGCGGGCGCCGCCAAGGACTCGCCCGCGGTGGTCGTGGGGTCCTATGACCCGATTCCGCTGGGGATCCTCAAGCCGCCGGGCGAGTGCGGCGTCGACGTGGCCGTCGGCGAGGGGCAGACGCTCGGCAACCGCCTGGACTTCGGCGGCCCGTCGTTCGGCTTCTTCGCCGCCACCGAGGCCTACCTGCGGCGCATGCCCGGGCGGATCGCCGGCGAGACGCGCGACGTCGACGGGCGCCGGGGCTTCGTGCTGACGCTGCAGACGCGCGAGCAGCACATCCGCCGCGAGAAGGCGACCTCCAACATCTGCACCGCCCAGGCGCTCAACGCGCTGGCCGGCGTCGTGTACCTGGCCTGGCTGGGCCGCCGCGGGCTGGTCGAGCTCGGCGAGCTGCTGCTGCAGCGCACGCATTACGCGCGCGAGACGCTGACCGCGATCGACGGCATCGAGGCGCTGCACGAGCAGCCGGTGGTGCGCGAGTTCGCCGTGCGCCTGCAGGCGCCGGTCGGCAAGGTCATCGCCCGCTCCCAGGACGCCGGCGTGAACCCCGGCTTCGCGCTGGGCCGCGAGTACGACGAGCACCCCGACGGCCTGCTGGTCGCCGTCACCGAGCAGCGCTCGAAGGCCGACATCGACCGCCTGGCCGACGTGCTGGGCGCGGCCGTGGCGGCCGAGCGCCAGACCGCGGGGGTGGGGGCGTGAGCGCGACGGCGCAGACCCCGCTGCAGCGCGAGGCGGCGACGACGATCTTCGAGAAGGGCGCTCCGGGGCGCCGCGCCTTCAGCTGCCCGACGATGGACGTCCCCGAGGTGGCAGGCCTGCTCCCCGACGGCCTGCGCCGCAGCGAGCCGCCGCGGCTGCCCGAGGTGTCAGAGCCCGAGCTCGTGCGCCACTACGTCAACCTCTCCAAGCGCAACTTCGACCTCGACTCGGGCTTCTACCCGCTCGGCTCGTGCACGATGAAGCACAACCCGCGCCTGCACGAGCGCGTCGCGGCGCTGCCGGGCCACGCCCGCCTGCACCCGCTGCAGGACCCCGCGCGCGCCCAGGGCGCGCTCGAGCTCATGTGGAACCTCGAGCGCGCGCTGGCCGAGATCGCCGGCCTGCCGCACGTCTCGCTGCAGCCCAGCGCCGGCTCGCACGGCGAGCTGGCGGGCGTGCTGCTGACCAAGGCCTTCCACGCCGACCACGGCGAGGAGCGCACCAAGGTCCTCACCCCGGACACCGCCCACGGCACCAACCCGGCCACGGTGACGATGGCCGGCTACGAGGTGGTCAAGGTCGGCACCAACGCCGACGGCGGCGTCGACGTCGACGACCTGCGCGCGAAGGCGGGCCCCGACGTCGCCTGCCTGATGCTCACCAACCCCAACACGCTGGGGATCTTCGACGCGAACATCGAGGAGATCGCGCACGTCGTCCACGACGTCGGGGCCACGCTCTATTACGACGGGGCGAACCTCAACGCGGTGATGGGCATCTCGCGCCCGGGCGACATGGGCTTCGACATCGTGCACTTCAACCTGCACAAGTCCTTCACCCAGCCCCATGGCGGCGGCGGTCCCGGCGCGGGCCCGATCGCGGTCTCCCATCGCATGGAGCCCTACCTGCCGCGCCCCGTCATCACGCGCGCCCAGGACGGGCGCTTCGACCTCGAGGAGGATCGCCCGAAGTCGATCGGCAAGCTGCGCGGCTTCCAGGGCAACTACGGCTGCTTCGTGCGCTCCTACGCCTACATCCGCTCGCTGGGCGCCGAGGGGCTCAAGGACGCCAGCGAGACCGCCGTGCTCAACGCCAACTACCTGCTGGCGCGGCTGCGCAACCTCGGGGTGGCGGACAAGCTGCCGCTGGCCTTCGGCGAGCTGTGCATGCACGAGTTCGTCCTCTCGGGCGCGCCGATGAAGCGCGACCTGCAGATCCGCACCCTCGACCTGGCCAAGCGCCTGCTCGACCATGGCTTCCATCCGCCGACGGTGTACTTCCCGCTGCTGGTCGACGAGGCCCTGCTGATCGAGCCGACCGAGACCGAGACGCGCGAGACGCTCGACGCCTTCGCCGAGGTGGTGGCGGAGATCCTGCGCGAGGCGCAGGAGGACCCGGCGATCGCCCGCGGAGCCCCCTACACGACGCCGGTGCGCCGCCTCGACGAGGCCGCGGCGGCGAAGCGGCCCGTCATTCGCCAGCCGCTGTAGGCGTGGGCGCTCTTCCGCGTTCGCTTGCGGCTCTGCGCAGCGCCTAAAGCATCACCGAGGGGAAGCAGCTCTGGGGCGCCACGACCGCGGGCGGTCGTCCTCCGCCGGGTGAGCGACCCCGGAATGTGCTGAGTTGTGTGGCTCGTGGCCACAAAAGTCAGCACGGTGGTCGATAAGTGTCCCCTCCTGCGACACCAATCGACCACGCTAGCGGCCGAGCCGGGCGCCGCGGGGACTTCTTCCCCTCGGTGATGCTTTAAGCGCTGCGTAGTGCTGCATGCGCCCCGTCATTCGCCAGCCGCTGGCCGGCTGAAGCGCCGCACGCTCGGCTCGACCGGCGCCGGTGGCGCCACGGGCGCGTTGGCGCGCGAGCACAGCCAGGTGAAGCCCGCCTGGGCCACGTCGTTGACGGCGCTGGCGCCGAGGACGGCGTTGACCACGCGCGCCTCGCGCGGGCGCGTCACGCGCAGCGCGGTGAGGCCCAGCGCGCTCCACACCCCGACGCAGCGCGTGCAGGTCAGGAGCTCGCCGACGGCGTAGCGCACGCCGGTGCCCTTGGGGCGCGCGCCGTCCGGGTGGTCCTCGACGAAGGGCACGCGCACCCAGGCGTCGACCTTCTCCTTGGCGACGAGCTTGGACAGCGCGAAGGTGGCCACGCCGATCGGCAGCACCTCGGCCGCGCGGACGGGCTCGTCGCCCTTGTCGCGGGCGGCGACGAGCACGGCGCCGAGCAGCGCGCCCCACCCGGCGGAGAGGGCCGCGTAGTCGGTGGCGCGCACGGGCGCGGGGTCGGTGCGAGAGGTCATCAGCCACCGGTGCCTACCCAATGCGAGCAGTCGCGCAAAAGTGCGATTGAAATCAACCCAGGTCGGGCATAGGGGAGAGCGTCGCGAGCAATTGCGACCCGGCCATTCGCCCCCCAGGCCGGCTTGAGAGCGGGAGCCCGCTCCGGCGCCCTCGAACGCCATCGCCCCCCAGGTGCTCGAGAGCTTGTCGGAGCGGCGCTCCCGCTCTTCTTTTTGCCGCGTCGCTAGTTTGTCGGCCTCGTGCGCATCTTCTCGGGCATCCAGCCGACGGGCCGCAAGCACCTCGGCAACTACATCGGGGCCATCCGCCAGTGGGTCGAGCGTCAGGACCGCGGCGATCCGGCGATCTACTGCATCGTCGACCTGCACGCGCTCAGCGTGCCCTACGAGCCCGCCGAGCTGCGCACCGGGCTCTACGACCTGCTGGCGCTGCTGCTGGCCGCGGGCCTCGACCCGAAGGGCAGCGTGCTCTTCCGTCAGAGCGACGTGCAGGAGCACACCGAACTGACCTGGATGCTGTCGGCGGTGACCGCCGTCGGCGAGCTCAACCGCATGCACCAGTTCCGCGACAAGTCGCTGGGGCAGCGCGAACTGGTCTCCGCCGCGCTTCTCTATTACCCGGTTCTGCAGGCCGCCGACGTGCTGGCCTACCGCGCCCACGAGGTGCCGGTGGGCGAGGACCAGCGCGAGCATCTCGAGCTCATGCGCGACGTCGCGCGGCGCTTCAACGCGCGCTTCGGTGAGGACATCCTCGTGGTGCCCGAGCACCGCATTCCGGAGATCGGCGGGCGGATCATGGACCTGCAGGAGCCGGCGAACAAGATGTCGACCACCGGCGGCACCGCCGAGGGCACCGTCCTCGTCCTCGACGACCCCGCGACGATCGAGAAGAAGATCAAGCGTGCGGTCACCGACTCCGGCAGCGACATCGTGCGCGCCCCGGACAAGCCGGGGGTGACGAACCTCATCGACATCCTCGCGGTGGCGCGCGGCGTGACGCCCCAGGCGGTCGAGCAGGAGATGCGCTCCGCGCGCGGCTACGGCGACCTGAAGGCGGCGACGGCCCAGGCCGTCGTCGAGATGCTGGCGCCGCTGCGCGACGGCTACACCGAGCTGCGCGGCGACGAGCAGCGCCTGGAGGCGATCCTCGCCGAAGGGGCCGAGAAGGCCCGCGCGATGGCGCGCGAGACGCTGGGCGACGTGCGCGACGCCATGGGCGTCGGCCCCCCGCGGCCCTAGCCGGCAGTGCGCCGGCTCGCCCTGCTCGTCGGCGCGATCGTCCTCGTCGACACCATGTTCTACGCGGCGATCACGCCGCTGCTGCCCCGGCTGGCGGACGACCTCGGGCTCGGCAAGAACGGCGCCGGCGTGCTCGCCGGCGCCTACGCGGCCGGCACGCTGCTCGGCGCCCTTCCGGCCGGCTGGCTGGCGGCGCGCGTGGGCGTGAAGGCCACCGTGCTCCTCGGCCTGACGCTCATGTCGGTCAGCGGGCTCGCCTTCGCCTTCGGGTCGTCGATCGTCGTCCTCGACGTCGCGCGCTTCATGCAGGGCGTGGGCGGTGCGTGCTCGTGGGCGGGCGGCATGGCCTGGGTGGCCGGCGAGGCGCCGCGCGAGCGCCGCGGCCAGGTGATCGGCGGCGTCCTCGGCGCGGCCATCTTCGGCGTGCAGCTCGGCCCCGTGGTCGGCGCGCTGGCCACCGCGATCGGGCGCGAGGCGGCGTTCTCGACCACCGTGCTGTTCGGCATCGTGCTGGCGGCGTGGGCGCTCACGATGCCCGCCCCCGCCGGCTCGCAGGTCCTCACGGCGCCGGCGGCGGCGCTGCGCCAGCGCTCGATGCTGGTGGGCATGTGGCTCACGGCCCTGCCGGCGACCGCCTTCGGCGTGCTCGACGTGCTGGCCCCGCTGCGCCTGGATGCGCTGGGTGCCACCGGCCTCGCGCTGGGCGCGACGTTCTTCGCCGCCGCGGGCTTCGAGGCGATCATCGCGCCATGGGCCGGGCGCGCCGCCGACCGCCGCGGCGCCCTGCCCGTCGCCCGCGTCGGGCTGGCCATCGGCGCGGTTGCCCTCATCGTGCTGCAGGTCCCGGACCGCGCCGTGCCGCTGGCCATCGTCGTCGTGCTCGTCGCCGGCCTGCTCGGCGTGCTGTGGGTCCCGGCCGGGCTGCTGCTGACGGCCGGCGCCGAGCTCATCGATCTCGACCATGCCTACGCCTACGCCTTCTTCAACCTGGCGTGGGCGGCCGGGTTCACGATCGGAGCAGCCGGCGGGGGCGCGCTGGCGCAGGTCAGCACCGACGCCGTGCCGTATCTCCTGCTCGCGGCGGCCTACGCCGTCTCGCTGGCGCTGGCCGGCGTCGCGCGCGAGCGCCGCAAACGGCCGCTCGCCGCCTAGGCAGCGGCCCGGCAACGGGAGGGCGCCGACCGGAAGGCTCGCTACGGTGTCGCGCGTGGCGCCTGCGCTCATTGCCGACCTCGAGCTCGACCTCGAGGTCTTCTCCGGGCCGTTCGACCTGCTGCTCACGCTCGTCCTGCGCGAGGAGGTCGATCTGCTCGAGGTCGAGCTGGCCGACGTGGTCCTCAGCTACCTCGACTTCCTCGAGGGCCGCGGCGAGCTCGATCTCGAGGCGGCCACCGAGTTCCTGCTGCTCATCGCGGCCCTCCTGGAGCTCAAGTCGCGGCTCATGCTGCCGCGCGAGGAGGACGAGCTGCTCGACCTCGAGCCGGGCGAGGCGGCCGAGGAGCTGCTGGCGCGCATGCTCGAGGCACGCCGCTACCGCCGCGCGGCCGAGCACCTGGCCGATCGCCTGGCCGACGAGGACGGCCATCGTTTCCGCGCCGCGCCCCTCCCGCCCGCGTTGCGCCGCGTCACCTACGACGATGCGGGCGCCGTCTACGAGCCCGCGCAGCTGGGCGCCGCCATCGGCGCCCTGTTGCGCCTGCCGCCGCCGGTGAGCCTTGCCCACCTCACCGTCCCGCGCGTCACGGTGGCCGAGCGGCTCGCCCACCTGCGCCTGCTGCTGCGCCGCGGGGCGTGCTCGTTCGACGAGGCGGTGCGCGGCGCCGACCGCGTGACGGTGGCCGTCACGCTCTTCGCGCTGCTCGAGCTCTACAAGCAGGGCGAGGCGACCTGGCGCCAGGACGAGCCGTTCGGCGACATCGCGATCAGCACGATGGCCCACGTCCCCGGACGCGAGGCGGCGGCGTCGTGAGCGCGCTGGCCCGCACGCTCGAGGCGCTGCTCTTCCTCTCCAGCGAGCCGGTGAGCGCCGCTGATCTGGCCGCGGCGGCCGAATGCGACTCCGAGGAGCTGGTCGAGGCCCTGCAGGAGCTGCGCGCGGCCTACGCGCCCGGCGAACGCGGGCTCGTGTTGCGCGAGCTCGCGGGCGGCTTCACGCTGGCCACCACGCCCGAGACCGAGCCCGCGGCGCGGCGCCTGCTGGCCAGGCCGCGGACCCCGCCGCTGACTCCGGCGCAGGCCGAGACGCTGGCCATCGTCGCCTACCTGCAACCCGTCTCGCGCCCGGAGATCACCCGCATCCGCGGTGTCAGCGCCGACTCGGCGTCGGGGACCCTGCTCGAGCGCGGCCTCGTCGAGGAGGGCGGGCGCTCGCAGTTCGGCGCGGTGCTCTACCGCACGACGCCGCTGTTCCTCAAGCTCTTCGGCCTCGCCTCGCTCGACGACCTCCCGGACCCGTCGGTGTGGGATCCGACGCCCGACGAGGAGGCCGACCTGCGCGACCGCCTGCTCAAGGCCGGCGAGGCGCGCGCGGGCGGCGGGCACGCGGCCGCCGACGCCGCCTGAGGACGACGCATGCGCACGCTCGCCGAAGACCTCGCGGAGCGCATGCGCGAGGGGGGAGACGGCCGCTCGGACATCTGGCGCGCGTTCGCCGATCGCGACCTGTTCTCGCGCGTGGTCGCCGCGCTGGCGGCGCCCTATCGCGGCGAGCGCTATACGAAGGTCGCCGGCCTCGAGGCGCGCGGTTTCGTCCTCGGCGGGGCCATGGCGGCCCACACCGGCGCCGGCTTCGTGGCGGTGCGCAAGGAGGACGGCTGGCTTCCCGGCGACCTCGCGGAGGCCGTGACCGGCCCCGACTGGCAGGGCCACACCCACGCTCTGCGCCTGCAGCGCGAGGCGCTGGGCTCGGAGGATCGGGTGGTGCTGGTCGACGACTGGTTCGAGACGGGCGCGCAGGCGCTGGCCGCGCGCCAGCTCATCGAAGGCACCGGCGCCACGCTGGTGGGGATGTCGATCGTCGTCGACGACCTCTCCGACGAGGCGCGTGCCGGCCTCGGGCGGCTGCACGCGCTGCTACGTGCTGACGCGCTCTAGCCAGGGCTCGAGCAGCTCCGCCGTGGCGTCGGGCCGCTCCAGGGCGATGAGGTGGCCGGCGTCCTCGATGACCGCGCGCTCCGCGTCGGCGATCTCGGCGGCGAGCTCGTCGGCGATCACGGCGAAGTCGGGCATCGGGTCCTTCCCGCCGGAGACCACGAGGGTCGGGACCGCGATCGCGCCGAGGTCGACCGGCAGCCGCCGCTCCTCTGCCTCGACGCCCTGCTGACGCTCGAAGGCGTCGCGCGTCATCTGCTCGACGAGGTCGCGCACGTCGGGGCGCGGCTTCCAGGCGCGCAGGCCGAGCGCCACCGCGCCGTCGATGTCGCCCGCTTCGACCAGCGCGTCCTCCTCCTCGAAGAAGGCGACGATCTCCGGCGACCACTGCGAGTCGTCTCGGTCGAGCCTGGTCGAGGCCAGCAGCGCCAGGCCGTTGACGCGCTCGGGGGCCTTGGTCGCCAGCTGGAGCGCGACCCAGCCGCCGAATGACGCACCCACGAGCGTGGCGCGGCGGATGCGCAGTTCGTCGAGCATGCGCAGGAGGTCCTCGGCGTGGGCGTACTCTCCGGGCGGCAGGGGCGTGCTCCCGTGCCCGCGCAGATCGGGCAGGTGCAGACGCCGGCCGTCGAGGCGCTCGGCCAGCGGGTGCCACATGCGCCCGTCGACGCCGCCCGCGTGGATGAACACGACGTTCGGCGTGCGGCGGCTGCGCCAGAGCTTCATGCCTTCGCCGCCAGTTGCCCGCAGGCTGCGTCGATGTCGCGCCCGCGGGTGAGGCGCACGGTGGCGCCGACGCCGTGCTCCTCGAGCACCGCCTTGAACGCCGCGATCGCCTCGCGGCTGGAGCCGTCGTACATGCCGGTCGGGTTGTAGGGGATGAGGTTCACTTTGAACATCCGCGGGTCGAGGACGCGGGCCAGCGCCACCGCCTGCTCGTAGCGGTCGTTGACGCCGCCGAGCATGACGTACTCGACGAAGACCATCCGGCGCTTGGCCTCGTAGAAGCGCCGGCAGGCGGCGAGCACGTCGGCCAGTGGATAGCGGTCGTTGACGGGCATGATCTCCGAGCGCAGCGCCTCGTCGGCGGCGTGGACGGAGAGCGCGAGTCGGATCGGCATGGGCTGCGCGGCGAGCGCGTCGATGCCCGGGATCCAGCCGACCGTGGAGATCGCCGTGCGGCGATGGGTGATGCCGAGGTCGGGCAGGCGCTCGCAGGCCGCCAGGACGTTGGCGAGGTTCATCATCGGCTCGCCCATGCCCATGAACACGGCGTGGTCGACCGCGTCGGTACGGCGGAAGTGCAGCGCCTGGTCGAGGATCTCGCCCGCCGTCAGGTTGCGCCCGAACTTCATCTGCCCGGTGGCGCAGAAGCTGCACGTCAGCGGGCAGCCCGACTGCGAGGACAGGCACAGCGACCGGCGCTGGTCTCGGTAGCGCATGAGCACGGCCTCGACCGGACGCCCGTCGTGGGTGCGGAAGAGCGCCTTGACCGTGCCGTCGCGGGCGTGCACATCGTCCTCGAGGGTCAGGGAGGAGAAGGGGACCTCGCCGGCCAGCCGCGCGCGCAGGCTCACGGGCAGATCGGTCATCGCCTCGTAGTCGGCCGCGCCGCGCGCCGTCCATGCCCATACCTGGGCCGCGCGGAAGCGCGGCTCGCCCGCGGCGTCCAGGCGCTCGGAGAGCAGCTCGAGGTCCATCGCGAACACGGTAGCGGCGCGCGCCGTGTGCGCGACGTCACAGGAAGCACCGATGGCGGGCCACGTCTCATCTCTCATGCGCGTTCTCATGACCACGAAGGCCGGCGCCGGGCACTTCGGCCCGCTGATCCCGTTCGCCCGCGCCTTCCAGCGTGCGGGCGCCGACGTCCTCGTCGCGGCGCCCCGCGAGGCGGCCCCGATGGTGCGGGCCGAACGCCTGCCGCTGTGGGCGTTCGACGATCCGCCGGCGCAGGAGCGTGCGGCGATCTTCGCGCAGGTGCGCGACCAGCCCTCCGATGCGGGCCAGCACGGGCGCGTCGCCGGCGACATCTTCGTGCGCATCGACGCGCGCGCCGCGTTCCCCGGCGTCCTCGCCGCGTGCCGGGCCTGGGGGCCGGACCTCGTCATCAGCGAGATCACGGAGTTCGCCGGCCCGCTGGCGGCCGAGGTCATCGGCGTGCCCTCCGTCGCGGTCGGCATCTCCCAGCAGGGCAAGGAGGAGCGCGTGGCCTCCGTGGTCGTCGCGGCTGCGCGTCGAGCGCTGGGTGGCGCAGGCCGACCTCATGCCCCACGTGGCGGCGATGGTGTGCCACGGCGGCTCCGGGACCGTGACCATGGGCCTGGCCGGCGGCGTGCCGATGGCGGTCGTCCCGCTGTTCGCCGACCAGCCGTGGAACGCCGAGCGCGTCGACGCGCTGGGCGCGGGGATCGCGCTCGGCCGCGGCCCGGAGGCGGTCGCCCGACTGCGCGAGGCGGTCGTCCGGCTCATCGGCGACCCGGCGTATCGCGCCAGCGCCCAGCGGATCGCCGCCGAGACGCACGCGCTGCCCCCGGTCGACGCCGCGGTCGGCATCGTGCGCGGGCTGCTCGTCGATCGGCTCGCCGCGTAACGAGCTAGCGTCAGGGGCGCCATGCGCCTCGGAAAGCACCTCGCCCATGCGGGCATCGCCTCGCGCCGCGCCTCCGAGGGGCTCGTCGCCGACGGGCGCGTGACGGTCGACGGCGCGGTGATCACCGACCCCGCCCGCGACGTGACGGGCGAGGAGGCGATCGCCGTCGACGGAGAGCTGGTCCGCGGCCCCGGGACGCGCGTCGTCTACGCGCTGCACAAGCCGGCCGGCGTGGTCTCCACTGCGGCCGACACGCACGGCCGGCCGACCGTCGTGGACCTCGTCCCGACGGGACAGCGGCTGTACCCGGTCGGTCGCCTGGACGCGGACAGCACGGGCCTGATCCTGCTCACCAACGACGGCGATCTCGCCTACGCGCTCACGCACCCGCGCTTCGAGGTGCCGCGCACCTACCGTGCGCGCGTCAACGGGCGCCCGAGTGAGCGCGCCCTGCGCGCGCTGCGCGAGGGCGTCGTGCTCGATGACGGGCGCACGGCGCCGGCCCAGGCGCGCATGGTCAGCGCACACGAGATCGAGCTGACGATCCACGAGGGCCGCAAGCACCAGGTGCGGCGCATGTGCGAGGCCGTCGGCCATCGCGTCATCGACCTGCGCCGCGTCGCCTTCGGGCCGTTGCGGCTCGGTGACCTGACCGCCGGGCGCCACCGCCGGCTCACCGCCGCCGAGGTCCAGCGCCTGCGCGATTCCGCGCGCGAGCCTCAGCCGCGCCCGTAGCGGCCCACGAGCAGCCCGCCGGCGCCCGCGCTCGCCCGCACGGCGGCGATGACGTCGTCGGGCTTGGCGCCGGCATCGAGGCCGCTCGCGCGCTTGAGCCAGTACAGGCGGAACTCGTAGCGGTGGCTGCCGCTCGGTGGGCACGGCGGCGTCCAGCCCGTGGAGCCGCTCGAGTTCTCGCCCTGGCGCGCGCCGGCCGGCAGCCCGGTGGCGCCCAGTCCGCGCGTCCCCGGCGGCAGGCCGTACGCGGTCCAGTGCACGAAGCCGCCCGCGTCGGGATCGACGACTATGAGGGCCAGCTCGGCCGCGCCGGCGGGCACGCCGGCGAAGCGCAGCGCCGGGCGCGCCTGTCCCCGTCGCACGTGAAGCGCCTGGGAATCGCGCCGTTGGCCGCGAAGTCGGGGCTCGTGATGGTGAGCTCGCGCGGAGCCGAAGGGGGAGGGGAGCCGAGCTTGTCGCCCCCGCCGCAGCCGGCCAGGCCGGCGAGCAGGAGGACGGCCGCGCGGCGCATGACTGGCATCATGGCGCCCGATGCGCCTCTTCGCCCTGCGCGGCGCGACGACCGTCGACGCCAATGAAGCGCCCGCCATCCTCGCCGCCACCGAGGAGCTCATGCGCGAGCTCATGGCCCGCAACGAGATCGGGCCCGACGACGTCGTGAGCTGCATCTTCACGCTGACCGACGACCTCAACGCCGAGTTCCCGGCGGTCGCCGCGCGTGGCCTGGGCTTCGATCGCGTGCCGCTCTTGTGCGCCCGCGAGGTGCCCGTGCCCGGTGCGCTGGGCCGGGTCATCCGCGTGCTCATCCACTACTACGCCGACGAGGGCCATACGGCCGAGCACGTCTACCTCGGCGGGGCGCGCGGACTGCGCACCGACCTCGAGTCGGCACAATAGGCCGATGGCCCTGGAGTTCTCAGAGCGCGTGCGGCGCATCCCCGTCTACCCGGCCGCGAGCGCCTATGCGCTGCCCGAGGACGTCGCGCTGCTGGCCTCCAACGAGTCGCCCTACCCGCCGATCCCCGCGGTCATCGAGGCGATCAGCGCGGTGCTGGGCGGGCTCAACCGCTATCCGGATCCGACCAACTCCGAGCTGCGCCGCGCGCTGAGCGACCGCTACGGGGTGGGGGCCGGGCACATCGCGATCGGCAACGGGTCGTGCGACATCCTGCTCGCGGCGGGCGAGGCGCTGCTCGAGCCCGGCGCGGAGCTGGTCTACGCGTGGCCATCGTTCAGCATCTACCCACACCTCACCGCGGCCTCGGGCGCGACGGCGATCACGGTCGCCCTCAACGACCGCGACGAGCACGACCTCGACGCGATGGCGCAGGAGATCACGGCCGCCACGCGCCTGGTCATCGTCTGCAATCCCAACAACCCGACGTCGACCGCGCTGCCCGCCGACGCCATCGCCGCCTTCGTCGCGCGCGTCCCGCGCCACGTCTGCGTGATCCTCGACGAGGCCTACTGCGAGTTCAACACGCTCGACGATCCCGACACGACGCTCGACCTCATCAAGCGCCACTCCAATCTCGTCCTGCTGCGGACGTTCTCGAAGGTCTACGGGCTGTGCGGGCTGCGCGTCGGCTTCGCGCTGTGCGGCTCGGATGACTTCGTCACCGCCGTCAACCAGGTGCGCCAGCCCTTCTTCTGCAACGCGGCGGCCCAGGCCGCGGCGATCGAGGCGCTGCGCCACCAGGACGAGGTCAACTCGCGCGTGGAGCGCACGATCGTCGCCCGCCTCGAGCTCGAGGACGGCCTGCGCGAGCTGGGCATCGAGCCCGCCGAGTCGCAGGCCAACTTCTCCTGGTTTCACCTCCCGGTGGCCGATGGCGAGGAACCCGGTGAGGTCGAGGCCCGCGTGGTCCGCGGGCTCGGCGAGCGCGGCGTGCTCGTGCGCGCGGGCAACGCCCTCGGGCGCGCCGGCGCGCTGCGCGTGACCTACGGCACCCCGGCGCAGAACGCGCGCTTCCTGCGCGAGCTGGGCGCCCTGCTCTAGGGGCCGCCTCCGCCTCCTCCCAGAAGCGAGGCGCTCATCAGCACATGGAAGGCGGTGGCGAGCAGGACGATGACGTCCGGTGCGCGATGAGGGTCGCCGCGGAAGCTCAGACGCCGGCCGTCGTCCTTGCCCTGCGCCATCTCCAGCACTGTGGCGCCCGCGTCGTCGCCCAGCCGCCAATCGCTGCTCAGCATTGCCGGGACGAGCCGTAGGCGCGGGCCCAGCGCAGGCTCGAGGTCCGCGCCGGGTCGCAGTCGGTGGGGGACGATCGTGCACAACGGCGCGCGGCTGCTCTGATCGACGACCAAGAGCCGCCGCGATCCGCGGCGCTCGCGCCCGATCGCGAGGGCGCTTGCGGCCGTGAGTGCCGCCGGGGCAAAGCCGGCGGAACCGGGGTGATCGAGCCACGCGAAGCGGGCACCGTCGCTGTCCATCAACTGGTAGCCCGCGTGTGGCGGGCCGGCCGCCCGCAGGCAGAGGCCCCGATCCGCAGCGATCGCGTTCGCGTCCCATGCCCGAAGGCCGAGCTCCTCCCGCATTGCCCTGAAGTCCACGCCGGCGAGGCTACGTGGCCGCGGGCCCCAGGCGACGTCCTCCCAGGGGGTGACAGGCAAGCGTCCCGACTAGTAGTGGTCGTATGGCGACACCAGGCCGGGACGGTTACGCCGAATCCGCCTCACCGCCCGCAGCCGGCGGTCCGGGCCCTCACCAACCCTTCCAAACGCAAACGCCGGCGCGGTCATCGGCCCCGCCGGCGCGCGTGTCACCCACTGCGCGGGTCTATCAGGCCCGCGCGGGAGCTCGGCGAGGCCCTTCAGGAGCTTCTCGCCTTCGATGTCGACGTACCACGTGCTCAGGCTGCCGTTCGCCTCGCGCCGCGCGCGGGTGGCAGGCGCACGATGTCGCTGTCAGCCGCCCATGCTCATCGCCGGCATCTCCGTGTCCGAGGCCGGGATCGTCAGGCCCGGGACCTGCTGAGGCGCGATCGCCACGGCCAGGCCGAGCACCACGAGCACGGCCGCGACCGCGCGCACGGCGGGCGCCTTCCAGGGCAGCAGGCGCTCGGCGGCGATCAGCGCCGCGACGAAGGCCATCCAGGCGACGCTCATCACCCCGAGCGCGAAGAGCGCCGCCATCAGCGTCCAGCAGCAGCCGATGCACACACCGCCGTGCTCGACGCCCATCCGCAGCGCCCCGAGGCGACCCGGGTGCCAGTGGCGCACGAGCATCGCCGGGCTGCGGCAGTGGCGCAGGCAGGCGTCCTTCGGCGTGCTCAGCTGGTAGAGCCCGGCGCCCGCGATGACGCCGCCGGCGACGTAGCGACCCGCGTCATCCCAGGCGAGCAGGCCGAGATCCAGCGAGCGCAGGCCGTCGAAGATCGCGTAGCCGAGCAGGCCAGCGGCCGTCCACGCGACGAGGTAACCGGCCACGAACCACGCGTTGGCGCCGAGCGCGGATGCCCGGTCGCGTCCGTGCCTGGCCTCCTGCAGCCGCGCGTGGGCGACGACGATCGGCGCGATGGACGGCAGCATCATGGCGGCCATCATCGTCACCCACACCACGAGGAACCACCCGAGGCCGCCGAGGTCGGTTCCGGGGCCGGCGTCCATGCCGCTCATGCGATCGCCGGTCACCGCCCAGCCGGCGCCGGCGAGCACGAGCAGCAGCCCCACGAGGGCGACCTGGATCCTGGTCGGCAGCGCGGGTGCGCGCTGAAGCGTCGCGGACGCCATCACCACTGCTCCTCGGTTGCGACCTGGTGCTCGGTCATCGCGGTTCCTCCGTTGTCGCTCATTTCCACTACAGACGGCTCCGAGGCCCGGAACTCATCGGTCGGCGTTGCCGGGCGACGCTGATGTGGCCACCCGTACGTGGACCGGGCGCCTTCGCGCCCGGCGGACGCCGGGAGGCCCCCTGGGAGGGGTGTCGTGACGCTGGGACCGTCATGGGATGACGACCACCACGGTAAGGGAGCGCGCGACGCTGTGGGCGTGGACGCGGCGCCGACCGGCCCGCCGCACGCCCGAGGTGGTGGTCTTCAGCGCCGCGACCGCCGCCGCATTGCTGCACGGTCTCGACGACGCGTTCGTGCACCGCGGGCCGGGCGTCGGCCCGGGCCAGCACGTGCTCGCGGCCGCCGTGTCGCTCGTCCTGGGGCTCGGCGCGATCTACGCGTTCGCGTTCGTGCGCCCCGCGGCGCGCGCGGCGATGGCCTTCTTCTTCGGTGCGCTCGCGATCGTCAACGGTGCCCTGCACGTCAGGCACATCGCCGCCGAGTCGCTCGCCGCGGGCGATCTGACGGGTGTCCTCGCGCTCGCGGCCGGCGTCGTGCTGGTCGGCCTCGCCGCCGCGATCCCGTGGCGCCATCGCGGCGAGGGACCCGCCGGGCCCCGCCAGCGCTGGGCGCGGCGGATCACCGCCGTGCCCGTCGGGCTCATCCTCGCCTTCTACACCGTCGTCCCCATCGGCACCGCGCTCACCGAGACGCACAAGTTCCGCGAGCCGATCGGCGCCCCGCCCAGCGCGGACTACCGCGAGGTCGCCTTCGACGCCGCCGACGGCGTCCACCTCTCGGGCTGGTATCGCCCGACGCGCAACGGGGCGACGATCATCGTGCTCCACGGGGGTAGCGGCGACCGCAGCGGCGCGGTCGCCCATGCCAGGGTCCTGGTCCGCCACGGCTATGGCGTCCTGCTCTACGACGCCCGCGGGCGCGGGAGGAGCGAAGGGACCCAGAACGCGTTCGGCTGGGGCTGGACCAAGGACATCGCGGGCGCCCTGCGCTTCCTGAAGGGCCGCCTCGAGGTCGACGCCGAGCGCATCGGGGGCCTGGGCCTGTCAACCGGCGCGGACACCCTCATCCAGGCCGCCGGCGAGGGAGCGAACCTCCACGCCGTCGTCGCCGACGGGACGGCCGCGGAGTCCTTCGAGGACTGGCGCCGCCTGCAGGGGATCACCGCGCTCACGCCGTTCCTGGCCGCCGAGTTCGCGACGGTCAGGATCACCTCGGGCACGAGGTCCGGGCCGCCGCTGCAGGACATGATCGAGCGCATCTCCTCACCGCTGCTGCTCATCTCGGCCGGCCGCGCCGAGGAGTACCGCTTCAACGTCAAGTACGACCGCGACGCCGGCGAGCGCCCGGTCGAGCACTGGAACCTCCCCGACGCGCAGCACACCGGCGCCATCCGCCGGGCGCCGGCCGAGTACGAGCGCCGCGTGGCCGCCTTCTTCGACGCGGCGCTCGCACCCGACCTCCGCTAGCCCAAGCCTCGGGGGGTCGGCGCACGCGCGCCAGAGCTCGCATCGATTCAGGCGGGCGCTCGCGCGGCTTCGTCGAGCTCGAGCCCGACGAGTGCCATCCGCGAGGAGATACCGAGCTTGGCGAACACCTTGCGCAGGTGGTACTCGACCGTCTTGGGGCTCACGAAGAGCTGCGATGCGACCTCCTTGTTGGTCGCGCCGTCGCCGACGAGCCGGGCGATCTGCCGCTCCTGCGGCGTGAGCTCGGTCAGCGGGCTGACGTTGCGCTTGCGGGCCTTCTCGCCGGTGGCGCGCAGTTCGCGCAGGGCGCGCTCGGCCCACGGGGCCGCGCCGAGCGACTCGAAGCCCTCGACGGCGGCGCGCAGATGGACGCGGGCGTCGATCCGTCGGCGCTCGCGGCGCAGGTACTCGCCGTAGTGCAGGTGGATCCGCGCGCGGTCGAGCGGCCCCGCGCGGTCGACGCAGCCGATCGCGGCCTCGAAGTGCGCGTCGGCCTCGTCGGCGGGCGCGGCCAGCGCGCGGCAGTCGGCCAGCACCGGCGCCGCCCACGGCGCCGCGGCAACCGCGGCCCATGGGGCGAAGCGCACCAGCGCCCGCTCGACGACGTCCGGATGCCCCGCGAGCACCGCCGCCTCGACGCGGTCCCACGAGCTCAGGACGGGCAGGAACGGGTGTCCGAAGCCCGGGCGCACCTCTTCGATCGCGGTGAGCCGCAGCAGCGCCTCGTTCCAGCGCCCGGCCGCGAGGTCGAGCTGCGCGAGTGCCCACGTCGCCAGGCCGGCCGGGAGCGCGAGCCCGCGCTCGATCGCGAGCGCCAGCACCGCGTCGGCGTGCCCCCGGCACGCCTCCTCGTCGCCTCGCAGCCCCGCGAGCCAGGCCAGCACCGTGACCGGCACGGCGCGGGCGTTCCCGGCGCCGATGTCGTCGGCGAGTCGCACGGCCTCGTCCGCATCGGCGGCAGCGTCGGCCAGCCGGCGCTCCCACAGGGCGATGACCGCGCGCAGGCCCAGGGTCTCGAGAAGCACAGCGGCCGCCCCGCGATCGCGGGCCATGAGGATCGCGCGGTCGAAATAGCGCCGCGCGCGGCCCCAGTCGCCGATGAAGATGGCGCCGCCACCGGCCTGCTGCACCTGCTCGAGGATCTCCAGGTTGTCCGCGAGCGCGAGCGCCTCCTCGATCGACGCCGCGCCGGCGGCCGCGTCGCCCGCGATCAGCTTGCTGATGCCGTTCATGAGCCGGCTCGGGAACAGCTCCGCACCGCTGCGCGGCTCGGTGTCGAGCTCGGCGAGCATGCGGTGGATCGCGTCCGGCTCACCGCTCACCGCGGCGGCCATGCACGCACGCATCAACAGCCCGAGGCCGGCGGGGCGGTCGGCCGGCAGCAGCGTGCGCGCTGCGTCGGCCAGCAGCCGGTAGGCATCCGCCGGTCGCCCGATGGCCATCGACAACATGCCGCGAACCCTCGCCGCGGTGCCGCGCACCATCGGGTCGCGCAGGTCGGGCTCGGCGCGATCGAGCAGCGACACGGCATGGCTGAAGCGCCCGGCCATCGCCGAGGAGACGGCGGCCGCCACCAGGTGCTCGGCGCGGCGCTGGGGATCGGAATCGAGCTCCGCGGCGCGCTCCAGGGCGCGGGCGGCGGCCGTGTGCCCGCCGCGGCTGGCGGCATGGTCGGCAGTGAGGACCAGCGCTTCGGCCGCGTCGTCGTCGGGGGCGGTGGCGGCGGCGGCGCGGTGCCACGCGCGCCGGTCGACGTCGGCGTCGTCTTCGAGTACGGCGGCAAGCGCCTGGTGCGCCGCACGACGCTCGGCGAAGCCCGCGGCGCGGTAGACCGCCGAGCGCACGAGCGGATGGCGGAAGCGCAGCCGCGGACCATCGGCGGTCAGCAGGCCGGCGCGCTCCGCGACGTCGAGGGCATCGGGCCCGAAGCCCAGACGCTCGGAGGCCCGCAGCAGCGTCCCGACGTCGCCGCTGTCGTCGGCTGCCGCCAGCACGAGCAGGCGGCGCGCGGCGTCCCCGAGCGGCTCGACGCGGACCATGAAGGCGCGCTCGATGCGCTCGTTGAGCGGCAGGTCCAGGCGCAGTGGCGCGCGGCCGGTGCGCTCGTCGTCGGTGAGCGCCGTCGGGAGCTCGAGCAGAGCGAGCGGATTGCCGCCGGTGGCGCCGACGAGCTCCTCGCGCACGACCGCGGGCAGCGCGCTGTCGAGCAGCGCAGCGGCGTCCGCATCGCTCAGCCCGGCGAGCCTCAGCTCGGGCAGCCCATGGGCATCGAACTGCCGCGCGTCGCCGTCGCGCGCCCCGATGAGCACCGCGATCGGATCGGCCTGCAGTCGCCGCGCGACGAACACCAGCGCCTCGGCCGACGCGCCGTCCAGCCAGTGCGCGTCGTCGACCACGCACAGCAGTGGTTGCGCGTCGGCGGCCGCCGTGAGCAGGCCCAAGACCGCCACCGAGACGAGGAAGCGGTCCTTCACGCCCTCGTCCGACATCCCGAAGGCGCCCCGCAGCGCCGCGCTCTGCACGTCGGGCAGCTCGCCGGCGCGGTCGAGGAGCGGCCACAGCAGCTGATGCAGCCCGGCGAAGGGCAGCTCGGACTCGGCCTCCACGCCGGCGCCGGTGAGCACCCGCATCCCGTCCGCCTGTTGCAGCGCGTACTGCAGCAGCGCGGTCTTGCCGATCCCGGCGTCGCCGCGGACGACGAGCGTGCCGCTGCGCGATTCCCCTGCCGCGTGGAGCAGGCGGTTGACGGCCGCGCACTCGCTCTCTCGCCCCAGCAGCACGGTCCGACTCTACGACGGACTAGGAGGTGGGACTAGTGATGTGCTCGATTCGACCAGGATGCTCAGAGCCCACCATCGCAGCATGACTGCTGACCTCATCCACGCACGACGCTGGACCATCCTCCGCGTCCTCGCCTTGAGCCTCGTCATCATCGGGCTCGACAACACGATCCTCAACGTCGCCCTCCCGTCCCTGCAGGAGCACTTCGACGCCTCGAGCTCGACGCTGCAGTGGATGGTCGACTCCTACCTCGTCTCCTTCGCCGGCCTGCTGCTCACGATGGGCATGCTCGGCGACCGCTTCGGCCGCAAGCGCGCGCTGCAGAGCGGCATCGCTCTGTTCGGCCTCTCGAGCCTCGCCGTCCTCTTCGTCGAGACGTCCACGCAGCTCATCGCCGTCCGCGCCCTGATGGGCGTCGGCGGAGCGCTGATCATGCCCGCCACGCTGTCGATCATCACGAACGTCTTCCCGCGCGAAGAGCGCGCCAAGGCGATCGGCGTGTGGGCCGGCACCGCCGCCATCGGCGTCGGTCTCGGCCCGCTGTTCGGCGGCCTGCTGCTCGAGTACTTCGACTGGTCCTCGGTCTTTCTCATCAACGTGCCCGTGGCGCTCGTCGCCTTCGTGGCCGGCATCCGCTTCGTGCCCGATTCGCGCGACCCCGACCCGGGCCGCTTCGACGCCCCCGGCGCACTGCTGTCGATCGGCGCCCTCGTGGCGCTCATCTACGCGGTCATCGAGGCTCCCGAGCGCGGCTGGGTGGACCCGGTCATCCTCGGCGCGTTCGGCGGCGCGCTGGCGCTGGGCGCCGCGTTCGTGGCCTGGGAGCTGCGCACCTCCGCACCGATGCTCGACCTGAGCCTGTTCCGCAGCCCGCGCTTCAGCATCGGCTCGCTGTCGATCAGCCTGGCCTTCTTCTCGCTGTTCGGCGCGATCTTCGCGCTTACGCAGTTCCTGCAGTTCGCCAAGGACTACTCGGCGCTGGAGGCGGGCGCGGCGATGGTCCCGCTCGCCTTCGGGCTGATGCTCGGCGCGACGCGCTCGCCAAAGCTCGTCGAGCGCCTCGGCGCCACCCGCGTGGTGGCCGGCGGGCTGCTTGGTCTCGGCGCGATGCAGGCGACGACCCTGGTGTGGACGAGCGACATGCCGTACTGGCCGATCGGCCTGTGGTTCTTCGGCGTGGCGCTCTCCATGGGCTGCATCATGGGGCCGGCCACCCACTCGGTCATGGGCGCGGTGCCCAAGGAGAAGGCCGGCGTGGCGTCGGCGATGAACGACGTCACCCGCCAGGTCGGCGGCGCGCTGGGGACCGCCGTGATCGGCTCGCTGGTCGCGTCGTTCTACAGCTCGCGCGTCGCCGACGCCGCCTCCGGGCTGCCGTCGGGCACGCAGGACGCGGTCAAGGACTCGCTCGGTGGCGCCGACGCCGTCGCCGCGCAGCTCCCCGCGGACCAGGGCTCCTCGCTGGCCCACAGCGCGGCCAGTGCCTTCACCGCCGCCCTGGGCCTCGGGCTCTGCGCGGCCTCGGTCGCCGCCTTCGCGGCCGCCGTCATCGTCATCCGCCGCCTGCCCGCCCGGTCCGCCGAGGAGACGCAGAGCAGCGCCACCATGGAGCTCGCCGTGCAGGCCGGGCGTGCGGCATGAGCTCCTCCTAGAGGGCGATGGCGACCGCGAACCCGAGGACCGTGACGAGGCCGGCGACATCGCCGGCCTTGCGCGCGGCCTCGGGGATCATCGAGTCGATGAGCATGACCAGCAGGGCGCCGGCGGCGAAGCCGTTGATGCCCGCCTTGACGTCGCCGGAGGTGGTGTCGGCGATCGCGTACCCGGCCAGAGAGGCCAGCGTGCAGACGACGGCCACCGCGATCCACAGCCGGCGGATCGTCGCCGGGCGGCTCCCCGCCGCGCGCATCTCGCTGGCCGAGCCGATGGCCTCGGGCAGGTTCGACACGAAGATGGCCGCCAGCAGGCTGACGCTGACGCCCTGGCCGGTCGCGAGGCCGATACCGAGCACCATCTGCTCGGGGATGCCGTCGAGGAAGGCGCCGAGGGCGAGCGCCGGGCCGGCGCCGGCGCCGGCGCCCGACGCTCGTCGCTCCACGAGGCGGTTGAGCCCGAAGTAGGTGAGCGCGCCGACGGCGAGACCGGCTCCCACCGCGGCGCCGCTGCCGATGTGCAGGCCCTCCTCGGCGAGGTCGAAGCTGACCGCGCTCACGAGGGCGCCGGCGCCGAAGGCGAGCACGATGCCCACGATGCGGTCCGGCCACGCGCGGGCCAGGCCCAGCAGCGCGCCGACGACGAGCGAGGACGCGGCGAGCGCGCCCCAGCCGAGCGCCGATGTCACGGGATGATGGGCGCGGGCTGTGGCCGCAGCGAGCGCGCGGCGCGCACGAGCGCCCGCGGCGTGCGCGCGCCGCACAGGTGCCCGAGGAGGGCGACGGAGATGGCCACGCCCACGAGCGTGAGCGCCGCGGGCCACACTACGGCCAGCGACGCCAGCGCGCCGCCGTCGAGCGGGTGCCCGGCAGCGAACGGCAGGGCGACGAGCAGCGCGGCGCCGATGGCCGCCAGGCCGGCGCCGGGGATCGGCACCGCGGCGCCCGAGCCCTGTGCGAGGACGGCGGCGACGACGATGGCGGGCGCCACGGGCAGGCCGAAGGCGAGCAGGAAGCAGGTCGCCGAGCCGAGCCGCAGCACGCGGGCGCCCGCCTGGTAGGGCAGCACGTGGCGCGCGCAGTGCCCGGGCCTGCGCAGCACGGCGGCGCCGCGGCCCACCTCGCGCACCGTGTGGCGCACGCGCGCCGAGCGCGCCGAGAGCAGTGCCGCGGCCGGGGCCGCAAGCGCCACGGCCGCGAGCAGCGCGACCGGCGGGGCGTGGAGGCTGCCGACGCCGAGTGCGACGGCCGCGAGCAGCATCGTCAGGCCCGAGATGCTCTCGAACGAAGCCTCGGCGCACAGCGTGCCGGCAAGCGCCGGCCAGGTGGCGTCCCGCAGCTCGCGCCTGGCCAGCGTCACGCGGACCGCGTCGCCGCCGCGCGGCGACAGCACGCCGCTGAGCCCCGCGCCGCAGACGTACCACGCGCAGGCGCGTCGGCGCGTGACGTCGGGCCACGTGGCCGCCAGCACGCCGCGCCACGCGATGCCCCGCGAGACCTGCCCGCACACGTGCAGGACGACGGCAAGCACCAGCCACCCGATCTGGGCGCCGACGGGAGCGAACACGGGGCCAACCATAGTCGCCGCGCCGTCAGCTGCGCGTCACGGCGCCGATCGCGCCGCTCAGCGCGCGGACGCCGCGCTCGATCGCCGGCTCGGCGATCCGGCCGTAGCCGAGGATCACGCCCGGGCGCCCGGGGCGGGCGCAGTGCGGGGCGAGGCTGTCGAGCCCGACCCCGCGGCCTTCCGCCTCGCGCACGAGCGCGCCCTCGTCGACGTCGTCGGGCAGGTCCACGAGCAGGTGCAGCCCCGCGGCCGCGCCCCGCGGGTGCAGCTCGGGGAGATGACGCGCGAGCGCGGCGATGAGGGTGTCGCGCCGGCGGCGGTAGACCAGGCGCGTGCTGCGCACGTGGCGGTCGATCTCGCCGCGCTCGAGCATGACGGTCAGCCCGAGCTGCGTGAGCACGGGTGTGCCGCGGTCGTCGGTGGCCTTCTCGTGCTCGATCGCCTGCACGAGCGCCGGTGGCGCCACGAGCCAGCCGATCCGCAGTGCCGGGGCGAGCGTCTTGCTGATCGAGCTCATGTAGACGACGCGCTGCGGGTCGAGCCCCTGCAGCGCCCCGACGGGCTGGCGGTCGTAGCGGTACTCGGCGTCGTAGTCGTCCTCGAGCACGAAGGCGTCGCGGGCGGCCGCCCACGCGAGCAGCGCCGCGCGCCGCTGCGGGGCGAGCACGACGCCGGTGGGGTATTGGTGGGCGGGGGTGACCAGCACCGCGCCCACGTCGCTGCGCTCGAGCGCCTCCACGTCGAGCCCGTCGCCGTCGACGTCGACTGCGATCCACTCCAGGCCGGCCGCGGCGATCGGCGCGCGCAGGTCGGCGCTGCCGGGCTCCTCGACGGCCATCCGCCGCACGCCGCGCGCGGCCAGTGCCCGGCAGGTGAGGGCAAGCCCCTGGGTCAGGCCCGAGGTGACCATGACCGTCTCGGGCTCGGCGGCCACGCCGCGCACCCGGCCGAGGTAGGTGGCGAGCGCCCCGCGCAGCTCGGGGGTGCCGCGCGGGTCGCTGTAGCTGAAGCGCGCATCGGGCGCGTCGCGCAGTCCCTGGCGCAGGGCCGCGGCCCACGCGGCGCGCGGGAAGAGCGCGACGTCCGGCGCCCCGGGGCGGAAGTCGAAGCGCGGCGGACCGGCCTGCGGTGCCGCCGGGGCCGCCGGCTGAGCGGCGGCACGCGCCGCCACGCGCGTCGGGGCGCCCTGGCGCGACACCAGATAGCCCTCGGCCGAGAGCTGCGCGTAGGCCTCCATGACGACGCCGCGGGCGACGCCCAGCTCGCGCGCCAGCGCGCGCGTGGACGGCAGCGGCGCCTCGTGGCGCAGCGTGCCCGCCCGAATGCTCTCGCGCAACTGGTGCTCGAGCTGCGCGCGCAGCCCGACCGCGGCGTCGCGGTCGAGACTCACCATCAGGTCGATGCCGGAACTGGCCTTCATCTCAAGGGCCCAACTGGCCCTCGTCAGTAAACCAGTGCCGTCCTAGTCTCGCGAGCAATGGCTTCTCTCACCTCCGCCCCCGGCGCGCTTGCACTGATGGTCGTCTCGGTGGTCGCTCGCCTGCCGATGGCGATGCTCAGCATCGGGCTGCTCGTCCACACCGAGCACCTGACCGGCTCGCTGGCCGCGGCAGGCATCGTCGCGGGCGCCTTCGCCCTGTCGCTCGGCGTCGGCGGGCCGCTGCTCGGACGGCTGGTCGACCGCCGCGGGCAGACGACCGTCCTCATCGCCGGGGCGCTGGTCGCGGGCTCGGCCCTCCTCCTGACCGCGGTGCTGCCGGTCGGCGCGCCGCTCGCCGTTCTCGTGGCGCTGGCGGCGGCCCTCGGGCTGAGCGCTCCGCCGGTCGGCGCGTGCCTGCGCGCCATCCTGCCCGCCGTCGTCGGCGACGGCGACGCGCTGCGCACCGCATATGCCGCTGAATCGGCGGCGATCGAGCTGACGTGGGTCTCCGGGCCGCCCGCCGTCCTGCTGGTCGCCGTCGCGTGGTCCACCGGCGCCGCGCTGGCCCTCGCCGCCGCCGTCCTGGTGGCCGGAACCGCCGTCTTCGCGGCCCGGCCCGCGTCGCGCGCCTGGCGGCCCGCAGCGGCGCCCGAGCGCGCGCGCGGCGGCTCGCTGCGCGCGCCGGCCATGCGCACGCTCGTGCTCGTGCTGCTCGCTCTCGGCGTGGTGTTCGGCACGGTCGAGGTCGCCGTCGTCGCGGCCGCCGACGCGCTCGGCAGCGCGGCCGCCGCCGGCCCGCTGCTCGGCATCTGGGGCGCGGGCTCGCTGGTGGGCGGCGTCATCGCGGCGCGCATGGGCGGCGGCGCGCGCACCGGCGCCGGCCTCGCGCTCGTGCTCGCGGCGCTCGCCGCGGGCCACCTCGCCCTCGCCGCGGCCGCCGGCAGCGCCGTGGCGCTGGCGGCGGTGCTCGCGCTGGCCGGGGCGACCATCGCGCCCACGTACGCGAGCGTCTACGCCATGGTCGATCGCGCGGCGCCCGCCGGGACGGTCACCGAGGCGTTCGCCTGGCTGAACACCGCGGTCGCCCTCGGCGCCTCGGCCGGCGCGGCCTGCGCCGGGGCCGTCGCCGATGCCGCCGGCCCTGCGCCGACCTTCGCGCTCGCCGGCGCCGCGGGCGCCGCCGCGGCCCTGATCGCGGCGCTGCGCGCGCGGCCGCTGAGCGCGCCCGCGCACCCGGTCGCCGCGCCCGCCGCGGCCTGAACCCTCGCGCCGCCGGTTGCGATCGGCGACCGTGTGGACACTTGCCCAGCGTGGACTTCGAAGAGCTCTACCGCGCGACCTACCCGCGCGTCCTCGCCTACGCCCGCTCGATGGCCTCGCGGGAGGACGCCGACGATGCGGTGGCGGAGACGTACGCGATCGCCTGGCGCCGGCAGCGCGACATCCCGCGCCGTGCCGAGCTGGGCTGGCTCATCGGCGTCACCCGCCGCGTCCTCGCCAACGCCCGGCGCAGCCGCCGGCGCGCCGGGGCGCTGCACGCACTGCTCGATCTCCAGCCCCGGGCGCCGGGCCCGGATCCGGCCGACCACGTCGTGGACGACGAGCTGCGCGCCGCGCTCATGACGCTCTCGCCACTGGACCGCGAGGCCATCGTCCTCACCGCCTGGTTCGACCTCTCCAGCGCCGACGTCGCCCAGGCGCTCGGCATCACGCCCGCGGCCTTCCGGATGCGGGCGGCGCGAGCGCGCCGCCGCCTCCATGCCGCCCTCACGCCGACCACCACCCAGGAGCGCCCGCAATGGAACACCACATGACCGATGACCTCGAGCGGCGTCTGCGTGCCGCCCGTCCGCCCATGGCCCATGCCGACGAGAACGCCTTCGACGAAGACCTGCTGGCCCGCGTGCGCGAGCAGCCGATCGCGGCGCGGCGCGCGGTGCCGCGCGCCGTCGCCGTGCCGGTGGCGGCTGGCCTCACCATCACCGCCACCGCCCTGGTGATGCTCGCCGGCGGCCCGGGCGACGTCGGCGGCCCGTCCTCGGCCTCCGCGGTCACGCAGGCGCTGCGCTGGCTGAACCCCCCGCACGGCACGATCCTGCACGCTCGCAGCGTCGAGACCCAGGGTGGGCGGACCACCACGCGCGAGTTCTGGCAGTCGGCGGACGATCCCGCTGCGGCACGCGAGGTGCTCAGCGGCGCGGAGCGCTCCGAGACCGCGGGCGACGCGCGCTATGACCCGGCAACGGACACGATCTACGAACCGCCCGCCGGCGCGCCGTCGGCCGGCAAGCGCGGCGACAAGGCCTTGCCGGCCGGCGATCCCGCCGTCGCCAAGGTCCGGACCCTGCTGCAGGAGGGCCGGATGGTGGTCCGTGGGCGCGAGATCCACAACGGCGTCGACGCCTGGGCGATCTCGCTGAAGCCCGACGTCGGCCGGCCCGTGTGGACGCTGTGGGTGTCCGCCGCCGACGGCAAGCCGCTGGAGCTGCGCGATCCCGGCCGCGACGCGAGCGAGCAGCCGCAGGTCATCCGCTGGTCGGCCTACGAGGTGCTGCCCGGCGCGCAGGCGAACCGCGTCCTGACCCTCACCGGCGCCCATCCGTCGGCCCGCGTGGTCCACGACGCCGCACGGGCCGAGACGGCCACGCGCAGGCAGGCCAAGCCCTGACCGCGCACGGGGCGATGGCTACCGAGCGGTGACGCGGATCCGCGGCCGTGCGTTGTTCACGTAGCCCTTGGGGTTCCACAGCCCCGCCTCGTCCTCGGGCTGCGTGGCCGCCGAGGAGTCCCAGGCGCGGACGAGGATCTCGTGCTCGCCGGGGGCGAGGTCGACCTCGGTCCGCCAGTGCCGCCAGGCCCACGGGCCGAGGTCGTCGAGCAGCTCGGCCTGCGACCACGTCGCGCCGGCGTCGATGGAGACGTCGACCCGCGCGACGTGCCGCTCGCCGCCCGCGAACGCGTACCCGCGCACCTCCACGAGACCGGCGACCACGGTCGCTCCGTCGGCCGGTGCGAGCACGTCGGCGTTCAGCGCGACGAGGCCGAGCGGGATCCCCGCGCCGGGGCCCGGCGTCCCGTCCTCCGGCAGCAGCCGGTAGACGACGTGCTGGAAGTGGCCCGCCCACGGCGTCCGGCGCACCTCGATGCGCTGCAGCCACTTGATGCTGCGCGCGCCGATGTAGCCGGGCACGACCACGCGCAGGGGCGCCCCGTGGACGGGCAGCAGCGGCTCGCCGTTCATCGCCCAGGCGAGCAGGACCTCGGGTCGGCACGCCTTGTCGAGCGGGATCGAGCCGCCGAAGGGCTGCGGCGGCTTGGCCTCCGGTGAGAGGTCGGTGCCCTGGAAGCCCACGTGCGCGGCCTCGGGCAGCGGGCGGGCGAGCCCGAGGACGTCGCCGAGAGCCACGCCGGTCCACGTCGCGGTGCCGGTGGCGCCGGGACCCCACGGCGCCTCGCCCGGGATGTCGCGGATGGCGATCAGCCCCGCGCGGCGGTTGCCCGCACATTGCAGCGTCGCCGTCTCGGTGCGCTCGCGGAACGCCTCGCGCAACGTGGCCAGCGAGAGCTCCAGCTCCCGCTCGACGGCCCCGTGCACCTGCAGGTGCCACGCGGCCGGGTCGATCTCCGGCACCGCGCCGTGCCCGCGCACGTAGAACGCGTCGGTGGCGGTCAGCGGGCCCTCGGCCAGCGCCGCCAAACCGGTCTCGGCATTGAACGGCTCGCGCTCGTGCACGATCAGGTCCGCGCGCTTTCCGTAGCGATCCACGCGCCAAGCCTACGGTCGGCAAGAATCCCGCGCCGTGGGCGACCTCGAGATCGTCATCGCCGCGCTGTTCGTCTCGGCCGCTGTCCTGAACGCGGTCGCGAACTGGCTCGAGGTCCCGTATCCGATCCCGCTGGTCATCGGCGGCCTGGTCCTGGGCCTGGTGCCGGGGATCCCCCACGTCCAGCTCGACCCCGACCTCGTCCTGCTCGTCTTCCTTCCGCCGCTGCTGTACTCCTCGGCGTTCTTCGTGGACCTGCGCGCGCTGCGGGAGGACGCGCGGGTCATCTCCCTGTCGGCGATCGGGCTCGTGCTGGCGACCGCGGCCGTGGTCGCCGTCATCGGGCACGAGCTGATCGGGCTGCCGTGGGCGATGTCGTTCGCGCTCGGCGCCATCGTCGCGCCGACCGACCCCGCGGCGGCGACGGCGATCATGCGCCGGGTCGGCGCGCCGCGACGGATGGTCAACGTGCTGGAGGGGAGAGCCTCTTCAACGACGCCACGGCGCTGGTCGCCTACAAGGTCGCGGTGGCGGCGGCGGTGGGGGAGAGCATCTCGGCGGGGCACACCGTGCTCGAGTTCTTCCGCGACGCGGGCGGGGGCATCGTTTCGCGTTGATCCTCGTCACCGTGGTCGGGCAGGGCCTGACGCTGCCGTGGCTGATCCGACGCCTCGGCGCCGTCGAGGACGGCACCGAGGAGGAGAACGAGGAGCTGCGCGCCCGGCTGGTCATCGCCCGCGCCGCGCTCGAACGCGTCGACGAGCTCGAGACCGAGGACTGGACCCGCGACGGCAGCGTCGAGCGGGTCCGGCGGCTGTACGAGTTCCGCCAGCGGCGCTTCAAGATCCGGGCGGGGAAGATCGAGGATGAGGACGGGCTCGAGGAGGGCTCGCTCGCCTATCAGCGGATGATGCACGAGATCTACGCCGCCCAGCGCCGGGCGCTCGTCGGGCTGCGCAACAACCGCGAGATCTCGGGCGAGGTGATGCGCCGCGTCGAGCGCGAGCTCGACCTGGAGGAGTCGCGGCTGGAGATCTGATCGACGAGGTGCGCCTGCGTGGGGAGGGATGAGGCACGCCGTGCGCGGAGTTGTCGCGAACGCGTGTAGCGCCGTGGGAGGGCGCGGCCCGACCATGGCGGCATGGCCGAACTGCGTGGAGTTACCGTCGGAAAGCGACGGGAATCGAACGCAGTTCGAGCGATTGCAGCTGAGCAGCACGGTGTAGTCGGTCGGCCGCAGCTGCTGGCGGCGGATGTCGAGGGCTCGGCGATCGATCGCGCGCTGCGGTCTGGCCGGCTGCATCGGATCCATCGGGGCGTGTACGCGGTGGTGGCACCGGAACTGCTCACCGAGGACGGGCAACTCCTGGCCGCCCTGTTGGGTGCGGGCGACGACGCCCTACTGAGCCATGCGACGGCGGCCTGGCGCTGGCGCATCATCCTCGCCCCTCCCTCGTTCATGCAGTTGGCGGTGCCACAGCCGCGGAAAACACTCGCTGGGGTGGCGCTGCACCGCAGCGGACGGCTGCGAGCGGACGACGTCACCCTCAACGGCCGCTTCCCCACCACCACCGTCGCTCGCACCCTCCTGGACCTCGCGACCCGCTACAACCAGCGTGCCCTCCTACGCGCCCTTGCCGAGGCCGAGTTCCAGCACGACCTACGGCCGGCTGACATCGTGCGCACGCTCCGCCGCGGCCATCCGGGCAGCGCCAACCTGCGAGCGGCCCTGAACAAGCACACCCCCGGCCACGGCGAGGTCAAGAGTCAGCTGGAGCGGCGCTTCCGGCGGCTGCTGATCGCCCGCGGGATCGAGCTGCCGTTGCGCAACGAGCCGGTCGGCCCCTGGACGGTCGACTGCCTGTGGCCGGAGCGCCGTGTCGCCGTCGAGCTCGACGGGCGCCAGCACGAGCGCCCGCGCCAGGCCGACTCCGACGACGACCGCGATCTCTGGCTACGCCGCCACGGCTACGTCACGCGCCGCTACGGCAAGCGCCAGGTCGACGAGCGGCCCGACGACGTGATCGCCGACGTCCTCGACGCCTTTGCCCAGGCAGACGCGCTCGGATACGCGCCTACTAGCGCCGGGCAGCGCTGTCGACAGCCATGGTGATCGTCCAGCGCAGGCCGGCGCTCACGCCGCCGGCGACCTTCAGGATGGACGCGGCGTTGTGGGAGACGTGGCCGCCCGAGTAGCGCGACCCTGAGCGCGTGCCGGCGACGTGGACCCTGACGTGGATGTGCGGCGCCCGCCCCGAGTAGAAGCCGGGGTAGATGGTGGTGAACTTGGCCACCCCGTGGACGTCGGTGAGCTGGACGCCGCGGAGCCACGTCTGGCCCACGCTGTCGCACCGAGCGCGGCCGAAGGTGTCGAGGGGCGCGCCGCAGGGCGCGCCCCTCGACCTTCTGGCGGCCGTCGCGGCAGGGGTTACGGGGCCGCCAGGCTGGACCAGCCGAAGATGTCCGAGTTGCCGAAGTTCACCGGGCACACCTGCTGGACCGCCGGTGCGATCGGGGCGCCGGCATCCTCGCCCTGGTCGGGATCCTCGCTCTCGCCGCGCGGCTCCTCGGCCTCGGCGGTCTGCTGCCCGGTGGCCACGGCTTCGTCGTGGAGGTCTTGGCGGAACTGGTCGACGGCGGGGCAGTCGGCCGCTGCGCGGACGTCGTTCCACACGCTCACGCCATAGCTCCGCGTGGCTGCGGCGTAGACGTAGTCGCCGAGGAACTCGGCGGCGAGATCGTTCTGCGACGAGCCGCGCGCGTCGCCCGACGCCCCGCGGTGCGCGAAGGCGAAGGCCCCCACGGCGCCGGAGCCGACCGTCGCGTGCAGGACCTGGCCGACCAATGGCCGGTCATTGGCGTCCCCGATCGCGCTCTCCTTGAACGGCTCCTCGAAGGCGTTGTAGACGAGCCACACATCGGTGCCGTTGGGCGAGATCGCCGGCGCCGAGTAATACCCGCGATCGCCGTCGAGCTCGACCCGCCGCGGCGGGGTCCACTGGCTGCCGCCGCTGGTCGACGTGCTGAACATCACGTGCTCGTGGTTGAGGCCGTCGCGTCCGTCGACCCAGCTGAGCACGAGCCGATTGGAGGCATCTGCGCCGGTGGGCGCACCGTTGGCGATGTCCACCGACGGCGCGGGGGAGAGGTCGCTGCGCGCGCCGCCGACGCCGTCCTCGACGCACCGGCCGATCGAGGGCTCGAAGGCGTTGCAGGTGTCGAAGGCGGTGAAGATGTTCACCGGGCGCTGCCAGTGCGCGCCGCCGTCGAGCGACCGGATCATCTGGATCTGCCCGGCGGCCGCGGTCGTCGGGCTGAAGCCGAACTGGAAGTCGAAGACATAGACGACGCCGCGCGAGTCGGTGCGCACGGTGCAGCCCGAGCGCCCGAAGCCGTTGCGGCTCTTGGTGTTGTTGGTGGCCGGCGTGACCTGGTGCTGGGTCCAGTTCTCGCCGCCGTCGCGCGACGCGAGCACGTCGAGCGGCTGGTTGGTGAAGCCGTTCCCGTTGCCGCGGAAGGCGGCGTAGCAGACATAGACGTTGCCGAAGAACGGGCTCGACTCGGCGTTGTCGGACCACACCTGCTCCTTGTCGGAGAAGAGCGCCGAGGTCTGGCGGCTGGCGATCACGGGGTCGCTCCACGCCGCGTTGCTGCCGTCGGCCGCGGCGGCCGCGTTGTCGGTGTGGGACACCGCGATCGCCTCGGCGCCCTTGAACGGCGCGGCTCCGGGCAGTGCCGAGGTCAGGTTGGCGTAATACAGGCGCGACCCGTTCGCGTAGGAGAAGCCTCCGCCGGCCGTCGGCTGCGGCCCGAAGGCGACCGCCGGGTCGCCGTCGGACACGAGACCGTTCTGCGCGTACTTGGGCAGGGTGCCGATGGGTCCGGTCGTGGGCGTGCAGCCGGCATCGGGGCCGGGGACGCCGAGGCAGCCGCGGGCGCTCAGGCCGGTGTAGGTCGGCTGGGTCCAGGTCCGGCCGGAGTTCGAGGAGAAGTACACGCCGGAGACGCCGACGCCATCGGTGAAGGGGCAGGTGTTGTCGGGCCCGGCGTTGCAGGCCTCCATGTCGATGTTGTCGTTGGCGCCCGCGACGACGAAGCTCGGGTTCGTCGGGTCGATGGCCACCGCCGGCTCGTTCTGCTTGTTCTGCGAGAACGGGCTCGTCGGGCTGCCGATGCTGACGCGGCTGTCCTGCGCCGCCGCCGGGCTCGCGAGCGCGGCGGCGAGGACTGCCGCGGCGAGCATGCACCGCGCAGATCGGGCCGATCGGTGACTGACCACGGGTACCCCTCCTCGATCGTGGGACGACCGCCGGCGCCCGGGGCGCCGGTCTGGTTCCTACGACGCCGGACCCGGCGCAAGGTTGGGACCCGAGCCCGCGGGCCTACGGCTTCCTCGTGGCGGCGTCGCCCTGCTTGCGGGCCTGGCCCGGCGGCACGGAGGCGCTCAGCCCCGGCGGCGTCTGTGTCGAGGGGTGGGCGGGCCGCGGTGGCTTGGCGGGCTTGACCGCCTTGGGTGCTGTGGCCTTGACGCTCGCCGGGGCCGGCTTGACGCGAGCGAGTTTCGCGCCGCGCGCCTTGACCTTGCCGGCGCCGAGCGCGTTGCCCTGCGCGGGCGTTCCCGGTGCCTTCAGCCGGCCGGGCGCGGTGGCCTTGGCGCTCGACGCCGGGCTGTGGTGGGTCGCTGCGGCCGGCGCATGGCGCCCACCGCGAGCCGTCGTCGTCTTCGCCTTCGTCTTCGTCTTCGTCTTCGTCTTCGCCTTCGCCTTCGGTTTCGTCGCGGCGCGCCTGGCCGTCGTGGCGGGATTGGCCGCGCCCGCGCGGCCGGCCGCGTGGGCCGGGTATGCGGCGCTGGTGAGCCGCGGCGCCTGCGACGCGGCTGCCCCGCGGCGCGGCTGTGACTCGCCGCCGGCCACGTGGCCGGTCGCGCCGGCGCCGCCCATGAGCGCGGCCACCACGAGGAGCTTGGCCGCGAGGCCGCCCGCGCCGCCTGCCGTAACGCTGACGCCGGCCACGGCCCCCACGCCCGAGCCCCCGAGCGCCGAGCCCAGCACGGCGGCGCGCAGGCCGGCGGCGGGCGCGACCGGCAGCGCGATCGCCAGAGCGGCGCGCTGGCGGCGCACGGCGGCCTCGTAGTCCGCACAGCCCTCGCACTGCTCGACATGGCGGCGCAGCGTGCCGCGCCCCAGCGCCCCACCGCTCAGCGTCGCGAGCTGCTCGCGCACGTGGCCGCACGGCGTCTCGCGGGCCGTCCGCCAGCCCATGAGCGCCTCGCGTGCCTGGAACACCAGCGCCTTGACCTTCTCGCGCCGGACGCCCAGGACGGCCGCGATGTCCTGGTGGGAATGGTCGCCGACCTCGAAGAGGACCAGCGCGGCCCGCTGATCGGGCGGCAGGCGCTGGACGTCGCGCACGAGCATGCGCAGGTCGGCGCGGCGGTCGACCTCGGCCGCCAGCCCCTCGGTGGCCGGGGCGCTTTCCTCGAGCGCGATCTCCTCGCGCCGCGCCCGCGTGACCGACAGGCAGCGATTGCGCGCGACGGTGTACAACCACGGCTTCAGCGCAGCGATCTCCTCGCCCGCGCGCAGGCGGCGATAGGTGGCCAGGAACGTGTGCTGGACGACATCCTCGGCCTCCTCGCGCGAGCCCAGCATGTGCCGGCAGAACGTGAGCAGCTTGCCGTGGTAGGCGTCGTAGAGCGCCTCGAACGCGAGGTCGTCGCCGGCGCGCACGCAGGCGACCAGGGCATCCTCGGTTCGCTCGCCCAGGATCCGCCGGCGGCCGCGGGCGCACGGTGGCGCGAGGTTGGTGTCCGCGATCTCCGTCACTTCCACACACCTTCCCACGGCCGCCGCCTGGCACGCAGAATTCTCGGGCGCGGCACTCGCTCAGACCGGTGGCAGGCCGAGCTGGAGCTTGCGCAGCAGGTCGGCCAGCCGGCGCTGCTCGTCGGCGTTCAGCGCGCGCAGCAGCTCGCGCTCGTTGTCGAGGTGTGCCTCGGTCACGGCGTCGATGAGGCGGTGGCCGGCGGGCGTCAGTGTGATCAGCGTCCCGCGGCGATCCTCGGGGTCCGCGGCGCGCGTGACGAGGCCCGCCTGCTCGAGGCGGTCCAGGCGCTTGGTCGTGCCGCTCGACGTGAGCATCAGCTGGCCGGAGAAGTCCGTGGGACGCAGCCGGTAGGGGGGACCGTTGCGGCGCAGGGTGGCCAGCGCGTCGTGCCAGCCCGGTTCGAGGCCGTGACGGCGGTAGACGGCCTCGAGGCGCTGCTCGAGCTCGCGCGCCAGGCGTGAGATGCGGCCGATGACCCCGATCGGCGAGGGGTCGAGCTCGGGGCGCTCGGTGCGCCACTTTCCTCTCCAGCCGCCGCCGCCGCGACTCGCGCCCCGTCCGGCCGCAGCCCGAGCCGATGCCGCGCATCCTCTGGTACGCCTGATGCTCGGGCGTCGTCGACGCGTTCCAGGGGAGCGGGGTGTCGGGCGGTCGCTACGAGCCGTGTGGCCAGTGCCACACACCGCGCTCCCCACCGCCGCGATGCTCCCGGCCATGGTGATCTGCATGCTGCTGGCCGGCGTCAGCTACGCGCTGATCGCGTCGCTGGCCCAGTCGCTGGGCCCGCGGCGCCCCGACTAGCCAACCGCCCACCCGTCTGCCACAATCTCGCCTCCGCATGGGCCCCACGCTCGACAGCGCCTCACCTCGCACCAGCGCCGCGCTGTCCGGCTACGCCTACGCGTATAGCTCCGCCTGGCGATTTAGCTAGGCGCTCGGCTCGCCCGCCCGCGCGGGTGCCGCATCCCCGGCCGACCGTGGCCGAGCGCCGTTCTCAAGGGCATTACGCCCGGGCAACACCTCCCCGTATCGTTCAGGAGCAGGAGAAAGGCGTCGAGCATGATGATCGTGATGAAGCAGACGGCGACGGAGGACGAGATCCGCGCCGTCATCGGGCGGATCGAGTCGGTGGGCGCGCGCGCCCATCCGAGCCAGGGCGACGAGGTGACGGTCATCGGTGCCGTCGGCGATCGCGAGCACATCGCGCGCCTGGAGCTCGAAGGCGCCCCGGGCGTCGACCGCGTCGTTCCCATCCTCAAGCCCTACAAGCTGGCCAGCTCGCAGCTCAAACACGGCGAGCGCACGGTGCTCGAGATCGGCGGGCGCAAGATCGGCGGCGAGCACTTCGCGCTCATCGCCGGGCCCTGCACCGTCGAGTCGCGCGACCAGATGCTGACCACCGCGCACGTGGTGGCGCAGGCCGGCGCCACGATGGTCCGCGGCGGCGCCTACAAGCCGCGCACGAGCCCGTACGCGTTCCAGGGCCTGGGGCAGGAGGGCCTGCGCCTGCTGGCCGAGGCCAAGGAGCAGACCGGGCTGCCGGTGGTGACCGAGCTCATGGACGCGCGCGATCTCGAGCCGGTGCTCGAGGTGGCCGACGTCATCCAGATCGGCGCGCGCAACATGCAGAACTACTCGCTGCTGTCGGAGATTGGGCGCTCCGGCTGCCCGGTGCTGATCAAGCGCGGGCTGTCGAGCACGCTCGAGGAGCTGCTCATGGCCGCCGAGTACGTGCTCAAGGAGGGCAACGAGGCGGTCATCCTCTGCGAGCGCGGGATCCGCACCTTCGAGACCGCGTACCGCTTCACCCTCGACCTCACCGCGGTGCCCGTGCTCAAGGAGCTCAGCCACCTGCCGGTCATCGTCGATCCCAGCCACGCTGCCGGCCGGCGCGATCTGGTGGAGCCGCTGAGCCTGGCCGCCGCCGCGGTCGGCGCCGACGGCATCATCGTCGAGGTCCACCCCGATCCCGAGAACGCCATCTGCGACGGGCCGCAGGCGCTGCGCACCGAGGGCTTCGCCGCCTACGCGGCCCGCGTGCAGGCGGCGGCCGCGGTCGCGGGCAAGGCCGCCTTCGTCGGCGCTTGATCGTCGCCGTCGTCGGGGTGGGGCTCATCGGCGGGTCGGTCGGCCTGGCCGCCCGCTCCCGCCTCGGCGCGACGGTGCGGGGGTTCGACCCCCGCGCCGACGAGGCCGTGGCCCGCGGGGCGATCCACAGCGCCCATCGCGACCTCGGCGACGCGCTCGACGGGGCCGACGCGGTCTTCGTCGCCGTGCCGGTCGACGTCCTCGCCGACACCGTGGCGACGGTCCTCGCGCAGGCGCCGCGCACCTGCGTCGTCACCGACGTCGGCTCGACCAAGCGCACGGTCGTGGAAGCCGCGCGCGACCCGCGCTTCGTCGGCGGGCACCCGCTGGCCGGCTCCGAGGCGGCGGGGGTCGAGCACGCGCGCGAGGACCTCTTCGACGGCGCCACCTGGTACCTGACGCCGACCGCGACGACGCAGGGAACCCTCCTCGAGCGCCTGCACCGCCTGCTCACCGGGCTCGGCGCGCGGCCGGAGATCATCGACGCCGACGTCCACGACCGGGTGATGGCCGCCGTCAGCCACCTGCCCCACGTGGTGGCGAACGTCCTCGTGGCCCAGGCCGTGGAGGCGCTCGGCGGCGAGCGCCCGCCCGCCACCGGCCCGAGCTTCCGCGACGCGACGCGCGTCGCGGGCGCCAACCCGGCGCTGTGGGGCGCCATCTACGCTGCCAACCGCGACGCCCTGGCCGACGCGCTCGACGATGCCATCGCTCGCCTGGGAGGCGTGAGCGCTCAGCTGCGCGCGGGCGCCGACCTCACCGCCTGGCAGCACGACGCCGCCGACCGCCGCCGCGCGCTGGTCGAGGCCGGCCTCGGGCCCGGGGCGACGCGCGAGCTGCGCGTCGCGGTCCCCAACCGCCCCGGGGTGATCGCCGACATCGCACTGACCCTCGGGCGCGCGGGGGTCAACATCTCCGACATGGCGCTCAGCCCGTCGGCCGACAACAGCCAGGGCGAGATCGCCCTGTGGGTGGCCGACGCGCGCGCCGGCGAGGCGGCCGAGCTGGTCGCCGGGCTGGGCTTCGCGGTGATCGCGTGAGCATCGTCCGCGTCGACCCCGCCGAGCGCCTGCGCGGCGAGCTGCGCCCGCCGACCGACAAGTCGATCTCCCATCGCGCCGCGATCCTCGGCGCGATGGCGGCCGAGCCGGTGTCCATTCGCGGCTACCTCGACGCGGCCGACACCAACTCGACGCTGCAGGCCGTCCAGCGCCTGGGCGCCCTCGTGCAGGTCGGCGCCGACGAGGTGCTGGTGCGCGGCACCGGGCTGCGCAACGCCGGCGCCCCGGACGAGCCGATCGACGTCGGCAACGCCGGCACGCTGATGCGGCTGCTGCCCGGCTGGCTCGCCGCCCAGGAGGGGCGCGCCTACACGCTCGACGGCGACGCCTCGATCCGCCGGCGGCCTGTCGATCGCATCGCCGAGCCGCTGCGCCTGATGGGCGCGCGGGTCGATGCCACCGACGGGCGGCGCCCGCCGTTCACCATCCACGGCGCGCAGCTGCGCTCGATCCACTACGAGCTGCCGGTGGCCAGCGCGCAGGTCAAGTCGTGCGTGCTGCTGGCCGCCCTGGCCGCCGACGGAGCCACCACCGTGACGGAGCCGGCCGCCAGCCGCGACCACACCGAGCGCATGCTGGCCGCCGCCGGGGTGACCGTGCACCGCAACGGGCGCCACGTCACCGTGGCGGGCACCGACGAGCTCACGCTCAACCAGTTGGTCGTCCCCGGCGATGCGTCGAGCGCGGCCTTCGCCATCGCCGCGGGCGTGATCGTGCCCGGCTCGCGGCTCGTGCTGCGCGGCGTGGGCGTCAACTGGACGCGCAGCGGCTTCGTGCGCATCGCGCAGCGCATGGGGGCGATCGTCATCGGCGACCTCGAGGACGAGCCCGGCGATGAGGTCGCCACGGCCGAGCCCGTGTCCGACCTCGACGTCACCGCCGGCCCGCTCGTCGGCACCGTGGTGGAGGCCGACGAGGTGCCGCTGGCCATCGACGAGCTCCCGCTGGTGGCGCTGCTGGGCTGCTTCGCGGAGGGCGAGACGGTCGTCCGCGGCGCCCACGAGCTGCGCCTGAAGGAGTCCGATCGCATCGCCACCGTGGTCGAGGGGCTGGGCGCGCTGGGGGCGAGCATCGAGGCCACCGAGGACGGCTTCGTGGTCACCGGGACCGGCGGGCTGCGCGGCGGGCGCATCTCCGCGCACGGCGATCACCGCCTGGCGATGCTCGGCGCGATAGCCGGCCTGGCCTCGCGCGAGGGCGTCGAGGTCGACGGCATGGAGGCGGCCGACGTCTCCTACCCGCGCTTCATGGACGACGTGGCTAGGCTGATGTAGAGCGCTCGATGCCGGATTCGACCCCCTCCTCCTCGACGCAGGCGCCCGATCGCGAGCAGCCCCCGAGCGGCGAGCGGCCGTCCTGGCGCGTCGACCCGGCGCCCGACGGGCGCGGGGCCCCGCCCCAGCAGCGCCCGCCGCTGATGCCGCGCAACCGGCGCGGCACGTTCATCGGCGTCCTCGTCGCGCTGCTCGCCGTGAACCTCATCCTCGCCCTGGTCACCGGGAACCCGGCCGAGCGCACGCGGATCCCCTACCAGCCGTTCTTCGTCGACCAGGTGCGCAACGGCAACGTCGAGGAGATCTCCTCGACCGCGCAGACGATCGAGGGGACCCTGAAGAAGAAGGCGACCTACACGCCGCCCAACGGCAAGCCCAAGACGGTCGAGAAGTTCACGACCCAGGTGCCGGCCTTCATCGACACCGCGGGCCTGACCAAGCTGCTCGACGAGAAGGACGTCGTCATCAACGCCTCGGCGCCCGACGACGGGCGCTCGCCGCTGCTGACGTTGATCCTCGGCTTCGGACCGACCATCCTGCTCGTCGGGCTCTTCGTCTACTTCGCGCGGCGGATGTCGTCCGGAGGCGCGCTGGGCGGGTTCGGGCGCTCGCAGGCGCGCCGCGTGCAGCCCGACACCTCGGGCCGCGTGACCTTCGACGACGTCGCGGGCATCGACGAGGCCGAGAACGAGCTTGTCGAGATCGTCGACTTCCTCAAGAACCCCAAGCGCTACGAGCGCCTGGGCGCGCGCATCCCTCGCGGCGTGCTGCTCTACGGGCCGCCGGGCACGGGCAAGACGCTGCTCGCGCGCGCCGTCGCCGGCGAGGCCCACGCCGCCTTCTTCTCGCTGTCCGCCTCGGAGTTCGTCGAGGCGATCGTCGGGGTCGGCGCCTCGCGCGTGCGCGACCTGTTCAAGCAGGCCAAGGAGGCGGCGCCGTCGATCATCTTCATCGACGAGCTCGACGCCATCGGGCGCTCGCGCTCGGGCAGCGGCGGCTTCAGCGGCGGCCATGACGAGCGCGAGCAGACGCTCAACCAGATCCTCACCGAGATGGACGGCTTCGAGGCGGGGACCAACGTCATCGTCCTCGGCGCCACCAACCGCCAGGAGATCCTCGACCCGGCGCTCCTGCGCCCGGGCCGCTTCGACCGGCGCATCGCCGTGCAGCCGCCCGACCGCAACGGGCGCGCGGAGATCCTGCGCATCCACACGCGCTCGGTGCCGCTGAGCGACACGGTCGACCTCGACGCCATCGCGGCCTCCACGCCGGGCATGACGGGCGCCGACCTCGCGCTGCTGGTCAACGAGGCGGCGCTGTTCGCCGCCCGCCGCGATCACGAGCGCGTCGAGCTGTCGGACTTCACCGACGCGATCGAGAAGATCATCCTCGGCACCGCGCGGGCCGTGCTCATGAGCGACGCCGACCGCGAGCGCACCGCCTACCACGAGTCCGGCCACGCGCTCGTCGGCATGCTGACCAAGGGCGCCGACCCGGTGCGCAAGATCTCGATCATCCCGCGCGGGCAGGCCCTCGGCGTGACGCTCTCCACCCCCGAGGCCGACCGCTACGGCTACGAGCGCGACGACCTGGTGGGCAAGATCAAGGTCGCGCTCGGCGGCCGTGCGGCCGAGAAGGTCATCTACAACGAGCTGACCACCGGGGCGGAGTCCGACATCCAGCAGATCACCCAGATCGCCCGCGGCATGGTCGGGCGCTGGGGGATGAGCGACGTCATCGGCCCCATCGCCGTGGCCGACGGGCGCTCGGACGGGATGCTGCTGCCCGGCCAGTCGCCGACCTCCCAGGAGACCCAGCGCCTGGTCGACGAGGAGGTGCGGCGCATCGTCGAGGAGGCCGAGCAGGACACGATCCTGCTCATCGAGCGCGAGCGCCCGCGCCTGGAGGCGCTGGCCCGCGCGCTGCTGAGCAAGGAGACGCTCGACCAGGCCGAGGCCTACGAGATCGCCGGCGTGCCGCTGCCCGAGGCGGCCGAAGCGCCCGCCCCGGCGTAGTCCTCGCCCGGCAGCGGGTGCAGGTCCTCGTCGCGGCGCAGCCCGGCGACGAGGTAGAGCACGACGCACACGATCACGGGCAGGACGCCGGCCAGCACGAGCGTCGCGTCGATGCCGATGGCCTTCGACACCGGCCCGGTCAGCGCGAAGGACACCGGCGTCAGCCCGATCGAGCCAAACCAGTCCAGCGAGTGCACGCGTAGCCGATGAACGGCAGCGTCGCGATGATCCAGGCGCCGTAGGCGAAGGTCAGGTAGCGCCGCGGCGGCCCGCGCTGGCTGACGATCAGCGACGCGAACACGGCGCCGGCGCCCGCCGCCGAGAGGACTGCGCCGTAGCCCCAGGCGCCGGCGTCCAGGTCGTTGCGGATCACGAAGGGCAGCAGCGCCTCCAGCGGCCCCAGGAAGAGCAGCAGGCTCAGCGAGGCCGCGACGAGCGTCGCCCACAGCCACGGCTGCGAGCGCACGAAGTGGACCGCCTCGCCCAGCTCGCGGCGCGCCGAGCGCTCGAGGCCCGGCAGCGGCAGCGAGCGGACCTGGAGCTTCCAGATGCCCGCGTGGTGGGGCGCGACGATCTCGGGCGCGAGCGCCCCGAACGCGGGGCCGAAGAAGGCCTCGCCCGCGCCGCAGAGCACCGCCAGCGCCACCAGCTGCCAGATCTCCAGGACGCCGGCGAGCGAGAGCACGCCGGTGACGACCAGGACCACGGCGCGCGCGAGGTCGGCGGCGATCAGCACCCTGCGGCGCTCCATGCGGTCGCTGACGATCCCGCCCGTGCGCAGGAACGCGGTCATGCAGGGGCCGCAGCAGCTTCACGTGGCTATCGTGGCAGCCGCCATGCTCGTCGCCATCGACGGTCCCGCGGGGGCCGGCAAGTCGACCGTCGCCCGCGCCGTCGCGCAGGCGCTCGGTTTCACGTACCTGGACTCCGGGGCGCTGTACCGCGCCGTGGCGCTGTCGGGCGCGAGCGATCCGGCCGAGCTGGACATCCGTTTCGAGGGCGATCGCGTCCTGCTCGACGGCGAGGACGTCACCGCTGCGATACGCACGCCGGAGATCTCGCTGGAGGCCTCGCGCCGGGCCGCCGACCCCGCCGTGCGCGCGGCACTGCTCGAAAAGCAGCGCGCCCTCATCGCCGACGGCGACTGGGTGGCGGAGGGCCGCGACATCGGCACCGTGGTGGCGCCCGACGCCGAGCTCAAGGTGTGGCTCACGGCCGACGAGGACGAGCGCGCCCGGCGCCGCGGCGTGCCCGCCGCCGAGGTTCGCGAGCGCGACGAGCGCGACGCGAGCCGCGAGTACTCCCCGATGGTGGCGGCGGCCGATGCCGTCGAGGTCGACACCACCGGCCTGGGCATCGACGACGTGGTGGCGCGGATCGTCGCGCTCGTGGGGACGAGGGCGTCGTGAAGGTCGCGGTCGTCGGCTACCCCAACGTCGGCAAGTCCTCGCTCGTCAACCGCCTCACGGGCTCGCGCTCGGCGGTCGTCCACGAGCGCGCCGGGATCACCCGCGACCGCAACGAGATCACGTGCGAGTGGAACGGGCGGCGCTTCGACCTGATCGACACCGGCGGGATGGACTTCCTCGACGTCGACCCGATCGCGGGCTCGATCCGCGAGCAGGCCCAGGCGGCGCTCAACGACGCCGTCGCGGCGATCCTCGTGGTCGACGCGCGCGCCGGGCGCCGGCCGGGCGACGAGGAGCTGGCCGATCTCCTGCGCCGCTGGAAGCGTCCGGTGATCCTCGCCGCCAACAAGGTTGACTCGGTCGGCGACACGGCGCTGGCCGCCGACTTCCACAGTCTCGGGCTGGGCGAGCCGCTGGCGGTGTCGGCCACCCAGGGCATGAACATCGGCGACCTGCTCGACCGCGTGACCGACGCGCTGCCCGACGAGGGCGACCTCCCCGAGGAGGAGGACGACGCCATCCGCCTGGCGATCGTCGGGCGCCCGAACGTGGGCAAGTCGACGCTCGTCAACCGCCTGCTGGGCGACGAGCGCGTGATCGTCTCCGACGTGGCCGGCACCACCCGCGACGCGATCGACCTGCCGCTGGAGGTCGACGGGCGCAAGCTCGTGATCGTCGACACCGCGGGCCTGCGCCGGCAGTCCAAGGTCTCGGACTCGGTCGAGTACTACACGACGCTGCGCTCCCAGCGCGCGGTCGAGCGCGCGGACGTGGTGCTCGTCATCTGCGACGCGCACGACGGCGTCACCAGCCAGGACCTGCGGATCGCCGAGCTGGCCATGCACGAGGGCTGCGCCACCGCGCTGGTGCTCAACAAGTGGGACGTCGCCGCGATGGACGAGGCCGACCTCGAGCACGAGCGCGCGCGCGTGACCCAGAAGCTGCGCCTGCGCCCGAAGGTGCTCACGGCGAGCGCCCTGACCGGGCGCAACGTCCAGCGCGTGCTCAACGAGGCCATCATCCTCGGCGACCGGATGCACAACCGCATCCCGACGCCCCAGCTCAACCGCTTCCTGGCCGAGGTCTCCCAGGCGCGCCAGCCGCCCGCCAAGCAGGGCCACCGGCTCAAGCTGCTGTACATGGCGCAGTTCGAGACCGCACCGCCGCGCTTCTCGATCCAGGTCAACTCGCGCAACCGCGTCACGCGCGACTACGCCTACTTCATCGAGAACCGCCTGCGCGCCCGCTACGGGATGGACGGCGTGCCGCTCATCATCGACTTCAACGAGCGCAAGCAGCGCCGCAGCGAGCGTTCGTGAGCCATTTTCGGGCAACGTCGCTACTCTCGGGCGCATGAACCAGCTATCCGACAACGAGTACCTGTTCACGTCCGAGTCCGTCACCGAAGGCCACCCCGACAAGATCGCCGACCAGATCTCCGACGGTGTCCTCGACGCGGTGCTGCGCGACGACCCCTACGGGCGCGTGGCCTGCGAGACGCTCGTGAACACGGGCCTCGTCGTCGTGTCCGGCGAGATCTCGACGTCGACCTACGTCGACATCCAGGACATCGTGCGCGAGACGATCCGCAAGATCGGCTACACCGATGCCGACCTCGGCTTCAGCGCCGACTCGTGCGCGGTCATCAACGCGATCGACAAGCAGTCGCCCGACATCGCCCAGGGGGTCGACCAGGCTTATGAGGCGCGCACCGACGCCTCCGACGACGATGCACTCGACATCGCGGGCGCGGGTGACCAGGGGATGATGTTCGGCTACGCGTCCAACGAGACGCCCGAGCTGATGCCGCTGCCGATCTCGCTGGCCCACAAGCTGGCCAAGCGCCTGGCCGACGTGCGCAAGGCCGAGGTCGTGCCCTACCTGCGCCCCGACGGCAAGACCCAGGTCACCGTGCGCTACCTGGACGGCAAGCCGGTCGAGATCGAGAAGGTCCTGATCTCCACCCAGCACCGCGACGGCGCCGAGGCGCTGCTGCCCGACGATCTCTGGGAGCACGTCGTCGAGCCGATCCTGCCGAAGGACCTCTACGACGCCGGCAAGCTGCGCAAGAACCTGCTCGTCAACCCGACCGGGCGCTTCGTCATCGGCGGCCCCGTCGGCGACTGCGGGCTGACCGGGCGCAAGATCATCGTCGACACCTACGGCGGCATGGCCCGCCACGGCGGCGGCGCGTTCAGCGGCAAGGACCCGTCGAAGGTCGACCGCTCGGCCGCCTATGCCGCGCGCCACGTGGCCAAGAACATCGTCGCCGCCGGCCTGGCCGAGCGCGCCGAGGTCCAGGTCGCCTACGCCATCGGCGTGGCGCACCCGGTGTCGGTCATGGTCGAGACGTTCGGCACCGAGAAGATCGGCCGCGGCCAGATCCAGCAGCTCATCGACGAGCACTTCGACCTGCGCCCCGGCGCCTTCCGCGACGCCCTGAACCTGCACCGCCCGATCTACCAGAAGACCGCCGCCTACGGGCACTTCGGCCGCGAGGACCACGACTTCACGTGGGAGCGCACCGACAAGGCCCAGGCGCTGCGCGAGGCCGCCGGCCTCGGCGCCGCCGGCGCCACCGTCTAGCCGCTCCCGAGCCGGCGCGGCCGGCTTGACAACATGGCGTCCGTGGAAGAGGAGCTCGAGCAGCCCGTCAGCCCGCTCGAGCTCTTCTTCGACCTGGTCTTCGTCTTCGCGATCACCCAGGTCAGCGCGTTCGTCTCCCACGACGCCGGATGGACGCGGCTGTTCGAGGGGATCGCGATCCTCGCCGCGCTGTGGTTCGCGTGGGAGTCCTACGTGTGGCTGGCCAACACCGCGGCATCCGACGAGGGCGCCGTGCGCGTCGTCCTGCTGTCGACGATGGGCGCGCTCCTGATCGCCTCGCTGGCGGTCCCGCACGCCTTCGGCGAGGACGCGCTGGTCTTCGGCGTCGCCTACTTCGTCGTGCGGGCGGCGCACATCGCGGCGTACGTCGCCGTCTCGCGGGGCGACCCGCAGCTGCGCGACGTGGTGGTGCGCCTGGCGACGACGTTCCTCCCGGCGGCGGCGCTGCTCCTCCTGGCCGGGGTCGTGGACGGCCGCGCGCGGACCGCGTGCTGGATCGCCGCGCTGGGGATCGACTACGTCGGGCTTATGCTGCGCGGCGTCGCCGGCTGGCGCGTGAATGCGTCGCACCTCGCCGAACGCCACGGGCTGATCGTGATCATCGCCCTCGGCGAGTCGATCGTGGCCGTCGGGGTCGGTACGGCCGGCCTGGACCTCGATGCGGGGCTCATCGTCGCCGCGCTGGTCGGGATGGTCGTGGCGGGCTGGATGTGGTGGGCGTACTTCGACTTCGTCGCCATTGCCGCCGCGCGGCGGCTGCGCTCCGCGCCGCCGGACGAGCGCGTGCGGATCGCCCGCGACTCGTTCACCTACCTGCACATGCCGATGGTCACCGGGGTCATCCTGTTCGCCGTCGGGGCCAAGAAGACGCTCGCGCACATCGACGAGCACCTCGACGCGGTCCCGGCGGTCGCGCTCTGCGGTGGCGCGGCGCTCTACCTGGTGGCGCTGAGCGCGTTCAAGCGCCGCAACCTCGGCTCATGGAACCGCCCGCGGCTGGCGGCTGCGTCGGCGCTGGCCGTGCTGGCGCCGATCGCGACGGCGATCCCCGCGGTCCTGGCGCTGGCGATCGTCGCGGCGATCGGTCTGGCGCTCGTGGGCTACGAGACCGTCGCCTACGCCGACTACCGCGACCGCGTGCGACACGGGTAGGGCGTCCGCTCTGCGCTTGCGGCGTTACGCGGCGTTCAAAGCATCACCGAGGGGAAGCGCCCCGGGGTGGCGCGACCGGAGGCGGTCGTCCTCGGTGAACCGGGTGGGATTACCGTCGGAATCCGACGGTAATCCAACGCAGTTCGGGCATCAGGGCCGTCACGGAGCCGCGGGCGCCCCGACCACCGCTGACTCCCTTCCCTCGATGAGGCAGTAGGCGCCGCGCAGCGTCCAAGCGCCTGACGGACGACTACGCCCGCCCGAACAGCGCGCGGCCGAGGTGGCCGGGCAGGATCGCGGGACGCGCCTCGCGCGACTCGCGCACCTGGGCGCGCATCGAGCGCAGGATGGCGGCGGTGTGCTCGAACGGGTCGGCGATGGCAGCGCCGGTGTCGATCGACAGGGCGGCGACGAGGTTGCCGTCGAGCTCGGCGACGAGCAGCTCACCGGCGGGAACGCGGCTGGAATCGAGGATGGCGAGGCGGGTGATGTCCGCCTCGTCGGCGGCGATCGCGTGACGGATGGTGAGGGAGGCGGTGGAGGTCATGGGAAGGATGGTGGTGCACGGGGCAGATAAAATCCAATGATGTTGGCTTCTCCTGCTGATAAGCTCGCGTTATGTTCGACGCCCGCCTGCTGTCCGTGTTCCGCGAGGTCGCCACGCGCGGCTCGTTCTCCGATGCCGCGACGGCCCTCTCCTTCACCCAGCCGGCCATCTCCCAGCAGATCGCGCGCCTGGAGCGCCAGCTCGGCACGCGGCTGCTCGTGCGCGACGCGCGCGGCGTGACGCTGACGCCCGCCGGCGAGATCCTGCTGCGCCACGCCGAGACGGTCCTCGCCCAGCTGCGCCTGGCCGAGGCCGAGGTCCTGGCGGCGACGGGGGTGGAGCGCCCGCGCCTGCGCGTCGGCGCCTTCCCCAGCGCGGCCGCGAGCATCATGCCGCCCGCGCTGGCCGAGCTGCGCGCCTCGCACCCCGAGACCGACGTCGCGATGCGCGTGGTCGAGGACGCGGAGGCCCTCGACGCCCTGCGCCGCGGCGAGCTCGACGTCGCGATGGTGCTCGACTCAGAGCTCATGCCGCTCGAGCTTCCGGCCGGCCTCGAGGCCGTGCACGTGCTCGACGATCCGCTGCTCATCGCGCTGCCCTACAGCCATCCGCTCGCGGCGCGTAGCGCGATCTCGCTCGCCGACCTGCGCGACGACGAGTGGATGGTGTGCGGCGTGGGCGGGACCTGCATCGACTCCAACGTGGTCCTGCGGGCCTGCGACGCCGCCGGCTTCGAGCCTCGCATCACCTTCGAGACCGAGGACTACAGCGCGATCATGGGCATGGTCGCCTCGGGCATGGGCGTGGCCCTGATTCCCTCCCTGGCGCTGGTCTCGGCTCGCGAGGACATCGCCATCCGGCCGCTGCGCGACGCCCGCCCGGTGCGCCGGGTCCGGGCCGCGTTCGCCGTCGATCGCCCCAGCGCGCTGGCCGATGCGCTGCTGGAGGTCCTGCGCCAGGCCGGGCGCGAGCGCCCGTGGGCGGGACGGCAGCTCGCCGTCGCCGCCGCCTGACCCTCAGGCTGCCTCCGGGAGCAGCTCCTCGGCCGGCTCGTCGACCAGGACGACGGTGCGCCGGGGGGCGGCGGGGAGTGCGGCGCGCGACTGCACGCGCAGCAGCTCGACGATCGACGCGGTGTGCTCGAACGGGTCGGCGATCACGGCGCCGGTGTCGATCGAGGTGGCGGCGAGCAGGCGCCCGTCGACCTCGGCGACGAAGAGCTCGCCGCTCGGGATGCGCGCCGAGTCCAGGGCGGCGAGGCGCTCGAGCGACGCCAGGTCCGAGGCGGCGGCGTGGCGGATGGTCACCGGCGGCAGTGCGACGTCGCGCCGGGGGGACTGGTCGCGGGTGCGCAGGGCGTCTTCGACGCGCGACCGGGACAGTGAGCGAAGCAGGTGATCGTTGAACATGATCACATTCTGGGCTGCGACGGCCGTGCCCACATCGGGCGGATGGTGCGACTTCGGGCCTTACGGGCCTTAGTTGCAACGCGCCACCCCTTAGGCGCGAAAAGCGTCGTTTTGCAGGGAAAACGCCGTCGCGGTGATCAGCGCGCGACGGCCGCCTGGAGCGCATCGAAGTGCGCGCGCACCGGGCACGTCGCGAGGTGGTCGTTGACCAGCCCGCAGGCCTGCATCCCGGCGTACGTCGTGGTGGGTCCGACGAAGCGAAAGCCCGCGCGCTTGAGCGCCTTGGCCAGCGCCGCGGCCTCCGGGATCTGGGCGGGGACGTCGGCGAAGCTGGCCGGCGCGGGCCGCGCCGCGGGACGGTGGCGCCAGATGATCTCCGGCAGCGGCGTGCCCGCGTCGCGGAGGTCCACGGTGGCCCGCGCGTTGGCGATCGTGGCCTCGACCTTCGCCCGGTTGCGCACGATCCCGGCATCGCCGAGCAGGCGCTCGACGTCGCCCGCGCCGAAGCGCGCGATCGCATCGGGCTCGAAGCCGGCGAACGCGGCGCGGAAGGCGTCGCGCTTGCGCAGGATGGTCAGCCAGGAGAGCCCGGACTGAAAGGCCTCCAGGGACACCCGCTCGAACAGGCCGCGCTCGTCGGTGACCGGGAGCCCCCACTCGTCGTCGTGGTAGGCCTCGTAGAGCGGATCGCCGTCGCCGAAGCAGCGCGTCACAGGCCGTCGGTACGCGGTCCGGCGGCCGACGCCTCGCGCTGGGCGCGATCGACGGCCTCGACGACCTCGTGCGGGTTCCCGACGCCGGTGAAGGTGAAGTCGCTGTCGTCGGTGCCGGCGGTGTCGAAGTCGACCGTGCCGACGCGCAGGATGCGCGAGACGAAGGTCTGGTTGGTGTTGACGTTCTGCACGCGCTCGATACGCGTCTGCTGGACGTGCTTGGACAGCAGCCCGCGCTCGATGCGCAGGCGCTGGGTGGTGATCGTGTAGCGCGTGGAGATGCGCCGCACGAAGCCGACGAGCACGTCGAGGGCGAAGAGCACGAGGAAGGCGATCACGCCGGTCGCGGTCGACGTGATGAGCGCGACGACCACGCCGATGACGACGGACCCGATGAAGCCCGTGATGTAGAACGACAGGATCGAGCGCCAGATCGGGCGCCCCTCGAAGACGATCCGCTCGCCGGGGTGAAGGTCCATCGCGAGGCGAGACTATCGTGGCTCCCGGTGCCATCGGTAGTCCAGGTCGAGCCGTTGACGACGGCCCGCGCGCTGCGCGGGCCGTTCGACTACCTGCGCCCCGAGGGGGTCGACGTGGGCTCGGTGCTCGTCGTCCCCTTTGGCCATCGCGACGTCGTGGGCGTGGTCACCGGGCTGGCCGACGGCTCGGAATACGACCCCGTCGCGCCCCGCCGGGTCCTCGAGGCGCGCCTCCCCGCCGAGCTCGTCGACCTCGCGCTGTGGATGGCCGCCGAGTACTGCTCGACGCCGGCGCGCGCCCTCTCGCTGCTGCTGCCCCCGAAGGGCACGCGCGCGAAGACCGCGCTGTGGGCGCAGGCCGCGGGCGAGCCGGATCCGCAGGAGCGCCTGAGCGACCGCCAGCGCGCCCTGCTGCACTCGCTGCCGCGCCTCGCCGCCGGCGACCTCGCCGCGCTGCGGCGCCTTGAGGGGCGCGGGCTCGTGCGCATCACCCCGCGGATCGTGCGCCGCGCGCCGCTGCACGTGCCCGTCGGGGCCGCGCGGGCGCAGCCCGAGCTCACCGCAGATCAGGCCGCGGCCCTGCAGGCGATCGTCACGGCGACCCCCGGCGAGCGGCTGCTGCTGCACGGCGTCACCGGGTCGGGCAAGACCGAGGTCTACCTGCAGGCGGCCGCGGCGGTGCTCGCCGACGGCGGCGGGGTGATCGTCCTCGTTCCCGAGATCGCCCTGACGCCGCAGATCGTGGCGCGCTTCGTGGCTCGCTTCGGCGACACGGTCGCCGTCCTTCACTCCAAGCTCTCCACCGGCGAGCGCCACGACGAATGGGCGCGGCTGCGGGCGGGGGAGGCGCGCGTGTGCGTTGGGCCGCGCTCGGCGGTCTTCGCGCCCATGCGCGACGTCGGCCTCGTCGTCATCGACGAGGAGCACGACGCGTCCTACAAGCATGAGGGCGATCCGCGCTACGACGCCCGCCGCGTGGCCGAGCGCCGCGCCGCGCAGGCCGGCGCCGTGCTCGTCGCCGGCAGCGCGACGCCGCGCCCGGAATCGGTGCACGCCCTCACGCGCGTGCGCCTGCCCCGGCGCGTCGACGGCGCGCCGCTGCCGCCGGTCGAGATCGTCGACATGCGCGCTGCGCAGCGCGCGCTGCACCCGCTGACCCATGAGGCGCTGGCCGACGCGCGCAAGGCCATCGTCCTGCTCAACCGCCGGGGCTGGTCGAACTTCCTGACCTGCCGCTCGTGCGGGCGCGCGTGGGGCTGCCCGTCGTGCGACGTCACCCTGGTCATGCACCGCGCCGACGGGCTGCTGGCCTGCCATCACTGCGGCCACCGCGAGCCGGTGCCCGCGCGCTGCGACGCCTGCGGCTCGGTGTCGATCGCCCGCCACGGCACGGGCACCGAGCGCCTGGAGTCAGAGCTCGAGGGAACCGTCTTCCGCCTCGACGCCGAGGTTGCCGATCCCGCCCGCGTGCTCGCCGCCTTCGAGCACGCGCCGCGCGGCGTGCTCGTCGGCACGCAGATGGTGGCCAAGGGCCACGACTTCCCCGACGTCGATCTCGGCGTCGTGCTCGACGCCGACGCGACGCTGCGCTTTCCCGACTTCCGCGCCGAGGAGCGCACCTTCGCCCTTGTCACCCAGCTGGCCGGCCGCGCCGGACGCGGAGCGCGCGGCGGACGCGTGCTCGTGCAGACCCTGGCCCCCGAGGCGCCGTCGATCCGCTTCGCCGCGCACCACGACGCCGACGGCTTCCTCGCGGGCGAGCTCGAGCGCCGGCGCGCGCTGCGCTATCCGCCGTTCTCGACGCTGATCCGCGTGGTCTGCTCGTCACCTGCCCCGGGGGCGGCGCTGGCCGCCGCGGCCGCGGTGCGCGAGCGCCTCGGCGACGCCCTCGGGCCGGCGCCGCTGTTCCGCCTGCGCGGGCGCGAGCGCGCCCAGATCGTGGTCAAGGCGCAGGACCGCGCCGCCGCGGTGGCGGAGGTCGGGGCCGCGGTGCAGGCGGCCGCGGGCGATCGCGCGCACCGGGCCGCCACGTTCAGCGTTGACGTCGACCCTCAGTAGCTACCCTGCAGGGGGCAAATGGCAGAGCAGGATCTGGCAGAGCACGACGTCGAGGTTGCGGAGGACCCGGAGGCCCACGAGGCCGAGCCGCCGCCGCTCGATCCGGAGGTCGCCGCGCGGCGCGACGCGGCGCTCGCGCACGTGCGCGTCTACGGCGATCCGGTGCTGAAGGCCAAGGCGTTGCCGGTCGAGGTCTTCGACGAGCGCCTGCGCGCGGAGGTCACGCGCATGGGCGGCCTCATGCACGATGCGCTGGGGATCGGGCTGGCGGCCACGCAGGTCGGCGTCCTGCACCGCGTCCTCGTCTACCGCGTCGAGCACGACAGCCCCGTCAACGCGCTCATCAATCCCGTGCTCGAATGGTCCGGGGGCGACAAGGAGACGATGGAGGAGGGCTGCCTGAGCCTGCCCGGCGTCCACGTAGACGTCGAGCGCCCGAGCTACGTCCGCGTCCGCGCCCAGGATCCGACGGGCGAGGCGATCCTCGTCGAGGCCAGCGGACTGGAGGCGCGGGTCATCCAGCACGAGATGGACCACCTCGACGGGGTCCTGATCCTCGATCGCACGTCGCGCGATCAGCGCAAGGAGGCCATGCGGATCCTCCGCGAGCGCCTCGAGGCCGCTTGAGCACCGCCTTCCTGGGCACCTCGGCCTTCGCGGCCGCCGTCCTGGAGCGCCTCGCGGCCACCGACCACCGGCCCGCCCTGGTCGTGACCCGCCCCGATCGTGCCGCGGGACGCGGGCGCAAGCTCACGCCGCCGCCGGTGGCGGATACGGCGCGCGCGCTGGGCATCGACCTCTTCCAGCCCGAGTCGGTCAACACCCCCGAGGCGGGCGAACGGCTGGCCGCGACCGGCGCGGACGTGCTCGTGCTGTGTGCCTTCGGAGCGCTGGTCAAGGAGCCGTTGCTGACCGACTTCGAGATCCTCAACGTCCATCCCTCGCTCCTGCCGCGCTGGCGCGGGGCGGCGCCCGTCGAGCGCGCCATCATGGCCGGCGACGAGCAGACGGGGGTCGCGATCATGCGTCTCACGGCCGGTCTCGATTCCGGCCCGGTGTGCCTCATGGAGGCCGAGCCGATCCGGCCCGACGACGACTACGGGACGCTCGCCGCGCGCCTGGAGGACCGCGGCGCGACGTTGCTCGTGCGCGCACTCGACGAGCACCCGCCCTTCGCCGAGCAGCCCGAGGACGGCGTCACCTACGCCGAGAAGATCACCGCGGCGGACCGCACCCTGGACCCCGCTGCGCCCGCCGAGGTCAACGCCCGCATCGTCCGCGCGCTGCACCCGCACATCGGCGCGCGCCTGGCGCTCGACGACGGGACGTTCCTCGGCGTGCACCGCGCCGCGGTGGGGGACGACGGCTCGCTGGTGCTGCTGGAGGTCCAGCCGCCGGGCGGGCGCCCGATGGCCTACGCGGACTACCTGCGCGGCCACGCGACGCGCTGAAGCTCGGCGCGGACGGCGCTCCACCAGCCGCGCAGCGCCACCGCGGGCACGGTGGCGTGCACGAACCGCGGGCCGGCGCCCGCGCCGAGCTCGATCACCCGGGCGTGGCTCAGCGCGCGCTTGAGATAGCGCCCCTGGGTGGCCGGGACGATCCGGTCGGCCGCCGCGTAGCCGGCCAGCACGGGTGCGCGGATGGCCGCCGCGTGGTGGGTGGGGGAGGCGTCGCGCAGGTCGCCGAAGGCGGCCAGGGCCTTGGCGCGCACCCAGTCGGCCTGGGGCGTGCCGTCCAGGCGCGGCAGGTCGACCGGTCCGGCGGCGTCGACGACGCAGGCCAGCGGGCGGCGCACCGCGAGCATGAGGGCCAGCTGGCCGCCCGCCGACTCGCCGTAGGCGCAGATCGGCAGCGCGGGAAAGCGCTCGCGGGCCGCGTCGTAGGCGCGCACGACGTCGCCGGGAGCATCGGCGAACGCGCGGTAGTCGACGACGGCCGCCGCCCACCCCCAGCCGGCGAAGATGCGCGCGCGCGATCGCATCAGGGCGGTGGTCCGCGGGCCGGCGTCGCGCCAGGCCCCGCCGTGGACGACGAGCACCACGCCGGCGGGCCGGCCGTGGGGCGCCGTCCACGTCACCAGCGTGCGTCCGCGGGCGGGCAGCGAGACGGCGAGCACGGCGCTCGCCGCGGTGGCGGCGAGCAGGGCGGCGACGAGGACGCGGCGCACAGCGCGCATCATCGGCCTTCGGCGCCGCCGGTGTCAGCCTCTCGAAGTGCCAGGATGCGGCGGATGGCGAGCGACTGCGACCTGGCCGAGCGCGTCGTGCGCGCCGGCGCGGCCGCGGCACTCAGCGTGGCGGGCGGTGCGCTCGACGTGCGCCGCAAGTCCTCGGCCGCGGATCTGGTGTCGGCGGCCGACCACGCCAGCGAAGCGGCGATCGTCGCGCTGCTGCGCGCCGAGCGCCCGGACGACGCGATCCTCGGCGAGGAGGGCGCCAGCGTGGGCGCGGCCGCGCGCCGCTGGCTCGTCGACGGCGTCGACGGCACGGTGAACTTCCTGCGCGCGATCCCGCAGTGGTGCGTCGCGGTGGTGCTGGAGGAGCACGGCGAGCCGCTGGCCACCGCCGTCCTGGACCCCTCGCGCGACGAGCTGTTCTCCGCCGCCCGCGGCCAGGGCGCCCACCGCGACGGCATCGCGCTGCACGTGCGCGACGGCGCGCCGCTGCGCGAGGCCGTGCTGTCGAGCTTCCTGCGCGCGGACAAGCTGCGCGGAACGGCGCCCGGCGCCAGCTTCGGCCGCCTCGCCGAAGCGGCCGCGGTGCTGCGCATGGGCGGCGCGGGCTCGCTCGAGCTCGCCTGGGTGGCGGCGGGGCACATCGACGCCTGGGCGCAGCCCAACGTCGATCCGTGGGACTGGCTCCCGGGACGCCTGCTGGTGGAGGAGGCCGGCGGGCGCACGGCGGTGATCGACGGCGAACCGCTGACCTGGTTCGTCGCCGCGGCGCCGGGGACGTTCGAGGAGCTCGTGGCGCTGGACCCCGCGGGCGCGTAAATAGACTCGTCGGAGTGGACGAGCTGACCCTCGGCGTCGTCGCGACGTCCCGCAAGCCCGACGAGCGCCGGCAGGCCATTCATCCAGCGCACTTCGAGCGCATCGACGCCGGCCTGCGCGCGCGCATGTTCCTCGAGCACGGCTACGGCGACCGGCTCGGGTCGTCCGACTCCCAGCTCGCGCCGCTGGTCGCGGGGCTGCGCTCGCGCGAGGAGCTCTTCGCCGAGTGCGACGTGCTCCTGCTGCCCAAGCCGCTCGCCGAGGACCTGCAGACGCTGCGCCCGGGGCAGGTCGTGTGGGGCTGGCCGCATTGCGTGCAGGACCGCGAGATGGCCCAGCTGGCCATCGACCGCCGCGTGACGCTCATCGCCTGGGAGGCGATGAACCACTGGAGTGAGAAGGGCGACTTCGTCGTCCACGTGTTCCACAAGAACAACGAGCTGGCGGGCTACTGCTCGATCCTGCATTCGCTTCAGCTCCTGGGGATCAGCGGGGACTACGGCCGCCGCCTGCGCGCCGCGGTGATCAGCTTCGGCGCCACCGCGCGCGGGGCGGTGCGGGGCCTGTCGGCATTCGGCGTCAGCGACGTGTCCGTGCTGACCCAGCGCCCGGTGTCGGCGGTCGCCGCGCCGTTCGCGTCGGTGCGGATGGGGCACTTCGAACGCGATCCGGCCGACCCGACGCGGACACGAGCGCTCGAGCCGCCGGAGCCGCTCGCGCAGGTCCTGGCCCGCTACGACATCGTCGTCAACTGCATCCTGCAGGACACCGACGCGCCGCTGATGTTCGTGATGAACGAGGACCTCGGGCGCTTCAAGCCCGGGACGCTGTTCGTCGACGTCTCCTGCGACGAGGGCATGGCCTTCGAGTGGGCCCGGCCGACGTCCTTCGCCGAGCCGATGGCCCGCGTCGGCGAGGGCCTGCACTACTACGCCGTCGACCACAGCCCGTCGTTCCTGTGGAACTCGGCCACGTGGGAGAACAGCGAGGCACTGCTCGGCTATCTGTCGATCGTCATGGCCGGGCCCGCGGCGTGGGACGCCGACGAGACGATCCGCCGCGCGGTCGAGATCCGCGAGGGCGTGGTCCAGAACCCGCGGATCCTCTCCTTCCAGGGCCGCGAGCCGACCTACCCCTACGCGCTCAGCGCCGCTCCCTGACGCGCCCGTCGCCGACCTCGAGGACGCGGTCGGCGATGCGCTCGAGGAAGTAGCGGTCGTGGCTGACGGCGATGACGGTCCCGTCGTAGCTCTCCAGGGCCGCCTCGAGCGTCTCCACCGCGGGGATGTCGAGGTGGTTGGTCGGCTCGTCGAGGATCAGGCAGTTGGCCGCCGAGAGCATGACCAGGCAGCAGCGCAGGCGGGTGCGCTCGCCGCCGCTCATCGTCGCGATCGGCCGGCGCAGCTGCTCGTAGTCGAAGAGGAAGCGCACGAGCAGCGAGACGGCCTCGCCCTCGCTCAGCGGCCGTGCCGCGCGCACGACGTCGATCGGGGTGCGGTCGCCGGGCAGCTCGGTCGCCGCCTGGCTGACGTACTCAACGGTGATCGACGGCCCGGCCCAGCGCTCGCCGGCGGTGGGCTGCAGGTCGCCGGCCAGCAGCCGCGCGAGGACGGTCTTGCCCGCGCCGATCGGCCCGACGATGCCCACGCGCTCGCCGCGCACGATCTCCAGGTCGATGTCGCGCAGGACGGGGGCGAAGTCCATCGCGCGCAGCGCGATGACGCGGTCGCCGCCGCGCGCTCCGCTGCGCAGCGCCAGCGCCATCTTGCGCCGCTCGAAGACGGGGCGCTCGACCTTCTCCATCCGATCGATCTGGCGCTGCTTGTTGCGCGCCCGGATGATGTGGCGCTTGTCGACGACGCGGTGGGCCCAGTCCTCGAAGCGGCGGATCGCCTCCTCGAGGCGCGCGATCTCCTTCTGCTGGGTCACGTACTGCTGCTGGCGGCGCACGAGCTCGAGCTCGCGCGCCACCGCGTAGGCGGAGTAGCCGCCTTGCCACATGCGGATGCGCCCGCCCTCGAGCTCGGCGATCTGCGTCACCGTCTCGTCGAGCAGATGGCGGTCGTGGGAGACGATGAGCACGGCGCCCTCGAAGTCCTGCACGAGCTCCTCGACGATCCGCCGGCGGGCCACGTCGAGGTGGGCCTCGGGCTCGTCGAGCAGCAGCACGTCGGGCGCCTGGACGAGGCACGCGGCGAGCGCCACGAGCTTGCGCTGGCCGCCGCTGAGCATGCGCGTCGGGCGGTCGAGATCCTCGTCGGTCAGGCCGAGCTCGCGCAGGTGGCGGATGGCATCGCCGCCGGCGGTGTCGGCGGCGAGGCGCTCGATCAGCGCGGCCTGGCGCTCGAGGACGCGCCCCATCCGGTCGAGATCGGCCACCAGCGCGGGATCGGCGAGCTGGCCCTCGACGCGGGCGAGCTCCTCCTCGAGCGTGGCGACCTCGGGCCGCGCGGCGGCCAGGACCTCGCGCACGGTGCGCTCGTCGCCGTCCACCAGCTGATGCAGGTAGGCGACCCGGGCGCCGCGGCGCAGCGCCACGGTGCCCGCGTCGGCGTGCTCGTCGCCGGCCAGCATCGCCAGCAGCGTCGACTTGCCGGCGCCGTTGGCGCCGATCAGGCCGACGCGGGCCCGCGGGCCGAGCTCGAGGTCGGCGCGGTCGAGGATCAGCCGCCCGCCGAAGGACTTCGCGACGCCGCGCAGCGTCAGCGCCGGGGCGGTGGGGGCGGCGACGGCCATGACGTCGGCGACGGTAGCCGTGAGAGCGCGGGCCCCGCCAGGGGGCTAGCCGTACGGCGCCGCCGATGAGCGGCGAACGGCGACGATCGAGCCGCGGGCGGCGGTGTCAGCACGCTGACAGGCATCCCGTCCTTTCGGATAGTTCGACGGTTGGAACCGCTCCGCAGAGCCGACACCTTGCTCTAGGGCAAGTGGGGGGAAGGCTGGGGCGGCGCGTCCGGGGGGGCGCGCCGCTCGCGGCATGCGTCGACGGCGCACTACCGTGAGCGCAATGGCGCTCGCCACGCTCAGCCCCGCCCGCCGCACGGCACACGCCGTGGTGGTGCGTACGCTCGCCGAGGGCGCCTACGCCGATCGGGCGCTGCACGGCGAGGCCCGCGGCCTCCAGGCGCGCGATCGGGCGCTGGCCAAGCAGCTGGCCTTCGGCACCGTCCAGCGCCGCCTGACGCTCGACCACATCATCGCCCGCCACGTCGATCGCGCGCTCGAGCCGGGTGTGCGCGCGGCGCTGCAGCTCGGCCTCTTCCAGCTCCTGTTCCTCGACGGCGTCGCCGCGCACGCCGCGATCGGCGAAGCGGTCGAGCTGGCCAAGCCCAGCCCGGGCCACCGGCTGGTCAACGCCGTGCTGCGCCGCGTACAGCGCGAAGGCGCCGAGCTGCCATCCGACGCAACGCCCGCGGGGGCGGCGATCCGCCACTCGCATCCGCGCTGGATCGTCGACCTGTGGTGGGACTGGCTCGGCGCCGACGAGACCCGCGCGCTGCTGGCGGCCGACAACGAGCCCGCCGAGCTCGCGCTGCGCGTCAACGCCCTCGTGGACTACGACCTCGACGACATCCCGGGCCGGCGCGATGCCGACACGATCGTCGTCGACGGCCCGTTCGACGCGCTCGGCCATCGCGGCTACGCCGCGGGCGCCTTCACCCCGCAGTCGCGCGCCAGCCAGCTCGTGGCGCGCACGCTCGCCCCGCTGCCGGGGCAGCGCGTCCTCGACCTGTGCGCGGCGCCCGGGGGCAAGACGACGCACCTGGCGGCGCTCATGGAGGGCACGGGCGAGGTCGTCGCGGTCGAGCGCCATCCCCAGCGCGCTCGCGCGCTGCAGGCCACCAGCGCGCGCATGCAGGCGGCCAACGTCACCGTGGTCACCGCCGACGCCAAGGCCTACGACGGCGCGGGCGGGTTCGATCGCGTCCTGCTCGACCCGCCGTGCTCGGGCCTGGGGACCCTGCGCTCGCACCCCGATCTGCGCTGGCGCACGAGCCCCGAGGCCATCGCGCAGCTGGCCGTCGAGCAGGACGCATTGCTGGCCGGCGCGCGGCGCGCGCTGGCCCCCGGAGGGACGCTCGTCTACTCGGTCTGCACCCTGTCGCCGGGCGAGGAACGGCTGGTGGGCGAGGACGTGCAGAGGACGTTCCCGCATCGCGACGGCACCGACGGCTTCTATATTGCCCGCGATGGAGGCTGACCTCGGGCTGCGATGCCCGTCCTGCGGGGAGCCCTGGCTGCGGCCGTCGAGCCTCGCGGGGCGCTACCGCTGCGTGAACTGCCTGCACCGCTTCGAACTGCGCTCGGTGTGCCCCGACTGCGGAGAGCACTCGACCATCGTGCGCATGTCGAGCACGGCGATCCTCACCTGCAACAACTGCGACGGCTCGATGCTCGTCGAGATATGACGCGCCGCGTCGCCCCCTCCATCCTGGCCGCCGACTTCGGGCGCCTGCACGAGCAGGTGCAGACGGTGGTCGACGCCGGCGCGCAGGTCATCCACATCGACATCATGGACGGGCACTTCGTGCCGACCCTGTCGATGGGCCCGCAGGCCGTGGCGGGGCTGCGCGACTTCGACGTCCTGCTCGACATCCACCTGATGATCGAGCGCCCGGAGAACCACGTCGCCGCCTTCGCCGCGGCGGGCGCCAACAACATCACCGTGCACTACGAGGCCACGCCGCACGTCCACAAGGCCGTGCAGGCGATCCAGGAGGCGGGCTGCACCGCGGGCGTCGCGCTCACGCCCTCGACCCCGGTGGAGGCGCTGTCGGAGGTCCGGGGCGAGCTGTGGTCGGTGCTGTGCATGACCGTCAACCCGGGCTGGGGCGGTCAGGACTTCATCCCCGCCTCGCTGGACAAGATCCGCCGTCTGCGGGCCCTCGTGGGCCCCGATGTCGAGCTCGAGGTCGACGGCGGAATCGACGAGCGCACCGCCGGTCCGTGCGCCGAGGCGGGTGCGACGCTCTTCGTGGCCGGAACTTCCGTGTTCGGGGACGTGGAGCCCGGGGCAGCCTTCCGCAGGGTCGCCGCCGCGGCCGGGTGTAGCTAGCCGTATGCGGAGAGCTTGAGGAACGGACGACAATCCTTTTACCAGTGGGCACCACCGTTCTCATAGTCGACGATCATCCGACCTTCCGGGCCACCGCCCGGATGCTGCTGGAGGCCGAGGGTTACGACGTCATCGGCGAGGCGCCGGACGGCACGACGGCCATCATGGAGGCCTGCCGCCTGCACCCCGATCTGGTGCTCCTCGACGTCAACCTCCCCGATCTCGACGGGTTCCAGGTGGCCGAGCGGATCACCGCCCACAACGGCGCTCCGGCCGTGGTCCTGACCTCCAGCCGCGACTCGTCCGACTTCGGCCCTCTCGTCTCCGGAAGCGGCGCCCGCGGATTCATCTCCAAGGGCGATCTCTCCGGCGCAGCCATAGCCGAGCTGCTCTAGACCCGCCATGCTCGGCCTGCGCCGCGCCCTGCTCGCCCTCTTCGCCCTCGGGGTCATCTTCGCGGGCCTCGACGTGGCGCTCGCGCTGACCTCGAGCCACGAGGATCAGAAGCTCGTCACCGCGCTGCTCGGCCCGCTCATCGGGCTGAGCTTCATCGGCACCGGGGTCTTCGCCTGGTGGCGGCGCCCGCTGAACCGCTTCGGGCTGCTGATGACCGGGGTCGGGATCGCCTGGTTCCTCTCCGGGCTGACGGAGTCCAACAACTCGACGGTCTACACGATCGGCAGCTACGTCGAGCCGCTCTATCTGGTGCTCGTCATCCAGATGGTGCTCTCGTTCCCGACGGGGCGCCTGGAGACCTTCGCGCAGCGCGCGACGATCGCCGCCGGCTACCTCGACGTGCTCGCCGTGCGCCTGCCCTTCTTCCTGCTCGGCGGCGACATCGCGAGCGACCTGAAGGGCCCGCGCCCCGACAACGTGTTCGCGATCGTCGACGCGCCCGACCTCGCCGACGTCTTCGACTACACGTCGACCTTCGTCGCCGTCGTGGTGCTCGTCAGCACGTTCGTGCTGCTCCTGCAGAAGCGCCGCGCCGCCACGCCGCCCCAGCGGCGCGCCCTGGCGCCGATGCTGTGGACGGGAACGGCCCTCGTCGGGCTGCTCGGCGTCGCCTTCGTGATCGACGTGCTCGGGCTGCCGGGCAAGATCGGCGACATCGCCGGGCTGCTGGCCCTGATCGCCTTCGCCGTGCTGCCCTTCGCCTTCCTGGCCGGCCTCGTGCGCAGTCGCTACTCCCGCGCCGGGGCCGTCGGCGAGCTGATCGAGCGCCTCAACAACCCCGAGGCCGATCGCTCGCTGGGGCACGCGCTGGCCGACGCCCTGGGCGACCGCTCGCTCAAGCTCGTCTACTGGCGCCCGTCGGCCGGCCACTACGTGACCTTCGACGGGCGCCCGGTCGCGCTGCCCGAGGCGGGCTCCGGCCGCGCCGTCACCGAGGTCGAGCGCGAGGGCATCCGCGTGGGCGCGATCATCCACGACGCGTCGCTCGCCGACGAGCCCGGGCTGGTGCGCGCCGTGGCCGCGTCGGCCGCCCTGGCGCTGGAGAACGAGCGCCTGGAGGCGGAGCTGCGCGCCCGCCTGGACGAGCTGCAGACCTCGCGCTCGCGCCTGGTCGAGGTCTCGATGTTCGAGCGCCGGCGCCTGGAGCGCGATCTGCACGACGGCGCCCAGCAGCGCCTGGTCGCGCTCTCGCTGCAGCTCGGGCTGGCCAAGCGCCGCCTCGAGGAGGGCGAGGAGGCCGCGGCCGGCGCCATGCTCGACGCCGCGCGCGACGAGCTGGCCCGCGCTCTGGAGGAGCTGCGCGAGCTCGCGCGCGGCATCCATCCCGCCGTTCTCACCGACCGCGGCCTGGAGCCCGCGCTCGAGGCGCTCGCCGAGCGAGCCCCGCTACCGGTTAGTCTCGACCAGATGCCAGCCGAACGACTGCCTGCCCCTGTCGAGGCGGCCGCCTACTTCGTCGTGGCCGAGGCGCTCACCAACGTCGTCAAGTACGCCGGGGCGTCCACCGCCGCGGTGCGCATCCGGCGCAACGGCTCCTACGCCGTCGTCGAGGTGCACGACGACGGGGTCGGCGGGGCCGATCCCACGATCGGCACCGGCCTGCGCGGCCTGGCCGACCGGCTCGCGGCGCTCGACGGGCGCCTCGAGGTCCATTCGCCGCCCGGGGAGGGCACGACCGTGAGGGCCGAGGTTCCGTGCGCGTAGTCCTGGCCGACGACAGCCTGCTGCTGCGCGAAGGGGTCGCGCGCCTGCTCGAGGAGGCGGGCCTCGAGGTGGTCGCCCAGGCGGGCGACGGCGAGGACCTGCTGCGCAAGGTCGGCGCCCACAAGCCCGACGTCGCGATCGTCGACGTCCGCATGCCGCCCACGCACACCGACGAGGGTCTGCGGGCCGCGGCCGAGATCCGCGACAAGCACCCCGGCACCGGCGTGCTCGTCCTCTCGCAGTACATCGAGGAGGCCTACGCGATGGAGCTGCTGAGCTCCAACGCCGAGGGCGTGGGCTACCTGCTGAAGGATCGCGTCGCCGACCTCGAGCGCTTCATCGACGCCGTCCGGCGCGTGGGGGAGGGCGGCAGCGCCCTGGACCCCGAGGTCGTCTCGCGCCTGCTCGGCCGACGCCGCCAGGAGGATCCGCTGGCCGAGATCTCCCCGCGCGAGCGCCAGGTGCTCGCGCTCATGGCCGAGGGCCGCTCCAATCACGCGATCGCCACCGAGCTGGTGGTCACCGAGCGCGCGGTCGAGAAGCACGTGACGAGCATCTTCACCAAGCTCAACCTGCCGCCCACGGCCGACGACCACCGCCGCGTGCTGGCGGTGCTCACCTATTTGAAGGCCTGAGCGCCGCCGGCGACCCCGGGGCTTCCCCTAGGGGACCCAGTACGGGCAGCCGTACCTACGCAGGGCGCCGGGTTTGCGACGCTGCCGTCCATGAATGTGCCCGAACCCCTGCTGGTGTCGGCTGCCGACGTCGTGCGCGTGTACGGCGAAGGCGAGGCCGCGGTCCGCGCGCTCGACGGGATCACCGTCGGGTTCCCGGCTGGTCGCTTCACCGCGATCATGGGGCCCTCCGGCTCCGGCAAGTCGACCCTGATGCACATCCTCGCCGGCCTGGACCGGCCCACCAGCGGCTCGGTCGTGCTCGACGGCGTCGAGCTCGTCGACCTCGACGACAAGCGGCTGACCAACCTGCGCCGCGACAAGGTCGGCTTCGTCTTTCAGTCTTTCAACCTGCTGCCGGTCCTCGACGCCCGCGAGAACATCGTGCTGCCGATGTCGATTGCCGGGCGCAAGCCCGACGAGGAGTGGCTGAACCGGCTCATCGACACCATCGGCCTGCGCGATCGCCTCGACCACCGCCCGTCCGAGCTGTCGGGCGGCCAGCAGCAGCGTGTCGCGGTGGCGCGGGCCATGGCCTCGCAGCCTGCGGTCATCTTCGCCGACGAGCCGACCGGCAACCTCGACTCCAAGTCCTCGGGGGAGCTGCTCGGTCTGCTGCGCCGCTCGGTCGACGAGTTCGGCCAGACGGTGATCATGGTCACCCACGACGCGGTGGCCGCATCCCACGCCGATCGCCTCTTGGTACTCGGCGACGGGCGCATCGTCCACGACGGCGAGGCCCACACGGCGGACGACGTGCTCGACCTCATGAAGGCGGTCGGCTAGGCATGGGCAAGGTCGCCCGGCGCGGGCTGTTCGCCCGCAAGCTGCGCCTCGCGCTGACCGTGCTGGCCGTCGTCCTGGGGACGACGCTGATCGCCGGCACCTATGTCTTCACCGACTCGATCAACAACGCCTTCGACACGATCTTCACGGTTTCCAACCGCGGGACCGACGCGGCGATCACGCCGCACAAGACGATCGACACGACCAACAACGGCGGCACCGCGCCCACGGTCCCCGGGCCGGTGCTGGACAAGGTGCGCCAGCAGCCGGGCGTGGCCAACGCGGAGGGCTCGATCTTCGACGCCGGCACGATCCTGGGCAACGACGGCAAGCGCATCGGCAAGGGCGGGGCCCCGAACTTCATCGCCTCGGTCGCCGAGGTTCCGCGCTTCCAGGGCTTCACGCTCAAGACGGGCCGCAGGCCGCAGAACGCCGACGAGGCGGCGATCGACGCCGCGACGGCCGACAAGGAGAACTGGAAGGTCGGCGACAAGGTCTGCGCCGTGGCGACCGCGCCGCGCAAGTGCTACACGCTCGTCGGGACGACCCAGATCGCCGGCCTGAGCTCGTTCGGCGGCGCCGCGGTGCTCGACCTCGTGCTGCCCGAAGCCCAGCGGATGCTCGGCAAGGGCGACGGCTTCGACGAGATCCAGGTCGCCGCCAAGCCCGGCGTCTCGCCGCAGCAGCTCAAGTCGCAACTGACGCGGGTGCTCGGCCCGACGGTCGACGTGCGCACGGGTCAGGAGCAGGCGGACAAGGAATCCAAGGACATCCGCGACAACCTCGGGTTCCTGAAGACCTTCCTGCTCGCGTTCGCCTTCATCGCGCTGTTCGTGGGCGCCTTCCTGATCTTCAACACCTTCTCGATCACCGTCGCCCAGCGCATGCGCGAGTTCGCGCTGCTGCGCACCCTCGGCGCGTCGCGCCGCCAGATCTGGCGGGCGGTCGTCACCGAGGGGCTTGCGCTGGGCTTCGTCGGCGGCGTCGTCGGCTTCCTCCTGGGCATCGGGACGGCCGCGCTGCTGCGCGCCCTCTTCAAGGCGTTCGGCGCCGACCTGCCGAGCAAGGGCGTCGTCATCGAGGGCCGCACCGTGATCGTGACGGTCCTCGTGGGCACGGTGGTGAGTCTCGTCGCCAGCATCGCGCCGGCGGTGCGCGCGATGCGCGTGCCGCCGGTGGAGGCCCTGCGCGAGGGCGCCGTGCCGATGCAGCACGGGCGCGGGCGGCGGATGGCCATCGCCGCCGGTCTGCTGCTCGCGATCGGCGTGGGGCTCATGTGCGTCGGGCTCTTCGGCAGCCTGAAGTCCGACAGCGCCGCCATCTCGTTCATGGGCGGCGGCGCCGCGCTGACCTTCCTGGGCGTCGCGCTGCTCTCGCCGCGACTGGTGCGGCCGCTGGCGAACATCATCGGGGCCCCGATCGAGCGCGCGACCGGCATCACCGGCCAGCTCGCACGCGAGAACTCCGTCCGCCAGCCGGGGCGCACCGCGGTGACCGCTGCGGCGCTCATGATCGGCGTCGCGCTCGTCACCTTCGCGTCGATCTTCGCGGCCGGGGCGAAGGCGACCATCAACGGCGCCATCGACAAGAACCTCAAGAGCGCCTTCGTGGTGCAGAACACCGACGGCTTCTCGCCGTTCTCGCCCGAGGTGCTGCGCAGCGTCGACCGCGTCGACGGCGTCTCGAGCGTCAGCGGCGTGCGCTTCTCGGAGGCCAAGGTCCGCGGCGTGAGCGGCAACCAATCGGTCTCCTCGATCGACCCGCGCACGTTCCCCGGCCTCTACAAGCTCGACATGAAGGCAGGTGGCGAGGCTGCCGTCCGCGATCTCGGGCCGGGCGACGTGCTGGTCAAGAAGGGCTACGCGGACTCGCACGACACCAAGCTCGGCGACACGCTGCAGGTGACGACGCCCAACGGCAAGCACATCGCCCCCAAGGTGATCGGCATCGTCGACGACAAGGGCGGCCTGCTGGCCAACCTGACGGTGACCAACGCGGTCGCGCAGACGCAGTTCGGCGAGCCCAAGGACGCCTTCGGTCTCGTCGGCGCCGACCCCGGCGCCGATCAGGCGGCGATCAAGAAGCAGATCAAGAGCCTCCTCGACGCCCGCTACCCCGAGGCCGAGGTGCTGACCAACCAGGAGTTCAAGGACGACATCGCCGGGCAGGTCAACCAGCTGCTGAGTCTCATCTACGCGCTGCTGGCCCTCGCGATCATCGTGTCGCTCTTCGGCATCGTGAACACGCTCGTGCTCTCGATCAGCGAGCGCACGCGCGAGCTGGGCATGCTGCGGGCGATCGGCACCTCCCGCAAGCAGGTCAAGCGGATCGTGCGCTGGGAGGCCGTCATCACCTCGCTCATCGGGGCCGTTCTGGGTGTGGTCATGGGCGTGGTCCTGGCGGTGCTGTTCACGCGGCCGCTCGACGACTTCACCCTCTCGATCCCGGTGGTGACGCTGTTGTTCCTGCTCGTCCTGGCCGGCGTCGCCGGCGTGGGCGCAGCGGCCCTCCCGGCCCGCCGGGCCTCGAAGCTCGACGTCCTCCAGGCGCTCGCCTACGAGTGACGAAGCGTGGCGGGCGCGGCACGGCCGCGCCCGCCGCCAGCTTCCTCAGTGCTGCATCGTGTTGACGGCGGTCACCGCGAAGCTCTTGTCCACGAGGACCTCGAGCTCGGTGCCGTCGGACTCGCGCAGGTGCGCCTCGTACGGCGAGCCGTGGTCGGCGTCGGTCTCGACGCGCTCGACCGTCGCGCCCGGGACCTTGGCCAGCGCGGCGGCCTTGACCTTGGCGGCGGTGTCACCCGTGAGCAGCGTCTCGCGCTGGCCGTTGCGCCCGACGTGCCCGCCCTTGCTCGGGTCGGGCTTCGTGCCGCTGGGCGGCTGGCCGGGGGCGCCATAGCCCTGGGGGCCGTAGCCCTGGGCGGTCGAGCTCTGCGTGGTCGTGCTCTGGCCGGCGGCACCCGCCAGGGCGGAGCCGCCGAGGGCGAGCGCGGCGACGCCGGCGACGGCCATGAGCGCCTTCGAGACGGTACGGGACATATGGGGAGTTCCTTCCGGTTGCTTGACGAGGCAACACGATGGGCGGCGATGCTCGCAGCGCCCTGTCAGGACGCTGAGATCCGGCTGAGAGCCTGGGTCAGCGCGCCGCGTCGTGCTGGGCGATGAGGCGCTTGGGGGCGCGCAGGCGCCACGCCTCCTCGAGCAGCTCGGCGAGCTCGGCCGGGTCGACGGCCGGCAGGCGCACCAGGACCGAGGGGTGGCCGTCGTAGTGGGGCGTGGTGAAGAACGCCTCGGGCTGGCCCTGCAGGAGCGCCTCGCGCTCGCCGAGGTCGACGACGCGCAGCACGAGCGCGTCGGGGTCGGTGCGCAGCCGGCACATGAAGCCTCCGGCGACCTTCAGCGCCGGCGTGCCGTAGGACGTCGTGACCTCAACGCCCGGAAAGCGGGCGCCGATGGCCACCACGTCATCCCACGTCGGCATGCCGCGAAGCCTACGGGGGCCGGACGTCGGTCTTCCCCCCTCTGCAGGGGGTAGGACCGACGTTCGGCGCTCTCTAGTGGGCGCCGGGGGTCAGGCGCACCACCGAGGCGGCCAGCACGTTGCCGTCGCCCGCGCCGTCCCATTCGACGAGGCCGCGCAGCGATTCGGCGCCCGTGACGCCGCTCCAGCGCAGCGGGAAGCTGTGCTGCTGGGCGGGCCACACGCCGTCCCGCGGCGAACGTGTTGCGAAACGCGCGCGAAGAGTGCGCGAACTCCGCCCCTGGGCACCATCACCGGCGCCCGGGACACCCTCCCCTCGTTGATGCCTTAGACGTCGCGCATTGCCGCTGCCACCGCGGACCACTACCGGCGGTAGAGCCAGCGCAGCAGCGCGCACAGCAGCGCCGCCGCACCCGCGTAGCCGACCTCGGTGCGCACGAGCTCGTCGTCCACGATCGGCACGACCATCCACACGACGAAGACGGTGGCCGCGATCAGCCACATCGTCGCCGCCGCGCGCCCGTGCCCGCGGGCCAGGGCGGCCTGGTTCAGCGTCCCCGCGCAGAGGTGGAAGCCCATGCCGACGGCGATCACCGCGAGCCCGACGCGTCCGTAGTCATAGCCGTGGCCGAAGACGACGTCCATGGCCCACGGCCCGATGAGCAGCAGCCCGACTGCCACCGCGCCGGCGAAGGCGACGATGGCCAGGACGGTGACGCGGATGGCGCGCGCGAAGGCCTCGTGGCCCTCGGTGGCCTCCAGGCCGCTGAGGTGCGGCAGCAGCGAGGTCTGGATCGACTGGAAGAGCTGCAGGGGCGCGCGCGTGATGAGCAGGGCGTTGAACACGACGCCGGCCAGGGCGGTGGTCGCCGTGGCGCTGACGGTCAGCACCGACGCGTTGAGCAGCGACTGCTCGGCCAGCTGGATCGCCGCCACCGAGAGCGCGAAGCCGGCGCCGGCGCGCAGCGTCAGCGCGCGCTCGTCGGCGACGGCGGGGACGTCGGCCGCGGAGTGGCTCACGATCGCCCAGGGCACGACGAGCAGCGACGCCAGCGGCGCCGCGAGGATGCCCAGGGCGACGGCCGACTGCCCGTGGGCGAGGCCCACCGCGACGGCGACCGGGAAGCAGAAGCGCGACACCGACTCGAAGAGCACGAGGCCGCCGTAGAGCGCGAACCATTGATGGCCGGCCAGGTAGCCGCGGGCGAAGTAGCTGGCGGCATAGGCGAGCGTCGCGCCGACGAAGATCCAATAGAGCGTCACCGAGTCGAAGGCGTCCTCGATCGGGCCCTTCAGCGCCAGCGCGACGACGAGGAAGGCAATCGCGAAGCCCGCCTGGACGAGCAGCGCGATGCGCAGCGGGTGCCGGCCGTGATGGCCGCGCGCGCGCCGGTCGGCGATCGTCCGCGACAGCAGCTGCTCGACCGGGCGGTAGATGACCGAGATGACGACGAACAGCACCGCCCACAGCAGCGAGATGGCGCCGTAGGCGTCGGCGTCCAGCACGTGGCTGGCGACCGCGAAGTAGGCGAAGGTGAAGATGCCCGTCGAGGCGATCCCGATCGACAGGATCCGCGCCCCGCGCGCGTAGGAGTCCGGCTGGGGCGCTCCGGCGGTCTCGTCGGCGCCCGGGACGGTCTCAGTCACGCAGGCGGACGAGCAACATCGTCCAGGGGAACGGCGAGCGCGCCTGCACGACCTCGCCGTGGCGCGACAGCAGGGCCACGAACGAGCGCTTGGACCAGTGGTTCAGGTGACCCGGGGTGTTCCCGAGATCCTTCCAGTACGCGCCGCGGGCCATGTTGAGCCCGCGCCACAGGGGCTCGCGGGGCACGGAGACCAGCAGCCAGCGCTTGGCCACGCGGGCCATCTCGGCCACCGTGTGCTCGGCGTCGGGCACGTGCTCGAGCACCTCGATGGCGGTGGCGGCATCGAACTCGCCGTCGGCGAAGGGCAGGTTCTCGGCCTTCATGACCCGGTACTCGAGGTTGGGCGCCGTGCGCTTGGCCCATTCAGCGTGCAGCGCCGGGTCGTCGAGGTCGATGCCGACCACGCGGCGCTGGTCGCCCAGGCGCTGCGCCCACTGGTGCGTGAGCACGCCCTCGCCGCAGCCGACGTCGAGCAGCGATTGGGGGTCGGCCTGCAGGAAGAGCTCGTCGAGGGTGCCCTCGAACGCGGCCATGAGCCGGCGCACGACCGGGTTGCTCGAGCCGTACTTGTCGTAGGTGTTGCCGGTGACCGTGCCCTCACGGTCGACGGTGACGCTGCTCAAAGTTTCAGAGCCTCCCGCTCTTCGGTCTTCTGGCCGGCCCGCGCGCCCGTCGTGGCCTGCTGGCCGGTCGGCCGCGCGCCGGGCTCGTAGTGCGACGGCGGCACGTCGAGCTGCAGCTCGATGCGCCGCACCCGCTCGAAGATCCGCTGGGACATCATGCGCTGAGCGTAAAGGAGGTCGCCGAGGATCCCGAGCGCGGCGAGCACGACGGCGGCGTTGAAGAGCACCGCGCCGAAGATCAGCGACTGCACGTGGCCGGCGCCGTCGCCGTCGATGTAGGCCACGGTGAAGCGCCCGAAGGGGATCAGCGCGGCCACGAACGCCACCGTGGCCAGCAGCATGAAGACCTTCAGCGGCTCGTACTGCGCGTAGACGCGCGCGATGGCCACGGCGTTGCGGCGCACGTAGGAGCCCATCGAGGGGAACAGGCGCGACTCGCGCGTCTTGGCGTTCGTGGCGATGGGGACGTGCTCGGTGGCGACCAGCAGCTTGCCGGCCTGGATGATCGTCTCCAGCGTGTAGGTGTACTTGGAGACGACGGCCATCTGGATCGCGGCCTCGCGGTTGTACGCGCGAAAGCCCGAGGTGGTGTCGGGCACGTCGGTGTCGGAGGCCTGGCGCACGACCCAGGAGCCGAGCCGCTGCAGGCGCTTCTTCATCGGCGAGAAGTGCGCGATCAGGTCGGTCTCGCGGTCGCCGACGACCATGTCGGCGCGGCCCGCGATGATCGGCTCGACGAGCTTGGGGATGTCGTGGCCGGAGTACTGGTTGTCGGCGTCGGTGTTGACCACGACGTCGGCGCCCAGCTTCAGCGCGGCGTCCAGGCCCGCCTGGAAGCCGGCGGCCAGGCCCTTGTTGTTGGTCAGGCGCACGATGTGGTCGACGCCGTTCTCGCGGGCCACCTCGATGGTGCGATCGGTCGAACCGTCGTCGATGACCAGCCACTCCACGACGTCGAAGCCGGGGACCTCGCGCGGGAGGTCGGCCAGCGTTGCCGGGAGCGTCGCCTCCTCGTTGAGGCAGGGAATCTGGATGATGAGCTTCATGCGCGGGCAGGGCGGGGCGACGGGGCGCGCAGAGAGGTCGACGCCGTACACTCGCTGGGCCCCAGTATCCCACATGGCGAGCGCGACGATCACCCGGCCGGCCCCGGGCCCTGACCCTGCCGCCGGCCGCCGGAGCCGGCGCTGGTTCTGGCCCGTGCTGGCGCTCGTGGCCCTCGCGCTGGGCACGCTGGTCGGGTTCCTGATCTACCCGACCTATCCCAACTACGACAGCTACTACTCGCTGCTGTGGGGGCGGGAGCTGCTGCACGGCGTCAAGCCGTCCTTCGATGGCTACCGCACGCCCACCGAGCACCCGCTCGCCGTCGTGTTCGGGGCGCTGCTGTCGATCGTGGGCGACCCTGCCGACCGGATCATGGTCGGCTTCACGCTGGCCTCGTTCGTGGTTCTCGCCGCCGGGCTCTACCGCCTGGCGCGGGCGTCGTTCGGGACGCTCGTCGGGCTCGCGGCCGCCGCGCTGCTCTGCACCCGCTTCGACTTCCCGTTCCTCGCCGCGCGCGGCTACATCGACATCCCGTACCTGGCCTTCGTCATGTGGGCGGCGGCAGTGGAATCCGAGCGCCCGCGGCGCGGCACGGTGGTGTTCGTGCTGCTGGCCTGCGCGGGGCTGATGCGCCCGGAGGCATGGCTGCTCAGCGGCCTGTACTTCCTGTGGTGCTTCCTGCCCGCGTCCTGGCCCCAGCGCATCAAGTACGCCGTCCTGACCGGCGCGCCGCCGGTGATATGGACCGCGATGGACTGGTGGGCGACCGGCGATCCGAAGTTCTCGCTGACCCACACCAGCGGCCTGGCCGAGGAGCTCGGGCGCACCAGCGGGGGGCTCTCCGGCATCCCCAGCACCACGGTGAAGTTCCTCAAGGGCCTGGACAAGGTGCCGGTCTTCTACGCGGCCATCCTGGGCATCGTCATCGCCGTGATCCTCACGCCGCGGCGCGCGCGCATGCCGCTGGCGCTGCTGGTCATCGGCCTGGGCACCTTCGTGCTGGTCGGCGTGGCCGGGCTGTCGGTCATCGACCGCTACCTGCTCGTGCCCTCGCTCGTGGTCATGATCTTCGCCGCCGTCGCGCTGGGCGGCTGGACGATGCTGCGCTCCGGCCGCGCGCGCACGGCGTGGGCGATCGGGTCCGTGGCGCTCGTCATCTACGGCGTGGCCTTCACGGCCACCCGGGTCAACCTCTCGACCTTCACCAACGAGCTGACCTTCCGCGGCGACTCGCACGCGTCGCTGCGCGCGCTGCTCGACAACCCCAAGGTCCGCGCCGCGCTGCGCTGCGGCCCGGTGTCGACGCCCAACCACAAGCTGATCCCCGACTCGCGCTGGCTGCTCGACGCGCCGGCCGGCAAGGTCATCGCCCGCAGCGACGCCAGCGAGCGCTCGCGGATCGGGCGCGGCGTGGCGATCTACACCGTCAATCGCCTCTCGCTGCTGCGCTCGGGCTTCACCGTCGGCGACGAGTCCACGGAGGACACCTTCAACTCGATCCCGATGGCGGGCTTCACGCGGCTGGCATTCACGCCGTACTACAGCGCCTATGTCCGTTGCTGAGCCGGCGGTCCTGAGCCGGCCCGCGCAGGACGCCGGGGGGGACGCGACCGCCGAGCAGCGCCGCTGGCCGTGGTGGCTGGGGCTGGCGCTCGTGCTCGCCGTCGCGCTCGGCCTGCGCGTGTGGGGCGTCAAGCAGGGGATGCCCTTCGCCTACAACGCCGACGAGAACGCGCACTTCGTCCCCAACGCGATCGGCCTCTTCGGGCACGGCTGGGATCCGCACTACTTCGTCAACCCGCCCGCGTACACGTATCTGCTGCACGTCGTCTTCGCCGTCTGGTTCGGCGGCCGCGCGGGCGTGTCGCACGCCCTGGCGACGAACCCGACCGAGGTCTTCGTCGTCGCGCGCGTCACCGCCGCCGCCGTCGGCACGCTGGCGGTGTGGCTGCTGTACCTGGCGGGGGCCAAGCTCTTCGGGCGCGCCACCGGCCTGCTGGCCGCGGCGCTGATGGCCGTCTCCTTCCTGGCCGTCTTCTACTCGCACCTCGCGCTCAACGACGTGCCGACGCTGGCACCGATCGCGCTCTCGCTGTGGGGCACCGCGGGCGTGCTGCGCGAAGGACGCCTGCGCGACTACCTGCTCGCCGGGGTCGGGCTCGGGCTGGCCTGCGCGACGAAGTACACCGGCGGGATCGTCCTGCTGCCGCTGGTGGCGGCCGGCGCCATCCGCCTGGCGCCCGGGGCGGGCCGCCACGCCGCCGCCCGCGGGCTCGTGCTCGCCGGGGTCGTCGCCCTGGCCGCCTTCGTCATCGCCAACCCCTACGCCGTGCTCGACCTCGCGGCCTTCCGCGACGGCCTGCAGCACCAGGCCGACGCCGCCGACGACGCGCTGGGCAAGCTCGGGCTGACCCAGAGCTCGGGGCACCTCTACTACCTGTGGACGTTCACCTGGGGGCTGGGCTGGGTGCCGCTCGTGGCCGGCGTCGTCGGCCTCGGCCTGCTCGCGGTCGACGACCGCCGCGCCCTGCTCGTCCTCGGCCCCGCGCCGATCCTCTACGTGCTCTACATGGGGACCCAGGCGCGCTTCTTCGGACGCTGGCTGCTGCCCGTGTTCCCCATCGCCTGCCTACTCGGCGCCTACGCGATCGTGCGCCTCACCCAGCTCGCCGGCCGGCGCGCGCCCGCGCTGGTGCCGGCGCTGGCCGTCCTGGGCGCGGTGGTGTTGCTCGGCCAGGGCATCGTCTACTCGCTGCACAGCGCGATGACGCTCTCGCGGGCCGACACCCGCAACCAGGCGCGCGCCTGGCTGGTCGACCACGTGCCGGCGAACACCAAGATCGTCGTCGAGCCCGTCGTCCCCGACGCGTGGGCCAACGACATCGGGCACCCGAACCCCGGGACCGCCAACGGCGCGCGCTGGTCGAAGTTCCCCACCAGCCGCTCGAACATCGCCGAGGACGGCTCGGTGATCCCGGGGCCGGGGCGGATCGTCAACATCGAGGACTACGAGCGCACGCTCTACCCCGCGCTGATCGACAAGTACGTCGCGAAGGGCTACTGCTGGGTGGTGGTGGGCTCGACCCAGCGCGGGCGCGCCGAGGCCCAGCCCGAGATCGTGCCGCGAGCCATCGCCTACTACCGCGAGCTCGAACGCCGCTCGACGCTCGCCTTCGAGGCCACGCCCTACCGCAAGGGCGCCAACCCGGTGAAGTTCAACTTCGACTGGACCTTCGACTTCTACCCGCTGGCCTACAAGCGCCCGGGCCCGGTGATGCAGGTCTTTCGCCTTAGCGGGGGCAAATGCGGCTGAACTAGACTCGCTCGTCCAGTGCAGCGCACCGAAACCGATCACGAGCACCTCGCGCGGGCGATCGATCTCGCCGAGCGCGGCGTGGGCAGTGTGAGCCCCAACCCGGTGGTCGGCGCCGTGCTGGTCAAGGACGACCGGGTGGTGGGCGAGGGCTGGCACGAGGAGTACGGCGGCCCGCACGCCGAGGTCAACGCGATCGCCGCGGCCGGCCAGGCCGATCTGCGCGGTGCGACGCTCTACATCTCGCTGGAGCCCTGCTGCCACAAGGGCCACCAGCCGCCGTGCACCGACGCGATCCTCGCGGCCGGCATCGAGCGCGTCGTCGTGGCCAGCGACGACCCCACCGAGAAGGCCTCGGGCCGTGGCCTGGGCATCCTGCGCGACGAGGGCGTGCAGGTCGACCTCGCCGGCGGCGAGCTGGCCGCGCAGGCGCGCCAGCAGAACCAGGCCTTCCGCAAGCACGCGCGCACCGGGCGCCCGTGGGTGCTCTTCAAGTCGGCCATGAGTCTCGACGGCAAGGTGGCGACCAAGACGGGCGACTCGAAGTGGATCTCGACCGAGGACAGCCGCCTCGTCGCGCACCAATGGCGCGCCTCGTGCGACGCCGTCGCCGTCGGCATCGGCACCGCGCTGGCCGACGACCCGCAGCTCACCGCGCGGATCGACGGCGTGCGCCACCAGCCGCGGCGCGTCGTCTTCGATGCCACCGCCCGCCTGCCGCTGGACTCCAAGCTCGTCTCGGCCGCGCACGAGGTGCCGCTCGTCGTCGTCGTCTCGCGGGCGGCGCGGCGCTCGAACACCGATGCGCTGGAGAACGCGGGCGCACACGTGATCGTCGCCACCGGCGAGCACGAGCCCGCGCGCGTGCGCTCGGCGCTCGATCAGCTCGGCGCCCTGGACCCGCCGGTCACCTCGGTGCTGCTCGAGGGTGGGCCGCACCTGGCCGGCGCCTTCCTCGACGGTGGCGAGATCGACGAGCTGCGTCTCTTCATCGCCCCGCTGCTGCTGGGTGGGCGCTCGGCGCGCGACCCGCTGGAGGGCGAGGGCGTCGACGCGATCTCCGACGCGCTGCGGGCGCTGACCCTCGACTGCGAGAAGGTGGCGGGCGACGTTCTGCTCTCCGCGCGCCTGCGGGAGTGGTAGAGGGTTGTTCACCGGCCTGGTCGCCGACCTCGGGACGGTCGCCGAGGTCCACTCCACCAACGACGGGGTGCGCCTGGCGATCGAGTCGCCGCTGGCGCGCGAGCTGACCGAGGGCGCCTCGGTCGCCGTCAACGGCGTCTGCCTGACCGCCGTGGGCCTGTGCGGCGACCGCTTCGGCGCCGACGTCATGCACGAGACGCTGCGCCGCTCCTCGCTGGCCGAGGTGCGCGCGGGGACGCGCGTCAATCTCGAGCTCGCGCTGGCCGCCAACGCGCGGCTCGGCGGGCACTTCGTACAGGGCCACGTCGACGGCGTGGGCGCCGTCGGCGCGGTGCAGCAGGACGGCTTTGCACGGGTGGTGACGGTGGAGGCCGACCCCGGTCTGCTGCGCTACGTGGTGGAGAAGGGGTCGATCACGGTCGACGGCGTCTCGCTGACCGTCGCGCGCATCGACGACGCCTCCTTCGACGTCTCGCTGATCCCCGAAACGCTCGAGCGCACCAACCTCGGTGCCGCCTCACCGGGCACGCCTGTCAACCTTGAGGTGGACATCCTGGCCAAGTACGTGGAGAAACTGCTGAGTTGAGCACCGAGACGACCCCATTCGCCAGCGTCGAAGAAGCCCTCGAGGACATCGCCTCCGGGAAGATGGTCGTCGTCGTCGACGACGAGGACCGCGAGAACGAGGGCGACCTCGTGATGGCGGCCGAGTTCGTGACGGCCGACAACATCAACTTCATGGCCACCCACGCGCGGGGCTGGATCTGCCTGGCGCTGACCGGCGGGCGCTGCGACGAGCTCGGCCTCGAGCTCATGTCGATGCGCAACGAGTCCGCGCACCAGACGCCCTTCACCGTGACGATCGAGGCCCGCGAGGGCGTCACCACCGGCATCAGCGCCGCGGACCGCGCCCACACCATCCGCGTGGCCGTCGATCCGGCCAAGGGCCCTCAGGACATCGTCAAGGGCGGCCACGTCAACCCGCTCAAGGCCCGGCCCGGCGGCGTGCTCGAGCGCACCGGGCACACCGAGGCCTCGATCGACCTCGCCCGGCTGGCCGGCTGCATCCCGGCCGGCGTGATCTGCGAGATCATGAACGAGGACGGGTCGATGGCCCGTGTCGGCGACCTGCAGGCCTACTGCTTCAAGCACGGCCTGCGGATGATCACGATCGCCGACCTGATCGCCTATCGGCGGCGCAACGACAAGCTGGTGGAGCGCGTGGTCGCGACGCGCCTGCCGACCACGTTCGGCGACTTCGAGGTCGTCGGCTACCGGTCGCTGACCGACGACAAGCACCACGTCGCGCTGGTCAAGGGCGACGTCGCGGGTGCTGACGACGTGCTCGTGCGCATGCACTCGGAGTGCCTGACCGGCGACGTCTTTCACTCGCTGCGCTGCGATTGCGGCGAGCAGCTCGAGTCGGCGCTGGCCATGGTCGAGCGCGAGGGTCGCGGCGTCGTCGTCTACCTCGCCCAGGAGGGGCGCGGCATCGGGCTGCTCAACAAGCTGCGCGCCTACAAGCTCCAGGAGGAGGGCCTGGACACCGTCGACGCCAACCTCGAGCTGGGCCTGCCCGCCGACCTGCGCGAGTACGGCATCGGCGCCCAGATCCTGGTGGACCTCGGTCTGAGCTCGATCCGGATCCTCACCAACAACCCCAAGAAGATCCACGGCCTGCAGGGCTACGGCCTGAGCGTCACCGAGCAGGTGCCCATCCAGCACACGCCCAACCCCCACAACGAGGGCTACCTGCGCGCCAAGGCGGAGCGCATGGGCCACACCCTCCACCACCAGACCCTCAACCTCGACGAGGAGATGCTGCACCTGCGCCCGGGCGCCGGCAGCGGGTGGGGAGAAGGCGAGCAGTGAGCTTCGCGATCGTCGTCGCGCGCTTCTACGAGCACCTCGCCGACCGCCTCGTCGGCGGCGCGCAGACCGCGTTCGCCGAGGCCGGCGCGGGCGAGGCCGACGTCTTCGACGTGCCCGGCGCCTTCGAGCTTCCGCTCGCCGCGCGCTTCGCCGCGCAGAGCGGCCGCTACGACGGCGTGGCGTGCCTGGGCGCGGTCATCCGCGGCGAGACCGACCATTACGACTGGGTCTGCGCGGAGGCCGCGCGCGGCATCCAGGAGGTCCAGCTCACCACCGGCGTGCCGTGCGCGTTCGGCGTGCTCACCGTCGACACGATGGAGCAGGCGCTCGAGCGCTCGGGGGGCGCCAAGCGCGACTCGGGCCGCCACGCGGCGGAGGCCGTTCTCGCCTTGTCGCGGCTGCGTGAGGAGCTTGCGCCGGAGAGGTAGGCTTCCGGGTGTGACGAAGGAGGTGCTGGCCCTCGCGCTCACGGTGCTCGTGCACGTGATTGGCATGGCCGCCCTGGTGTGGGCGCTGCTCCTCGACGACGACAACCGGCCCGACTGGCGCGGCTGGTGGCCCGGCGACGATGACGACCCGCCCGCTCCGGAGCCCCCGGGCCCGCGCGGCGATGGCCTGCCGCTGCGTGACGCCCAGCCCAGCGCGGTGCGTCTGCGCGAGCCCGGCCGACTGGCCGACGGGCATCCGCGCCCGGCGCGCCGCCCGGCACACGCGCCCGAGCGCGCGCCGGTCCGCGAACGTACCTAGGCCGTGCTCGGCGAGCGAACGGCGCGCGTGCGGGACAGCTCGAGCGCGCCACCGGCGGCGTCGAGCACCGCCGCGATGTCGTCGCCGGGCCGTGCCGAAGCGTGGCCGAACACCACGTCGACGGTCACGCCGTCGGCGCTGAAGCGGGTGCTGACGTCGTTGCGCACGGCGGCGGCCAGCGCACTGGCGTCGTCGCTGGGAACTGCGGCCCAGAGGGCCAGTGCGTCGCCGCCCAGGCGCCCGGCGGTGCCGCGGCGCCCGAGGATCCGGGCCAGTTCGCTGAGCACGAGGTTGCCCGAGGCGTAGCCGTGGCGCTCGTCGAGCGCCGCCAGGCCTTCGATGTCGGCCACGAGGACGATGCCCGACTGGCCGCCCTGGACCAGTTCGCGCACCGCGGTCAGCCACGCCGTGCGGGTCAGCAGGCCGGTGAGGTCGTCGGTGGTGGCCGCGCGCTCGAGCGCGGCGATGCGGCCCGCCAGGCCGCTCACGGTCGGCGCCAGCGAGGGCAGCGCGACGGGGAGGACGTCGTCGAGGACGGCGGGGTCGAGGCTCAGCGCGGCCAGGGCCGCATCGAGCACCTCGGCGTCGGCGTGAAGATCGTGCAGGAGGTGGACGGCAGCGTTGGCGGCCTGGACGCAGGCGGCCTCCGGGCTGGGCACGCCGTCGCCGTGATGGGCGCCGATCGCGTTGAAGACCCGTGCCTCCAGGAAGGCCTCGCGGGCGAAGACCTCGCCGGCGTAGGCGTGGTCGACGCCGAAGCGCTCGCGCTCCATGATCGCGCGCCCGGCGCCGATCGCGTGCTCGCGGGCGACCGCGTCGAGCTCGGCCTCGCCGAAGGCCAGGGGCATCACGAGCTTGCCCAGGTCGTGCAGCAGGCCGGCCAGGTGCGCAGCCTCGCCGTCGGCGCCGGCGCGCTCGGCCAGGGCGCCCGCGACGGCGGCCACCTGGCTGGCGTGCACGTGCAGCAGCCCGCGCGAGGCGCCGCCGGTGCCGGGGGCCAGCTCGAAGAAGCGGCAGACGGCGGCCTCGAGCGCCAGGCGCCCGACGCTCACGCGCCCGACGAGGTTGACGGCCTGGCGGACGGTCTGGGCGCGGACGGGGCGCGCGCATGCGGCGGAGTTGGCGAAGCGCAGGACGTTGGCGGCGAGTCCGGGATCGGTCTCGAGCGCGGCGACGAGCTCGCTCGTGTCGGACTCGGGGTCGCTGGCGAGCTCGCGGACGCGTCGCAGAGCGCGATCGAGTACGGGCAGCTGGCCGATGCGCTGGATGGCGTCCTGCAGCTGCGCGTCGACGGCCGGGGAATGTCGGGGCGAGGGGAGCATCGTCCTGGCCCGAATCGTCGGCAGAAACGGCCAGGAGTTGAGCGAAGAGACGCCGCGGCCGACCGGGTGAACGTCGCCTCCCCCGATCGAAGGAGCAACGTCTTCGCCTCAGCCGGCCTGCTGACGCGCGGTCTTCAGTTCCTTCTGGACGACCCCGCGCTTGTAGTTGGAGACCTGCAGGCGCTCCTGCAGGTAGGGGATCGCCTCGGCGGGGTGGCCGCTCAGGCGCAGGGCGTTGCCCAGGTTGTAGAGGGCGTAGGCGTAGCCGATGTCGCCCTTGCGGTTCTCGGCGCGGAAGGCGTCGACCGAGCGCTGCAGCGGGGCGACGGCGTCGGCGGGCTTGCCCTGGCCGATGAGCGCGAAGCCCTGGTCGTTGAGGGCGACCGGATCGTTGGCCTTGGCCTGCGCCCCGCCGGCGGGCGCCTGGGTCGTGGTCTGCTGGGTCTGCGTCTGTGCCTGGGTGGTGCTCTGCTGCGTCTGGGTCGTGGCGGGGGTCTGCGCCGCCTTGGCCTTCGTCTTGGCCGTGGACTGGCTCTTCGCGGCGCTCGGGGTGTGCTTGGCGCCGGCGGAGGGGGCACCGCCGTTGCCGCCGCCGGTCCCGGCGGCGATGGCGATCGCCACGCCGGCCACGAGCGCGAGGGCGGCCAGGGCGGCGATCCCGGGCCAGCGGCGTCGTGGACCGCGCGGCGCGACGTGGACCGGCCGGGTGGGCGGTCGCGGCGGAGCGGTCGCGACGGGGGCGGTGACCGCGGTCGGCGCGGCGGCCGGCGCCGGGGCGCCGTCGATCGCGTCCTCGAGGCCGTCGAGGAAGTCCGCGGCGGTCGCCGGGCGCTGGGCGGGATCCTTGGCCATGCCCGCGGCGAGCACGCGGTCGACCTCGGCGGGCAGGCCGCCGGCAGCGCTGGCCGACGGCACCCTGTCCTCCACGTGGGCGCGGGCCTGGGCCGCCGGATGGTCGGCGGTGAAGGGCCGGCGGCCGGTGAGCAGCTCGAAGGCCACCACGGCCAGCGCGTAGCGGTCGCTGGCGTCGGTGGCCGCGTGCCCGCGAGCCTGCTCGGGCGAGATGTAGGCCGCGGTGCCGAGGACCTGGCCGGCCTGGGTCAGCGATGCCTCGGCCGCCACGGTGGCGATCCCGAAGTCGCCGACCGCCAGGCGCCCGCGCTCGTCGATGAGCAGGTTGGCGGGCTTGACGTCGCGGTGCACGACGTCGTGGCGGTGGGCGCAGTCCAGCGCCTCGGCGGCCTCGCGCAGCCAGCGCAGGGAAAGCGCCCGCGGGATGTCGCGCCCGTCGCGCAGGCGATCGGCGACGGTGCCGCCCGAGAAGTGCTCCATGACCATGAACGGGCGCCCGTCGTGCTCGCCGATGTCGTACACGGTGACGACGTGGCGGCAGTCGGACAGGCGGGCGCCGGCGCGCGCCTCGCGCAGGAAGCGGCGGTTGGCGCGCTCGTCCAGGGCGTAGCCGGCGGCGAGGACCTTGACGGCGACCAGGCGGCCGAGCAGTTCGTCCTCGGCGGCCCACACGGAGGCCATGCCCCCGTTGGCGATATGGCGTACAAGCCGATAGCGCGCGGGCAGCGCGATCCGATGCTCGGAGACGGGCATTCCCCGTGCACGCTACCCGGCCCAGCGGCCCGCTACACTGCTCCGTCCCATGGCGAAGGTCTGTCACAGCTGCGGTCGGGGCCCGGCATTCGGCAACAGCCGAAGCCACTCGATGGTGGCCACCAAGCGTCGCTTCGATCCGAACCTGCAGAAGGTGCGGATCCTCGTGGGCAAGGCCCCCCGGCGCGTGTACGTCTGCACGCGCTGCCTCAAGGCCGGCAAGGTCACCAAGGCGTTATAGAGATCGTGTCGCTATCGCGACTGGGGACCCACCTCCGGCGGCGACGGCTGGCCGGGTCGGGCTCCGGCGTCGCCGGCCGCCTGCGGCACCCCTAGGGCGCCCTCGTGTCGGACCCCAGTCTCGTCCGCTTCCGCGTCGCGCTCGAAGGCGCCCTGGCGCACCTGGAGTCGCGCCGGCAGGAGATCAACGATCTCAACGTGTTCCCGGTCGCCGACGGCGACACGGGCGACAACATGGCGCTCACCCTGCAGGCGTGCCTGGAGGAGGTCGACCGGCTGGCCCAGGTCGACCGCCCGCTCGACGAGATCCGCCGCGACGAGATCGTCGAGTCGGTGGCGCGCGCCGCGCTGCTGGGCGCGCGCGGCAACAGCGGCGTCATCCTCTCCCAGCTCATCCGCGGTGCGGCCGAGGAGCTGGTCTCCCGGCCCGGCGAGCTCATCGATCCGGTCCTCCTGGGCGCCGCCATGGCGCGTGCCGCGCAGCGCGCCTATGCGTCGGTCCGCGCGCCGGCCGAGGGCACGATGCTGACCGTCATGCGCGACATGGCCGCGCACGTCGCCTCGCGCTTGGCGCACGACGCGCCGCGCCTGGGGCCAGACTCAGAGGGCGACGAGCAGGAGCGCGTCCTGGCCGACATCCTCGAGGAGGCGATCGTCGCGGGCGAGGCGTCGGTGCGCCGCGGGCCCGAGCTGCTGCCGGTGCTGCGCGAGGCGGGCGTGGTCGACGCCGGCGGCTACGGCGTGATCGTGATCTTCGCCGGGGTCGTGGCCGCGCTGCGCGGCGAGGCGGCGCCGGCGCTGGCGCACCACGCGCCGGCGCGCATCAGCCATCCCGAGCACGACTCCTCCACCTTCCGCTACTGCACGAACTTCGCCGTCACCGGGGCTCAGCTCGACGCCGGGCGCTACGTCAGCGCCCTGGAGACGCTGGGGGACTCCGTGCTCGTCGTCGGCGACCACACGACGCTGAAGATCCACGTCCACACCGACGACCCCGAGACGGCGATCGCGGTGTTCGCGGGCGCCGGCCAGGTCTCGCACCTCGACGTGGCCGACATGCGCGCCCAGGTAGCCCAGCGCGATGCGCGCCTGACCGGCAACGGCCACTCGGCCGGCGCGCGCACCGGCGTGCTCGCCGTCGTCTCCGGCGCCGGGATGGCCCGGCTCTACGAGTCCCTGGGCGCCCACGTGCTCGACGGCGGCCCGACGCTCAACCCCTCCACGCACGAGCTGCTGGCCGGCATCCACGCGGTGCCCTCCGAGGAGGTCGTGGTCCTGCCCAACAGCGCCAACGTGATCATGGCCGCCGAGCGCGCCGCCGAGCTCGCCGAGAAGGCGGTCCGGGTCGTGGTGTCGACCTCCCAGCAGGGCGGCCTGGCGGCCGCGGTGGCCCTGACTCCCGCCGCCGACGCGGACACGAACGCCGGCGCGATGCGGGTGGCCATCGCCGCGGTGCGCACCGGCGCCGTGGCGCCGGCCGCGCGCGAGGACGCGGCGGGCCGGTTCGGCGTGGGCGACGCGGTCGGCTTCGTCGACGACGAGCTCGTGGCGTGGGGCGCGACCGCGCCGACGCTGGAGGCGGTCCTCGCGGCGCTGGCGGCCGACGCCGAGCTTGTCACCTGCATCGCGGGGGAGGGCGCGCCGCTCGACGGGGAGGCGATCGCCGCGCTCGCGCCGGCCGGGGTCGAGCTCGAGCTCGAGGACGGCGGCCAGCCGTCGTACTGGTGGCTGCTCAGCGCCGAGTAGCCAGCTCACCACATAAGCTGACGTTCACGTAAGAATACGGTTCGTCTATAGTCGAACCGATGACCGAGCTTCCTCCAGCTGCAGTCGGGACGCTTCCGCGCCGCCGGCTGGGCGTCGACTCCGAGCACGCGAACTACAAGTGGTGGACGCTGTCGTGCACCGGCCTGGGGATGCTCCTGGCGACGATCAACTCGGGCACCCTGATCATCGCCCTGCCCGACCTCGAGCGGGCGCTGGGCACCAGCATCCTCGAGCTCGTGTGGGTGATCCTGGCCTACATGATCGCCTCGACGGTGCTCGTCCTCACCGCGGGGCGCCTGTCGGACCTCTTCGGGCGCAAGCACGCCTACGTGGGCGGCTTCATCGCCTTCGCGCTCGCGTCGCTGGGAGCGGGCTTCGCCGGCAGCGGGACCGAGCTCATCCTGTGGCGCATCGTGCAGGGCATGGGGGCGGCCTTCCTGTTCGCCAACGCCGCCGCGCTGGTGACCGACGCCTTCCCGCGCGAGCAGCTGGGGCTCGCGATGGGGACCAACACCATGATCGCGGCGGTCGGGCTGGTCATCGGGCCGGTCCTCGGCGGGGCGCTGGTCTCGATCTCCTGGCACTGGGTCTTCTGGTTCAACGTGCCGCTCGGGCTCGCCGGCGGGCTCTGGGGCTGGCTCGTGCTGCGCGAGCTGGCGCGCAAGGACCCCCAGCGCGGCTACGACCTCCTGGGCACGGCGACGTTCGTGGCCGGGCTCACCGGGCTGGTCTTCGGCATCTCCAAGGGCGGCATCTCGGGCTGGGACGACCCCGTCGTCATCGGCGGCCTCGTCGCCGCCGCCGTGCTGCTGCCGCTGTGGGTCCTCATCGAGCGCCACGGCCGCGCCCCGATGCTCGACCTCACGATCTTCGAGAACCGGCTGTTCGCCGCCGCCACCGGCGCCGCCTTCATCAACGGCCTGTCGCGCTTCGCGCTGCTCTTCGTCTTCGTCTTCTACTACCAGGGCGCGCAGGGCGACGATCCGATCACCGCCGGCATCAAGCTGGCGCCGATGGCCCTCGGCATGCTCGTCGCCTCGCCGCTGGCCGGCATCTGGGCCGACCGCCGCGGCTCGCGCACCCTCGCGGCCCTCGGCATGCTCGTCTCGGCGATCGCGCTGGCGGCCATGACGACCCTGCAGGTCGAATCGCCCTACTGGGAGAGCGCGGTGTGGCTGGGCCTCGTGGGCATCGGGTCGGGCATGTTCAACTCGCCCAACACCGCCGCCATGATGGGCACCGTCCCGGCCAATCGCCGCGGGATCGCCGCCGGGGCGCGGATGATGCTGCAGAACACCGGCGCCGTGCTCTCCATCGCCTTCGTGCTGGCCATCGTCACCTCGGCCGTGCCCAAGGACGTCCTGTTCAAGATCTTCTCCGGTGTGGCCTCCGGGCTCAGCGACGCGCAGCTCGAGCCGTTCATCCACAACATGCACACCGCGCTGTGGGTGCTGGCGGCGACCTCGCTCGTCGGCGCCGGCGTGTCGCTCATGAGGCCGAAGTCGTGAGCGCGACGGTCACGCCCGGCCTGCGGATCGGCGAGGTCGCCAAACGCGTCGGCACCACGCCGCGCACGATCCGCTACTACGAGGAGATCGGTCTGTTGCCGGCCGAGGGCAGCCGTGAGGCGGGCCGCCACCGCCTCTACGGCGAGCGCGACGTCGCGCGCCTGCGCGAGGCGCTGCGCCTCAAGGAGCTGCTGGGGGTCAGCCTCGACGAGCTCAAGGAGCTCCTGGAGGCCGAGGAGACGCGGGCGGCACTGCGCGAGGAGTGGCATCACGGCGACCCCGGGACCACCCGGCGGCGCGAGATGCTCTCCGAGTCGCTGCGGCTGCTGGCCCGCCAGCTGGCGCTCGTGCGCCGGCGCCGCGACGAGATCGCCGCGCTCGAGCGCGAGCTCGCGGCCAAGCGCAGCCTCGCGATGCGCCGGCTGCGCGAGCTGGGCGACGAGTAGGCACACCACCGCCGCGGGCGGCATGCCGGCACCGTTGCATGCCCAGCGGGCGCGCTCCAGACTTCCCGGCCATGGCGGCGACCCGAGCTTCACTCACGACGCCCGAGCACGAGCGGCTCGAGGAGGCGCGCACCGGAAAGGCTCCGTGGAAGGCCTGGGGTCCCTACCTGAGCGAGCGTCAGTGGGGGACGGTGCGCGAGGACTACAGCCAGGGGGGCGACGCCTGGGACTACTTCTCCCACGATCAGGCCCGGTCGCGTGCCTACCGGTGGGGCGAGGACGGCATCGCCGGGATCTGCGACGAGCGCCAGCGGCTGTGCCTGTCACTCGCGCTGTGGAACGGCGCCGATCCGATCCTGAAGGAGCGGATGTTCGGGCTCACCAACAGCCAGGGCAACCACGGCGAGGACGTCAAGGAGTACTGGTTCTATCTCGACAGCACCCCGACGCACTCCTATCTGAAGTGCCACTACAAGTACCCGCAGCGGGCCTTCCCCTACGAGGATCTGGTGGCCACCAACGCGCGCCGGGGCGAGCAGGACATGGAGTACGAGCTCCTGGACACCGCGATCTTCGACGAGGACCGCTACTTCGACGTGGTCGTCGAATACGCCAAGGGCGCCTGCGACGACATCCTCATGCTGGTCACCGCGCACAACCGCGGCCGGGAGGCGGCATCGCTGCACCTGCTGCCGACCCTCTGGTTTCGCAATACGTGGTCGTGGGGCGGCGAGGTCGAGAAGCCCACACTGACGGCCGTGGACGGCGGCGCGGCGCGCGCCGCCCACCCCGAGCTGGGGGAGTGGCTGCTGCGCGCCGACCCCTCGGTGCCGCTGCTGTTCTGCGAGAACGAGACCAACAACGAGCGCCTGTTCGGCGTCCCGAACTCCTCGGCGCACGTCAAGGACGCCATCAACGAATTCGTCGTCGGCGGCGACGCCGGCGCGGTCAACCCCGCCGGATCGGGCACCAAGGTGGCCGCCCACCACGTGCTGGAGGTGGGGCCGGGCGAGAGCGCCTCGATCCGGGTCCGCCTGACCGCGGGCTCGACACCGGGCGACGCGCTGGGTGCGGACTTCGATCGGGTGCTGGAGGCCCGCCGCGACGAGGCCGACCAGTTCTACGCGACGGTCATCCCCTCGACGCTTGAGCCCGACGCGGCGATGGTGATGCGCCAGGCGCTGGCCGGGCTGCTGTGGGGCAAGCAGTACTACGAGTACGACGTGCACCACTGGCTACGCGAGCATGGTGTGAACCCATGGGACCCGAGCGCCCCCGCCAGCTCGGTCCGCAACGTTCCCTGGTTCCACATGGTGGCGGGCGACGTCATCTCGATGCCCGACAAGTGGGAGTACCCGTGGTTCGCGGCGTGGGACCTGGCCTTTCATTGCGCACCGCTCGCGCTGGTGGACGTCGACTTCGCCAAGCAGCAGGTGGAGCTTCTGCTCAGCACCAGATACCTGCATCCGAACGGCCAGATCCCGGCGTATGAGTGGAACTTCAGCGACGTCAACCCGCCTGTCACGGCGTGGGCTGCGCTCTTCGTGTACGAGCGCGAGGCCGAGATCCGAGGCGAGGGCGATCACGAGTTCCTGGCCCGCGTCTTCCAGCGGCTGCTGACGAACTTCACCTGGTGGGTGAATCGCAAGGACCCCGACGACCGCAACCTCTTCCAGGGCGGGTTCCTCGGCCTCGACAACATCGGCATCTTCGATCGCTCGGCGCCGCTCCCTGGCGGCGGCACGCTCGAGCAGGCGGACGGCACCGCATGGATGGCTCTCTATTGCCAGTGGATGCTGCAGATCGCCGGGGAGCTGGCCAAGCACGATCCCGCCTACGGCGACATGGCGGTGAAGTTCGCGATCCATTTCGAGTGGATCGCGATCGCCCTCGACCCGCCCGGCCCCAATCCCGGGCTGTGGGACGAGGAGGATGGCTTCTACTACGACGTGATGCGGATGCCCGACGGCAGCGCGATCCAGCTCAAGGTCCGCTCGCTCGTCGGTCTGCTGCCGCTCTGCGCGGCGACCGTGTTCGACGGTGAACTGCTGTCCCGATACCCCAGGTTGATGGAACGCCTCCAGGACTTCGTTCACAGCTTCTCCGACGCCGTGCCGTCGTTGGCACACGTGACCGACACCAGCCCGGAGGGCCGGCGCATCGCCTCGCTCGTCGACGAGCAGCGGCTGCGCCGGATCCTCGCGATCATGCTCGACGAGGAGGAGTTCCTCGGCCCCCACGGGATTCGGGCGATCTCGCGCCGCCACCTCGAACAGCCGTGCGTGTTCGACTGGGGCGGACAGGAGTACAAGGTCTCCTACCTCCCGGCCGAGTCGGACACCGGCATGTTCGGGGGGAACTCCAACTGGCGCGGCCCCGTCTGGTTCCCGATGAACCTCGTCATCCTGCGCGGACTCGGCCAACTGCACCGCTACTACGGTGACCGGCTCAAGGTCGAGTGCCCGACCGGCTCCGGGCGCGACATGAACCTGCTCGAGGTCGCAACCGAGATCAGCCGGCGCCTGACCACGACGTTCACCGAGGACGAGGACGGGCGCCGCCCGGTGTTCGGTGGCATCGAGAAGTTCCAGCGTGACCCGCACTGGCATGACCTGCTGCTCTTCCACGAGTACTTCCACGGCGACAACGGTGCCGGCATCGGCGCCAGTCATCAGACCGGGTGGACCGGGACCGTGGCGCTGCTCTTCCTGCTGCCCGACGCCATGCGCGCGCAGTCCGGCGCGACCGCCGGCGTAGCCGGCTGATCGGCTCGCGCCGTGCGCCTGCCTCGCCGCCCGACCGTCTACGAGATCAACACCGCGGTGTGGCTGCAGCGCCTGGGCCGCGAGCGCGGGAGGGCGCTCGCGCTCGACGAGGTGCCCGCCGCCGAGTGGGATGCACTCGCGGCGCTGCCCGTCGACGCCGTGTGGCTGATGGGCGTCTGGCAGCGCAGCCCGGCAGGCCTGCGGATCGCCCTGGAGGATCCGGCCCTGGACGCGGCCAACCGCGTCGCCCTCCCGGACCTGCGCCCGGAGGACGTGATCGGCTCGCCCTACTGCGTGCGCGACTACGTCGTGGACGAGCGCTTCGGCGGTCCCGCGGCGCTGGCGGCGGCACGCGAGCAGCTCGCCACCCGGGGCCTGGGCGTGATCCTCGACTACGTGCCCAACCACGTCGCCCCCGACCATCCGTGGACGACCGCGCGTCCCGAGTGCCTGCTGACCGGCACCGAGGAGGACCTCGCGCGCCACCCCGAGGCGTTCCTGCGCACCGCGGCCGGCGTGGTGGCCAAGGGCCGCGACCCCTACTTCGCCCCGTGGCCCGACGTGGCGCAGCTCGACGCCTTCGCGCCCGCTCTGCGCGAGGCCGTCGCCCAGACCCTGATCGCGATCGGCGAGCAGTGCGACGGGCTGCGCTGCGACATGGCGATGCTGATGACCAACGAGGTCTTCGCGCGCACGTGGGGCGAGCGCGCCGGGCCGGCGCCGCCGGAGGAGTACTGGCCCGCCCTGATCGCGCGCACGAAGGCGGCGCACCCGGACTTCCTGTTCCTCGCCGAGGCGTACTGGGACATGGAGTGGGCCCTGCAGCAGCAGGGATTCGACCTCTGCTACGACAAGCGCCTGTACGACCGGCTCGCGCACGAGTCCGCCGAGTCGGTGCGCGGGCACCTCCAGGCCGACCCCGCCTACCAGGAGCGCCTGCTGCGGTTCATCGAGAACCACGACGAGCCGCGCGCCGCGGCGACCTTCGCAGCGGGGCAGGCGAGGGCCGCTGCGGTCGCGATGTCCACACTGCAGGGCGCGCGCCTCTACCACGACGGCCAGCTCGAGGGCCGGCGAACGCGGATCCCGGTCTTCCTGGGCCGGGGACCCGACGAGCCGACGGACGGCGATCTGCGTTCGTTCTACGCGCGCCTGCTGCGCGCCGTCGCGGACGCCGGCCTGCGCGACGGCGACTGGCGCCTGTGCGAATGCGAAGGCTGGCCCGACAACGATTCCCATCGCCGGCTGGTCTCGTGGTGCTGGCGCACGGCGGACTCACGCCATCTCGTGGTCGTCAACCTCTCCGATGCCCCGGCGCAGGCGCGCGTGCGCGTGCCATGGGACGACGTCGCGGGACGCACCTGGCAGCTGACGGACCGGCTGGACGGCGAGCGTTTCGATCGCTCCGGCGACGAGATCGCCGCCGGAGGCCTGTACGTGGCTCTCAACGCCTGGGCGTCGAACTTCCTCGCTCTTGCAGGCCTCCCGCAGACGTAGTTGTCACGGATGACGGCATGTCCTCCCGGTGGCATCCTCGCTCGCAGCCGCAATACGCATCGGATGTCCTCCCATCTCATCCACGTCCAGCCCGGCGTCATGGGTATCTGGGTCGTGCAGCCCGACGATCTGGATGCCCCGCTTTCCGAGCACACCAACGAGACCGAGGCCGAGCGCGCCGCCATCGCGCGCGCCGTGGCCCTCGACGACGCCGCCGTCGTCATCCACGACCGCTACGCGCGTGTGCGCATCGTGCGTCCCGGCGCCTTGGGCTAGGTACCAGCTCGGCGACGACTGACCGGCCGGGCATCATGCTCGCAGGATGCCGACCGCCTTCGCGAGCACCGACGAGCTCGACGCCGCCGCGCTGAGCGCGGCGCCGGTGCACTGGCCGCGCCCGTCGCGCCTCGACGAGGCGGTGACCTGGAAGCCGCGCCCGGCCGCCGAGGCGGCCGAGGCCCTGGGCCTGACCACCGTCGGCGCACTGCTCGATCACCTCCCACGCGACTCCGGCGAGGCGCGCACGATCTCGGGGCTCGTGCCCGACGAGACGGCGACGGTCATCGTCGAGGTGCGCTCCATCAGCTCGCGCCCGGTGCGCCGGCGCGGGATGAAGCCGCTGGTCGAAGCCGTGGTGGCCGACGCCACCGGCGTGATGCGGGCCACCTTCTTCAACCAGCCCTGGCTCAAGGACCAGTACAAGGCCGGGACCCGGCTCATGCTGGCCGGCAAGTACCAGGGGGGCAATCGCTTCCGGGTCAACAGCCACGCGCGCACCGACGCGGTGGCCGGCGCCACCGAGGCCGCCTCGCAGTACCCCGCCACCAAGGGCATCACCTCGACGCAGATCCTCGCCGCCGTGCGCGAGCACCGCGCCGCGGTGGCCGACGTGGTCGAGCCGCTGCCCGCCGCGCTGCGGGTCGCCGAGGGCCTGCCCGATCGGCCCGCGGCGGTCGCCGCCGCGCACTTCGGCGACCGCGAGGGCGGCCGCGCACGGCTGGCCTTCGACGAGCTGCTGGTCGACCAGGTGGTCCAGCTGCGCCTGCGCGCCGAGCGGCGGGCCACCCAGGCGGGGATGGCGCTGACCGAGGAGCCGACCCTCTCGCGCGTGTGGCGCGACACGCTGCTGCCGTTCACGCCCACCGGCGACCAGGCCACCGCGATGGACGAGATCGACGCCGATCTCGCCGCCGAGCGTCCCATGCAGCGCCTGCTCATGGGCGAGGTCGGCTCGGGCAAGACGGTGGTGGCGCTGCACGCCATGCTGCGCGCGGTCGAGCACGGCATGCAGGCGGCCATGATGGCGCCCACCGAGACGCTGGCCGAGCAGCACTTCGCCACGCTGCAGGCGCTCATGCCCGGCTCGCTGGTCCCGGTCGCGCTGCTGACCGGCTCTACGCCGGCCGGCCGGCGGGCCGACCTGCTGGGCAAGCTGCGCACCGGCGAGCTCAAGCTCATCGTCGGCACCCACGCGCTGATCGAGGAGACCGTCGAGTTCGAGCGCCTGGCCGTGGCCGTGGTCGACGAGCAGCACCGCTTCGGCGTGCGCCAGCGCGCCGCGCTGGACGCCAAGGCGCCGGAGGGATTGGCGCCCCACGTGCTGCACATGACGGCGACGCCGATCCCGCGCACGCTGCGCCTGGCCGCCTTCGGCGCGCTCGACGTGACCACGCTGCGCGAGCTGCCCAAGGGCCGCCAGCCGATCGAGACGTTCGTGGTCGGCGGCGAGCGCGAGCGCGACCGGGCCTACGACCGCATCCGCGAGGAGCTGCGCGCCGGGCACCAGGCCTTCGTCGTCTGCCCGCTGGTCAGCGAGTCCGAGGTCCTGCAGGCGCGTGCCGCCACCGCGGAGTTCGAGCGCCTCACGGAGACCGAGTTCGCCGACTTCCGCGTGGTGCTGCTGCACGGGCAGATGCGCCCGCGCGAGAAGGCCGCCGCGATGGAGGAGTTCGCGGCCGGCGGCGCGGACGTGCTCGTCGCCACCACCGTGATCGAGGTCGGCATCGACGTGCCCAACGCGACCGTGATGGTCGTTGAGGACGCCGAGCGCTACGGGATCTCGCAGCTGCACCAGCTGCGCGGCCGCGTCGGGCGCGGCCAGGACCCCTCGCTGTGCCTGCTCTTCGGGCCCGGCGACTCGCCGCGCCTGAAGGCGCTCGCCCGCCACGGCGACGGCTTCGAGCTGGCCGCGATCGACCTCGAGCTGCGCGGCGAGGGCGAGCTGACCGGCACCCGCCAGTCGGGCCTCGCGCGCTTTCGCTTCGCGCGCCTGCCCGAGGACGCGGCGATCCTCGAACGCGCCCACGCCCGCGCGACCGCGCTGCTGAAGGACGATCCCGGCCTGCGGGCGCCCGAGCTGTCCCTGCTGGCCGCCGAGCTCGAGGCGGCCGAGAAGGAGCCCGTGGCGGCGTGAGGATCGTGGCCGGGCGCCTCGGCGGCCGGCGACTGCGCGCGCCGCGCGGCCGCGACACGCGGCCGACCTCCGATCGCGTGCGCGAGGCGTTGTTCTCGATGCTCGGCCCGCTCGACGGAGCCCGCGTGCTGGACCTCTTCGCCGGGTCGGGCGCCCTGGGCATCGAGGCGCTGTCGCGGGGGGCGCAGCGGGCCACGCTGGTCGAGCGCGACGGCCGCGCGATCGCGGTGATTCGCGCCAATCTGGAGGCGCTCGGGCTCGGCGAGGATGAGGCCCGCTTGGTCCACGCACCAGCGCGCGCGGCGCTCCGCGACGCATCGGCACGCGGCGACGCATACGATCTGGTCCTCCTCGACCCGCCGTACCGGGACGCGCCGGCGCTGGGACGGGAGCTCTCGCAGGCTTTGCCATCCGTGTTGGCCCCCGCCGCACGGGTCGTGACCGAGAGCGACCGCCGCTCGCCGCTGCAGCTCGATCTGCCCGTCGATCGCGAGCGCCGCTACGGCGACACCCTGATCCGCATCCACCTCCATGGCACCTGATCCCCGCATCGCCGTCTGTCCCGGGTCCTACGACCCGATCACCAACGGCCACCTCGACGTCATCGCGCGCGCCTCGCAGCTCTTCGACGAGGTGGTGGTCGGCGTCGTCAATCATCCGGTGCGCAAGGGCAAGACGCTCTTCGAGACCGAGGAGCGCCTGGGCTTCATCGTCGAGGCGACCGGGCCGCTGGGTAACGTGCGTGCGGAGGCGTTCGACGTCCTCGTGGTCGAGTTCGCGCGCCGCCTCGGGGCCCGCGCGATCGTCAAGGGACTGCGGGCGATCAGCGACTTCGAGTACGAGATGGAGATGAACCAACTCAACCGCCGTGAGGCCCCAGACGTCGACACGCTCTACCTCATGGCCAGCCCCCAGTACAGTTTCCTCAGCTCGAGTGGCGTGAAGGAGCTCGCGATCTTCGATGGCTCCATCGAAGACCTCGTCCCTCCCACCGTCGCCCGGCGCTTGAAGGAAGAGCTGTCCCGGTAACGAACCTCATCCTGCCATGGACGTCCTGGTCCTCATCGACAAACTCGACGATCTCGTTCACAACGCGAAGCCCGTTCCGCTGACGGATCAGGTGCGCGTGGACAAGGAAGAGATCTACGACATCCTCGACCAGATGCGCGCGACGATCCCCGAGGAGATCAAGCAGGCGCGCTGGATCGTCAAGGAGCGCCAGGAGATGCTGGCCGAGGCCAAGCGCGAGGCCGAGCGCATCCTCAAGGAGGCGCGCGAGCGCCAGACGCAGCTGACCTCCGAGCAGGAGGTCACCAAGCAGGCCGAGCGCGCCGCCGAGGACATCATCGAGGACGCCCGTGCCCGCGAGCGCGAGATCCGCCTGGGCGCCGAGGACTACGCCGACGAGATCCTCAACACGCTCGAGGTCAACCTCTCGAAGTTCATCGCCGCCGTTCAGCGCGGCCGCGAGCGGTTACAGGGCAAGGACGAGCCCGCCGAAGTCGCCTGACGGGTGCGGGGCTTCTAAGCTCCCCGCACGTCATTCGAGCACCAAGAGGACGCCGGCCGATCTCGCGAGGCGCTGCTGGAGGAGCAGGTCAGGCTGCTCGCTGCCGGCCTGGGGATCGACGCTCCCGACCCCGCCGCTTCGATCGCGCCCGAGGCCGTGCAGCTGGCGCGCGAGGGCAAGACCATGCAGGCCATCCGGCTGCTGCGCAAGCAGCACGGCCTGGGCATGGTGAGCGCCAAGCGCATCGTCGATGCCGCCCGCGGCGAATGACGGCGACGGTCGAGGTCCTCGAGACGGACATCACGACCCTCGAGGTCGATGCCATCGCCAACGCGGCCAACACGCGGCTGTGGCACGGCGGCGGGGTGGCGGGGGCGATCGTGCGCGCCGGCGGCGACGCGATCCAGCAGGAGAGCGATCGGCGGGCGCCCGTGGGGCTCGGTGAGGCGGTCGAGACCACCGCGGGGACGCTTCCGTCGCGCTGGGTCATCCACGCGGCGACGATGGAGCTCGGCGGGCCGACCTCGGCCGACATCATCCGCCGCGCCACGGCCGCCACGCTGCTGAAGGCCGAGGAGCTCGACGCCCGGTCGCTGGCCCTGGTCGCCTTCGGGACCGGCGTAGGAGGCTTCCCGCTGGACGAGGCGGCGGAGATCGAGGTCGAGGAGGTCCGCCGCCACCTGGAGTCCGGCAGCCGCCTGGATCGCGTCGTCTTCGCGGTGCGCGGCGAGGCCGCCAGGAGCGCCTTCGAGCGGGCACTGGGGTCCGGGCCCTAGTACATCGGCCGATCCTCGTGCGGTCTGCCTCAATGTGCGACGAACGGTAGGCCGATGGCACGATGGTGAGCGTTACCCGCCGGCTTGTCGTCATCACCGGGCTCGGACCCGTCCAGGCATCGGTCGAGGCCGTCCTCGACGATCTGCGGCCCTCGGGCTGGCAACTCCTGCGCCGCCCCCGCATCGGCGCCGCGCGCCTGGACCACGTCGTCGTCGGCCCCGGCGGGGTGTTCCTCGTCCTGGTGCGCAGCGGGGGCGCCAGCCTGCGGCCCGAGTGGGCCGACGAGGCGCGCGCGCTGGCGACCATGGTGGCGCGCCTGACGCGGCACGCGGTCACGCCCCTGGTCGTGCTCCAGCGCGCGGCCGACTGGGACGATGCGCGCCGCTTCCACGGCGTCGACGTGGTGCCGGTCAGCGGGCTGGGGCGCCACCTCGAGGCCCGCGGCGACGTGCTCGGGCCCAGCGAGGTCGCCGAACTGCGCGAGGCGCTGCGGATCGCGCTGGCGGCCTGAGCGCGTCAGCGCACGTCGAAGCCGCGCAGGTCCTCGGGCTCGACGTTCTCGACGTCGACGCGGTCGACGTAGGCGCCGGATGGTCCCGTCTCGGCGAAGTGCAGCATGACCTCGACGTCGTCGGGGTCGCCCTCGAACCATGCCTCCACGCTGCCGTCGTCGTTGTTGCGCACCCAGCCCGAGACGCCCGCGCGCCGCGCGCGCCTGCGTGCCGTCTCGCGGAAGAAGATGCCCTGGACGCGGCCGTGGACGACCACGCGCCGGGCGATGGTCACGGCTCCTCGCCGATGTCCTCCGCCGCGCGCACGAGGGCGGCGATCTCCTCGAGGTGGCCGCTGACGCGGTCGCTCATGGTGCCCACGATCTCAGATGCCCGGTCGATCTGCGTCTTGGCGCCCGTGAGCTGCTGGCGGATGCGGCGCACCTCCTCCAGCGCCCCGAGGGCGCGCTCGACCGAGTCGGCGACCGCGACGCCGTCGACGCCCTCGGCGCCGCCGCGGGCCATGAGCACGCGGGCCCGCGCCAGCGCGTAGGCGACCTGCAGCGCCAGCGGCCCCTCGTCGGCGTCGTAGGCCACGATCAGCTTGTCGCCGTTGTACTCGCGCAGCGCGTGCATCCGCGCCGGGACCTTCTCCTCGGAGGGCACCACGAGCACGGCGTAGTCCGCGTTGCGCTCGCGCCGCGCGTCGTCGAGCTGGCGCACGGCCTCGGGCCGCGAGAGGCGGCTGTTCTTGGCCTCGAAGACGATCCGCCCCTGCGAGGGGCCGTGGCAGGCCCCGATCGCCACCACGACGTCGCCCGCCTTGCCGGTGGACTCCTTCACGTCGCCGACGGCGTTGCACTCGTCGCCGAGCGGGAGGGCGAGCGCATCGACGGCGGCGGCGACCTCCTCCTCGTAGCTGCGGCCCTTGGCGGTGCCGCGCTGGGCCTCGGCGGCCACGACCTCGAGCTTGTCCTTCTCGGCCTGCAGGCGCAGGACGTCCTCGCGCAGGGTGGCGAGCTTCTCGTCCATCGCCTTGAGCTGCTGGGACTGCGCCTGGGCGTTGTCGCGCATGGCGCCGATGGCCATGCGCTGGAAGGTGGCCAGCGGGTTGCTTTCGTCGGCGGAGGAGAACTGCTTGCGCAGGTCCTCGCGCATCTGGACGCCGACCTCGCCCAGCAGGGCCTTGACCCGGTTCTGCACCGCGACCGAGGACTCGTCGCCGAAATGGCGCTCCAGCGCCTTGGTCACATGGCCGTTCTCGGGCCCGAAGACGTCATCGATGCGCTTGTCCAGGCGCTCGGCGACGAGCCGGGCACGCTCGACGAACGCGGTGTCGAGCTCGCGCGCGGCCTTCTCGAACTCGGCCTTGACGAAATCGGCGTTCGCCCCGGTCTGCTCGCGATCGAGCACGCGGGCGCCGATCGCGATCGCGTCGACGACCAGCCGCGCCACGTCCTCGCCGTGCGCCTCGCGCTCGCGCGCCAGGCGCACGGCCGACGCGTCGTCGACCACCAGGCCGTCGATCCACAGGCGCCCGTTGTGCGTGCGGACCTGGGAGAAGGGGAGAGGAGTGGCAGCTTCCATGATCAGTCGGTCGCACGCTACGGGTGCGACCTGACGGAAGTGGACGCCCGAGTAGCGTTGGATGGCGTCATGGACGATCTCGCGACGGCGATCGCCGAGGGGACGAGCATCGCGCGGCTGCGAGCGCTGCTCGACGCCGAGCTCGACCGCGGGGCCCTCGAGCTCGCGCGCAAGCGCTCGGGCTACGAGCAGCCCGTCCTCGTCGCCGTGGGGGGCGCCGAGGGGGCGCTGCGCGCGGTGGCGCCGGCCACGCCCGCGCTGCGCGCCGATCCCGATGCCGTCAACGAGCGCACCTGGCTGCTGATCGCCGCGCTGGTGGGCGCGCTCGTCGAGGTGGCGGGCGCCGGCAGCGTGCGCGCCGGGCAGTTCGGCGGCCAGCTGGCCCTCGACATCGCCGGCGATCCCGACGACGCCGAGCTCGTGCCGCTGGCCTTCGAGGGCCACGTCGCGGGCATCGACCGCCTGCGGGCGCGCGCGGTGACGCTGCCCGCCGGGATGCTGGCCGAGGTCGACGACCTGCGCGCCCCGATCGGCGCCGCCCACCCGCTGGTGGTGGCGGCCAGCGTCGCGGCGCTGGGCGGGCGTCCGGCCGATCCCGCCTCGATGGAGGAGCACGAGGACGCCGTCCTCGCCGCGCTCGACGCGGCCGCCGGGGGCTCGGACTTCTCGCGGCCGCACGACGACCCCGATCCCGCCCGGCGCGCCGCGCGGCGCATCCTGCAGCGCCTCGACGGCATGGGCAAGTGGGGCGGCTACCACACCGAGTTCGCCCACCTGGCGCGCGGCTTCGCCGGCAACGAGCGCGCGCTGGCCGAGTCGGTGGGCGAGGCCCTGCTCGCCTCGGGCCTGCTGGCGGAGAAGCCCAGCGTGGGCCAGCGCCACGTGTTCCTCAACCCGCGCCGCGCGGGCGACATCCACGCCCTCATCGAGCGGGGAGAGGCGCCCGCCGGGCTGAAGTTGCCCTAGATGGCTGATTCCGCGACCGCCGCACTCGCCTGCACGCGCTCCGCGGCGCCGGATCGCCACCCGAAATGCTGTTCCCACCCACCCGGGCCACCAGCCCGACACCCCTTCGCCGTGCGGCGCGGGGCGGGTGGGCGAGATCACGGCCCGCGCACATGCGAGCACGGCGGCCGCGGAACCAACCATCTAGCTTTCCGGTTGTGCAACTCCTGTCCCAGGTCACCCAGAAGCTGTTCACCGCGCGGACCCTGGCCGAGGTCGGCATCCTGCGCCCGACCCGCCCCGACAAGGCGCTGCGGATCGCCAACGCGCTGCGCCGCTGGGGGCCGACGCCTGCCGCCGGCTACACCGCCTCCGCCATCCGCGACCCGGACGCCACGGCGATCATCGACGAGCTGGGGACGCTGACCTTCGAGGAGGTCCACCGGCGCACCAACGCCCTGGCCCACTCGCTGTCAGACGCCGGCGTCAAGGAGGGCGACGCCGTGGCCATCATGATCCGCAACCACCGCGGCTTCATCGACACGACCGTGGCCTGCTCGAAGCTCGGCGCCCACGCGCTGTACCTCAACACCGCCTTCGCGGGACCGCAGATCACCGAGGTGGTCAAGCGCGAGAAGCCGGTCGCGCTCATCTACGACGCGGAGTTCGAAGGCCTCACGCACGAGGCCGGGCAGCGGCGCAAGCGCTTCATCGCGTGGCACGACGGCGGCGAGAAGCCCAAGGACCCGCTGCTCGAGGACCTGATCGCCGCCGGCGACCCCGACGACGTCGTCGCGCCCGAGAACAAGGGGCGCGTGGTGATCCTGACCAGCGGCACCACGGGCTCGCCCAAGGGCGCGCAGCGCAAGCAGCCCGAGTCGCTGGACCCGGCGGCCGCGCTGTTCTCGAAGATCCCGCTGCGCGCGGGCGAGCCGACGATGATCGCCGCGCCGATGTTCCACTCCTGGGGCTTCGTGCACTTCACGCTCGGCATGGGCCTGGGCTCGACGCTGGTGCTGCGGCGCAAGTTCGATCCCGAGGACACGCTCAGCGCCACCGCCCAGCACGAGTGCACGGCGCTCGTCGTCGTCCCGGTGATGCTGAGCCGGATCATGGAGCTGCCCGCCGAGACGATCGACAAGTACGACCTCGACGCCCTGCGCGTGATCGCCGCCAGCGGCAGCGTCCTGCCGGGCGAGCTGGCGGTGAAGGTCATGGACCGCTTCGGCGACGTCCTCTACAACCTCTACGGCTCGACCGAGGTGGCGTGGGCGACCATCGCCACCCCCGAGGACCTGCGCGCCGCGCCGGGCACCGCCGGGCGCCCGCCGCGCGGGACCGTCGTCAAGCTCCTCGACGCGGAGGGCAACGTCGTCGGCGACGGGGAGACCGGGCGGATCTTCGTCGGCAACGAGATGGCCTTCGAGGGCTACACCGGAGGCGGCGGCAAGCAGAACGTCGGCGGTCTGCTGTCCTCGGGCGACGTCGGGCACTTCGATGCGGGCGGGCGCCTGTTCATCGACGGGCGCGACGACGAGATGATCGTGTCGGGCGGCGAGAACGTGTTCCCGCGCGAGATCGAGGACCTGCTCGCCGACCACGCCGCCGTGGACGAGGTGGCCGTGATCGGCGTGCCCGACGAGCAGTTCGGCCAGCGCCTGAAGGCGTTCGTCGTGCGCTCGGACGGCGCGACGGCCGACGTGGACGAGCTCAAGGACCACGTCAAGGCCAACCTCGCCCGCTACAAGGTCCCCCGCGAGATCGAGTTCCTCGACGAGCTGCCGCGCAACGCCACGGGCAAGGTGCTCAAGCGCGAGCTGTCCGAGCGCGACTGAATGCTCCTGCTCGCGGTCGTGGCGCTGGCCGCGGCCATCGTCCAGGCCGCGACCGGCCTCGGGTTCGCGCTCGTCCTCAGCCCGGCGGTGTTCGCCTTGCTGGAGCCGGAGAGCGCGGTGGTGGCCATCACCGTGCTCGGGCTCGCCCTCAACGGGCTCGTGCTGTTCGGCGAGCGCCGGCGCCCGCGCGTGGCGTGGGGCGAGGTCCGCCCGCTCCTCATCGCCTCGATCCCGGGCGCCGTGTGCGGCGTGCTGATCCTGCGCGCGCTGCCCAGGTCGGTGCTGCAGATCGCGGTCGGCGTCGCGGTCATCGGCGCGGCGGCGCTGCGGGCCAGGGCGCGCCACGAGGCGGCGACGCCGACCCCCGGCGATCCGCGCGCGCGGCTGGCCCTCGGCTTCGCCACGGGCGCGCTGAGCACGTCGGCGGGCGTCAACGGGCCGCCGATCGCGCTGTGGTTCGCGCACCGCGGGCTGGGGCCGGCCGCGATCCGCGACTCGCTGAGCGCCGCCTTCCTGGGCCTGGGGATCATCGCCGCCGTCGTCCTGGCCCCGGTGCTGGCCGGTTCCGACGTCGAGGTGGACTGGGGCGCGCTCGCCGCCGCGCTCGTGTGCGTGGTCGCCGGCCACGCGGTCGGACAGCGCGCCTTCGCGCGGATCGACGGCCGGCGCTACGAGCCGCTGCTGCTGGCCATCGTGGTGGCCGCGGGCACGGCGAGCATCGTCGCCGGCGTGATCACTGCCTCCACTTGATCGAGCAGCCCACCGGCTTGGTCTCGGCCGGGTCGGGCACGGCGCCCGCCAGCACCGCGTCGATCGCGCCGCGCAGCCACGCGGCGTTGAGCGACGGGTCCTGGTGGTCGGCGTCGGGTGCGCCGCGATAGACGATGCGGCCCTCGGCGTCGATCAGGAAGCAGTCGGGCGTCGTCTTGGCGTCGAACGCGCGGGCCACCTCCTGGCTCTCGTCGTAGAGGTAGGGCAGCGGCCAGCCGCCGTCGGCGGCGACCCGCTCGCGCATCGCCTCGAACGAGTCGCGCGGGTAGCGCTCGGCGTCGTTGGAGCTGACGGCGAGGACCTTCACGTCGGGGTAGTCCCGCGCCACCGCGAGGATGCGGTCGTGCCAGGCCAGCGCGTAAGGGCAGTGGTTGCAGGTGAAGACGACGAGCGTCGCGGGGGCATCGCCCGGCGAGTGCTCGGCGCCCTCGGTGTCGGGCAGGGTGAAGGTGGGGGCGTTGGTTCCGATGTCGGTGCTCATCGAGGGCTCCTCGTGGTCAGCGCGCCGCGCAGGGCGTCGCGCAGGTCGGCGGGGTCCGGGACGGGGGAGACGCGGCCGTCGCGGCGATGGTAGACGCGGCAGGTCAGACCCACCGGCTCCTCGCCGGGGTCCTGCACGTCGACGCCGTCGATGCGGATCGTGGGCGACCCCACGAAGCGCTCGCGATCGGCGCCCTGCTCGGTGTCGACCTCGCGCACGAGGACCTGGTCGGGATCGAGCCCGAGCTCTGCCATCGCCGCGCGCAGCTCCTCGAGGGCCTGCGGGTGCGACGGGCAGCCGTCCCAGAACAGCAGCTCGACCCGTGATTGCGTCATGGGACGGGAGGCTAGGGGATCACCACCGCCGCCCCCTCGATCGCCCCGGCGCGCACCGCGTCCAGCGCCGCCTCGGCCTCCTGCAGCGCGAAGGTCGTCACGTGCGTGCGCACGGGCACCCGCGGTGCGAGGTCCAGGAACTCGACGGCGTCGCCGCGCGTGAGGTTGGCCACCGAGCGCAGTACGCGCTCGCCCCAGAGGATCTCGTACGGGAAGGCAGGGATGTCGCTCATGTGGATGCCCGCGCACACGACGACGCCGCCGCGCCCCACCGCGCGCAGCGCGGCGGGCACGAGGGCGCCCACAGGGGCGAAGATGATCGCCGCGTCGAGCTCCTCGGGCGCGGGCCCCAGCGCGTCGCCCGCCCACTCGCACCCGAGCTCCAGCGCGAAGGCCTGCGAGGCCTCGTCGTCGGCGCGGGTGAACGCGAAGACGCGCCGGCCCTGATGGCGCGCGACCTGACAGACGATGTGCGCGCTGGCGCCGAAGCCGTAGAGCCCGAGGCGCTGCCCGTCGCCGGTCATCCGCAGCGCACGGTGGCCGATGAGCCCCGCGCACAGCAGGGGCGCGGCCTCGAGGTCGCCGAAGCCCTCGGGCAGCGCGAACGCGTAGCGCGCGTCGGCCACGGCCAGGGTCGCGTAGCCGCCGTCGCGGTCCAGGCCGGTGAACGCTGCGCGCTCGCAGAGGTTCTCGCGCCCGCTGGTGCAGAAGCGGCACGTCCCGTCGGTCCAGCCCAGCCACGGGATGCCCACGCGCGTCCCCGGCGCGTGCGCGGCCTCCGGGCCCGCCGCCAGCACGGTGGCGACGATCTGATGGCCCGGGATCACCGGGAGCTTCGAGCCGCGCACCTCCCCGTCGCGGATGTGCAGGTCGGTGCGGCACACGCCGCAGGCGTGGACCTCGACGAGGACCTCCCCGGGACGCGAGGGGTCGAGCTGCGGATCGGGCAGCTCGCGCGCCTGCAGCGGTCGACCGGGCTCGTCGAGGACCATGGCTCGCACCGCCACATCATCTACCCTCGAAAGCATGGCGGCGCTCACCGACAGCTTCGATCTCGCCAAGCTCAACCTCTCCAGTGGAGAGGGTCGTCGGCTCATGCTCGCAGTGACGCTCGAGCCCTTCGAGTTCGCGGGCACCGAGTACGCCGTGGACCCCGCCCGGATCGACGTCACGCTCGACATCTCGCGCATGACCCACGACGGCTACGCGCTGCGGCTGCGCTTCGCCGCGGCGCTCGTCGGGCCGTGCATGCGCTGCCTGGATCCCGCCTCGCCCTCGATCGACGTGGACGCCCGCGAGGTCGACCAGGTCGGCGGCGGGGAGGAGCTCAGCAGCCCGTACGTGGTGGCCGGCGTGCTCGATCTCGCCCAGTGGGCGCGCGACGCCTACGCGCTCACGCTTCCCAACCAGGTCGTGTGCCGCGTGGACTGCGCGGGCCTGTGCCCGGAGTGCGGCGCGAGCCTCAACGACGATCCCGGCCACGCGCACGAGAGCGCACCGGACCCGCGGTGGGCCAAGCTGCGCGAGCTGCGCTTCGAGTAGCTCAGCGGCGGGCGGCCAGCACGGGACTGTCGAACTCGTCGGCGACGATGTCCATGAAGACCTCGTCGCAGCGCTCGCCCAGCAGCACGAGCGCATTGCGCCGCGCGCCGATGCGCTTGAAGCCGGCCTTCTCGTAGACGCGGATGGCCGCCGCGTTCGACGGCAGCACGGTGAGCATCACGTTCTGCAGCCCGAGGATGTGAAAGCCCCAGTCGAGGGTGAGGCGGGTGGCCTCGGTGCCCAGCCCGCGGCCGCGGCCGGCGCCGATGGCGATCCCGAACGTCGCGCGGCTGTAGCGCCAGTCGATGCCGTGCAGCCCGGAGGTGCCGACCGGGGAGCCGTCGGCGCGGTCGTAGATCGTGAAGCCCGCCTGCTCGGGGTGGCGCCCGGCGGATTCGGCGATCGCCTGCTCGACCCACGCCTCCTCGGCCTCGAGCGCATAGAGGCCGGGATTGAGGATCCCGTTGCGCACGTCGAGGTCGTTCACCCAGCGGCGGTAGGTGTCGGCGAGGTCCTTGCGCAGAGGGCCCAGAGCGACCCGCTCGCCCTCCAACACATAGTCTGGGGTGTCCATGCCTGCAGCATGCCAGCGCGCCGTCGCACTGATGGTCGTCGCCGCCCTCGCCGTTCTGGGCTCCGGGTGCGGGGGCTCATCGGCCCCCACCCGCGCCACCTACGGCAAGAACGTCGACAAGGTCTGCGCGACGTTCAACGACCGCGTCAAGGCCATCGAGAGCAAGTCGCCCAAGACGACCGACGAGCTCGTCGCCTTCGCCGATGAGCTGGGGCGCGTGATCGACGACGGCGTGTCCCAGCTGAGCGCGGTCAAGCGCCCCGAGGGCGCCGACGGCGTCAAGGCCCAGCGCTGGATCGACGCCTTCAAGCGCCAGGCCAACGAGCAGATCAAGCCCGCGCTGGCCGCGGTGAAGGAGGCCGCGCGCAGCAAGGACGCCGCCGCCCTGCAGCGCGCCGCGCAGCGCATCCAGAAGGTCGACGACACCCGCGTCAACCAGCTCGCCCGCGACGCCGGCTCGCGGACCTGCGGTAGTACCTAGAGGTACGCCCCGCTGGGGATGTAGGGCGCCAGCGGCCCGAGCTGTCCGCCCGCGAACATCGGCCCGTCGGGCGAGAGCATCAGGCGCGCGGCCAGGCACACCGGCAGCGCCCAGTCCTGCCCGGCGGTGAGGAAGTCGACGTTGACCGTGGCCCCCGGCGGGCCGCTGACGAACAGCGCCCACAGCATCCGCTGGGCGGCCTGCTCGTCGCGCGCGCCGAGCAGGATGATCTGGCTCTCGCGCGCCAGGGCGAAGGCGCGGTCCTCGAACACCAGCAACCGCGCCCCGTGGGCCATCGGCACCGGCAGGTCGCGCCCGTGCCCCGCGCCGCGCAGGCCGCGGCCGATGGCATCGGCCGCCGCGATCCCCGCCTCTCCCGCGTCGACGACGCCGTCCACCGAGGGCGCGCGCGAGACGTCGGGGATGCCGGCCGCGGCCACGCAGGGGCGGATCGGCAGACCCGTGTGGGCGTAGATGCCCATCGCCTTCGGGTTGGTCGAGCTGAGGATGAGGTGCCCGCGCGCGCCGGTGCCGTACTCCCAGCAGCGCGCGAACAGCTCACGACCGACGCCGGTGCCCTGCAGCTCCTGCGCGACGCCGAAGAGCGAGAAGCCCCAGACGCCCTCGCGGATCAGCGCCAGCCCCACGCCGGCCACGCGCCCGTCCTGCTCGGCCACCCAGCTGCCACCGGGGTCGGTCTCCAGCAGATGGCGGATGCGCGCGTGCTGGCGGGCCGCTCGCACGGCCTCTTCCTCGCCCGAGAAGGTCGTGTAGAGCACGTCGAGACAGACGCGGTCGGCGCCGGCCACGTCCTCCTCGCGCATCGGGCGGATGACGACGTCCTGCATGCACGCAGAGATAGCAACCCCTCCCGCCCTCGATGCTCTACCCTTCGCGGTCGCTCATGGCCGTCCCCAAGCAGAAGCAGTCGCACTCCCGCACCGCGAAGCGTCGCGCCCAGCACAAGATCTCGGCGCCGACCTACAACGCCTGCCCGACGTGCCACAGCCCCCGCCTGCCGCATCGGGTCTGTCCGACGTGTGGCTCCTACGGTGGCCGTGAGGTCGTTCACGTGCACGACCACGAGCACGACCACGAGCATTAGCTCGGCTGAGTAGCCTCCAGGCCATGCCCATCACGGTCGCGGTCGACGCCAACGGCGCCGACCTCGGGCCCGCAGAAGTCGCCGCGGGCGCGGCGGACGCAGCCCAGCAGGGGGTGCGCGTCGTGCTCTTCGGTCCCGCCGAAGAGTTCGGCGAGGTGGCCGAGGGGATCGAGGTCGTCGATGCCCCCGTCTCCATCGCCAAGGCGCCCGACCCCGTGCGTGCCAGCCGCGCGACCCCCGATGCGTCGATCGTCCTCGCCACCCGCGCGGTGGCCGCGGGCGACGCCGACGCCTTCGTCAGCGGCGGCTCCACGGGCCCCGCGCTGGCTGCCGCCCTGTTCAACATCAAGCGCGCGACGGGCATCCACCGCCCGGCGCTGGCGATCCCGGTGCCCGTCCCGGGGCACCCGGTCACGATCGTCGACGTCGGCGCCAACGTCGAGGTGCGCCCCGAGCACCTCGTCCAGTTCGGCTTCATGGGCGCCGCCCTGGCCCAGGTCGTGCTCGGCATCGCGCGCCCGCGCGTCGGCCTGCTCTCGATCGGCGAGGAGGCCACCAAGGGCACACCGCTGGTCGTCGAGGCGCACGCCGCGCTGCGCGACCGCATGGCCGAGGGCGGCACCTTCGACTTCGTCGGCAACATCGAGGGCAACGAGGTCACCTCGGGCAAGGCCGACGTCGTCGTCACCGACGGCTTCACCGGCAACATCGCGCTGAAGCTGATGGAGGGCGTCTCGGAAGAGATGCTGCGCCAGATCCGTGACGTCGCGATGTCGTCGCGGCGCGCCAAGGCCGGCGGCCTGCTGCTGCGCCCGGCGCTGCTCGAGTTCCGCGAGGTGATCGATCCCGAGAGCGCCGGCGGCGCCTACCTGCTCGGGCTGCGGCGCCTCGGCGTGGTGCCCCACGGGCGCTTCAGCCGCCGCGGCATCGCGCAGGCCATCCTGCTCGCCGCGCGGGCGGTCGAGGGCGACGTCGTCGGGCGCACCCACGCCGCATTGGACGCCGCGCACGCGCTGCGCCCGGCCCGGTTGTCCGGATCGCCCTCTACGGTTGCTTCGCCATGACCCGCGAAGAGGTCTTCAGCCTCATCCAGTCGCATCTCGCCGACGAGCTCGAGGTCGATCCTGCTCGCATCGACGAGTCGACGCGCTTCAAGGATGACCTGGAGGCCGACTCGCTGGACCTCTACACGCTCGTGCAGGAGCTCGAGGACTCCTACGGCGTGAAGATGTCCGACGAGCAGGCGGCGAGGATCCTCTCCGTGGGTCAGGCCGTCGATTTCGTCGTCGCGCACGCGCCCACCACTTCCTAGCCCTGGACCGTCTCCGCGCATTGCTCCGAGAGCTTCCAGATGACCTGCGCCAGCAGGTCTTCACCCATGCCTCCTGGACGGACCGGCGCTCCGACTCCTACTCGCGCCTGGCCTTCCTGGGCGACTCGGTGCTGGGCCTGTCGATCACCGCGCACCTCTATCCGCGCCTCGAGGCGGAGCGCTACGGGGCCGGGCGGTTGACGAAGATCCGCGCCCAGACGGTGTCGGGCCCGTCGTGCCGGGCGGTGGCCGAGCGCCTCGGGGTCCCCGACTTCCTGGCCGCCGCGGCGCCCGTGGGCATAGGCCAGAGCGCCTCGACGCTGGTCGCGACCGAGCGCGTCCTGGCCAGCGTCATCGAGGCCGTGATCGGCGCCTGCTACCTGCACGCCGGCTACGAGGCCACGGCGGCCGCCGTGGTCGAGGCCTTCTCGCCCGAGATCGAGCACGCCCTCGACCATCCGGTCGACTTCAAGTCCTCGCTGCAGGAGCGCCTGGCCCAGCGCGGCGAGATCGTCAGCTACGTCGTGACCGCCGAGCTCGGCCCGCCGCACGACCGCACCTTCGAGGTGCTCGCCTCGGTCGGCGAGCGCCCGGTGGGGACCGGCTCGGGGCGCTCGAAGAAGCACGCCGAGCAGGAGGCCGCCCGCACCGCGCTGGAGATGCTCTATTCCGCCGACGAGGACGAGTTCGAGGACTGATGCACCTCAAATCGCTGACCCTCAAGGGCTTCAAGTCGTTCCCGGACCGCACCAAGCTCGACTTCGCCTCGGGGGTCTCGGTGGTGGTGGGTCCCAACGGCTCGGGCAAGTCCAACGTGACCGACGCGGTGCTGTGGGCGATGGGCGAGCAGTCGCCGCTGGCCGTGCGCGGGCAGTCGATGCAGGACGTGATCTTCGGCGGCGGCAAGGGCGTGCAGGCGCGCTCGGCGGCCGAGGTCGAGCTCGTGCTCGACAACTCCGACGGCGCCATCGACCTGCCCATGGGCGAGATCTCCATCCTGCGCCGGCTGGATCGCAGCGGCGAGGGCGAGTACCGCCTCAACGGCGCCCGCTGCCGGCTGGTCGACGTCCTCGAGGTGCTCTCCGACACGGGCCTGGGCAAGGAGTCGCACTCGGTCGTCTCGCAGGGCCGCGTCGAGGCGATGGTGACCTCCAAGCCGCGCGACCGGCGCCTGCTGATCGAGGAGGCCGCCGGGCTGGGCAAGCACCGCAAGCGCCGGCGCCGTGCGCAGCTCAAGCTCGAGCGCACGCAGGACAACCTCGATCGCGCGCTCGACGTCGAGCGCGAGGCGCGCTCGCGCCTGCGCCCGCTCAAGCGCCAGGCCGAGGCGGCCGAGTTGCACGAGCGCCTGGAACGCCAGACCGTCGAGGCCCGCTGGGAGCTCGCGCGCGACGCCGTGCGCGCCCGGCGCGAGGAGCTCAGCGCCGCCGAGAGCGCCGCCACCGCGGCGCGTGCGGCGCGCGAGGAGGCGCAGGCCGCGCTGGCCGAGGTCGCGCGCCGCCGCCAGGAGGCCGAGGACGCGCTGGCCCGGCGGACCGAGGAGCGCGAGGCGCTCGCCCGGCGCCTGTACGCCGCGCGCTCGGCGGCCGAGCGCGTCGAGCTGCGCCTGGAACGCACGCGCGAGACCGCCGAGGCGATCGCCGAGCGCATCGAGCGCCGCGGGCGCCAGCTGGAGGGCCTGCGCGCGCAGGCCGCGGAGGACACGCCGGACGAGGCCGGCCGCGAGCGCATCGAGGCGCTCCAGGCGCAGCTCGACGAGCTCGACGCCCAGCGCGCCGACGCGCTCGAGCGCGAGCTCGCGGCGCTCGCCGCGCAGCGCGATGCCGCCGCCGCACGGGCGGCCGAGCTCGGCGCCGCGGTGCAGGAGCGCCGCGCCGCGCTGGCCGAGGCCGACGAGGCCAGCGAGGTGGCGCGCACCGCGCGCCGGGCCGCCGAGAGCTCCGCCGAGGCGGCCCGCCGCGACGCCGCGCGCGTCGGGGCCGAGCTCGCGTCGGCCAACCAGTTCCTGCGCAGCCATGCCGCCGCGCCGGGCAATGCCCGCTCGCTGGCCGACGAGCTCGAGGTCGAGGCCGGCTACGAGCTGGCGCTCGCCGCCGGGCTCGGCGGGCGCCTGAGCGCGGCCATCGTCGACGACCTCGCCGCCGCGCGCGTGCTGCTCGAGCGCGTGGGGGCCGACGGCGGTCGCGCGCTCGTCGCCGACTCCGATGCGCCGGGCGTGGCGCGCACGACGGCGCCGCCGGCGCCGGGGGCGCGCCATCTGGGCGACATGGTCAGCGGGCCGCCGGTCGCGGTGGGGCTCGCCCGCCGGCTGTTGGCCAACACGTGGGTGGTCGAGGACCTCGACCCGCTGCCCCCGGGCTTCATGGGCGTCGCCGTCACCCGCGCCGGCCGCGCGTGGTTCGGGTTCACCCGCGAGCTGCGCCAGGCGCCGCGCGGCGGGTCGGAGCGCGTGCTCGCCGAGCGCAACCGCCGCGACGGGCTGGTGCGCGAGTCCGAGCGCGCCGTGCAGGCCGAGCAGGGCGCGCTGGCCGGCGTCGAGGCCGCCCTCGCCGCGGTGCAGGCGGCCGACGCCACGCGCGAGGAGGCCGATCGCGCCGTGCGCGACGCCGACCGCGCCCGCGCGCAGGCCGCCGAGGAGGAGCGCCGCGCCGCCTGGCTCATCGACGAGCGCAGCCGCGCGCCCGAGCAGGGCGAATCGGCGGTCCGCCGCGCCCAGATCTCCGGTGAGCTCGCGGCCGAGCGCCGGGTGGCCGAGCGCGCCGCCCGCGAGCGCGCCGAGCGCGCGGCGCGGATCCAGCGCCTCGAGGCCGCGCTGGTGCGCGATCGCGCGCTGCTGCCGGTCGCGCACCGCCTGGTGGCGGCGCTGTCGCAGACGCTGGAGGTCGTCGCCGTGCGCGTCGAGGCGCTCGACGCCGAGCTCCTGGCCGACCGCCAGGCGGGCGAAGGGGTGGCCTCGGCCCTGCGGGCGTGCGCCACCGAGGAGGCCGAGATCCAGAACCGCCTGCGCGAGCGCGGCGACGCCGTGACGGCCGCGGAGGTCCGCGCCCAGCAGGTGCGCGACGCCGAGCGCGACGCCGCCACGGAGCTCGGCGCGCTGGCCGCGCGCCTGGGCCTCGAGGCGCTGCCGGCCGCCGAGCCGTTGGACGCCGAGACCGCCGACGGCCTGCGCGCGCGCATCGAGCGCCTGCAGCGCCGGCGCGAGCAGCTCGGCCCGGTCAATCCGCTGGCCAAGGCCGAGTACGAGGAGGCCCTGGCGCACGTCGAGGAGCTCGAGCGCCAGCGCGAGGACCTCGAGACCGCGCTGCGCGAGCTCAAGGGCCTCATCCGCGACACCGACCGCCAGATCCGCGAGACCTTCGAGGCCACCTTCACCGCCGCGGCGAAGAACTTCGAGGAGCTGGCCGAGCAGCTCTTCCCGGGCGGTCGCGGGCGCCTGCGATTGGTGCGCGAGGACTCCGGCCCGCGCCCGGTCCTGGGCGGCGCCGACGTCAGCGCCGACGGCGAGGCCGACGCGCCCGCCGAGGAGGCCGAGCCCGAGGAGCGGGGGCTGGACCCGGACGACGACATCGGCGTGGAGATCGAGATCACGCCGGCCGGCAAGGCGATGAAGCGCCTGACGCTGCTCTCCGGCGGCGAGAAGTCGATGACCGCGATCGCCTTCCTGTTCGCCGTCTTCCTGGCGCGCCCGTGCCCGTTCTACATCCTCGACGAGGTCGAGGCCGCGCTCGACGACTTCAACATCGGGCGCTTCCTGACCCTCCTGCGCGCCCACGCCGACCGCGCGCAGTTCATCGTCGTGACCCACCAGAAGCGCACGATGGAGGCCGCCGACACGCTCTATGGCGTGTCGATGGGCGACGACGGCGTCTCGAAGGTCGTCTCGCGGCGGCTGCCGCGCGAGGCCGACGAGAGCGACGCACACGCCGACGCCGCGTAGGTCTCCCGTCGAACGCGCCGGGGAAGGAACGCCCCCCGGCAGCGTCTACCGCTAGGAGACCCCCTTGATAGGAGCCAGCTGATGCCCAAAGTCGCGCGCCGTGTTCTCGTTGCTGCAGTCGTCGCCGTGGTCGGTGCACTCGCCGTCGCGAGCGTCGTGTCGGCGGCGACAACGGTCAATCTCAGAAGCAGCAAGACCAAACTGGCCTTCAATCACAGGACGCTGACCGCCAAGCACGGCAAGGTCACGCTCGTCATGGCCAACCCGTCGTCGACCAACCATGCCATCGCGGTCGAGGGCCATGGCGTCGACAAGGACGGCAAGACGGTCGGCAAGGGCGGCACCTCCCGCGTCACCGTCACCCTCAAGAAGGGCACCTACACGTTCTACTGCCCCGTCGACGGCCACAAGGCCGCCGGGATGAAGGGCAAGCTCGTCGTCAGCTGAGCCGAGGTCATCGGGTCGCGCGCGGCGCCTTCGGGCACCGCGCAGGCGCGATGGCTAGCCTCCCCAGGCGATGGGCAAGCGCAGCCGCCGGCGGGGCGAGCAGACCGAGCCGCAGGACGGCGCCGAGCCGCGCGAGGAGCCGCCGGCCGACGGCGCCCCCGGACCGCTGCGCCCTGACGGGCGCCTGCGCGAGGTGGCGCTCCTGGTCGAGGAGGCCGACTACCTGCTGGCGCTCTACCGCTGGATCGTGCTCAGCGGCGAGGTGCCGCGCGCGCAGGACTGGCTGCGCCGCGAGGAATGGCCGCATCCCGACTACGTCATCGACGTCTTCGGCTCGTGGGAGAAGTTCCTCCAGCACGCCGAGATCCCGTCCTCGCCGCTGCTGGCGCGGGTGCGCGAGGCCGACGACGAGCGCAAGTCGCTGGCCGCCCGCGAGCAGCAGGCCGAGCGCGATCTCGCGCGCGTCGAGGACCTGCGCCGCCAGGTCGAGACGGCCAAGCGCCGCCGCGAGGCGGCCGACGCCGAGCGCGCCGAGCTCAGCGCGCGTGCCGAGCGCCTGGCGGCGCAGCTCGAGCGCGCCGAAGCGCGCGCCGCCGCCGCCGAGGCGCACCTGGCCGAACGCCGCCAGCACGCCGAGGAGGTCGCCGGGCCGCGCGGCGAGGCCTCCGACGAATGGCTCGCCGCGCACGAGGCGCTGCTCGAGGAGCTCGAGACCGTCCGCGCGCATCGCGAGGAGCTCCTGCGCCAGGTGGAGGAGCTGCGCGAGGCCACCGCGCAGGACGCCAAGGCCATCGCCCGCCTGAGCGCGACGCTCGGGGAGGCATCGGCCGGGCCCGAGGGCAACGGCACCGCCGCCGAGCCGCTGGCGCCGCCCGCCACCGTGGCCGAGGCGGTCGAGCGCGCCGCCGCGCAGGCCCACCACCTCGTCTTCACCCGCGCCGCCCACGAGGCGGCCGCCGACAGCCCCTACCGGCGCCCGGCCGACGTCCTCGACACCCTGCTGCGCCTCGACGAGCTGGCGGCGCTGTACGCCGATCCCGACGGCTTCGGCCGCTCGCTGAGCCAGGCCGCCGACGAGCTCGGGCTGACCTGGCGCCAGAACGTCTCCGAGCTGGCGCGCAGCCGCAAGCCGCACGCCTACAGCATCACCCACGACGGCGAGCGCCTCGAGCTCGGGCCGCACGTGGCGATCGGCTCGGGCTCGGGCGCCGGGTTCATCGCGCGCATCTACCTGCACGTGGCCGATGGCTCGGGCGAGGTGGCGCGCGGGCTCTACGTCGGCCACGTGGGACGCCACCTGCCCGACACCACGACGGCGTGATGGCTGCCGAGCCCTTCCTGCTCGCGCAGCTCAGCGACCCGCACATCAGCGACGAGGACGACGCCCCGGCGGTCGCGCTGGCGGCCGCGGTGCGCTCGGTGGCTGCACTGGATCCCGCGCCCGGCGCGGTCCTCGTGACCGGCGATCTCGCCGAGCACGGCAGCGCGAGCGAGTACGACCGCGCCCGCGAGCTGCTCTCGGGGCTGACGATGCCGGTGCACGTGCTCGCCGGCAACCACGACGATCGCGCGGCGCTGCGCAAGAGCTTCCCGCTTCCGCTCGCCGTCGCCGAGGCCCCGAGCGAGGACTACCGCTACGTGGCGCGCTGCGGGCCGCTGCGGCTCGTCGGCTGCGACACCACGCAGCCCGGCCGCGACGACGGCGCGTTCGGCGACGAGCGGCTCGCGTGGCTGGAGGCGCGGCTCACCGAGGACCGCGACACGCCCACGATCGTGGCCATGCACCACCTGCCGCTGCCGACCGGCATCCCGGCCATGGACGCGCTCGGCCTGCCGCGGGCCGACCGCGTGGCCATCGACGAGCTCGTCGCCGCCTTCCCGCACGTGGGCCTGCTGGTGGCCGGTCATGTCCATCGCGCCGCCGTCGGGACGCTCGGCGGATGCGCCGTGTTCGCGTGCCCGAGCACCCATCTGCAGCTGGTACTCGACCTCCGCGAGCCCACCCGCATCGCGGTCGTGCCGGAGCCGCCGGCCTTCGGACTGCACATCGCGGTCGCCGGCGAGCTCGTCTCCCACCTGCAGCCCGTCGGCGATTGGTCGTCCGGCGCGGGGGGTCAGCCGTAAGAGGCGTGACGACCGCGACGCAGAGGGGTCACATCCAGAGAGGACAGCCATGACCAAGACCTTTGTCATCGTCGGCGCCGGGATGGCGGGCGGCAAGGCAGTGGAGGCCCTGCGCGACGCGGGGTTCGACGGGCGGATCGTCCTGCTGGGCGCCGAGGCGGAGCGACCCTACGAGCGCCCGCCGCTGAGCAAGGACTACCTGCGCGGCGAGGCCGGTCGCGATGCGGTCTACCTGCAGAACGACCCGGCCTGGTACGACCGGCACGCGATCGAGCTGCGCACCCAGACCACGGTCGAGGCGCTCGACGTCGGCGCCCGCGCCGTCGTGCTCGCCGGCGGCGAGCGGGTGGCCTACGACGCGCTGCTGCTGGCCACCGGCGCGCAGCCGCGGCGCCCGCCGATCCCGGGTGCCGAGCTCGACGGCGTCCACGTCCTGCGCACGGTCGAGGACTCCGATGCGCTGCGCGCCGTCCTCGACGCGGGCGGGCGGCTCGTGGTCATCGGCGCGGGGTGGATCGGGTGCGAGGTCGCCGCCTCGGCGCGCCAGCGTGGCATGGAGGTGGCGATGGTCGAGACGCAGTCGCTGCCGCTGGAGGGCGTGCTCGGCCCCGAGCTCGGCGCCTTCTATCGCGACGTGCACGCCGAGCACGGCGTGGAGCTTCACCTCGCCAGCGGCGTCGAGGCCATCGAGGGGGCGGGCCGCGCCGAGCGCGTGCGCACCGCCGACGGAGCCGTCCTGGAGTGCGCCGCGGTGCTGCTCGGCGTCGGTGTCGCACCGCGCACCGCACTGGCCGAGGGCGTGCTGCGGGTCGACAACGGGATCGTGGTCGACGCGGGGCTGCGCACGAGCGTCGAAGACGTCTTCGCGGCCGGCGACGTGGCCAACCACGAGCATCCGCTGTTCGGTCCCCTGCGCGTCGAGCACTGGGCCAACGCGCTGGAGCAGGGCCCGGCGGCAGCGCGCGCCATGCTCGGCGAGGACGTCTCCTACGAGCGCGTGCCGTACTTCTTCTCCGACCAGTACGACGTCGGGATGGAGTACGCGGGGCGCGGGCGCCCCGACGACGAGATCGTCTTCCGCGGCGATCCCGCCACGCGCGAGTTCATCGCCTTCTGGCTGCGCGACGGCTGCGTGGAGGCCGGGATGAACGTCAACGTGTGGGACGTCAACGACGCCATCCAGGACCTCGTGCGCGACGCGGCCACCGTCGACGTCGATCGCCTGCGCGACCCCGACGTGGCCCTGGACGCGCTGCTGTCCTCCTAGATGGCCTTCTCGCCCCAGTAGGTGGCGATCGGGTTGGCGTTGAAGTTGCCGATCTCCGTGTAGCCCTCCGACGCGTAGAGCGCCATGGCGCCGCGCTGCAGCGGCCCGGTGTCGAGGCGCACGAAGGCGTAGCCGCGCTCGCGGGCGGCGTCCTCCAGCGCGCGCAGCAGCGCGCGCGCCACGCCGCGGCGGCGGGCACCGGGCACGACGTACATCCGCTTGATCTCCGCGGCGTCGGGAGCGATGCGCTTGATGCCGCCCGCACACACCGGCTCGCCGTCGTGGACGCCGACGAGGAAGGTCCCGGCGGGCGGCGCGAAGTCCGCCGGCTTCGCGCTGGGCATGTGGTCGCCCTCGATGTCGCCGTAGAGCTCGCTCATCTCGGACACCATCGCCGCCAGGAGCTCGCTGGCCGGCGGGAGCGCCGGGTCCATGGTCTGGAAGTCGATCTGCACTCCGCTATCGTCGCGCACCGCCATGGCCCGCGACTGGACCGACGTCTTCATCACCGGCGACGGCGCCACCGTCGTGGCGGCGGCCGAGGAGCCCGAGCAGCGCCGCGGGTTCTTCCGGCGGCTGCGCGAGAACCTGAGCAAGACGCGCCAGGCGCTGGGCGCCGAGATCCAGGCCACGCTCTTCGAGGGCGACCTCGACAGCGCCACCTGGGAGCGCCTGGAGGAGGCGCTGATCATGGCCGACGTCGGTGCGCGGACCACGGCCGAGGTCGTCGCCAAGCTCGAGATGGAGGCCGAGGCTGGCGGGCTGGTGGGGGGCGAGGCCCTGTCGGAGCGCCTGATCGAGCTGCTGGCCGACATCGCCCGCCTCGGCGAAGGCCGCATCGACCTCACGCACGAGCCGACGGTGATCATGGTCGCGGGGGTCAACGGGACCGGCAAGACGACGACGATCGGCAAGCTCGCCTGGCACCTGCAGCGCGAGCTGGGCAAGACCGTCGTCCTCGGCGCCGCGGACACCTTCCGCGCCGCGGCGGTCGAGCAGCTCACCCAGTGGGCGCAGCGCGCGGGCTGCGAGATCGTGACCGGCCCCGAGGGCTCGGACCCGGGGTCGGTCGCCTTCGAGGCGGTCAAGCAGGGCCGCGAGCGTGGCGCCGACGTCGTCATCGTCGACACCGCCGGGCGCCTGCACACGCAGGACCACCTGATGGCCGAGCTGACGAAGGTCCGTCGCGTCATCGACAAGCAGCTGGAGGGCGCGCCCCACGAGACGCTGCTGACCATCGACGCCACCACCGGGCAGAACGGCGTGCGCCAGGCTCAGCTGTTCTCCGAGGCCGTGCCGATCGACGGGATCGTCCTGACCAAGCTCGACGGCACGGCCAAGGGCGGGATCGCGCTGGCCATCGCGTCCGAGCTCGGGATCCCGGTCAAGCTGATCGGTATCGGCGAGGCGCTCGAGGACCTGCGCCCGTTCGACGCCGACGACTTCGCCCGTGCGCTGGTCGCCCCCTCTGACTAACTGACTAACATCGAAGCCACGAATGGACGCGTGGGTCATCTGGTTGATCGTCGCGGTGGTCTTCGCCGTCGCCGAGATCGTCAACCTCAGCTTCTACCTGTTCCCGTTCGCCATCGGGGCGGCGGCAGCGGCCGTGGTGGGACTGGCCGGCGGGGGGCTGGCGATCGAGCTCATCACCTTCGCGGTGTTCACGGGCGTGAGCTTCACCGTCGTGCGCCCGATCGCGCGGCGCCACATCAACATGCCCCCGCAGTTGCGGACCGGCACGGCCGCGCTCATCGGCCGCACGGCGATCGTCACCGAGCGGATCGTCAACGACGACGCCGTCGGGCAGGTGCGCATCGACGGCGAGGTGTGGAGCGCGCGGGCCTACGATGAGGACAAGGTGCTCGAGCCGGGGACGCGCGTGCACGTGATGGAGATCCGGGGCGCCACCGCGCTCGTCGACGACTGAGGAGGCAGGGATGGTCGGTTTGATCGTGGCGGCAGTGCTGATCCTGTTCGCACTGTTCATCGCCGCAAAGACCGTGCGGATCATCCCGCAGGCCCGGGCCGGCGTCGTGGAGCGCCTCGGGCGCTACAGCCGCACGCTGACGCCGGGGATGACGATCGTCGTGCCCTTCATCGATCGCGTGCGTCCCTTGCTGGACCTGCGCGAGCAGGTCGTCTCCTTCCCGCCGCAGCCGGTGATCACCGCCGACAACGTCTCGGTGGGGATCGACACCGTCCTGTACTTCACCATCACCGAGCCCAAGTCGGCCACCTACGAGATCGCCAATCCGCTGCAGGCGATCGAGCAGCTCACGGTGACCACGCTGCGCAACATCGTGGGCTCGCTCACCCTCGAGCAGGCCCTGACCAGTCGCGACGAGGTCAACGACCGCCTGCGCGTGGTGCTCGACGAGCGCACGGGCAAGTGGGGCATCCGCATCAACGGCGTCGAGCTCAAGTCGATTGACCCGCCGGGCGGCATCCAGGAGGCGATGGAGAAGCAGATGCGCGCCGAGCGTGACCGCCGCGCTGCGATCCTCACCGCCGAGGGCGTCAAGCAGTCGGCCATCCTGACCGCCGAGGGCGAGAAGCAGTCGGCCGTGCTGAAAGCCGAGGGCGGCAAGCAGGCGGCGATCCTGCGCGCCGAGGGCGAGGCCAAGGCGATCGACACCGTGTTCAAGGCCATCCATGCGGGCGACCCCGACCCCAAGCTGCTCAGCTACCAGTACCTGCAGATGCTGCCCCAGCTCGCGCGCGGCGACGCGAACAAGATCTGGGTCATCCCCAGCGAGTTCACCCAGGCGCTGTCGAACCTCAGCGGGTTCGCCGCCGACGTGACGGAGCGGCAGCGAAAGCCTGAGCCGCCGCCGCCCCCGATCACGCCGGGCCACCCCACTCACTCGTAGGCAAGGGCCCCCAGGACGTCCATCCGCGCCGCGCGCCGCGCGGGCAGCATCGCCGCCAGCGTGCCGGCCGCGATGCCGACGACGATGAGTACCGCGAGGCCGCCGATCGGCAGGGCGAACGTGAAGCCGAGGTGGCCGAAGACCGCCACCACGATGGCTGCCAGCCCGATGCCGACCGCGATCCCCATCGCGGACCCCAGCAGCGCGGTGATGATGCTCTCGCGGCGCACCATGCGCCGCACCTGGCGGCGCGTCATGCCCACCGCCCGCAGCATCCCGATCTCACGGGTGCGCTCGAAGGTGGCCAGCACGAGCGTGTTGGCGAGCCCGAAGAGGCTGACGATCACGGCCAGCGCCAGCAGGACGTCGAAGATGGCCAGCAGCTGGTTGATGCCGCTCGTCTGTTCCTCGATGTAGGCGTGCTTGCTGAACACCTTGGCGCCGGGGAACGGGTCGACCGCCCGCCGCAGCGCCGCCGCGTCGGCGGTCGGCGCGTCCAGCAGCGTCAGGTGGTCCTGGCGCCCGCTGAACCCGCCCGCCGCGTAGGCCTGGCTGCCGATGGTGATCGGCCCCATGCCCAGCGCGTCGATGACCGGCGAGTCCTCGATGCCGCGGACGGTCAGGGTCAGCTGCCTGTCGGCGGGTGTGGTGACCGTGAAGCGCCCGCCCACGGCCAGGTGATGCTCCTTGGCCCACCCGTCGTCGACGATCGCGCCGTCGGCGCCCAGCCCCGCGAGCGTGGCCCGCGAGCCGTCCTTCCACTTGAAGTCGAGGACCTTGCCGATGGTGGACGGATCGACGGCGTTGACCCCCTCGGTCTGCCCGTAGGCGCGCACGGCGTCCTGGCGGATCGTCGACGCGATGCGCACGCCGGGCACCGCCGCGGCCTTGCGCGCGGCGTCGCGGTCGACGGGCGACCAGCCGTCCTCGCCGCTGAGGATGTGCGTGGCGGAGACGCGCTTCTCCAGCGAGCCCGTGGTCGAGTCCTTCAGGCCGGCGGCGATGATCGTCACCGCGGCGACGAGCGCCACGCCGATGGTCAGCGCCGAGGCGGTGATGGCCGTGCGGCCCGGCGCGCGCATGGCGTTGCGCCGGGCCAGCATGGCCGCAGGGCCCCCCGTGGCCTGCACCGGACGCCCGAGGGCGCCGACGACCGCCCGGACGATGCGCGCCGGCAGCCGCAGCCGGCGCGAGGTCCCGGCGGCGTCGCGCAGCGCCTCGACCGGCGCCACGCGCGTCGCGCGCCATGCCGGCACGAGGCCGGCGACCAGCGTCACGAGCATGCCGACCAACAGCGACACGACGATCGTGCGCGTGGCGAAGACCGTGCCGGTCTGCGGGAGGTCGAGCCCGAGCGCCTTGAACAGCGCGTTGAGGCCCTTGGCCAGCCCGAAGCCGGCCGCGACCCCGACCGCGCTGGCGGCCGCGCCCATCGCCAGCGCCTCCGCCACGACCGTGCGCAGCACCTGGCGCCGCGAGGCCCCGGCCAGGCGCAGCAGCCCGAACTCGCGCGAGCGCTGGGCGACGATGATCGACAGCGAGTTGAAGATCGTGAACGCCCCGACGAGCAGCGCGACGCCGCCGAAGCCCAGCAGCACGCCCTTGATGATCGAGATGAACCCCTTCAGGCCGTCGAGGGTGTAGCGGTCCTGCTCGGCGGCCGTCTGGACCTTGGCCTGCGGCAGCGCCGCGGCCAGGTTGCGACGGACCTGCGCCGCGGGCACGCCGCCGCGCGCCTCGACGAGGATCGAGTCCACGCGCCCGGCCTTGTCGAACAGGCCCTGCGCGGCGTGCAGGTCGAAGACCGCGATGGTGGCGGTGCCCAACGAGTCGACCGAGCCGAAGGTGGTGATGCCGGTGACGCGGAAGCTCCGCGCCGGGCCGGCCGTCGCGATGCGCGCGCTGTCGCCGACGTGCAGGTGCTGCTTGTCGGCGGTGCCGGCGTCGATGACGACCTCGCCGGGGCCCTTGGCCCACGCGCCCTGCTTCAGGCGGAAGGGCGAGAGCTTCGCGTCGCCGGCCGCCACCGGGTCCAGGCCGATGCCGAACCACGTATCGCCGACGACCTTGTCGTCCTTGCCGAGGATCTTGGTCTCGAGGTCGGTGATGTCGCCGGCCGCCTTCGCGACGCCGGGCACCGCGCGCGCCCGGTCGATCGTCCGGGCGTCGATCGTCGGCTGCGTGAGGTTCTCGTTGTCGTTGGCCGAGGTGAAGGGGCTGGGCGCGGTGACCACCGCGGCGGTGCCGTCGTAGGCCGATGAGGAGAGGTCGTCGGCGGCGCGGCCCATGGTGTCGGTCAGCGTGAAGGCGGCGGCGATGGTCGCCACGCCCAGCACGATGGCCATCGCGGTCATCGCGGTGCGGATGGGACGGGCCAGCAGCCCGTTGAGCGCGATCCGCAGCATCAGGCGCTCACGGCCTTCATCTGCGCCAGGACGTCGGCCTCCGTCGGCGCGACGACGTCGGACACGATCCGCCCGTCGACCAGGAAGAGGACGCGGTCGGCGCGCGCGGCGGCGCGGGGGTCGTGGGTGACCATGACCGTGGTCTGGCCGTCGAGGTCGACGGCGTCGCGCAGCAGGTCGAGGACCAGCGCGCCCGCGTTGGAGTCGAGGTTGCCCGTCGGCTCGTCGGCGAACAGCACGGTGGGCTCGGAGATGAGCGCCCGGGCGATGGCCACGCGCTGCTGCTGGCCACCGGACAGCTCCGACGGGCGGTGGCGACGGCGATCGGAGAGGCCGACGCGCTCGAGCAGCGCGTCGAGCGTCGCGCGCGGCACCTTGCGTCCCGCGATGGTCAGCGGCAGCAGGACGTTCTCCTCGGCGTTGAGCGTCGGCAGCAGGTTGAAGGTCTGAAAGACGAAGCCGATGTGCCGGCGGCGCAGCTTGGTCAGCGCTTTGTCGCTCATCGTCGTGATGTCGTGCGCCCCGACATGGACGCTGCCCGCGGTCGGGCGATCGAGCCCGGCGAGCAGGTGCATGAGCGTCGACTTGCCCGAGCCCGAGGGGCCCATGATGGCCGTGAACTGACCGGCGGGCACGTCAAGCGAGACGCCGCGCAGCGCGTCGACGGCTGCCTCCCCTTCGCCGTAGCGGCGTGTCACGGACTGGGCCGACACAGCGGCGGTGATGGCGACCGCGGGCGCGGTGGCGACGCTCTCATTGAGCATGTAGCTCTCTCCCTCTTGCTTTGGTTGTCGTCAGCAGGCGGTGGCCTCGCGGGCGAGCCGCGAGATCGCCGCCTGAAGAGCGCCGGCGGCCAGCAGGGCGTTGGTGGCCTCAGCCAGCAGGCGCCCGGTCAGTCCGCCGGCGGGGCGCACGCAGACCGATGCGTGCACCTCGCTCCCGCGCGGGGCGGGCGCCAGGTCGTAGCGCACGTCGAAGCCGACCGGGCCGTCCGCGCTCAGGCGCAGGCGGCCGTCGATCGCCTCGTGGACCTCCACGTCGAAGCCGACGCGCTTTCCGGCCAGCCTGCCGCTCACGCGGGCCCGGCTGCCGCACCGCAGGCGCGGCCCGCGCAGGTCCTCCACGTCGAAGGGGATCGGCGCCCACCGCGCGCACGCCTCCGGGTCGGTGAGGACGTCGAGCACGGCCTCGGGCCGCGCGTCGATCATGCCCGTTGCCGTCCATTCCCTCATGGCTGCTCACGCTCCCAGGACGGCAGGTCCGCGTCGTCGCCCGCGTGGGCGATTTCGCTGTCCCCGCGGGACGAGCCGCAGTCGTCCTGCAGGATGAGGCTGCGATCGCCCGAGCGGACGATCTGGCTGTGCGCGCGGGTGTCGTGGTGCTGGAGACGCAAGTCGAGCAGTCCTTTCCCGGCGCGTGTGTGCGCGCCGCTCGTGGCCGTCGCTTCGTGCTCGCGACGTTCACGGTCATGGAGCCGCTCGGGCGCCCGGCGAATACCACGCTGGCCGTTGGTAGGGCGAGGCGCGGGTGAGCGCGGTTACGCTCTCGCCCGTGGCCCAGGAGAACCCCCATACGAGCGTGCGCATCCTGATCGCCGACGACCAGGCGCTCGTGCGCGCCGGGTTCAAGATGATCCTCGACGCCGAGGACGATCTCGACGTCGTCGGCGAGGCGTCCGACGGGGCGGAGGCGGTGGCGATGGCCAACGCGCTGGAGCCCCAGGTCGTGCTCATGGACATCCGCATGCCCGAGCTCGACGGCATCGAGGCGACGCGCCGCATCATCGCCGCCGCCGGCGAGCGCCCGGTCCGCGTCCTCATGCTGACCACCTTCGACCTCAACGAGTACGTCTACGAGGCGCTGCGCGCCGGCGCCAGCGGCTTCCTGCTCAAGGACGTCCCGCCGGAGCAGCTCGTGGCGGGCATCCGCGTGGTGGCCGAGGGCGAGGCGCTGCTCGCGCCGTCGATCACCAGGCGCCTGATCCAGGAGTTCGCAAGCGCCGCGCCGACGCCGGCCGAGCCACCCCGCGGCCTCGACGAGCTGACCGCGCGCGAGCTCGAGGTTTTCAAGCTCCTGGCCCGCGGGCTCTCCAACGCCGAGATCGCCGAGGAGCTCGTCGTCTCGGAGACGACGGTCAAGACGCACGTCGCCCGCGTGCTCATGAAGCTCGGCCTGCGCGACCGCGTGCAGGCCGTGGTGCTGGCCTACGAGTCGGGCGTCGCCGTTCCCGGTCGCAGCGGCTGAGACCATGGGGGCATGACCCCGATGCTCACGGAGACGCTCGACGCCTACGTCGACGCCCACGCCACGCCGCTCGAGCCGTTCATGGACGAGCTCCACCAGGCCACCTTCGCCTCGCAGTCGACGCCGCAGATGATCGCCGGCCCGGTCCTGGGGCGGCTGCTGCGCTTTCTCGTGGCGATCGTCGCGCCTCGCCTCGTCCTGGAGATCGGGACGTTCAGCGGCTACTCGGCCCTCGCCATGGCCGGAGGCCTGCCGCCCGAGGGCCGGATCGTCACGTGCGAGCTCTCGCCCGAGCGCGCCGAGTTCGCCCGGCGCTGGTTCGACCGCTCGCCCTATGCCGAGCGCATCGACCTGCGTGTCGGCCCCGCGCTCGAGACGGTCACCGCCCTGGAGGGACCGCTCGACTTCGTCTTCATCGACGCCGACAAGGAGGGCTACCCGGGCTACTACGACGCGGTCGTGCCCAAGCTCTCGCCGCGCGGCGTCATCGTGGTCGACAACACGCTTCGCGGCGGCCGGGTGGTCGACCCCGAAGGCGACGGCGACCGGGGGATGGTGGCCTTCAACGCCCACGTCCAGGCCGACGAGCGCACGGAGAACGTGGTGCTCAGCGTCCGCGACGGCGTGACGCTCATCCGGCTGGCCGGCGGGCCGGTCGCGCCGCTCTAGACTGGCCCTCAGTGTTCGACGCCCTCTCCGAGAAGCTCCAGGCCACCCTTGCCGACGTTCGCGGCCACGGCACGCTGACCGAGGCGGACATCGACAAGGCCATGCGCGAGATCCGCCTGGCTCTGCTCGAGGCCGACGTCAACTTCAAGGTGGTCAAGTCGTTCACCGCCGCGGTCAAGGAGCGCTGCCTGGGCGCCGGCGTGCTGGGGACGCTCAACCCCGGCCAGCAGGTGGTCAAGATCGTCAACGAGGAGCTCGCCGAGCTGATGGGCGGCGCCTCGCGCGGGGTGACCTTCTCGCCGCGTCCGCCGACGGTCATCGTGCTCGCCGGCCTGCAGGGCTCGGGCAAGACGACCGCCGCGGCCAAGCTTGCCCGCTGGCTCAAGAGCGAGCACGGCTCGTCGGTCGCGCTGGCGGCGTGCGACGTCTATCGCCCCGCCGCGGTCGACCAGCTCGTGAAGGTCGGCGGGCAGGTCGGCGCCGACGTCTACGAGCAGGGCACCGAGCGCAACCCGGTCGACATCGCGCGCTGGGCGCTGGATCGCGCCAAGACCGAGGGCAAGGACGTGCTCATCGTCGACACGTCCGGGCGCCTGCACGTCGACGAGGCGCTGATGGACGAGCTCGTCAAGATCCGCAACGCGGTCAAGCCGCATTCGATCCTGCTCGTCGTCGACGCCATGACCGGCCAGGACGCCGTCAACGTCGCCGAGCAGTTCGCCGCCGCCGTCCAGTTCGACGGCGTGGTGATGAGCAAGCTCGACGGCGACGCGCGCGGCGGCGCCGCGCTGAGCGTCAAGGCCGTCACGGGCAAGCCGATCCTGTTCGCCTCGGTGGGCGAGAAGCTCGATCAGTTCGAGCGCTTCCATCCCGACCGCATGGCCCAGCGGATTCTCGGCATGGGCGACGTCATGTCGCTCATCGAGAAGGCCGAGGCGCAGATCGAGGAGGACGAGGCCAAGGAGCTCGAGCGCAAGCTGCGCCGCAACGAGTTCACCCTCGAGGACTTCCTCAAGCAGCTGAAGACCATCCGCCGCATGGGTCCCCTGCAGTCGATCCTGGGGATGATGCCCGGCCTCGCCGGCCACCAGCTCTCGAACATGAAGGTCGACGAGCGCGAGCTCGATCGCGTCGAGGCGATCATCCTCTCGATGACGCCGGAGGAGCGCCGCCGGCCCGAGCTCATCAAGGGCTCGCGGCGCCTGCGGATCGCCAAGGGCTCGGGCACCAACGTCCAGGCGGTCAACCAGCTCGTCAAGCAGTTCGATCAGATGCGCAAGCTCATGCGCCAGGTCGGGCGCGGCAAGATGCCCGACCTCGGCGCGCTGATGCGGGGCGGGCGGTAGGGCCGGGCGCGCGCCTCGCGTCTGCGCCCGCTACCCTCTCCCGTCGGCTTTCCCAAGCACTTCGAGAGGAACTTCCGTTGGCAGTACGACTCAGGCTCACCCGTGTGGGCGGCAAGAAGGACCCGATCTGGCGGGTCGTCGTCGCCGACCAGCGCTCACCGCGGGACGGCCGCTTCATCGAGAACGTCGGCCAGTACAACCCCCAGACCGAGCCGTCGACGATCAACCTGGACGAGGATCGCGTCCGCGCGTGGCTGGCCAAGGGCGCGCAGCCGACCGACCAGGTTCGCAAGCTGCTGAAGATCAAGGGCATCGACCCCAACGCGCGGTAGCACGCGCGATGCGCGACCTTCTCGAATCGCTGGCCCGCAAGCTGGTCGACCAACCCGATCGCGTCTCGGTTGAGCAGTTCGAGGAGGACGACGGCACCATCGTCCTCGAGCTCGCCGTCGCCGAGGACGACTACGGCAAGATCATCGGGCGCGGCGGGCGCACCGCCAACGCCCTGCGGACGGTCGTGAAGGCCGCGGCGGTCAAGGAGAACCGCCGCGTGCTGGTCGACATCGTCGACTGACGTGGCGCGGGAGCCCGTCGAGTGGCTCGCGGCGGGGCGAGTCGGCCGGCCCCACGGGCTCGACGGCTCCTTCCATGTGACGCGCCCGCGCGGCGCGCTGCTGGCGCTGGGCACGGCCGTGCGCATCGCCGGCGGCGAGGCGGAGATCGTGCGCCGCGCCGGGACCGACGAGCGCCCGATCCTGCGCCTGGCCGGCCACGAGGGCCGCGAGGCCGCCGAGGCGCTGCGCGGTCTGGACCTCATGGTGCACCGCGGCGTCGCGCCCGCGCTGGGCGAGGACGAGTGGTACGCGGAGGATCTCGAGGGCTGCCGGGTGGTCGACGGGACCGTCGAGGTCGGCCGCGTGCTGCGCATGGTGGCGCTGCCCTCGTGCGAGGCGCTCGAGGTCGAGCGCCCCGGCGCGGCGGAGCTGCTCGTGCCGCTCGTGCGCGACGCGGTGCGCTCGGTGGACGTCGCCGCGGGCGTCGTCGACGTCGATCTCGCCTTCCTGGGTACCTGATGCAGCTCGACGTCGTCACGCTGTTCCCGGAGTGGTTTGAGTGGTTCAGCGGCCAGCGCCACGTCGGCAATGCCCTCGCCCACGGTCACGAGCTGCGCACGCTCAACCCTCGCGAGCACACGTCGCTCAGCGGCGGCCAGGTCGACGACACGCCGTTCGGGGGCGGCGCCGGGATGGTCCTGCGCGTCGACGTGATGGACGCGGCGCTGCGGGGGTTCTACAGCGTCGATCCGGTCGACCTGCGCCACCAGCGCCGCGTGCTGGCGCTGACGCCCGGCGGCCGGATCCTCGACGACCAGTTCGTCGAGGAGCTCGCTGCCGAGCCCGCGATCACGCTGCTCTGCGGGCGCTACGAGGGCTTCGACGAGCGGATCGTCCAGCACTTCGCCTCCGACGCCGTGTCGGTGGGACGCTACGTGCTCGCGGGCGGCGAGCTGGCGGCGATGGTCGTCATGGACGCGGTGCTGCGCAAGCTGCCCGGCTCGCTGGGTCATGCCGACTCCGCGCTCGAGGAGTCCTTCAGCGCCGCGCTGGGCGGCGACCCCGAGTACCCGCACTACACGCGCCCCGCCGAGTACCGCGGTTGGAAGGTGCCGGAGGTGCTGCTGTCGGGCCACCACGAGGAGATCCGCCAGTGGCGCCGGGCGCGCAGTCGCGAGCGTGGGGCGGCGGGCGGCGGTTCTTCGCTACCATGAGCCGCCGCGCGCGGGACCGTTAGAACCTCGTCCTCCCGCGCCTTCTCTTTGCCATGAGCACCGTGATCGACAGCCTCGAGCGCGCACAGCTGCGCCGCGTCCCGCAGTTCGCCGCCGGCGACCGCGTCCGTGTCCACTTCCAGGTCATCGAGGGCACGCGCCGGCGCACCCAGGTCTTCGAGGGCGTGGTCATCAAGCGCCAGGGCCACGGCGTGCGCGAGACGTTCACCGTGCGCAAGCAGTCCTTCGGCGTCGGCGTGGAGCGCACGTTCCCAGTGCACTCGCCCAAGATCGAGAAGATCGACGTCGCCGCCCGCGGTGACGTCCGGCGGGCCAAGCTCTACTACCTGCGCGAGCGCGTCGGCAAGCGCGCCCGCGTTCGCGAGCGCCGCTACACCGGCCCCGAGCAGTCCGTCACGCCGGGTCTGCTGCACGATCCCGTCGCGGCGCTCGAGGCCGAGGCAGCCGCGGGCGATGGAGCGGTCGACGCCCAGGGCGCGACCGCCGAGGAGGTCGTCGACGCCGGCGGCGCCGTCGACACCGCCCAGGCCGAGGAGCAGGTCGCCGAGGTCGAGGCCGCCGAGGCACAGACCACCGCTGAGGCCGAGGCTGCTGTGGAGGCCGAGCCGGCTGAGTCCGCGCCGGCGGAGGCGGACGCTGCGCCCGAGGCGGACGCGGCTGCGCCCGAGGCAGAGGCCGCGCCCGCGGCCGAGGCTGACGCTGCACCGCCCGCCGAGGCCGAGGCCGAGCCCGCGCCCGCGCCCGCGAGCGAGCCCGAGGCGCAGGCGGCGGAGCTCGCCGGCGCGGAGGCCGACGCCGACGGCGGTCAGCCGGCCGCCGAGGCCGAGCCCGCCGCTGACGACAAGGCCTAGTGGCCACCAAGCAGAAGTCGGCCGGCGGGTCGCTCCTCGAGCTCGTAGTCATCGTCGCCGTCGCGCTGGGCCTCGCGCTCGGCATCCAGGCGTTCCTGGTCAAGCCCTACCGCATCCCCAGCGAGTCGATGGTCCCGACGCTGCAGGTCGGCCAGCGGGTGCTGGTCAACCGGATCGGCAACCGCTTCGCCGACCCCAAGGTCGGCGAGGTCATCGTCTTTCATCCGCCGAAGGGCTCCGACACCGACACCTGCGGCGACGGCAACCGCCGGCAGGGCCAGGCGTGCGACAAGCCGACCTCGACCCGCGCGGACGTGAACTTCATCAAGCGCGTGGTTGGCCTCCCCGGCGACAAGATCTACATCAAGGGTGGCCACGTCTATCGCAACGGCAAGCGCGAGAGCGATGCCTACATCAGTGGCACCTGCGAGAACAGCGACGGCCGAGGCTGCAACTTCACAACCCCGATCACCATCCCTGCCAATCACTGGTTCATGATGGGCGACAACCGTGGCGAGTCGGATGACAGCCGCTTCTGGGGCCCGGTCCCGCGCGAATGGATCATCGGCGGTGCCTTCGCGACCTACTGGCCGCCCAAGCGCATCGGCCTCCTCTAGCGCTCGCGCCGCCGCGCCGGCGCGCGCACCCCGCCGAGGGCGGCCGGATCGATCCGCCGGAGCGGCCGTTACGGTGATGCCCGTCGTGACGGAATCCGCCGCCGAGCCCGTGGTCGCCTCAGCCGCCATGCCGGCTCCCGACATAGAGGTCGCGCCCGCCGCGCCCGTCGCGGGCACCGCCGGGGCCGCTGTCCGCCGCCGTCGTGCGCGGACCAAGCGCCGCACGGGGCGCCGCCTCTTCCAGTTCGACCGCGGCCTCGGCGTGCGCTGGATCGCGGGTGCGGACGAGGCCGGCCGCGGATGCCTCGCCGGCCCGCTGGTCGCCGCGGCCGTGCTCTTCGACGTCGAGGCCCTCGGCGTCCGCGAGGTCCGCGGGCTCACTGCGCTCAACGACTCCAAGCAGCACGACCCCGAGGCGCGCGACGAGCTCTACCCGGTGGTCATGCGCACGGCCGCCAAGGTCGTCGTCGTCTCGCGCTGCGTGCGTGGCATCGACGGCTACGGCCTGCACAAGACGAACCTCGCCGCGCTGCGCGATGCGCTCGCCGGCGTCGCCCGCCCGGGCTGCCTGTGCCTGGTGGACGGCTTCGCGGTCCCCGAGTTCGGCCACGAGCAGCGCCCGATCGTCGACGGGGACTGCACCAGCGCCGCGATCGCCGCCGCCTCGATCGTCGCCAAGGTCACGCGCGACCGCTTCATGCATCGCGCGGACGCCCTGCATCCGGGCTGGGAGTTCCGCTCCCACGTCGGCTACTCGACGCCCGAGCACCGTGACGCGATCCAGCGCCAGGGCGTCTCTCCGCTGCACCGGCTGTCGTTCCAGAGCACGGCGTACCAGCAGCTGGCCCTCTAGCCGCCCGGCGGCCATCAGAACGCCGCCTCGAGGTGGTCGAGGCGCACGAGCTTCCCGCGCGCGTCGATGACGATCCCGATCGCGTCGAAGCGCAGCTCGGCGGAGTGCGGGCGGGCGCTGACCTCGAGCAGGAAGGCCGCGGCCATCCGCCGGACCTGCCGGCGCTTGCGCTCGTCCAGGGCCTCCCACGGGCCTCGTCCGGCGCCGCTGGCGCGTCGTGTCTTGACCTCCACGAAGACCAGCGTCGTCCCGTCGAAGACGACGAGGTCGAGCTCGCCGTAGCGCGTGCGGTGGTTGCGCGCGACGAGCGCATAGCCGAGGCGCTCGAGGTGGGCGAGGGCGAGATCCTCGCCGATGCGGCCGAGGTGCTGACGCAGGTCGGTGGGCACGACGACGACGCTAGGGAGCATCGCGTCACATGTGACACACGGTCTGTGCCAATTCTGCGCAGGGCCGATCACATGACGCCGGATGGCGCGTCGGGCTGCGCAATTTCGGTGCAAACGAGCGGTTCAACCGTCACACGCCACGGCCTAGCGTGGCGCACATGCTCGCCCGCGTCACCACCTTCACCATCGACGGCCTCGAGCCGCGGCGCGTCATCGTGGAGATCGACGTGCGCGCCGGCCTGCCGAACTTCACCATCGTCGGGTTGGGCGACCGCGCGGTGCGCGAGGCGCGCGAGCGGGTGCGCGCGGCGATCCTCAACTCGGGCTTCGAGTTCCCGCTCAAGCGCGTCACCGTCAACCTCGCGCCGGCGTCGCTGCGCAAGGCCGGCCCGGGCTTCGATCTCGCCATCGCCTGCGCGATCCTCGCCGCCGGCGGGCACGTGCCGGCGGACGCGCTCGAGCGCTACGCGGTCTTCGGCGAGCTCAGCCTCGGCGGTGAGATCCGCCCCTGTCGCGGCGCGCTCGCGGTGGCCGAGGGAACCGCGCGAGCCGGGCTGGCGGGGATCGTCGTGCCGCTGCAGCGGGCGCTGGAGGCCGGGCTGGTCGACGGCCTCGACGTGGTGGGGGCGAGCTCGCTGGCGCAGGTCGCCGCGATCCTGCGTGGCGGCGAGCGTCCGCCACCGCCCGACGGCGGGGAGCCCCTCCTGGCCCTGCCCGAGCGCCATCTCGATCTCGCCGACGTCCGCGGCCACACCGATGTCGTCGAGGCGCTGACCATTGCTGCCGCCGGAGCCCACAACCTGCTGCTGTCCGGGCCGCCGGGGGTGGGCAAGACGATGCTCGCGCGGCGGCTGCCGTCGATCCTGCCGCCGCTGTCGCGGGCGGAGGCGATCGAAGTGACGCGCATCCACAGCGTCGCGGGGCGCCGCCGGGGCGCCGGGCTGGTGGCCGAGCGTCCGTTCCGCGCGCCGCATCACATGATCTCCGCCTCCGGCCTGGTCGGCGGCGGAGCCGTCCCCGTGCCGGGAGAGGCGAGCCTCGCCCATCATGGGGTCCTGTTCCTCGACGAGCTGTCCGAGTTCCCGCGGCCGGCGCTCGAAGCGCTGCGCCAGCCGCTGGAGGACGGTCGCGTGGCCATCGTGCGCGGCCAGCGCACCGCGACCTTCCCGACGCGCTTCCTGCTCGTCGCCGCCACCAACCCGTGCCCGTGCGGCTACGCACCGTCGCGGCGCTGCCGCTGCAGCGAGGGCGAGCTCGCTCGCTATGCCCGCCGGTTGAGCGGCCCGCTGCTCGACCGCATCGACCTCCTCGTCCACGTCCAGCGCCCCGACGCCGAGCGCCTGGCGCAGGATTCCACGGCATCCTCGGAGACCGAACGCGCCCGCGTGACCGCGGCGCGCGAGCGCCAGCTCGAGCGCCTCGCCGGGACGGGCGTCACGTGCAACGGGCACATGGACGCGCGGCTGCTGCGCCGCCATGTGCGGCTGCCCGGCGACGTCGAGCGGCCGCTGCTGGACTCCTATCGCCGCGGGGACCTCAGTGCTCGCGGGCGCGATCGCACCCTGCGCCTGGCGCGCACGATCGCCGACCTCGCGGCCAGCGACGAGGTTCGCCGCGAGCACGTCGTGGCTGCGCTCGGGTATCGCCAGGAGCGCAGTGACGGCGTGGGGGTGGCGGCATGAGCCCCGCCACCGAGGCGGGTGCCGCCCGGGCGTGCGCGCCCTGCCTGGCGCGGACCTGGCTCATCGCGCGGCTGGCCGGAGCGATCGAGATCGCCCGCCACCAGCGGCGGCGCCTGCGCGAGATCCTCGCGCTTTCGGAGGAGCAACTCGTCGCCGGCCTGGGGGGAGCGCGCGCCGGCGCGATCGCCGAGGAGTTCGAACGCCTGGACATCGATGCGCTGCGCGAGGCGGTCGCGCGGTCGGGGCTGGAAGCCGCGTGTCGCCACGACGTGGCGTACCCCGCGCGCCTGCGCGATCTCGACGACGCGCCCGCGACGCTCTTCGTCGCCGGTGGGGTCAGCCGACTGGAGGGGCTCGTCGGCTCCGACCTCGAGCAGGGACCGCGCGCGGTGGCCGTCGTCGGGACGCGGCGCGCGTCGGCCGACGGACTGGAGGTGGCGCGCGCGCTGGGGCGCGGGTTGGCGGCTGCCGGCGTCACGGTCGTCAGCGGGATGGCGCTGGGGGTCGACAGCGCCGCTCACGGCGGGGCACTCGAGTCCAGCGGGCGGACGGTGGCGGTGCTGGCGGGTGGGGCGGACGTGCCCTATCCGCCGAGCAAGGCGCGCCTGCACGGCGTCATCGTCGAGCGCGGCTGCGCGATCGGCGAGCTGCCGCCGGGGTTCGTGGCGATGCGCTGGTGCTTTCCGGCCCGCAATCGCATCATCGCCGCGCTGGGGCACATGACGATCGTGGTCGAGGCGGCGCGGCGTTCGGGCTCGCTCATCACCGCGGAGATCGCCATCGACATCGGACGCGACGTCGGGGCGGTGCCCGGCCCGGTCACGGCGTGGCGCTCGGCGGGCACCAACGCGCTGCTGCGCGACGGCGCCACGGTCATCCGCGACGCCGCCGACGCCCTCGACGTCGCGGTGGGCGTCGATCGCCACGAGGCCACGATCCTGCATCTCGAGCCACGCCTGCGGGCGCTGCTCGGTGCGGTCGCCGATGGGCGCGACACGCTCGCGTCGCTGGCGCGCGTGCCGGCGGAGGTCGCGCCCACCCTGGCGGCTCTCACGGAGCTGGAGCTCATGGGACATCTGCGGCGCGCGGCGGGTGGACGCTACGTCGTGATCCCGGTATGAACGTCGACGGCCGGTCCAGCACCATTGCAATAGTAGATAGATGGTATGTTCCTGGCATGAAGGCGACCATCGACGCTGCCGGACGACTGGTGGTTCCCAAGGCCCTCCGCGACGAGCTGGGGTTCTTCGCCGGCACCGAACTCGAGCTTGCCGCGGTCAACGGCGCGCTGGAGGTGAGGGTGCCGTCGCGCGTGCGCGTCGAGGATGGGCCGCATGGACTGCACTTCGTCGCTGACGGCGCGGACGAGCTCACCGATGAGCAGGTCCGCGAGCTGATCGAGAAGAGCCGCAGGTGACGGCTGACACCAGCGTCGTGGTGCCCGGGTTGTCGCGCTGGCACAGGGACTACGAGGCCACCGCCAAGGCGCTCGACGGCGTCTCCACGCTCCCCGCCCACGTCCTGGCCGAGTCCTACGCCGTGCTGACGCGGCTGCCCGGCGGCCTTGCCGTGGCACCCGAGGCGGCAGCGGCCGTGCTCACGTCGCGTTTTGGTGAGGAGCCGCTGCAGTTGACCCCAGCAGAGCGTCGGACGCTTCTGTGCACCCTCGCCGCGGCGGGCGTCGGTGGCGGAGCCAGCTACGACGGCCTCGTCGCGCTCGAGGCTCGGGCACACGATCAGGTTCTGTTGACGCGCGATGCACGCGCCCAGGACACCTACCGCCGGCTCGGCGTGGCCTTCCGCGCGCTCGCCTGACGGCGCCCTGTAATCCTTCGCCTCCGTGCCCGCCGCCGGCCGCATCCCCGTCTGTCTGTCGATCGCCGGCTCGGACTCCGGCGGCGGCGCGGGCATCCAGGCCGACCTGAAGGCCTTCGGCTGCGCCGGCGTGCACGGGACGACGGCGATCACGGCGATCACGGCGCAGAACACGGTCGCGGTGACGGCCGTCGAGGCCGTGTCGCCGGCGATGATCGTCGCCCAGGTGCGGGCCGTCGTCGAGGACATCGGCGTCGACGCGGTCAAGGTCGGGATGCTCGGCAGCGTGGCCAGCGCACGCGCGGTGGGGGAGGCCTTCGATCTCCTGCCGTCCGGGACGCCGATCGTCGTCGACCCGGTGATGGTCGCCGAGTCGGGCGCGCGGCTGCTCGACGAGGACGCCCAGGCCGCGCTCGTCGAGCTCGTCCTCGCACGGGCCACGGTGGCGACGCCCAACCTCCCCGAGGCGCGCGTGCTCGCGGGCGACGCGGCGCTCGAGGGGGAGGCGCTGGCGCGCGCCGTCCACGCCTTGGGCCCGCGGGCGGTCGTGGTCACCGGCGGGCACCGCGAGGAGGCGATCGACATCGTCTTCGACGGCGAGCGCGTGGTCGAGCTCGCGGGCCCGCGTTATGCCGACGGCGCTGCCCACGGCTCGGGCTGCACGCACTCCTCCACGCTGGCGGCGCGGCTCGCGCTGGGCGACGATCTGGAGGCCGCGGCGCGCGAGGCCAAGCGCGTCGCGTCGCAGGCCGTGCGCGATGGGTTGCGCTCTATCGGGGCCGGCGCCGGGCCGGTCGACGTCCTCGGGCTCGCCCGCGCCGGCTGAGCGGGCAGACCGCACCGACCGTCCCCGGAATCGCCTGTTGTGCGGGCTGCCCGGACGGGCGTATAGGCGGACACCCGCGCTTTGTCATAATCGCCCTTCACCATGAGGTTCCTTCGGATGAAGCCGGGACACGGCGAGGTGCTGATCGCCGAAGGGGACGTTGAGGTGGCCGAGGAGGAGGAGCTGCTCGTGCAGGAGTTCCGCCGCCAGCTCGAAGAGGGCATGTGGGCCGCCGTCCCCGAACGAAGCACCGCCGGGCGCCGCGAGGCGCGGATGGTCAAGGCCTTCGGTGAGATCCCGCGCGACGCCGACCGCGTCATCTTCTTCCCACGCGCTGCCGGCGGCGCCTGAGCCTGCGAATCACGACCGGACGAAACGATGCTCCTCGCTTCCATCGCCATCGGAGTCGTCATCGTGGCCCTGCTGTGGGACCTGGTGATGCCCTCGCTCAAGGAGGCGGTCGAGCGCCATCGGGCGCGGCGGGCGCTCATCCCCGGGTCGGCCTACGACCCCGGCCGCGAGCGCCGCGCCGAGCAGCGCGCGCGCCAGCTGCTGGAGTCGTGCGTCAACGAGGAGGAGTGGTCGATGTACCGCGACCTCGGGTTCATCCGCGTGTGGGGCGGGATGGCCCGGGTGCCGCGACGCGGGCGCATCGGCGACGACCCCCGCGCCGGCGCCCCGTACGCCTACCTCGTCTACCCCCACAAGCCGATCGTCGCCTACCTGCCCCAGACGCGCGAGCTGCTCAACGAGTACTGCGTGGAGTTCCCCGACGAGACGCGCCCGTACGGCAGCTCGCGCCTGCCGGACTCCGACGACGTGCTGGCGAAGTGGATGGCGCTCACGGGCGACGAGCAGCACCTGATCGCCACCGCGAACATGCACCTGCCCGGCCGCCAGGTCGATCCCAAGCAGGTGCGTCGCGATCTGTGGCGCCTGAGCCAGTGGGAGCGCGAGCGCATGCGCCGCACGCCGCGCCCGCCCGGCGTTCCGGCGCCCTAGTGGAGCATCAGCCGCCGCAGTCGCGTCGGTAGTGTCCGGGCCGTGAGCACCAACGGCTTCGACATCAAGCACCGTTCCCGCCTGCTGCTGGAGGGCCCGTCCCGCGCCGGGGCACGCGCCCAGTTGAAGGGCATCGGCTACGACGAGGAGGCGCTGGCCAAGCCGATCATCGGCGTGGCCTCGACCTGGATCGAGACGATGCCGTGCAACTTCCACCTGCGGGCGCTGGCGGCCAAGGTCAAGGAGGGCATCCGCGACGCCGGCGGCACGCCGATGGAGCTCAACACGATCGCGATCTCCGACGGCATCACCATGGGCACGACGGGCATGAAGACCTCGCTGGTCTCGCGCGAGGTCATCGCCGACTCGATCGAGCTCGTCGCGCGCGGGCACTTCTTCGACGGCGTCGTCGCGCTCAGCGGCTGCGACAAGACGATCCCCGGCACGGTCATGGCGCTGTGCCGGCTCGACGTCCCCAGCGTGATGCTCTACGGCGGCTCGATCCCGCCGGGGCACTTCCTGGGCAACGACGTGACGATCGGCGACGTCTACGAGGCGATCGGCGCACACGCGACCGGGCGCATGAGCGACGAGCACTTCGCCGAGCTCGAGGCCGTCGCGAGCCCGGGGGCCGGTGCGTGCGGCGGCCAGTTCACCGCCAACACGATGGCCATGGCCTTCGAGGTCATGGGGATCTCCCCGATGGCCCAGAACCTCGTCCCGGCGCAGGACACCACCAAGGCACAGGTCGCCTATGAGACCGGCCGGCTGGCGGTCGACGTCCTCAAGCGGGGGCTGCGGCCCAGCGACATCATCACCAAGGCCTCGCTGGAGAACGCGATCGCGGGAGTGGCCTGCTCGGGCGGCTCGACCAACGCGGTGCTCCATCTCCTCGCCGTCGCGCGCGAGATCGGCGTCGAGCTCGACATCGACGACTTCGACCGCGTCAGCGAGCGCACGCCGCTGCTGTGCGACCTCAAGCCGGCCGGGCGCTACGTCGCCGTCGATCTCTACAAGGCGGGCGGCGTGCCGGTCATGCTGCAGCGCCTCCAGGAGGCCGGGCTGCTCAACGAGGACACCATCACGGTCACCGGCCAGACGATCGGCGAGCTCGCGCGCGCCGCCACCGAGACCGAGGGCCAGCGCGTCGTGCGCCGGCTCGACGAGCCGCTGAAGGCCACCGGCGGCCTGGCCATCCTGCGCGGCAACCTCGCCCCCGAGGGCTGTGTGATCAAGCTGGCCGGCCACGAGAAGCTCCATCACCGCGGGCCCGCGCGCGTCTTCGACGGCGAGGAGGCGGCGTTCGCGGCGGTCACCTCGGGCGCCATCCAGGCCGGCGACGTGGTGGTCATCCGCAACGAGGGTCCCGCCGGGGGACCGGGTATGCGCGAGATGCTCGCGGTGACCGGGGCCATCAACGGCGCGGGCCTGGGGGAGGACGTCGCGCTGCTCACCGACGGGCGCTTCTCGGGCGCCACCCACGGCTTCATGATCGGCCACGTCGCGCCCGAGGCCGCGCGCGGCGGCCCGATCGCGGCCATCCACGACGGCGACGTCATCACGATCGACGTCGCCTCGCGGCGCATGGACGTCGACCTCGACGACGACGAGATCGCGCGCCGTGTGGCGGCCTACGAGCCGCCGCCCAACGCCGACCGTACCGGCGTGCTGGGCAAGTACGCGGCGCTCGTGGGCAGCGCCTCCCAGGGCGCCGTCACGCTGGCCTGAACAGGCGACCCGACGGGGCGCGGCTCTTACGTGGCGCCGGCGGCGTCCTGCGCGCCCACGCGCTCGCCCGGCTCCTCCTCGAGGAAGGCCTCCAACAGCGCGTTGAAGGCCGCGGGGCGCTCGAGCATGGCGACGTGGCCGGTGTCGGGCCAGACGACCTTCCGGGCGTTGGGGATCAGCCGCGCGAACTCGTCGGCGTCGCGGGCGGGGACGAGCTTGTCCTCCGCGCCCCAGACGATCAGCGTGGGACAGGCGATCTCGCCCAGCCGATCGCGGATCGGATAGTCGGTGAGCGCGTCGAGCGCCGGCACGAAGCCGGGCTTGCCCGAGCCGCGGACCTGCTCGGAGACGAGCGGGGCGGGCAGACGCTCGGGATGGCGCGCGACGACGCCGAAGATCATCCGCCGCGACCCCGGGCGCCGCGCGAGCGTCTCCGAGCGCGAGGCCACCCAGCCGGTGTAGGCCGCAAGCCGGTTGTCGAGCGCGCCGAGCACCCCGAGCAGACGCTCGTTGCGCAGAGACTGGATCGACAGGCCCGCCGCGCTCACGAGCACCAGGCGCTCGACGCGCTGGGGGAAGCGGATCGCGAGCTCGATGCCGATGAAGCCGCCCATCGAGTTGCCCACCACGGCCGCGCTACCGAGACCGAGCTCGTCCATCAGCGCCTCGACGAAGCGCCCGTAGCCGGAGATCGTGATCTTCTGCGCGGGCATCTCCGACTCGCCGAATCCGGGCAGGTCGAACGCGATCACGCGGTGCTCGCGCGCGAAGACCGGCAGCTGCTCCAGCCAGTTCTGCCACGAGCCCGAGAGCCCGTGGATGAAGACGACCGGCGGTCCCGAGCCGAGCTCGACGACGTTCACGCGCCGCCCGTCGACCGTCACCCACCGTTGATGCTCGTGCCAGTCGACGTCCAGCCACGCCGAGCGGCCCGTGGGACCGTAGTCGCCGGGCGCGTCGGGAAGCAGTGCGGGCTCGTCCGGCATGCCGTGTGAGGATAATCGGGGCCGGGAAGGGTCTCGCACGCATGCGCATCGCCATCGACATCGACTCCACGCTGCACCACTACTGGGACGAGCTGGCCGACGCGGCCAAGCGCCGCTTCGGCGTCGACCTGCCCTACGACCATCAGCACACCTGGAAGATCAGCCGCCTGCGCGACGAGCAGCTGCGGGTCGCCATCGCGGACACCCACTCCGACGCGGCCATCGCCCGCGCGCAGCCCTATCCGGACGCGGCCGACATCGTCAACGCCTGGCACGACGCCGGCCACTGGATCCACATCACCAGCCACCGCGCGGAGAGCTGCCACCCGGCCACCGAGGACTGGCTGGCGGCCATCGGCCTGCAGTACGACGACCTGCACTGCTCCTACGACAAGGTCAGCCGCTGCGTGGAGCTCGACATCGACGTCCTCATCGACGACAGCCCGGTCACCCTGGTTCGCGCGATCGAGAACGGCATGGTGGCGGCGACGCTCGTGCACCCGTGGAACCGGGAGCTGTGCGAGGAGGAGTCCGAGGTGGTCTGCGCCCACGACTGGCCGGGCCTGGCCGCCGCGCTCGAGCGACGCCTGCCGCGGCTGGGGCGCGCGTCATCGTCTCCGGCATGATCCACTAGTGCCAGAGGATCGCCGCACATCGCTCGCCCCCGCCGGCGAGGCCGCTCCGGGCACCGACCTGCGCCCCTACCTGCCCGGCGTCGAGCCCGAGCGCCAGGTCAACGACTGGGGGCGCTCGGAGCGCGTCGAGGGCGTCGTGGACCGCACGCTGATGGAGTTCTTCTACAAGCTGTGGTTCCGCTGCGAGATCGAGGGGATCGAGAACGTGCCGGCCGAGGGCGGCGCGCTGCTGGTGTCCAACCACTCCGGCGCGCTGCCGCCCGACGCGCCGATGATCGCCAAGGCGATCAAGGAGGAGCACTCCCACCCGCGCCCGCTCTATCTCACGGTCGAGCACTTCTTCAAGGGCTATCCCGGCTTCAGCATGCTGCTGCCCAAGATCGGCGCCGTGCCCGCCCACCCGGCCAACGTTCACCGCCTGCTCTACGACGAGGGCCAGCTCGTGCTCGTGTTCCCCGAGGGCCGCAAGGGGACCGAGAAGCTCTACAAGGACCGCTACCGCCTGCGCCGCTTCGGCCGCGGCGGCTTCGTGGAGGCGGCCATGCGCGCCCGCGCGCCGATCGTCCCCATCGCGGTGGTCGGGGCCGAGGAGGCCGCGCCGGTGTTCGCCCAGGTCAAGGTGCTGCAGCGCCTGACCGGGCTGCTGTACTTCCCGATCACGCCGACCTTCCCGCACTTCGGCCTGCTCGGGATGCTGGGCTACCTGCCCGCCAAGTTCAAGCTGCGCTTCCTGCCCGCGGTGCCGACCGACGACCCCGCCTTCGGCGATGAGCCGTGGGAGGACAAGGCGCTCGTGCAGACCGTCGCCCACGAGATCCGCGCCACCATCCAGGACGAGCTGCTCGACATGCTCGGCCAGCGGCGCAGCGTCTGGTTCGGATGAGCTCCAAGCGGATCCTGCTCACCGGCCTGTCGACGTACTGGGGCGGCCGCCTCGCGCAGGCGCTCGAGCGCGACCCGGCCGTGGAGGCGATCATCGGCGTCGACCGGCGCCCGCCGAAGGTCGAGCTGCACCGCACCGAGTACGTGCGCGTGACCGACTCGCACTCGCTCATCCGGCGCGTCGTCGAGGCGGCCGAGATCGACACCGTGGTCGACACGCGGCTGGTGGTCGACTCGATCGTCACCAGCCCGCGCCGGGCCCACGAGAACAACGTCATAGGCACGATGAACGTGCTCGCGGCGTGCGGGGGCGAGGGCAGCCCCGTGCGCAAGGTCGTCTTCAAGTCCAGCTCGCACTACTACGGCGCCGAGCGCGACGATCCCGCGTTCTTCACCGAGGCGATGGACCGCCCGCACCCGCCGGGCACGCCGATCGAGCGCGACATCGTCGACGCCGAGCGCGCTGTGCGCGAGTTCGCGCTGCGCCATCCGCACGTCACGGTGACGGTGCTGCGCTTCGCCAACGGCCTGGGCCCGGCGCTGCGCACCTCGCTGAGCCAGATCTTCGGCCTGCCGGCGGTGCCCGGCATCCTGGGCTTCGACCCGCGCTTTCAGTTCATCCACGAGGACGACCTCGCCGGCTGCCTGGAGCATGCGGTGCGCCACGACCTCGAGGGCGTCTACAACGGCGCCGCGGACGGCGTGCTCGTGCTCAGCGAGGTCGCCGGGCTGCTGGGCAAGCAGCTGGCACCCGTGCTGCCACCCCTGGGGACGTCGCTGGCGGCCGGCGCCCTGCGCCGGGTCGGCGTGCGCATCTCGCCGGAGACGCTGGGCCTGCTGCGCTACGGGCGCGGCCTGGACAACCGCAAGCTCAAGGCCACCGGCTACCGCTACCGCTACACCTCGCGCGAGGCGGTCATGAAGCTGCGCGAGTACCAGCGCCTGGCCGCCATCGTCGGCGATTCCCAGGAGGCCTACCGCTACGAGCGCGACCTCGAGGAGTTCCTGCGCCGCAGCCCGAGCGTGCGCCCGACCGCCCGCCGGCCGGACCCCGCACCGACGAACCTGGCTCCCGGAGAGCGTCGCGGCGCCAACCCCGCCCAGGGCACCGGCGGTTACGACGACCTCGACGCAGACGAGCTCATCGCTCTACTGCCCTCACTGGAGCCCGAGGCGCTGGCCGAGCTCGCGGCCCACGAGGGCGCGCACGCCGCGCGGCCCGAGGTCATGAAGGCGATAGCGAGCTTGCAGGGGTGGGAAGCGCGCACCTGAGTGCCTACACTTCCTGGTGCATCGGTGCGCACAAAGAGCTTCATCCTGGTCGCCGCCTCTCTGGCGGTGCTCGTCGTCTTGGGGGGCGCGCTGTACGCCTACGACCACGCGCGGGCAAACGAGATCGCACCGGGGGTCAAGGTGGGCGGTGTGGCCGTCGGCGGCCTGAGCCCGGCGGCGGCGCGGGCCCGCTTGGAGCAGCAGGTCCTGCAGCCCCTCGAGCGGCCGATCGTCGTCCATCACGCCAGCAAGACGTGGAAGCTCGGCCCGCGCGAGGCGCGCCTGCGCGCCGATCTCAGCGCGATGGTCGACGAGGCCCTCGCGCGCAGCCGCACCGGGGACGTGTTCTCGCGCACTTGGCGGTCGCTGACCGGCAAGCATCTCGACGCGGACCTGCGGCCCACGGTCCAGTACTCCGACGCGGCGGTGATCCGTCTCATCGACAAGGTGCGCCGTGCGGTCGAGCGCCCGGCCAAGGACGCCAGCGTGAAGATCTCCGGCGCGGGCGTGAAGACGATCCCCGGGGTCGAGGGGCTCGCCGTCTCCGCGTCGCAGCTGCACCGCCAGATCGGCGCGGCGATCACCTCGACGTCGGCGCCGCGCACCTTCGTCGCCCAGACGCGCCACACCCAGCCGAAGGTCACCGAGGCCGCGCTGAAGCGCAAGTACGACACGGTCATCGTCGTCAACCGCGGCGAGTTCCGGCTGCGGCTGTTCAAGAACCTGAAGCTCCACCAGACCTTCGGCATCGCCGTCGGCCAGGTCGGGTTGGAGACGCCGGCGGGCCAGTACACGATCGCCAACAAGGCCATCAACCCCGCCTGGCACGTGCCCAACAGCGCGTGGGCGGGCAAGCTGGCCGGCAAGGTCATCGCGGGCGACGACCCGAGCAACCCCATCAAGGCGCGCTGGCTGGGCATCTACGACGGCGTCGGCATCCACGGGACCACAGACGACGCCTCGATCGGCTCCAACGCCTCCCACGGCTGCATCCGGATGCACGTTCCGGACGTCGAGAAGCTCTACGACGAAGTGCCCGTCGGCGCCGCGGTCTACATCGCCTAGCCGCACCGCTGTCGGCCCCCCGACAGCCGTCCTTGACGGATACCGAGCGATCGCTAAGTTTTGGCTGAGGGGGCATTCCACGCCGAGACGGGAGACGGGACATGCTCCGCGGGACGATCGGTCGCCGCGCGCTCTGCGCGGCGGTGCTCATGGCGATGGCGATGCCTGCCGCGGCGCCCGCGCAGCCGGGCGCCCGGGGTCCGGTCGTGCATACCCGCCAGGGGGCGGCCAAGGGGCTCACCGCGGACGGTGCCGACAAGTTCCTCGGCCTTCCGTACGCCGCGCCGCCGGTGGGCGCGCTGCGCTGGCGCGCCCCCGCGCCACCGGCGCGCTGGCACGGCACGCGCGCGGCGACGGCGTACGCGAGCCGCTGCCCGCAGCAGCCGAGCACCAACGGCGCCGGCTCGGAGAACGAGGACTGCCTCTACCTCAACGTCTTCCGGCCCGCGGGCGAGCGTCGCGGCGCCAAGCTGCCCGTGCTGTTCTGGATCCACGGCGGCGGCTTTCAGAACGGCTCGGGCGACCAGCACGACGGCGCGTTGCTGGCGCGCACGAACCACATCGTGGTCGTGTCGATCAACTACCGCCTCGGCGTGTTCGGGTTCCTCGCCCTGCCTTCGCTCGACGGCGAGGCGCCCGGCACGCCGTCGGGCAACTACGGCCTGCTCGACCAGCAGGCCGCGCTGCGCTGGACGCGCGCCAACATCCGGGCCTTCGGCGGCGATCCCGGCCGCGTGGCCGTGGCGGGCGAGTCCGCCGGCGGGTTCGCGGTCTGCGCGCTGCTCGCCTCGCCCCAGGCCCGCGGGCTGTTCGACGCTGCGGTGATCCAGAGCGGCAGCTGCATCAGCCAGACGCTGGCCGACGCCGAGGCCGGCGGCGCCACGTTTGCCGCGGCCGCCGGCTGTCCCAACGCCGCCACGGCGGCCGACTGCCTGCGCGCGAAGTCCGCCGGAGCCCTCCTCGGCGTGACGCCTGCGCCCGCCGCGGCGGCGACCGCGGGCGGAGCAGCGCTTCCGGTGGCGCCCGCCGACGCGGTGGCCTCCGGTCGCTTCAACCGCGTCCCGGTCATCAACGGCGCCAACCACGACGAGGGACGCACGTTCGCGCAGGGGTTCACCGACCTCACCCAGCAGCAATACGAGGCCTTCGTCGCCTCGAGCTTCGGCGCCGACGCGCCCCGCGTGCTCGAGCGCTATCCATGGAGCGCCTTCCCCAGTCCCTACACCGCCGCCTACGCGATCGGCGCGATCTGGACCGACAGCGGCCAGATCGGCGGGATCGGCGGCTGCGCGACGCTGCGGCTCACGCGCGAGCTGGCACGATCCACGCCGACCTTCGCCTACCAGTTCGACGACCGCAACGCGCCCGGCCTCAACGACGACCATCCGGGCTACCAGTGGGGCGCAGGCCACGCGATGGAGCTGGCCTACATGTGGCCGAGCTTCGACAACGGCATCCCGCTGGCCGCGCAGTTCACGCCCGCCCAGCAGCAGCTGTCGGCGGAGATGGTGCGCTACTGGGGCGCCTTCACCCGGTTCGGCGCGCCGCTGGTGCCCCGGCAGGCCTTCTGGCCGCCGCACCGGGGCAGCGGCCGGATCCTCTCCCTGCGCCCGGGCGGGGCGACGGTGACGATCTCCGACGCCGAGTACGCCGCCGAGCACAACTGCGACCTGTGGGACGCGCTCAGCGGCTAGGTCGTCTCCGGAACGCGGATCTCGTCGATCGCGACCTCCTCCCACCCGCGCTCCAGAAGCAGGGCATGGTGGGAGGAGTGTCGAAGCACCAGCGTGCCGATGAAGACGCCTCGCTCACGCCTGCGCAGAACCGCGAACCACAGCGTCGAGGCGTCCGGCGAGCCCTGGATGCGGTGCCACGGGCGCGGCGGCAGTCCGTCGGGGCCGACGGCCCCCGCATCGATGAGCTGGCGATGGGTGGCGACCTGACCGTTGGCGGTATCGACGAAGAACATCCCCACGGAGGCGGAGGATAGGCCGCAGCCCAGCGCGCCCTGGCGCGAGGCGCTTGCGCTCTTCGACTCCGACCTGCGCCGGCGCGGGATGGCCGAGAAGACGCGCCGCGCCTACGGGGTCGACCTGGGGCAGTTCGCCCTGTGGTGCACGGCCCAGGACGTCGGCCCGCGCGACGTCGGATCGCGGGAGCTGCGCCGCTACGCCGCCGTGCTCTCCGGGCGCGGCGCCGTGGCGGCGACGATCGCGCGCAAGCTCGCCGCCCTGCGCGCCTTCTACCGCACGCTGCGCGAGCACGGCCAGGTGAGCCAGAACCCGGTCGACCTGATCCCCTCGCCCAAGCGCCCGCGCTCGCTGCCCGCGGTGCTGCGCCCCGACGAGCTCGCGACGCTGCTGGACCGGATCCCCGCGTCGACACCGCTCGAGCTGCGCGACCGCGCGCTGCTCGAGGTGGCCTACGCCTGCGGCCTGCGCGCCGAGGAGCTGGTCAACCTCGACGTCACCTCGGTGGGCTTCGACGCCGAGGAGCTGCGCGTGGAGGGTAAGGGCTCGAAGACGCGGATCGTGCCCGCCGGCGAGCCGGCGCTGCGCGCCGTCGGGCGCTATCTGGAGCGCGCCCGGCCGGCGCTCGCGGCCGGTGACGGCGACCAGGCGCTCTTCCTCTCGAAGTCCGGCCGGCGGCTGTCGACCTCCGACGTGCGCCGGCGCCTGCGGGTGTGGGCGCGCCACGCCGCGGTACAGGGCGGCATCTCCCCGCACACCCTGCGCCACTCGTTCGCCACGCACCTGCTCGAGGGCGGCGCGGACCTGCGCGCGATCCAGGAGCTGCTGGGTCACGCCTCCATCTCCACGACGCAGATCTACACTCGAGTAGAGTCGGCCCGCCTGAAATCCGCCTATGCACGGAGTCATCCGCGGGCGTGACGGGCGCGGGGAACGATGGAGACCAACGTCAAAGCGATCGAGCTGAGGGACCTGTGGCGCCGCTATAAGGGCAGCGGCGACGTGCACGCGCGCGAGCGTTTGGTGGTGGCGTACTCGCCGCTGGTGAAGTACGTGGCGGGGCGGATGGCCTCGGGGCTGCCCGCGCACGTGGAGGAATCGGACCTCATCTCCTATGGGCTGGTGGGGTTGATCAACGCGATCGAGCGCTTCGAGCTCGAGCGCGAGATCAAGTTCGAGACCTACGCGATCACGCGCATCAAGGGCTCGATCATCGACGAGCTGCGCTCGCTGGACTGGGTGCCGCGGTCGGTCAGGGCGCGGGCGCGGGAGATCGAGAAGGCCAACGCCAAGCTCGAGCATCAGCTGCAGCGCGCGCCGACCGACGAGGAGATGGCCTCCGAGCTGAAGTTCACCGTCGACGAGTTCCAGGACGCGCTGGTGCAGATCTCCAACTCGACGATCGCGGCCTTGGACGAGCTGTGGAGCGTCAGCGACTCCAGCGGCGACGCGGTGTCGCTGCTGGACACGCTGCCCGACGAGAACGCGCCCGATCCGGCGGCGGTCATGGACCAGACCGACCTGAAGGATCGCGTCGCCGACGCGATCGCCCGGCTGCCCGAGCGCGAGAAGCTCGTGGTCGCCCTGTACTACTACGAGAACCTGACCCTGCGCGAGATCGGGGAGGTCCTCGGGGTCACCGAGTCACGCGTCTCGCAGCTGCACACCAAGGCCGTGCTGCGCCTGCGCGGACGCCTCTCCGACTGATGCCGCGCCCACCGCGGGTCGTGCACCTCGACGAGATCGAGACGATCCCCGGCCCGGGCACCCTGACCTGGCATCCGGTGCGCGCACACCTCGGCCTGCGGGCCTTCGGCACCAACGCCTACACCGCCCAGCGCGTAGGCGACGACGTCGTCGAGCCCCACGACGAGAACCCCGACCTGGCCCACGAGGAGCTCTACTTCGTCGCCCGGGGGCGCGCGACGTTCACGCTCGACGGCGAGAGCTTCGACGCGCCGGCGGGGACCTACGTCTTCGTGCCCGACCCGGCGACCCATCGCCACGCAGTGGCCGCGGAGGCCGGCACGACGGTGCTGAGCTTCGGCGGGCCGCCGACCTTCGAGCCATCGGCGTGGGAGTGGATGTTCCGCGGCGTCGCGCTGGCCGAGAGCGATCCGGTCGCGGCGCGCGCGATCGTGGAGGACGGGCTCGAGAAGCACCCCGACAGTCCCGGCCTGCGGGTCGCGCTCGCGCGCATCCTGCTGAGCGAGGGCGACGAGCCGGGCGCGCGCGCCGCGCTGGGCGATGCGATCGCGCGCCGGGCCGAGGTCGAGGAGTACGTGCGCCAGGACGCCGTCCTGCGGGAACTGCTCTGAGTGTTCGACCACGTGACCATCCGGGTCGCCGACCGCGCCGCGTCGGAGGCCTTCTACAACACGGTGCTCGAGCCGCTGGGCATCGACACCACCTACAGCGACGCGCGCTTCGCGGAGTGGGACGACTTCTCGCTCGCCGCGGCCGACGCCCAGCACCCGGTCACGCGCGGGCTGCACATCGCCTTCGGGGCGCGCTCGCGCGAGCTCGTCGAGGCGTTCTGGCGCGCCGGCACGCACGCGGGCCATCGCGACGCCGGCGCGCCGGGGCCGCGGCCCGAGTACCGCGACGAGTACTACGGCGGCTTCCTGCTCGACCCCGACGGCAACAGCGCCGAGGCGGTCCACCACGCCGAGATCCGCCCCCCGGGCCACATCGACCACCTGTGGATCCGCGTCGCCGACGTCCCCGCGGCCGCGGCGTTCTACGAGCTGGTCGGACGCTACGGCGGCTTCCGGCGCAGCGGCGACGACCCCGATCACGCCCACTTCGTCGGCGCCGGAGGCTCGTTCTCGCTCGTGCCCGGCACGCCGACCGAGCACGTCCACCTGGCCTTCCCGGCGACGGAGAACGCGACCGTCGACGCCTTTCACCGGGCGGCGATGGACGCCGGCTACCGCGACAACGGGCCGCCAGGCGAGCGCCCCCGCTACCACCCGGGCTACTACGGCGCCTACGTGCTCGACCCTGACGCCAACAACATCGAGGTCGTCAACCACAACCGCTAACGCAGGGCGGCCTGGGTGACCGGGCAGCGGGCGGGGTGCCCGCAGATCCCGGGATCGCACAGGCGGCAGATGCGATTGGCGTCGTCGGCGCCTCCGGTGGCGGACGCCAGCAGACGCTCCAACAGGCGCTCGAGCGCCGCGCTCTCGCGCTCGCCGAGCCCCGCCAGAAGCGGCGCCAGGGCGGCCTGGCGCGCCGCCAAGAGCCGTTTGGCCTCGCGCGCGCCCTCCTGGGTCAGGTGCAGGCGCACCGCGCGCCGGTCGGCGGGATCGGGCTCGCGGGCGACGAGGCCCTGGGCCTCGAGGCGCTTGACGATCCGCACCCCGCCCGAGTGGCTGAGGCCCAGCACGCGGCGCAGCGCGTCGATCGAGGCGCCGTCGAAGGTGCGCAGCGCGGTGAGGACCGCCGCGCTCGACAGCTCCATGCCGGCCGCCTCGCGCATGCGGTCGGCGACGAGCAGCGCGTGGGCGCCCAGGAGGTTGGCGGCGCGGTCGCTCACGCGGGCGCCTGGGTGATCGAGTGCACGGGGCCGCCGCGCCCGCCGCCCTCGACGATCGAGCGCAGGGCCGAGACGGCGGGGCGCAGGGCGCTCGGCACCGCGCCCTCGCGCGCCACGTAGGTGCGCCCGCGGTAGCGCAGCAGGTAGGTGGCGCCCATGCGCGTCCCCGCGCCGACGGCCGGCGTGCGGGCCGGCAGGCGCGCCAGCGCGGCGCGCAGGCGCGCCATGACCGCCGTGCTGAGGCGGAAGTCGTCGTAGCGGCGCCCGGCGCCGCCGTAGCGCTTGTCGGCGCGCGTCGTGCCGTCGGCGCGGACGGTCACGGTGTCGAGGGTCGCGGCGAGGCCGCCGTTGCGCTGGAAGTTGACGAGCTCGGCTGCGCGGTGCGGCGGTGGCGAAGCGTGCTGCTCGGCGGCGCCGCCGCATCCGGCGAGCGTCGCGAGGAGGGCCATCGGGAACAGATATCGCATGGTGTCATATATCTACCCGCCTCCCGCTTGGGCATTCGTTGCGCATGTCGCTAGGGTCCGCTGTCTCCGTAATCTCGAGGAGAGGAGACATCGCATGCACAGGGCGGACCGGATCCGGAACGTCGCCCTCGTCGGCCATCGCGGCAGCGGAAAGACCTCGGTCAACGAGGCTCTGTTGCATCAGGCCGGCGCGATCAACCGGTTGGGATCGGTCATCGACGGGACCACGGCGTCCGACTCCGATCCCGACGAGCAGGCGCGCCAGATGTCGATCAGCGCGTCGCTCAGCTCGTTCGAGTGGGACGACCGCAAGATCAACCTCATCGACACGCCCGGCGAGCCCAGCTTCGTGGCCGACTCGCTCGGCGCGCTGCGGGTCTGCGAATCGGCGATCTTCGTCGTCAACGCGGTCATGGGCGCCGAGGTCAACGCGATACGGCTATGGCAGCGCGCCGAGGAACTCGACCTCGCGCGGATGCTCTACGTGAACATGCTCGACCGCGAACGCGCCGACTTCTTCCGCACCCTGGAGTCGCTGAAGAGCGCCTTCGGCCCCCACGTCGTGGCCACGGAGATCCCGATCGGCTCCGAGCACGAGGTGCGCGGGATCATCGACCTCGTCGACATGAAGGCCTACGAGTACGAGGGCGACGGGCGCGACAACGCGCGCGAGATCCCCATCCCCGACGAGCTCGCCCAGCAGGCGCAGGAGTACCGCGAGAAGCTCATGGACGAGGTCGCGGAGGTCTCCGACTCGCTCATGGAGCGCTACCTCGAGGGCGAGGAGATCTCCCACGAGGAGATCGTCACCGCGCTCAAGGACGGCACCAACCACGGCGGCATCTTCCCCGTGACGTGCGGCGTGGCGACCAAGAACCTGGGCACCAACCGGCTGCTCTACGCCATCGTCGAGGACCTGCCGAGCCCCGTGAAGCACGGCGGGCTCGAGCTGCCCGAGATCACGCTGGAGCCCGACGAGGACAAGGAGCTGTTCGCCTTCGTGTTCAAGACGAAGGCCGATCAGTTCGCCGGGCGGATCAACTTCTTCCGCGTCTACCAGGGCGTCATGCGGCCCGACAACCAGGTGCTCAACACGCGCGCCCACGCCAAGGAGCGCATCGGCACGCTGATCGTGCCCCAGGGCCGCGAGCAGGGCCACGCCGACGCCTTCGGGCCCGGTGACATCGGCGCCGTGGCCAAGCTCAAGGAGACGCGGGCCGGCGACTGGCTGGCCGCGCGCGACGAGCCTATCGTCATGCCCGCCCTCACCCTGCCGCAGCCGGTCATGGCCTTTGCCATCGAGCCCAAGGCCAAGGGCGACGAGGACAAGGTCTTCACCTCACTGCGCCGCCTGCAGGAGGAGGACCCGACCATCGACCTGCACCGCGACGCGCAGACCGGCGACCAGATCGTGGCCGGGCTGTCGCAGATCCACGTCGAGGTCGTCGTGGACCGCCTGAAGTCGCGCTTCGGCGCCGAGGTCACGCTCAAGCCACCGCGGGTGCCCTACCAGGAGACGATCCGCAGGCCGGCCAAGGCCCACGGGCGCCACAAGAAGCAGACCGGTGGGCGCGGCCAGTTCGGCGACTGCCACATCGAGATCGAGCCGCTGCCCGACGCCAATGGGTTCGAGTTCAACAACGCGATCAAGGGCGGCGTCATCCCGCAGGGCTTCATCCCGGCCGTCGAGAAGGGCTGCCTGGAGGCCCTGCGCCAGGGCACGGTCGCCGGCTTCCCGGTCAAGGGCGTGAGGGTCCGCCTCTACGACGGCTCCTACCACTCCGTGGACTCCAGCGAGATGGCGTTCAAGATGGCCGGCTCGATCGCCATGAAGGAGGCGCTGGCCGGCGCCGGGGCCGTGCTCCTGGAGCCGATCATGCTCGTGACGCTCAGCGTGCCCGACGAGTCGGTCGGCGACGTCATCGGCGATCTCAACTCGCGCCGCGGCCGTCCCCAGGGCATGGAGCCGGGCGGCGGCATGACCGAGGTCAAGGCCGAGGTCCCGATGGCCGAGATGCTCACCTACGCGCCCGACCTGCGCGCCCTCACGGGCGGGCAGGGCGACTACACGATGGACTTCGTGCGCTACGAGGAGGTGCCCGCGCACCTGGCGCAGAAGGTCATCACCGAGGCCCGAAGTGAAGAGGAGGCCGTCAGCGCATAGCCCCGCGACCGGCTAGGCTGAGGCCATCGCGACTCGCAAGTCGATCTCCACGAGTGCCCCTGCCGTCTCCTGCGACGTGTGCGGCCGCACGCTGCTGCGCGGCGAGCAGGCCGACGTCTTCCTCGCCGGCGGCACGCGGCGCAACGTGTGCGAGCTGTGCACACAGCGCGCGTCGCACGAGGGCTGGATCCGCGAGGGCCTCGACGACGCGACCGTGCGCTCGCGGGCGCACAACGGGCGCTCGCGCTCGTTCTTGGCGCGCCTGCGCCAGCGCCGCGCCGACGCCCAGGCGCTGCACGAGGAGCTCGAGAGCGAGCAGACGGCCGAGGCGCTGGTCCCTGCCGAGCCGGTCGCGCCGCAGCCGCGCTCCGTGCACGCGGTGCCGACCAACGCCGACATGAAGATGGCGCGCGCGCTGGACCTCTTCAACACGAGCGCCCACCCGCGCACCGTCTCGGGCGTGGCGCGCTCGCTGGGCGCGCCGATCGTCGCCGCGCGGCCCTCGGCCACCGAGGGCAGCGTCGTGACCATCGTCGTCGGCTGGGAGCTGAGCTGGTACCGCTTCGAGGTCGACCTCGCCGACGAGGCGGCCGGTCCGCGCATCACCGGGCAGGGCACGGAGCTCGCCGAGCTGGACGCCGCCGACCAGGTCCCCAACGCCGCCGCCGACGATCACGGGCAGTTGCACCTCGTCGCGCAGCACGCATAGAGTCGGACGCCGGATGATCTACTCGGTCGTGCCCGAAGAGATGGCGCCGGAGCTCTACGAGAAGCTCGTGGCGTACTACAAGGACGACCCCAACGTGAAGGTCATCATCGACCGGCGCAAGAGCGAGCGCCGCGCGCGCGGCGAGGAGCACGGGGGCGAGCACCGCGAGGTCCGCGACCGCCGCCGCACGCGCGTGCCCGGCGAGTTCCCACCGCTCGACACCACGGAGTGAAGGTCGTCGTCCACGTCGACGGGGGCGCCCGCGGCAACCCGGGCCCCGCGGCCGCTGCGGCTGTGCTCAGCACGCCCGAGGGCGAGGTCGTCGACGAGGCTCACGAGCTGCTGGGGGTCGTGAGCAACAACGTCGCCGAGTACCGCGGGCTGCTCCTCGGCCTCGCGCGCGCCCGGGAGCTCGGGGCGGACGACGTCGAGGTCGTCAACGACTCGGAGCTCGTGGCCAAGCAGATCAACGGCATCTACAAGGTCAAGCACCCCGACATGCGCCCGCTGCACCGCCAGGCGATGGAGGCGCTGCGCGACTTCCGCCGCTGGAGGGTCCGCTCGGTCCCGCGGGCCCAGAACGCCGACGCCGACGCGCTGGTCAATCAGGCGCTCGATGGCGCCCGGTAGCTGAAGGAAGGCGGCGTCCCTGCCGATACCAGGGGCATATGTCGCTTGCCGAGTCAGTCCCCGTGCCAGATCATCGTCTTCCCGGCCTCACCGAGCCGACGCGCCGCGGGCGCTCGTCGCGCTTCATCGGCGACATCGTCGTGGACCTCGGCTATGCGACCCGCGAGTCCGTCGAGGCCGCGATCGCGGAGTCCCGCGCCAACGGGCGACGGACCGGCGAGGTGCTCGTCGAGCGCGGGGTTCTGACCCCCGACCAGCTCTCGCGCGTGGTCGCCGAGCGCTTCGGGGTCGACCAGATCGACCTCGGCGTCTTCAAGGTCGACATGACGGCCGCCAACCTGCTGCCCTCGAGCTCGGCCAAGCGCTACGGCGCGGTGCCGGTGAAGATGCTCGACGCTCGCACGCTGCTGGTCGCGATGATCGATCCGGGCAACGTCCTCGCCGTCGACGACATCTCGCTGATGAGCGGCTTCGAGGTGCGCCCCGCCGTCGCGCCCGAGCAGGACATCGCCGCGCTCATCCAGCGCCTGAACACCTTGGACGAGGTCACCGTCGCCGAGGCGATCGACGCCGACGACGGCGCGGAGATCGTCGACCTGCGCGAATCAGCCTCCGACGCCCCGGTCATCAAGCTGGTGCACTCGCTCATCGGCCAGGGCGTCGAGCAGGGCGCCTCCGACATCCACTTCGAGCCCGTCGAGGGCGACCTCGTGGTGCGCTACCGCATCGACGGCGTCCTCAGCGAGGCCACGCGCGTGCCGCGGCGGCTCGTGGCCGGCGTCATCTCGCGCATCAAGATCATGGCCGACCTCGACATCGCCGAGCGCCGCGTGCCCCAGGACGGGCGCGTCTCGCTGAACATCGACGGCCGCGGAGTCGACGTCCGCGTGGCGACGCTCCCGCTCGTCGGCGGCGAATCGGCCGTCCTGCGCGTGCTCGACAAGGACGGCGCCGACATCGATCTCGACAAGCTCGGGATGGTCGACCCCGAGCGCGAGCGCTTCGTCAAGGCCTTCACGCGTCCGCACGGTGCGATCCTCGTCACCGGGCCCACCGGCTCGGGCAAGACGACGACGCTCTACGCCGCCCTGCAGATGCTGCACACGCCCGAGAAGAACATCATCACGATCGAGGACCCGGTCGAGTACGAGCTCTCCGGCGTCAAGCAGATGCAGATCAACCCGAAGGCGGGGCTGCACTTCGCCACCGGCCTGCGCTCGATGATGCGTGCCGACCCCGACATCATCATGGTCGGCGAGATCCGCGACAAGGAGACGGCGCAGATCGCCGTCGAGGCCTCCCTCACCGGCCACCTCGTGCTCTCCACGCTGCACACCAACGACGCTCCCGGCGCCGTGGCGCGGCTCATCGAGATGGGCGTCGAGCCCTTCCTCGTGGCCAGCGCCGTGGACTGCGTGGTCGCTCAGCGGCTGGCGCGCCGGCTGTGCGAGGCATGCAAGAAGCCCGTCACGATGGAGGGCCACATCCTGCGCGAGCACGGCTTCCGGGTCGACGACCACGAGGTGCAGGTCTTCGAGCACGGCGGCTGCGCGCGCTGCGGCGGGACCGGCTACAAGGGCCGCGTCGGCTTCTATGAGGTCATGGTCATCACCGAGGAGATCCGCCAGCTCGCCATCGGCCGGGCCTCGGCCGACGTGATCGCCGAGGCGGCGATCCGCAACGGGATGCGGCGCCTGCGCGACGAGGGCCTGCAGAAGGTTCGCGCCGGGATCACCTCGTTCGCCGAGCTCGCCCGCGTCACCGGCTGAGCCGCGACGCGCCACCGGTTGGTTCCGCGTCGAACACTCGTCCAGTGCGCATGCCGCCGCGCCCGCCGGGTAGTTAGGCAACCGCCCTTCACCAAGACGACGGGCAGGGGTGCGCGTCACAGGCAGGGAAAAGCGTGCGGGGCGGGCCGTGGAAGGGATCTCAGTTACAGCCCGCCCCGCCCGCGCCTGACCCTACACCACGTAGGACGCGGCGTGCCGGCGTGCAGCCCAGGTTCAGGTCAGCTCGCCGGCCAGAGGCCCGATCGCCACGACCCGGCGGCCGCCGAACACCCGCTGCAGATAGGTCCCAGCGGAACCGCCACCGCGGTCAGCACGGCCAGGAAGACCGCGATCTGGAGTCCGGCGCGGGCCACGGCTAGAAGTGGCCCTGAACGCCTTCGGCGGTCACCTTGCGGCGGTCCTCGGGATCGGGTCGCAGGATGAGGACCTCGGCGGGCACCTTCTCGAGCAGCCACTCGAGGTCGTCGGCGCTGAGGCCGCTGCGCCCGCTCGAGGTGGCCGAGACGATGACGCGGTCGACGGGCTCCGCCTCGAGCATCCGGCGAAGCGCGTCGCGGTAGGTGCGCCCGCGGATGATGCGCGTGTCGACGGCGACGCCCTGCGTGCTAGCGCGCTGCTCGATCGCCTCGAGCAGGGGCATCGCCTGCAGACACTGCACGGGCAGGGGCGAGTCGAGGGCGAGGTGGCGCGGGACGCGCGCCAGGTAGGCCGGCATGATCGTCGCGTCCTCGACGCGGGCCAGCCGAACGGCCGCGTCGAAGGCGCGCCGCGAGATCGACATGCCCGTGAAGGGCAGCAGGATGCGACGCGTGCCACGCGGCAGCCGCGGCGTCCGCCGCGCGCGGGGGAGGACGAACCAGCCGGCTGAGACGCCGACCGCGAAGGCGCCGATGACCACGAGGATGATGACGGCAGGGTTCATGGGGTCTTCTCGTGTCGTAGGGAGCGGTCGGCGACGATGCGCACGTCGACGCCGGGGAGTGCCTCCATCAGGCGCTGGGGGAGGGGGACGCGAAGCCGTTCGAGGCCGCGCGCCGGGCGCGAGCGGCCCATCAGGATGTAGGTGCTGCCGCGCTCGCGGGCCACGCGCGCGACGGTGTCGGCGATGTCGTCGCCGGGCTCGACGAGCAGGTTGGCGCCGAGCACCGAGGCGAGCTGACCGAGCGCCTGCAGCTGGCGCTGCTGCTCGGGGCCGGTCTCGCGGCCCGGCGGCGCCACCCACAGCAGGTCGATCTGGGCGCCGAGGCGCTGGGCCGAGCGCCAGGCGCGGCGGACGAGTCGATGCGAGCCCGGGTGGGGCTCCACGAGCGCGAGCAGGCGCTCGCCGACGGCCTGCGCGAGGTCGGCCGCGAGCGAGTCCTCACGGGTGCCGACCACCTCGGTCGTCAGGCGCTTGGATTCGACCTCCTGCGCCACCTGGCGCAGCGCGACCTCGCGCAGCGCGGCGAGGTTCTCGATGCGGAAGAAGCCGTTCAGGGCGGCGTCGATGCGCTCGGGCTTGTAGACCTTGCCGGCGCGCAGGCGCGCGAGCAGGGTCTCCGGGCTGAGATCGATGAGCACGACCTCGTCGGCGCGGCCGAGCACCGAGTCGGGAACGGTCTCGCGGACACGCACCCCGCTCAACTCGGCCACCTGGTCGTTGAGCGACTCGAGGTGCTGCACGTTGACCGTCGAGAGGACGTCGATGCCCGCGTCGAGCAGGTCCTCGATGTCCTCGTAGCGCTTGCCGTGCTCGAGCCCCGGGGCGTTGGTATGGGCCAGCTCGTCGACAAGGGCGAGCTCGGGCTTGCGGCGCAGGATGGCCGGAAGGTCCATGTCGCTGAGGTCGGTGCCCCGGTAGGTGACGCGCCGTTGCGGCACGACCGGCAGCCCCTCGGCCAGCGCCTGCGTCTCCTCGCGCCCGTGGGTCTCGAGCAGCCCGATGACCACGTCGCGCCCGGCCTCCTGCTCGGCGTGACCCTCGAGCAGCATGCGGTACGTCTTGCCAACCCCCGCGGCCATGCCGAGGTAGATCGTGTAGTGGCCGCGCCCCGCGCGCGGGCGTTCTCCGACGGGCGCACTGCGCTGCTTATCTGTCGGCACCATGGGCGTCCAGGGCCCGTAGCGCTCGCAACGCTGCGGCCCGGAGGTCTCCGGGTTCGGCGGGCGCGTAGAGGCGCCCGCAGCCGTCGACGAGCAGTTCGCGCGCGAGGCGCACTCCGTCGGGGTCGACCGGGCGCGGCGCGCGGAGCCGCTCGGCGAGGTCGAGAAGGACGCCCCGTGCGTCGCCGGCGGCGGCCTCGTGGCACGCCGGGATGGCGGCGCTGAACGGCGCGTAGCGCCGCTCGGCGCGAGCGATGGCGTTCTCGAGCTGCTCGGCCAGGCGCCGGCGCGAGTGCTCCGACGCCATCCGGGCCTCGCGCGCCGCCCGCAGGCGTGCGCGGAGCCCGAGAGGCAGGACGCGTGACGCGTCGACGTCGCGTGCCTGTGCGTATCCCATCGTCACGCCCCCAGCAGGTTGTGGACGATCAGGTCGATGAGCTTGATCCCGATGAACGGCGCGATGAGGCCCCCGAGGCCATAGACCAGGAGGTTGCGCCGCAGGAGGGCGGTGGCACCGACCGGCCGGTACTGCACGCCGCGCAGGGCGAGCGGCACGAGCAGCGGGATGATCAAGGCGTTGAAGATGATCGCCGAGATGATCGCCGAGGACGGGGTGCCCAGGCCCATCACGTTCAGGGCGTCGAGCGGTCCGCGCTGTTGGCCGCGCGCGGCGTAGGTGAAGGCGAAGATCGCCGGCAGGATCGCGAAGTACTTCGCCACGTCGTTGGCGATCGAGAAGGTGGTCAGCGCGCCCCGCGTGATGAGCAGCTGCTTGCCGACCTCGACGATCTCGATGAGCTTGGTCGGGTTGGAGTCGAGGTCCACCATGTTGCCCGCCTCGCGCGCGGCCTGGGTGCCGGTGTTCATCGCCACCCCGACGTCGGCCTGCGCCAGGGCGGGGGCGTCGTTGGTCCCGTCGCCGGTCATCGCCACCAGCCGGCCCTCGGCCTGCTCGTGGCGGATGAGCTCCATCTTGCGCTCGGGCGTCGCCTCGGCCAGGAAGTCGTCGACGCCCGCCTCGTTGGCGATCTTGGCCGCGGTCAGCTTGTTGTCGCCGGTGACCATGACGGTCCGGATGCCCATCGCGCGCAGGCGCTCGAAGCGGCTGGCCATGCCCTCCTTGACGGTGTCCTTGAGGTAGATGACGCCGAGCACCTGGGTGTTGCGCGCGACGGCCAGCGGCGTGCCGCCCTCGCGGGCGATGCGGTCGACCGCCCCGTCGAGCTCGGCCGGTGTCGTGCCGCCCTCGCCGCGCACCCAGGCGGCGATCGCGTCGGCGGCGCCCTTGCGCAGGACGCTGCCGTTGAGATCGACGCCGCTCATGCGCGTCTGCGCCGTGAAGGGGACGAAACGCGCATGGACGGGTGCCATCTCGTGCTCGCGGATGCCGTACTGCTTGGCCAGGACGACGATCGAGCGCCCCTCGGGGGTCTCGTCGGCCAGCGAGGAGAGCTGGGCCGCCTCGGCCAGGTCGGCCTCGGCGACGCCGGGCATCGGCACGAACTCCGAGGCCTGGCGGTTGCCCAGGGTGATGGTGCCCGTCTTGTCGAGCAGCAGGACGTCGACGTCGCCGGAGGCCTCGACGGCGCGGCCCGAGAGCGCGAGCACGTTGCGGCGCACGAGGCGATCCATGCCGGCGATCCCGATCGCACTCAGCAGCGCGCCGATCGTCGTGGGGATGAGCGCGACGAGCAGGGCGATCAGGGTGGTGATCGAGATGTCGGTGTTCGCGTAGTGGGCGAACGGCTCCAGCGTCACGACGACGATCACGAAGATCAGGGTGAGCGCGGCGAGCAGGATGTTCAGGGCGATCTCGTTGGGGGTCTTGCGCCGTTCGGCGCCCTCGACCAGCGCGATCATGCGGTCCAGGAAGGACTGGCCGGGCTCCTGCGTGATCTCGACCACGATCCGGTCGGAGAGCACGCGCGTGCCGCCGGTGACCGCGCTGCGGTCACCACCCGACTCGCGGATCACGGGGGCCGACTCACCGGTGATGGCGGACTCGTCGACCGACGCGATGCCCTCGACGACCGTGCCGTCGCCGGGGATGACCTCGCCGGCCTCGACGACGACGAGGTCGCCGCGGTGCAATTCGGCCGCAGGGCGAGTCGTTCCGTCCTGCATCTTCGCGACCGTCTCGGTGCGCATCGAGCGCAAGGTGTCCGCCTGCGCACGGCCCCGGCCCTCGGCGAGGGCCTCGGCGAAGTTGGCGAAGACGACGGTGAGCCACAGCCAGACCGTCACCGTGATGGTGAACAGCAGCGTCTCGTCCCCGCCGCCGAACGGGTTGCCGCTGACGATCTGGTAGACGACGGCGAAGGTGGTAAGCGCGGCGCCGACCTCGACGACGAACATGACGGGGTTGCGGACCTGCACGCGCGGGTCGAGCTTGCGCAGCGATCCCAGGACCGCCGGCCACATCAGCTCGCGGCTGAAGAGGGAGGAGGACTGCCGGCGGGGGCTCATCGTGCGGCCTCCTTGTCGAGGGCGAGGTTGAGCTCGAGGACGTTCACACCGGGCTCACCGATGAGGCCGAGGAAGCGGCCGTCGGTGTTGTCGTCGATGAGCTTGTCGACGCGGTCGAGCGGGATGCGGCGCACGGCGGCGATGCGGTGCGCCTGGATGCGCGCGTTGGCCTGCGAGATGTGCGGATCGACGCCGGAGGCCGACGTGGTCACCGCGTCGACCGGCACCTTCGCCTTGGTCAGGCCGGGGTCGAAGCGGCTCTCGAGCGCCATGTAGGCGGCGAGCTGGTCGCGGAAGAAGAACCGTCCGACGGCGGAGTTCGGGCCGCGGTTGGAGAAGGACGTGCCAGTGGCGCTGTAGCCGGTCTGCGACGGCCGCGGCTGGAAGTACTTCGGGTCAGGGCGCGTGATCGGGTTGCCGTCGGAGTCCTTCTTGCCCGTATCGATCACGAACGCCTGGCCGATGAGCCGGGAGCCGACGACCTTGCCGCCGGCCTTGATCTGCGACCCGTCGGCCTTGGTGGGGAAGGCGACCTGCGAGATGCCCGTCATGACCAGGGGGTAGGCGACGCCGAGCACCACGGTGAGGACGAGGATCGCGATGGTGGCGGTGAGGAGTTCCTTGCCGAGCTTCATGTCAGAAGAGCCGATCAGTCATGCCCTGAACGACAGGGCCGAGGAGGAGGGCGGGGAAGAAGGTCAGGGCGCCGATGAGCACGACGGTGCCGCCGAGCAGCGCGACGAAGGTCGGCGTATCGGTGCGCAGCGTGCCCGCGCCCAGGGGCGCGACGCGCTTGCCGGCCAGCGCGCCGGCGACCGCAAGCACGAGGAGGATCGGCGCGAAGCGCGCGCCGAGCATCGTCACCCCGCCGAGCAGGTCGGCGAAGGTGATGCCGTGGGCGCCGATGTTGCCGGGGGTGGGCTGGTAGTAGCCGGTGTAGCCCGCGAAGGCCGAGCCGTTGTTGTTGGCCTGCGACATGTAGGCGTACAGGGACTCGCTGAAGCCCTGCGGCCCGGAGGCGAAGATCGATGGAGCGCCGTACTTGGTCGCCATCGCGGCGCCCGTGGCCAGCAACACGGCCAACGGCGTGACCAGCACCCCGAGCGAGACGAGCTTGATCTCGCGCGCCTCGACCTTCTTGCCCAGGAACTCGGGCGTGCGCCCCACCATCAGGCCGCCGATGAAGACGGCGAGCAGGACGTAGAGGAGCATCGTGTAGAGGCCGGTGCCGACGCCGCCGAACACCGACTCGCCGTAGCCCATGTCGACCAACGGGACGAGGCCACCGATGCCGGTCAGCGATTCCATCGCCGCGTTGACCGCGCCGCAGGACGTCACGGTGGTGACCGCAGCCCACAACGTCGAGTTCGCGATGCCGAAGCGCTGGTCCTTGCCCTCCATGTTGCCGCCGGTCGAGCCGTCGACGATCCCAGTGTGGATGCCGGCCGCGTGCTGCGCCGGCGTGCCGTGCAGCTCTGCGATGTACACGACGACCACGCTGGCGATGAAGAGCACCGACATGGCCGAGAAGAGCGCCCATCCCTGGCGCCGGCTGCCGACCATGCGCCCGTAGGTGTAGGTCAGCGACGCCGGGATGCAGAGGATGAGGAAGAGCTCGATCAGGTTCGAGAGTGCGGTGGGGTTCTCGAACGGATAGGAGGAGTTGACGTTGAAGAAGCCGCCGCCGTTGGTGCCCAGCTCCTTGATCGCCTCCTGCGAGGCCACGGGGCCGCGGGCGAGGCCAGCGACCGTGCCGCCGAGGGTCTGCAGGACGCCCTGCGAGACGAGCAGCACCGCCCCGACGATCGAGATCGGCAGCAGGATGTAGAACGACGCCCGCACGAGGTCCTGCCAGAAGTTGCCCAAGGTCGGGGTCGCGCTGCGGCGCGCGATGATGCCGCGGATGAGGGCGATGGCAACGGCGATGCCGGTCGCCGCCGAGACGAAGTTCTGGACCGTCAGCCCGGCCATCTGGCTGAAATACGAGAGCGTCGTCTCGCCGCCGTAGTACTGCCAGTTCGTGTTGGTCACGAACGACGACGCGGTGTTGAACGACAGGTCCCACGTGCCGGAGTGGAAGTTCTCCGGGTTGAATGGGTGCAGCGTCTGCGTGCGCAGGATGAGGAAGAGCAGCAGCCAGCCCGCGAGCGAGAAGAGGATCACGCTGCGGGCGTAGGCCTTCCAGTCCTGGCCGCGCTCGGGATCGATGCGCAGCAGCCGGTAGGTGAAGCGCTCCATTGGAGCGGCGACGGGGTCGATGAACGTCCGCTCGCCGCGGAACACCCGCGCCATGTGGCCGCCGAGCAACGGCACGACCGCGACGATGAGCGCGCAGAAGATCGCGATCTGGAGGAAGCCCTGGGCCATCGTGACCTCAGAACCTCTCGCCGCGCAGCAGCGCGTAGATCAGGTAGGCGCAGATCAGCGCGGAGACGACCAGGCCGACGAGGTTCGAGGCGCTCATACGCGGTCGAGCCCCTCGATGAGCAGGGCCAGCACGGCGAACACTCCGAGGGCCAGAACGATGGCGATGATGTCCATGGCCTCATGGTCGGAGGCCTGTATCAAGGCGCCGTGGAGGAAGAGCGAGCCCGTATACAGATGTTGTGAAGGTCCTCAGGCGGGCAGCGGACCGCCGGCGAGGCCCACCACGACGCCCACCGCCCCGGCGCACAGAAGCGTCGGCACCACCCCGCGGCGCAGCGCGAGGAGCAGCAGCGCGGCACCCGCGAGAACGGCGTACTGCCACGGCTCGGTGAGCGCGCCCGCGAGCGGGATCGCCGAGCCGAGGATCGCGCCGATCGCGGCGGGCCCGGCGCCGTTGAGGAAGGCGCGCGCTCTGCGATCTCCCCGCACACGGTCGAAGCGCTCTCCTCCGAGCAGGATGAAGGCGAACGAGGGCGAGAAGGCCACGGCTGCGGCGAGCAGTCCCCCGCCGATGCCGGCCGCCGCGTAGCCGACGACCGCCACCGTCTGGACGACCGGTCCGGGCGTGACCTGGCCCAGCGCGACGGCGTTCAGGAACTGGCTGCTCGTCATCCAGTGGTAGTGGCTCACCGCATCGGCCTGCATGAGCGGGATGATCACGAAGCCCCCGCCGTAGGACAGCGCCCCCACCTTGAGGGCGACCCAGCCGAGCGACAGCAGTCCGCCGCCGCCGATCACGAGCGCCGCGAGCGCCGGCGCGGGCGCGAATGCGGGTGCCGCGGCGCCGGCTCGCGCGAGCCGTTGCGCGCCGAGCTCGACCGCGCCGCAGGCCAGCAGGACGAACACCAGCCACGGGCCGAGCGTCGCCGCGGCCGCGGTCCCTGCGGCGAGGTAGGCCAACCAGCGCCCGCGGCTCGCCCGCGGCGCTCGCCGCCAGCTCGCCGGCAGCAGGCTCGAGCCGGCCTGCACGGCGACCGCCGCGATCGCGGCGCCCGCGCCCGCGCCGGCCCCCCGGACCCAGGTCGGCGGCGAGCCGGCCAGGAACACGACGGCCAGCGCGAGGATCAGCACGAGGCCGGGCACGATGAACGCGGCGCCGCCGACGAGCGCCCCCGGGCGGCCGCGGACCCGCCATGCGCAATAGATCGCCAGCTGGGTCGACGCCGGCCCGGGCAGCAGGTTGCATGCGGCGACCGCGTCCTCGAAGTCGCGTGCGTCGAGCCAGCGCCGGCGCTCGACGCACAGCTCGCGCAGCAGCGCGATGTGCGTCGGCGGGCCGCCGAAGCCGATGCAGCCGATGCGGCCCCAGTCGCGCAGGACCGCGGCGAGCCCGGGCGCGCTCACGGTGCGGCTCTACGTGGCCGGTTGGAAGAGCTCGATCGCGTTGCCGGACGGGTCGTCGATCAGGATCTGCTGACCGCCTGGGCCGCTGACGATGTCGTTGCGGAAGGTCAACCCCGCTCCGCGCAGCCGCGCGACCTCGGCCGCGATGTCGTCGACGATGAGATGAATGCGGTTCCAGCCGCCCGGCGCGGGGGTCCGGCCGTCGGGCATCGGCCGCCCGGCCGAGCTGGTCGGTCCGCTGAGCAGCAACCGCAGCCTGCCGCGGAAGACCTCGGCGAAGGCGGGCGCTGCGTTCAAGCCCACCGTGAAGTCGAGCCGGCTCGTGTAGAAGTCGATCGCCGCGCCGACGTCGTCGACCATGTAGCGGACGCTTGCGAGATCCTCGGGCATGTTCAAGCAGCCTCCTCGATGAGGTCCAGAAGGAAGGGGATGCGCTGGGCGAGCTCGCTCGCCGTGCGCTCGAACGCGGGGTAGGTCAGCGCGTCGGTGTCGCCCGCCCGCGCCGGGTCGGGGATGCTCCAGTGGATGAGCTCCGGGTGGCCCGGAAGCTCAGGGCACACCTCGCGTACGCGGTCGCACAGGGTGATCACGCTGTCGACGCGCCACGTGGCGAACTCGCTGACGTGCTTGGAGCGCCGGTCGGAGAGATCGATGCCCCGGGCGCGCATGACCCGCACAGCGTTCGGATGCAGGGGCTTGGGGTGGCTTCCGGCGCTGAACGCCTCGACCGACCCGCCGCCGATCCGCTCGGCCAGCGCCTCGGCCATCTGCGAGCGCGCGCTGTTGCCCGTGCACAGGAAGAGCAGGCGAACGGGCTCCCGGCGGGCTCGCGCGCCGCGCGCCGGTCCCAGCCCGGGATGCAGCGCCGCTCCGGTCGCGCCCAGCAGCTCGCCGCAGCGCGCGAGGTCGAGGCGGTAATAGGCCTCGCGGCCGTCGGCCGCGCTGCGGTGCATGCCCACCAGCCCCTCGGCTCGAAGGCGCCCGAGGTGGTAGGAGATCAACGCCTGCGGGCCCCCGACGAGCCCGCAGAGCTCGCGCACCCGCCGATCGCTGCGCGCCAGCTCGCTGAGCACTCGCCATCGCAACGGATGGCCGGCGAGCGCCAGGAAGCTCGGCGGGGAGACGCTCCGACCCGGGCCGGCGGCAGCCACGCTCGGCACGATACATCAATCCAGTTTGATGGATCACCGGTGTGTCAGCCGGCGAACCGGTAGCCCACGCCCGGCTCGGTGCGGATGTAGCGCCGCTCGCCGGGAGGTTCGATCTTGCGCCGCAGGTTGGCGATGTGAGCGCGCAGGACCTGGGTGTCGTCGCCGTACTGCGGGCCCCAGACCTCGATCAGCAGGGCGCGGTGGGTCAGCAGGCGGCCGCGGTGGCGCACGAGCGCGCGCAGGAGGTCGAACTCGATCGGCGTCAGGTGGACCTCCGCGCCCCTGCGGCGCACCACGCGGGCGTTGAGGTCGACGAGCAGCCCGTCGATCTCGATGGCGGGCTCGCCCGGCGCGTCGCCCACCCGCCGCAGCGCGGCCCCGAGCCTCGCCACCAGCTCGCGCGGGCCGAACGGCTTGGTCACGTAGTCGTCGGCCCCGGCTTCGAGCGCCTCCACCTTGGCGTCCTCCTCGCCGACCGCGCTGAGCACGATGATCGGCATCGAGGTCCACTCGCGCAGCTGACGGCACAGCTCCACACCGCTGCCGTCGGGCAGCATCAGGTCGATGATCGCGGCGTCGGGCGGGCGAACGGCGGCGCGATCGAGCGCCTCCTCCACCGTGGTGGCCTCGACGGCGTCATAGCCGGCCTCGCGCAGGATGACCTTCAGCGCGCGCAGGATCTGGCGCTCGTCGTCGACCACGAGCACTCTCGGTCGCTCGTTCATGCGGCCGTCTCCTCCACCGGCAGCTCGACGACGAAGGTCGCGCCCTGGCCCGGGAGCGACTCCACCCACACATGCCCGCCGTTGGCCTCGATGAACCCCCGCACGATGGCCAGCCCCAGCCCCGATCCACGATGGCCGTCGGGATCGCCCGGCGCTCGGTGAAAGGCCTGGAAGATCCGCTCCTGCTCGGCGGCGGGCACGCCGGGCCCGCGGTCGACGATGCGCACCAGGATCCGCGAGCCGACCGCGCGGGCGCGCACCGAGACCGGATGGCCGCCCCAGTAGCGCGCCGAGTTCTCCAGCAGGTTGGCGAACGCGCGCTCGAGCTGCGCTGCGTCGGCGCGGATGAGCGGCAGGTCGGGGGCGATCGCCAGTGCGAACGTCCCGGGCGGCAGCGCGACGTCGTCGACGGCGGCCAGGATCACCTCCTCGACCGAGCACCACTCCACGCGCGGCTCGGCGGTGCGCGCCTCCAGGCGCGACATGTCGAGCAGGTTGTCGACGAGGCGCGAGAGCCGTCCCGCCTCGCCGGCGATGTCGGCCACCAGCTCGCGGTGCTCGGTCGGCGACAGCGAGCTCGAGTCGAGCGCGCCGGCGGCCGTGAGGATCGCCGTCAGTGGCGAGCGCAGGTCGTGCGAGACGGCGCGCAGCAGCGCGGTCTTGAGCACGTCGGAGCGCCGCAGCGCCGCGGTCTCGACCACCTCGCGCTGCAAGGTGTCGCGCTCGATCGCCGCGCCGAGGATGGCGTCGAGGGCCGGGACGACGCGCTCGCGCAGGCGCTCGAGGACGGCGGGCTCGATTCCCGCGGGCACCAGCAGCGTGCCCAACGGGGGGTCGCCCAGCACCAGGGCGACGCGGCGCTCGTCGCCGGCCACGGCGCGCAGCTCGATCGCGGCCGACGACAGCTCGAGCGCGTGGGCGAGGCGCTGCGCGACGGTGGGCAGCGCCTCGTCGAGGCTCGCGCCGCGCAGCAGCAGCCGCGCCATCTCAGCGGCCAGGTCGGCCTCCTGGCGGCGCTCGTGCGCCTCGCGCGTGCGGTGCCGCGTGCGCTCGGCCAGGGTGCTGGCCACGAGGGCGGCGATGAAGAAGACGGCGAGGGCGACCCAGTTCTCGCCCTCGGAGATGGTGAAGCGACCCGTGGGCGGGATGTGGAAGAAGTTGAACGCGAGCGCGCTGGCCAGCGCCGTCGCCGCTCCCAGCCAGCCGCCCCACACCGAGGAGACGAGCAGCACGGCCACGAGGTAGACTACGCCGAGGGCGACCACCGGGGCGATCTGGGCCAGCGGGTAGATCAGCGCGGTGGTGGCCGCCACCGCGAGCAGCGCGACGGCGGCGCCGACGGCGGGCGAGCGCCCTTCCGCGCCCGCCGTGAGCCGTAGCCGATCGTGCACGGATCAAGCGTAGTCCGGGGTACGCTTGCGGCGTGCCTTCGCAGGGCTCGTCTTGGTTTCCGCTCCCCAGACGCATCCCGGTGCGTCGCGGCGCCACCGGCAACGGCGCCACGACGGTGCACGCTCCGACCCAGGCGCCCCTGAGCCCGGAGGAGATCGCGTCGGCGGTCGTCGACTGCGGCCTCTACGAGGGCGGCGAGCGCCTGGGTGGGCGCATCGAGCTCGAGTCTGCGTTGCGCAAGGCCGACGCCTGCCTGCACGGCTTCGTCTGGATCGGCCTGCACGACCCGAGCCCGGGCGTGGTCGAGGCGGTGGGCGAGCACTTCGAGCTGCACCCGCTGGCCGTCGAGGACGCCGTCCACGCCCACCAGCGCGCCAAGCTCGAGGTCCACGGCGGCGACACCCTGTTCGTGGTGCTCAAGACCGCCCGGTACGTCGACAGCGACGAGCTCATCGAGATCGGCGAGGTCATGGTCTTCCTGGGCGAGCGCTTCGTGGTCACGGTCCGCCACGGCGAGGGGAGCCCGCTGCACGACGTGCGCCTGGACCTCGAGGCGCACCCCGACCTGCTCGGGATCGGCCCCAGCTCGGTGCTCTACGCCATCGCCGACCGCATCGTCGATGACTACCTGGCCGTCATCGACGGGATCGCGGTCGACGTCGAGGAGGTCGAGGCCGAGGTGTTCTCGGGCGCGAGCTCCAACCCCGCCGAGCGGATTTACCGCCTCAAGCGCGAGGTGCTCGAGTTCCGCCGCGCGGTCACCCCGTTGATCGCGCCGATGCAGCGGCTGTCCTCGAAGCAGGCCGGGCTGCCTCTCGACCCGCGCACCGAGGAGTACTTCCGCGACGTCCACGACCACCTCCTGCGCGACGCCGAGCGGATCGCCGGCTTCGACGAGCTGCTCACCAACGCGCTGCAGGCCAACGTCGCGCAGATCACCATGCGCGACAACCAGGACATGCGCCGCATCTCGGCCTGGGTGGCGATCATCGCCGTCCCGACGATGGTCTTCGGCCTCTACGGCATGAACTTCAGGCACATGCCCGAGCTGCAGTGGACCTACGGCTATCCACTGGTCGTGGCCGTGGTGCTGCTCATCTGCGCGGTCCTCTACCGCAAGTTCAAGCACACCGGTTGGCTCTGAGCATCGTCAGGGGCTCGATCGAGGACATCGACTCGCTCGAGCCGCTGTGGGTCGCCGTCCACCACGCCCACGCCGCCTCGATGCCCGAGCTGGCGCCCTACGTGAGCGATGCCGAGACGTGGGCGCACGAGCGCCCGCTCTATGAAGCGTTGCTCGCCAAGCCCGACGCGCTGCTGCTGCTCGCGCGCGACGGCGACGATCTCGTCGGCTACGCGCTGGCCCACGTCAGCGCCGTGCAGGACACGTGCGTCCCCGACACCTGGCAGACGGGGCCGCGGATCGGCGAGCTCGAGTCGCTCGGGGTCGTCGAGGGACGCCGCGGGGAGGGCATCGGCGGCGCGTTGATGGACGCCGTCGAGCGCGAGCTCGCCGCGCTCGGAGTCGATGACCTCGTCCTCGGCGTGCTGCCCGGCAACGTCGACGCGATCCGGCTCTACGAGCGCCGCGGCTTCCGCCCGACGTGGCTGTACCTGTCGCGCTTCGCGGGGAGGTAGGGGAGCGCGAGCGTGTGGCGGTGCCCTCGGTCCCGTCGAGCCCGCGGAGTCGTGGGGAGCGCCATAACTTGTGCGACTTGGCACATGACCAGGACGATGGTAGGCTGCGCTCGGCCCGCAGGACGATTTTCGAGGAGAGGTCCGAGCATGTCGGTGGCCCACGAGACGCTGCCCCTGTCGATCGGCGAGCTTCAGCGCACGCGCGAGCCGCTGGAGCGCGCCACGGCGCTGCCACAGGCGGCGTTCATCGATCCGCGCGTGCTCGACTGGGAGGTCGAGCACGTCTTCATGGGCGGCTGGATCGGCGTCGGGCACGTCGACCAGGTCCGCGAGCGCGGCGACTACCTCATGGTCGAGCTCGGCCGCGAGAGCGTCTTCGTCGTCGCCGACGACGACGGCGTGCCCCATGCCTTCCTGAACACCTGCCGCCACCGCGGCGCGCGCATCGTCCAGGAGCCCGAGGGCCGGCTCCCGCGCGTGCAGTGCCCGTACCACGCCTGGTCCTACGGCTTCGACGGCTCGCTGCGCAGCGCGCCGCACACCGACGAGATCGAGGGCTTCGACCCGCAGTGCTACGGGCTGCGTCGCGTGCGCGTGGCCGTCGTCGAGGGCGTCGTCCTGATCGACCTGTCGGGCACCGCGCCCGAGCCCGACGAGCACGTCGGCGACATGGCGCCCGCCCTGGCGCGCTACCGGCTCGGCGGCCTGCGCCGCGCGCAGCGCATCGTCTACAGCGTCGACGCCAACTGGAAGGCGATCGCCGAGAACTACAGCGAGTGCCTGCACTGTCCCGGCGTCCATCCCGAGCTCAACCAGCTCAGCCACTACCTCTCGGGCGAGACGCTGACCGGCGCCGGCGCGTGGTGCGGCGGCTCGATGACCCTGCGCGAAGGCGCGGCCACGATGGGTCGCGACGGCGGGCACAGGCGGCCGGCGATCGCCGGGCTCACCGAGGACGACCAGCGCTCGGTCGTCTACTACCTGCTCTTCCCCAACACGCTCATCTCGCTGCACCCCGACTACGTGATGCTCCACACGCTGTGGCCGCGCGCGTTCAACCGCACGGACGTCGTGTGCGAGTGGTTCTTCGAGCCCGCGACGATGCAGGCGCCGGACTTCGACCCGTCCGACGCGGTCGGCTTCTGGGACCAGGTCAACCGCGAGGACTGGCACGTGTGCGAGATCACCCAGAAGGGGATGGCCTCGCGCGGCTTCGAGCCCGGCCGCTACACGAGCGAGGAGTTCGACGTCCACGAGTTCGACGTGATGGTGGCCGACCGCTACATGGAGGCGCTCGCGGGCGCCGTGGAGGTGGGGTCATGACCGCGCTCAACGGCAACGGCAACGGCAGCGGGGTGGGTGGGTCTTATCACGCGATCGTCGTCGGCGCCGGCCACAACGGGCTCACCGCGGCCGCCTACCTGGCCCGCGCGGGGCTGCGCGTGTGCGCCCTGGAGGCGCGCGAGCTCGTCGGTGGCGCGTGCGTGACCGAGGAGCTGTGGCCGGGGCAGCGCGTCTCGCGCGCCTCCTACGTGGTCTCGATGCTGCAGCCCAAGGTCGTCGCCGACCTCGAGCTCACGAAGTTCGGCTATGACCCGATCCCGCTGGACCCCGAGTTCGCGACCTTCGCCGCCGGCGGGCGCCCGATGCTGCTGCCCAACGACGACAAGGTCACCTACGAGCAGGTCGCGCGGGTCTCGCGCAAGGACGCCGACGCGCTCGCGCCGTTCAACGCGCTGTTCGAGAAGGCGGCGCTCTTCCTCAAGCCGCTGATGCTGCGCCCCCCGCCGGCGGCGGGCTCCAAGCGCCCGGGCGACGTCTTCGAGCTGCTGCGCGAGGCCGGCCGCGCGGCGGGCATGAGCCGCCGCGATCTCACCGACATCTTCCGGCTCATGACGATGTCGGTCGGCGACCTGCTCGACGACCACTTCGAGACTGACGAGCTCAAGGGCGCCTACGCCTCCAGCGGGGTCGTCGGCGTGTGGGCCGGTCCGTACACGCCGGGCACCGCCTACAACCTGCTGCACCACGCGCTGGGCGAGGTCGACGGCGTGCAGGGCGCCTGGGGCCACGTGCGCGGCGGCATGGGCGCGATCTCCGAGGCGATCGCCGCCAGTGCGCGCGCCGCCGGAGCGACCGTGCGCACGAGCGCGCCGGTGGCCTCGATCGACGTCGAGGGCGGGCGCGTCACCGGAGTGACGCTCGTCAGCGGCGAGACGCTGAGCGCGCCGCTGGTCATGGCCGGCGCGCATCCCAAGCGCACCGTGCTCGACCTCGTGGGGGCCGAGCACTTCCCCGACGAGGTCGCCCAGGACATGCGCCGCTACCGCACGCGCGGCGCGTCGGTGAAGATCAACGCCGTCCTCTCCGAGCCGCCGCGCTACGTCAACGCGCCCGACGGCGTCAGCGAGCAGCTGCTGCACGCCAGCGTGGCCATCTGCCCGTCGATCCCCTACCTCGAGCGCGCATGGCAGGACGCCCAGCGCGGCGTGCCCGCGGAGGGCCCGTACATCGAGGTCGAGGTCCCCACGGCGGTCGACCCGTCGCTGACCGACGACGGCACCACCGTGCTGACGATGTTCACCCAGTTCGGGCCGCACGCCGCCGAGGACTGGCCCGACGGCGCCCGCGAGGCCTACGCGCAGCGCTGCTTCTCGCTGCTGGCCCAGCACGCGCCCAACGTCCCCGACGCGATCCTGCACTACGAGGTGCTGGCGCCGCCCGATCTCGAACGGATCTTCGGCCTGGAGGGAGGCTCCATCTTCCAGGGCGAGCAGGGTCTCGACCAGATGGCCTTCATGCGCCCCACGCCGGACCTCGCGCGCTACGCGACGCCCGTGCACGGGCTGTACCTGTGCGGGGCGGGCACCCATCCGGGCGGCGGAGTCATCGCCGCCTCGGGCCACAACGCCGCGCACCGCGCGCTGCGCGACCTGCGCGCGGAGCGCACCCGCGCGCGCTTGCGCCATCCCGTCGCGGCCGTCCGGGGTTGAATGGACATTCAGTCCACAACGGCCAGACCGAAGGTCGAGGACGCATGTACAAGCTTGACAACGGCCTGCCGAGTCGGATAGTCGTCCGCCTGCTTTGAACGAGCCTTCAAAGCCGCCGGACGAAGGACTGTCGCGACGGTCGCTGTTTCGCCGTGGTGGGGCACTGGCCGCCACCGCCGGCATCGGCGTGGCACTGGCCGGCTGCGAGAACACGACCACGCCGGTCGCGGCCAACGGCGCCGGCGCGGGCGACGGCAAGGGCATCCTCGGCGACCCGACCGCGGGCGGCCCCGTCGACAGCGCCGGCATCCCGCTCGCGCGCCGCGACTACCCCGTGGTGCTGCCCAGGCTCGGCGACATGGTCGCGAGCTCGGCCAAGCCCGAGCGCGGCGGTGAGCTGCAGATCTACAACTACGCCGACTACGTCAACCCGGCGATCCTCAAGGCGTTCGGCAAGCAGGAGGGCGTCAGCGTCCGCGTCACCACCTTCGACACGCTCGACGAGGCGTTCTCGAAGCTCAGCACGGGGCGCCTGCAGTTCGACGTCATCTTCTCCACGCCCGATCAGCTCTCGCGCCTGGTCGGGCGCAAGCTCATCCAGCCGCTGAACTTCGAGCTGATCCCCAACCTGCAGAAGAACGTCTGGCCCGAGCTGCACAGCCCGTTCTACGACGTCGGCCCGCGCTACAGCGTCCCGTACACGACCTACACGACGGGCATCGCCTGGCGCAACGACATCCTCGACTTCGACCCCAGCAAGCTCGACCAGCCGTGGGACGCGTTCTGGTCGCCGCAGGCCGAGAAGTACCGCGGCAAGGTGGCGATCCTCGACGACTCGCGCGAGGCGCCGGGGATGGCGCTCATGCGCCGCGGCGTGACCGACCTCAACACCGAGGACCCCGACCTGCTCGCGCGCGCGGGCGCCGACCTCGAGCAGCTCAACGGCAAGGTCGGCGTGAAGGTCTCGATCGCCGACTACGAGACCGTGCCGGCCGGGCGCGTCGTCCTGCACCAGGGCTGGTCGGGAGACATGATCGCCGGGGTCATCTCCTACATGCCCAAGGGCGTCAAGCCCGACGTGCTCTCCTACTGGTACCAGACGCAGGGCGGCCCGATATTCAACGACTGCATCTGCGTGGCCGCCAACGCGGCCAAGCCGGTGATCGCGCACCGCTTCCTGAACTACATCCTCGACAACAAGGTCGCCTACGAGAACTTCGCGGGCTACGTCGGGTATCAGCCGCCGATCACCGCGATCGACGGGGGCAAGCTCTTCGAGCAGGGCATCCTGCCCAAGTCGCTGAGCCAGGCCGTGGTGACGCGCGACGCCTTCGCCAACGGCAACGCCTACCTGACGCTCTCGGCCAAGGGCCTGCAGCTCTGGGACCGCACCTGGACGTCGTTCCGTAACGGCTGATGGGGTCGCGCTGGATCTGGCGCGCGCTCGCCCTCCCCGGCCTCGCCTGGCTGGCGCTCTTCTTCATCGTCGCGTTCTACGCGATCATCAGCGTCGGCCTGGGCAACGTGACCACGCTCTACCAGCCGGTCCCGCACTGGAACCCGCTGGACTGGAACGTCGGCTACGTGTGGGCGGCATTGAAGGCCGTGGTGCCGGGCGGCACCACGTGGCACACCTTCCTGCGCACGATCATCTACGTCGTCGTCGCGGTGGCGCTGTCGCTGGCCATCGGCTACCCCGTCGCGTGGTACGCGGCGCGCCACGCCGGGCGCTGGCGCGCGCCGATCCTCGTCCTGCTCGTCCTGCCCTTCTGGATCAGCTACCTGATGCGGATGTTCGCGTGGACGAACCTGCTGGCCGACAACGGCTACGCCACGCGCGCGCTGCACGCGCTCTCGATCGACACGCTGTTGCAGAAGATCGGGCTGCTCGACGGGACCGACTGGCTCGGCGGGCAGCACATCGCGGTCATCCTCGCGCTCGTCTACGGCTATGTGCCGTACCTGATCCTGCCGCTGTTCGCCTCGCTCGATCGCATCGACCAGCGCTTGATCGAGGCCGCGCGCGATCTCGGAGCCTCGCCCGCCGGGGCCTTCTGGCGCGTCGTCGTCCCGCTCTCGAAGACCGGGACGCTGGCCGGCATCGTCCTCATCGCCCTGCCGATGTTCGGCGACTACTACACGCCCGACCTCATCTCCGGCTCGCCGAAGACGGCGATCCTCGGCAACGCCATCAACGGCTACGTCCAGGGCGGGCCCGACAAGTCGCTCGGGGCCGCGCTGACCCTGCTGCTCTCGGCCTTCCTGCTCATCTTCATGCTCTATTACCTGCGCGTCGTGCGCGCCGACCAGCGCGAGGCGGCGGGGCTGTGAGCGCGACATCGGTGGAGACGGCGACCGCCCAGCGCACGCCGCTGCGCGCCCGGCTGTCCAATCCGTGGGGGCGCCCGCGCTTTCTCGCGATCACGACGTGGCTGTACATCCTCTGGTCGCTGGTGCCGGTGCTGCTGGCGATCCGCTTCGCCTTCAACTCAGGGCGCTCGCGCACCTCGCTGCAGGGCTGGTCGCTGCGCTGGTTCTACAAGGACCCGACGCTCAGCGTCTTCCACGACCCCACGCTGCAGGCCGCGCTCAAGCACAGCCTCGTGCTCGCCGCGATCGTGATGGTCATCGCCACGCCGCTGGGCACCGCCCTGGCGCTGGGCATGCGCCGCTGGCGCGGACCCGGAGCCGGCGTGGCGAACGTCGTCCTGCTGCTGCCGCTGGTGACGCCCGAGCTCGTCTTCGCGGTCGGGATGTTCCTGCTCTTCACCACGGCCTTCGGCTTCATCGGGTTGGGCACCACAGCGCAGGCGATCGGCCAGGTGACGTTCACGCTCTCCTGGGTCGTGCTCATCGTGCGCGGACGCCTGGCCACCATCGGGCGCGAGGTCGAGGAGGCCGCGTCCGACCTCGGCGCGCCGCCGCTGCACGTCGTCGGGCGCGTGCTCCTGCCGCTGCTCCTGCCGGCCATGGCGGCGAGCCTGCTGGTCTCCTTCGCACTGTCGATCGACGACTTCGTGGTCAGCCAGTACCTCGCGTCGGGCGCCGACACGACGACGGTGCCGATGCGCATCTACTCGCAGGCGCGCGGCGGCCCGACGCCGGCGCTCAATGCGCTCGCGAGCATCATGCTCCTGGTCTCGCTGCTCGCGCTCGTGTTCGCCTACCTCGCGTACCGAGCCTTCACGCGCGGCGAGGACCGGCCGTCGGCGGTTCAGCAACTCGGGATGGACATGGGGTGATCGCGCATGAGCGAAGGTGACATCCGGCTCGTCGGCCTGGTCAAGCGCTTCGGGGACGCGGTGGCGGTCAACGGCATCGACCTCCACGTGACGCCGGGCGAGTTCTTCACCATGCTCGGCCCGTCGGGCTGCGGCAAGACGACGACGCTGCGCCTGATCGCCGGCTTCGAGCGCCCTGACGAGGGCAAGATCCTGCTCGACGGCAACGACATGTCGCGCACGCCGCCGCACCGCCGGCGCGTCAACACGGTGTTCCAGAGCTACGCGCTGTTCCCGCACAAGACGGTGGCCGACAACGTCGCCTTCGGCCTGCGCTACCAGCGCGCGACCAAGGCCGACATCAAGCGCCGCGTCGTCGAGTCCCTCGCCCTCGTGCGGATGGAGGACTACGGGCACCGGCGCCCGGCGCAGCTCTCCGGCGGCCAGCAGCAGCGCGTCGCGCTGGCGCGTGCGCTCGTCCTCGAGCCGCCCGTGCTGCTGCTCGACGAGCCGCTGGGCGCCCTCGACGCGCGCCTGCGCATCGACCTGCAGGTCGAGCTGAAGCGCATCCAGGAGCAGCTCGAGGTCACCTTCATCTACGTCACCCACGACCAGGACGAGGCGCTGACCATGAGCGACCGCGTCGCGGTCATGCGCGGCGGCAACATCGAGCAGTGCAACGAGCCCCGCGCGCTCTACGAGGCGCCGGAGACCGCCTTCGTCGCCAACTTCCTGGGCGCCTCGAACCTCGTCCCCGTCGAGGTGGGCCAGGCCCACGGCGCCGGGCGCCAGCTGGGCCTCGGTTCCTTCGGGCTGGTGGCCGAGACCTGCGCGCTCGGCCAGGGCGTCGCCGCGCTGGCGATGATCCGCCCGGAGAACGTCCGCCTGGAGGCGCACGGCACCACCGGCGAGAACCGCGTCCCCGGCATGGTCGAGGAGGTCGTCTACCTCGGCTTTCACCAGGAGGTCCGGGTGCGCCTGGCCAACGGGACGCTGGTCAAGGCCGACGTCTCCAACGACGACGAGCAGGACGAGCACGAGCAGGGCGATCCCGTGTCCGTGCACCTGCCGCCCCGGCACCTGCGCGTGCTCGCCGCCGACGACGCGGTCCCGGCCGCGCCGGTGGCGCCGCCTGAGCAGGTGCCGACCGGATGAGCCGGCCCCAGACTCCGGCGCGCGTCGCGCGGGTCGGCGGGTCCGACGGCCGCCGTGCCGAGCTGATCGACGCGGCCCGGCGCGTGATCCAGCGCGGCGGCTTCGCCAAGGCGACGGTCGGGGCGATCACCGGCGAGGCGGGCGCGAGCCTGGGGCTGCTGAACTACCACTTCGACTCGCGCGACGACGTGGTCGCCGAGGCCTTCGCGGCCGCCGCCCGCGCCGACCTCGACGAGCTCGAGGCGATCTCTCGCCGCCACGCCGATCCGCCCGCGCGGCTGGCGGCCTACCTCGATCTCGAGGCCTGGGCCGACCGCGACGTCTGGCGGATGTGGATCGACGCGTGGGGCGAGGCGGTGCACACCGAGAAGCTGCGCCGCACGCTGGAGCAGTTCGAGCGCGGCTGGCGCGCCGTGCTCGCCGGCGTGCTGGCCGACGGCGATCGCCAGGACTGCTGGAGCTGCGTCGACCCCGAGGACGTGGCGGGACGCCTGGTCGCAGCGCTCGACGGGCTGGGCCTGCACACGACGCTGCACCCCGACGACGTCGCGCCCGAGGCGGCGGCGCGGTGGGCGCGGCGGCTGGCCGAGCTCGAGCTCGGCGTCACCCTGCCGGGCGCGCCCGAGGCCGAAGCCAGCGCCGCGGTCCCGACGCCCCACGAGGCGCGCATCCCGATCCGCGGCCGCGACCTCGACGCCACGGGGCGCGTGCACCCGGCCGTCCTGCTCACCTACGTGGGCGAGGTGCGCGAGGCATGGCTCGATGCGCGCCTGGGCGCGCTGCACCCCGTCCCGGCGATGGAGGTCGCTCATGTGAGCGCCGACCTGCGTCACGTGCCCGCACGCCGCGACGCCGAGGTCGTGGTGCGCTGCGTGCTCGACGGGCTGGGGGCGACCGGGGTGCGCACGCGCGAGACGATCGAGACGGTGGGCGGCGCGCTGGTGGTCAGCGCCGGGGCGACGGTAGTCGCGACCGGCGCGGACGGCGCTCCGCGGGTGCTGACGCAGGCCGAGCGCGAAGCGCTGCTGCGATGAGCGGGCGCTTCCTACGAGAGGCCGAGGTCGCGCGCGATCGCGGCCCAGATCTCGGCGCGAGCGCGCTCGAGTGGCATGCGCGGATCGCCGGTCAGCACGCGGATGCCGTAGCCGTCGATCACCGCCAGCAGGCGGTCGGTCATCGCCTCGACGTCGCAGTCATGCAGCTCGCCGCTCGCGATGCCGTCGGCGATCGCCTGCGCGAACCAGGCGTGCAGGCGGGCGTAGAGACGCGCGGCGACCGGCCGCAGGGCGGGGTCGCGGGCGCTGCGCAGCCACAGCTCGATCCACAGGACGAAGTCGTCGTGCAGCGCGCGGTCGGTGGGCAGGCACTGATCGATCATCGCGGCCAGGCGCTGCGCGGCGGTGGCGCGCCCGGCTTCCAGGGCGGCCAGGCGCAGGTCGCCGGCGCGCTCGTAGGAGTGCTCGAGGGCCTCCTCGAGCAGGGCGTCGCGGGAGGCGAAGTGGTAGTGCACGAGCCCGGCCGAGACGCCCGCCTCGGTGGCGATGCGCGCGATGCGCACGTTGTCGATCCCCTCGCGCGCGATCAGCCGGACGGCGGCGTCCAGCAGCCGTTCGCGTCCCTGAGATCCCACGTCGCCGCTGATGGCATCAACCCTAACCCCACACATCCATGACCACCGAGATCCTCACCGACGCGTCCACCCTGACCCGCGAGCAGGCCGAGCTGCAGGCCCGGGCGCGCGCCTTCGTGGAGGAGGTGCTGATGCCGCTCGAGGTCGAGGCCGAGCGCGCCCGCGGGCGCCTGCCCGCCGAGCGGATCGCCGAGATCCGCCACGCGGCGATCGACCGGCGCCTGGGCGGCGGGCTGCACGCCGTCGAGCACGGCGGCCAGGGCTGGAGCCACACGGAGTGGTTTCTCGTCGAGGAGCAGCTCGGCCGCGCCACCAACGCGCTGTCGTGGCACATGCCCAGCGCCTACAACGTCCTGGCCCACGGGACCCAGGCGCAGATCGACCGCTACCTCAAGCCCGCGCTGCGCGGCGAGCTGCACGACGCCTACGCCGTGACCGAGGAGCACGCCGGCTCGGACCCGTCGCGGATCGCGACGACCGCCACGCGCATCGACGACGGCTGGCGCATCGACGGCGAGAAGTGGTTCGTCACCTACGGCGACGTGGCCCACGTCTACATCGTCATGGCCAAAGCGCTCGTCGACGGCGACGAGCTGCCGACCCTGTTCCTCGTCGAGCGCGGCACGCCGGGCATCGAGGTGGTCGACGACCCGCCCTTCACGCACAGCTATCCCCACGGCCATCCGACCCTGCGCTTCACCGGCGTCGAGGTGCGCGAGGAGGCGGTCATCGGGGGCCTCGGTGGCGGCGACGACCTGCAGCGCGGCTGGTTCGCCGAGGAGCGCCTGGGCATCGCCGCCCGCGGGGTGGGGGCGATGTGGCGGCTGATCGAGGAGACGACGGCCTGGGCCCTGCAGCGCGAGCAGGGCGGCTCGCGGATCATGGACTACCAGGGCGTCTCCTTCCCGCTCGCCGACTCGGCCACCGACGCCGCGGCCGGCCGCCTGCTCGGCCTCGAGGTCGCGCGACTGGTCGACGCGGGCGCCGATCCCAAGCTCGTCCACGCCAAGGCGGCGATGGCCAAGCTCTTCGTCAGCGAGGCCGCCAATCGCTGCGCCGATCGCGCCGTGCAGATCTTCGGCGGGCGCGGCTACATGCGCACGAACGTCGCGGAGCGCCTGTGGCGCGAGCTGCGCGTCGACCGCATCTGGGAGGGCACGAGCGAGATCCAGCGGCTGATCGTGGCCCGCGCGCTCGAGCGCCGCGGGGTGGAGCGCGTGCTGCATTGACCGACCTCACGCCACTGCTCGCGCCGCGCTCGATCGCCGTCGTCGGCGCCACCAGCCGCCGCGGCACCTACGCCGACGAGACGCTGCGCAACCTCAAGCGCATCGGCTTCGCCGGGCGCGTGTGGGGGGTGCACCCGACGCGCAGGCGCGTCCACGGGCGCACGTGCATGCCCACGCTGGCCGACCTGCCCGAGCCCGTCGACGCCGTCATCGTCGCCATCCCGGCGGCGGGCGTGCCCGCCGTGATCGACGAGGCCGGCGCGCGCGGCTGCGGCGGCGCCGTGGTCTATGCGGCGGGCTTCGGCGAGACGCCCGACGGAGCGCGCCTGCAGGACGAGCTGCGCGCCGCGGCCGCCCGCCACGGCCTGCCGGTGTGCGGGCCCAACTGCGACGGGATCGTGGCGCTGCACGACCGGGCGGCATTGTGGGGCGACGCGTTGGTGCCCCGCGAGGCGGGCCACGTGGCGGTCATCTCCCAGAGCGGCAACGTCGCCGTCAACGCGCTGGCGGCGCTGCGCGGGCTCCGTCTGCACACCGTCGTCTCGTGCGGCAACGAGGCGGTGGTCGGGGCCGCCGAATGGCTGCACGCCCTCGCGCAGCGCGACGGCGTGCGCTCGGTCGCCCTCTTCCTGGAGAGCGACGGCGATGGCGCGCGGCTGTGCGATGCGCTGGCGCTGTGCGCCGACGCGGGCATCGGCGTCGCGGTCCTCAAGGTCGGGGCCTCGGCCGCGGGCGCGAGCGCGGCCGCCGCGCACACGGGTGCGGTGGCGGGCGACCACGCCGCCTTCCGCGCGCTGGTCGAGGAGGCCGGCGCGGCGTGGGCGCAGGACGTGCACGAGCTGCTCGAGCTGGCCAAGGTGCTAGCGGTCCGCGGCGCGCGCCCGCGCGGTGACGGCGGGCTGGCCATCCTCACCTGCTCCGGAGGCGACTCGGGGCTGGCGGCCGACGAGGCGCAGGGCCGCGATCTCGAGCTCCCCGCGCTGGGCGAGCCGACCCGCGCCCGGTTGGGCGAGCTCCTGACGCCGGCGGCGACCGTGGCCAATCCGCTGGACTCGACGGCGCTGCTGTGGGGCGACGTCCCGACGCTGCGCGAGGTCATCGCCACGCTCGGCGCCGACCGGGCCATCGACCACGTCCTGGTCTTCCACGACCAGCCGCAGGGTCTGGAAGGCGCCATGGGCGCGGAGTGGGACGCGCAGCTGCGCGGCATCCTGGCCGGCACCGAGGCGTGCGCGGTACCCGCGCTCGTCGCATCGACCCTCCCCGAGCTCCTCGACGACGCCACCGCCTGGAAGCTCGCCTGCGCCGGCGTGCCCGCGATCGCCGGCCTGCGCACCGCGCTGCGGTGCGCCGTCGCCCTGCGCGCCGCGCCCGGCGACGGCGACCGCCTGCGCGCCATCGCCGCCGCCGCGGCGCGCAGCACGCCGGGCCCGTGGCTCGACGAGGCGAGCGCCAAGGCGCTGCTGGCCGGCGCCGGCATCCGCGTCCCCCCGGGGCGCGTCGCGCGCGACGAGGACGACGCCGCCGAGATCTTCGCGCGCCTCGGGCGCCCCGTCGCGCTCAAGCTCGTGGCCGCCGGGATGCGCCACAAGACCGAGGCCGCCGCGCTGGCGCTGGGGCTCGAGGACGAGCGCAACGTGCGCTGGGCCTACCGCGATCTGGTCCGCGGCACCAACGGCCATGCCCATGCCGACGCACGCGTGCTCGTCGAGGCGATGGCGCCGGCGGGGATCGAGCTGCTGGTCAGCGCGCGCCGCGACGCCGTGGTGCCCGTGCTCACCGTCGGCCTGGGCGGCGTGTGGACCGAGGCGTTCGGCGACGTCGCCGTGATCCCGCTGCCCGCCGACGCGGCGCGCGTGGAGCGCGCCCTGCGCTCGCTGCGCGCCGCGCCGCTGCTGGCCGGCACCCGCACCGGCACGCCGGTCGACGTGGGCGCCGCCGCCGCGCTCGCCGCCCGCGCGGGCGCGCTGCTGCTCGCCGAGGGCCTCGAGCTGCTCGAGCTCAACCCGGTGCTGGTCAACGCCCGCGGCGCCGTCGCCGTCGATGCGCTGGTCAGGACGGGCGCCCGCGAACCCCGACCGGAAGGACGAATGGTCGCATGAACGAGATCGCCGCCCAGCTGGGCGAGGTCGGCCTGCCGGCACCGCTGTCCGAGCTCGCCGCGCGCGAGTGGGACGCGGTCGTCGTCGGCGGCGGCCACAACGGCCTGACCGCGGCGGCCTACCTCGCGCGCGCCGGCAGCTCGGTGCTGGTGCTCGAGCGCCGCGAGCGCCTGGGCGGAGCCTGCACGCTCGAGCGCCCGTTCCCCGACGAGCGCTTCGTCGTGAGCCCGTGCGCCTACGTCGTCGGCCTGCTCGACGAGCTCGTGATCTCCGAGCTCGACCTGCGCCGTCGCGGCTTTCAATGCTTCGTGGCCGATCCCAACCTGTGGGTGCCGTTCGAGGACGGCACCGCGTTCGGCCAGTGGCTCGACGACGATCGCACGGAGCGCAACCTGCGCGACCTGGGCGTGGTCCCCAAGGACATCGCCGGGTACTGGGCCTACGAGCACCTCTTCGACGCCATCCGCCGCAAGCTGCGCACCGGCGCGCGCGACACCTGGGTGGGGGACACCCCGACGCGGGCCGAGATCGAGGAGCTCCTCGACGGCGAGCAGACGATGCTCGACGTCGTCTTCAGCGCCTCGATCGCCGAGGTGCTCGACGACCACATGGACGACCAGCGCCTGAAGGACGCGCTGTTCGGCCAGGGCGTCATCGCCGCGTATGGCGGGCCCAAGGACGCCGGCACCGCCTCGATCAAGCTCATGCACTTCCAGGGCGACCTCGAGGGTCAGGGGCCCGTCTGGGGCTACGTCAAGGGCGGGATGGGCATGGTCAGCTTCGCGCTGGCCGACGCCGCCCGCGAGGCCGGGGCGGTGCTCGCGTGCGGCGTGCCGGTGGCGGCGATCGAGCCCGAGGTGGGCGTCGTGCTCGAGGACGGCACGCGCATCCGTGCGCGGACCGTGCTCTGCAACGCCGATCCCAAGGTGGCCCTGCGCCTGCTCGAGGGCCAGAGCGTCCCCGCTGACTATCGCGTGCGCCTGGAGGACTGGAAGATCCGCAGCCCGGTGGTCAAGTTCAACGCCGCGCTCAACGCCATGCCCGACTGGACGGCGGCGCCGGGGGAGACCTGGCCGGCGCGGGCCACGATCGACGTCACCGGCGGCCTCGAGGACGCCCAGCGCGCCTTCGAGGCCTGCGAGCGCGGCGAGCCCGCCGTGGGCTTCGGCGAGGTCTACATCCAGACCGGCTACGACGCGTCGCCCGCGCCGCCCGGACGCCATCTGCTCAGCGTCTTCGGGCAATACGCGCCGTACGAGCTCGCGCAGGGCACGTGGGACAGCCGCCGCGAGGAGGTCGCGCGCCAGTTCATCGACCTCATCGACCGCTTCGCGCCGGGCTTCGAGCAGCGCATCGAGGCCTACGAGGTGCTCGGGCCGCCCGACATCGAGCACCGCATCGGGCTCACCGGCGGCAACATCTTCCAGGGCGAGGTCACCCCGGACCAGATGTGGGAGCAGCGCCTGGCGCCGCGCACGCCGGTGCCCGGCTTCTACTTCTGCGGCGCCGCGACGCACCCGGGTGGCAGCGTCATCGCCCTCAACGGCCGCAACGCCGCCATGGCGGTGCTGGCCGATGCGCGCCAGCCGGCGGCCCGATGAGCGAGAGCGCCGACCTCGTCGTCGTGGGCGCCGGCACCGTCGGCGGCTGGGCCTCGGTCTTCGCGCGCGAGGACGGCGCCGGGCGCGTGGTCGTCGTCGACGCCGCGACCGCCGGTGCGGGCGCGAGCTCGCGCGCGGCCGGCATGGTCCGCACGCAGGGCGGCACCCCGACCGCCGTCGACCTCGGGCGCTGGACCGTGGGCTTCTACCTCGCCCAGCACGAGCGCTACGGGATCGACAGCGACTTCCGCGCCCTCGGCTACCTCATCGTGGCCACCAGCGAGGACGACGTGCGCGCCGCGCACCTGCGCCTGGCGATGCAGCGCGAGCGCGGGCTCGACGCGCGCTGGGTGACGCCCGCGCAGGCGGCCGAGCTGCTGCCCCTGCTCGATCCCGCGAGCATCCTGGGCGCGACGTACTGCGATCAGGACGGCGCCATCAGCCCGCCGCGCAACGTGGCCGCGTATCTGGTCATGATGCGCGAGCACGGGGTGCGGCTGCGCGAGCGCGCCCCGGTGTTCCGGCTGCGGGTCCAGGGCGGGCGCGTGACCGGCGTGGAGACCCCCGACGGCGTGATCGCGGCCGAGCGCGTGATCCTGGCCGGCGGGGTCGGCCAGGGGGCGCTGGGCGGGCTGGCGGGCGTCGCGCCGCCGGTCGGCGGCGTGCGCCATCACGTCTTCGTGACCAGCCCGGCGCCCGAGCTCGCGGCCGGGCCGCTGCCGATGGGCTTCGACGTCGAGGCCGGCCTCTACTGGCGCCAGGAGGAGGACGGCCTGCTCTTCGGGGTCAGCGATCCTGGCGAAGCGCCCGGCGAGGCGCGGGGGATCGACGAGGCCGCCCAGCACGCGGCGCGCGAGCACCTGGCCCGGCTGCTGCCCATGACGCGGGCGCTTGGGCTGCGCAAGGCGTGGGCGGCGACGATCGACTACACGCCCGACCACCTGCCGATCCTCGGTCCCGCGCTGGACGCGGGCGGCGAGCCGATCGAGGGGCTGACGCTGGCCTCGGCGGCCGGCCACGGGATGATGTGGGGTCCCGCCGTCGCCCGCATCGCCGTCGATCTCGCCCTGCACGGCGCGACCGTGGTGACCGACGTCTCGGAGCTCGGCCTGGACCGCTTCGATGCCGACGGGCGCAGCCGCCTGGCCGCCGACCCGATCGCCCTGCCCTTTCCCGTGGCGGTTCGTCGCTGACCCCACGATCGGCGAGGTGACGCTCCTCCAACGCACCACCGCCGTTCTAGGATGGCGCGCATGGTGAACGGCGTTGTGCCAGATCGGCCGGAGTTCGAGGTCACCGTCAGCGTTGGCGAGGGCCTGCGCGTGGTGGCCGTGAGCGGCGAGCTGGACATCGACACGATGGTCGAGTTCGGCGCGGCGCTGACGACCGGCGCCGGCCTCGGCGCCACGACCGTCGTCGACCTGCGCGGGCTGACCTTCATCGACTCCTCGGGCGTCAGCGGGTTGCTGGCCGCCGCACGGCGCGCGCAGGAAGCCGGCCGGCGACTGGTGTGCGTGCCCGGGCCGCCCTCGATCCAGCGCATCTTCCAGCTGACCGGCGTCGACACCGTGCTGGAATGGGTCGACGGCCCCGGCGATCTGGACTGAGCGGGAACCGGCGCCCGCCGCGCGGGGTATGGGAGGGGCCAATGCCGCTCCGGGTCGCCACGCTCACCGCTGCCGTCTGCCTCGCCGTCGCCGTCGCCGTCGCGCCGGCCGCGTCGTCGTCGCCGGCCGCCGCCTGTCACTCGGTCGTGGCCAAGGGCGTGCTGCCGACCTGGGCGCGGACAGGGTTCAGCGATCCGCGCCCGCGGCTGCCGCACGTGCTCGGGCGCTCGCACGAGATCGCGGCGCTCATCTTCGGCTATCCGCTCCGCTCGCCACCGCTGAAGGACCGCGGCAACAAGATCCTGTGGGTCTCCCGACGCGCCGTGAAGCCGCTGTCGGACCTGCGCATCCACGCCCAGCGGATGACCGGGCGCCACCGCGTGGGCCGGCCGGTGACGCGCGTCGTGGCCGGTGGTCCCGGGCCGTCGGGGATCAACCTCCCGGCGCCGGGCTGCTGGCGGCTGACGCTGCGCTGGTCGGGACGCACCGACGAGCTCGACCTGCAGTACGCGCACCGCCGCTGAGGGCCACGAATTTCCTCAGAACTCATGACGGCCCGCCTGCGCCGGTGTGCAGCCCGGCGGCATGGCCACTGCGGGCAAGACGATCCCCGTGGCCGCCACAGGCGTGGTGGCCGCGGGCGGCGCGGGCCGCGCGCCCGAAACCGACACCGAGCACCGGCACGAGCTGCGCACGCGCGCCCAGAACCTCTGGCACGCCGCACAGGTGCTGCGACTGGCCGCGCCGAAGCCGATGAAGCAGCTCGCCCGCGCCGCGCACGACCTCTCCGACATCGTCGGCGAGGACCACGATCCGGCCGTCCTGCTCGACGGCGCCCGCGATCGCGCCGACACGCTCGGGCCGGGCGAGCTGACGCTGCTCGAGGCGCTGGTCGGTCGTCGGCGCGCAGTCCTGCAGCGCAGGGCGCTGACGTGCGGCCGGCGCGTCTACGCGCGCAAGCCGCGCAAGCTGGTCAAGCCGGTCGCGCGAGGGAGCTAGAGGGCGCCACGCTGCGCAGCATGCCCTCCAGCTGCCGGCACAGCCCGGTGGCGAGGCCGGCGGCGAGGGCGAGCTGCAGTGTGGCGTGGTAGTGGCGCAGCTTGCGGTCGCTGAGTGGGGTGCCGGTGAGCCGGGCTTCGCGCAGGCTGGCGATCTTGTCGGCGATGGCCACGTCGACCACCGGCGAGCCGGCGGCGGCGATCGTGCTGCGCAGCGCGCGCTTGCGCTGGGCGTAGCGCTTGATCGTCGCGTCCTCGGTCAGGGCGCCGACCATCGTCGCGATCGGCTCGCCGAAATGCTCGCGCAGCTCGTCGATCGTCCCCGGCGTGTCCTCCACCACGTCGTGCAGCAGGCCCACGAGCTGGGCGCGCTCGTCGCCCCCGGCCCGGCGCAGGATGGCCGCGACGGCCCGCGCGTGCGGCAGGCCCTTGCCGGGGCGCACGGTGACGCCGTCGTAGGCGTCGGTCAGGAAGCGGATCGCCTCGGCGCGATGGTCGTGCGGTGTGACGAGGATGGCGGACATCGCGAACGCGCCATCTTATGCCCCGCAGAGTCCGGCGTGGGTGCGGTCTCCCACATTAGAGTGCCCGGCGCGAGCCCCCGACGCCGGAGGAATGATGGCCAGACCGATCACGCTCTTCACAGGCCAATGGGCCGACCTCACGCTGGACGATCTCGCCGGGCGGGCGGCGTCGTTCGGCTTCGACGGCCTCGAGCTGGCGTGCTGGGGCGACCACTTCGAGGTCGACCGGGCGCTGGCCGAGCCCGAGTACGCGGCCGGGCGGCGCGAGTTGCTGGAGCGCCACGGCCTGGGGTGCTGGTCGATCGGCAACCACCTCGTCGGCCAGGCCGTCTGCGACCCGATCGACGCGCGCCACCAGGGCGTCCTGCCGCCCGAGGTGTGGGGCGACGGCGATCCCGAGGGCGTGCGCACGCGCGCCGCCGAGCGCATGAAGGACACCGCGCGCGCCGCGGCGGCCCTCGGCGTGCCGGTCGTCACCGGCTTCACCGGCTCGGCGATCTGGCACCAGCTCTACTCCTTCCCGCCCAACGACTGGGCGCAGGTGCAGCGCGGCTACGAGGACTTCGCCGAGCGCTGGGGGCCGATCATCGACGTCTTCGACGCCGAGGGCGTGCGCTTCGCGCTGGAGGTCCATCCGACGGAGATCGCCTACGACTTCGTGACCACGCGCAAGGCACTGGCCGCCATCGACCGCCGCGAGGGCTTCGGCATCAACCTCGACCCCAGCCACTTCATCCCGCAGTTCCTCGATCCGGCGGCCTTCGCGAGCGAGTTCGCCGACCGCATCTACCACGTGCACGTCAAGGACTCGCAGGTCATGCTCGACGGCCGGCGCTCGATCCTCGGCTCGCACATCGACTTCGGCGAGGCCGAGCGCGGCTGGACGTTCGTCTCGCCCGGCCACGGCGACGTCGACTTCGAGGCCCTGTTCCGCGTCCTCAATCGCATCGGCTACGACGGCCCGCTGTCGGTCGAATGGGAGGACTCGGGCATGGATCGCGAATGGGGAGCGGCCGACGCCGTCAGCTTCCTGCGCCAGACCGACTTCCCGCCCTCGTCGGTCGCCTTCGACGCGGCCTTCCAGGGGTCGGAATGAGCGCCTTCCACACGCAGGGCGACGCACGCGGCGCGGGCGACGTCGCCGCCATTGGGGTCGGGATGCTCGGCTACGCCTTCATGGGCAAGGCCCACGCCAACGCCTACCGGACGCTGTCCTACATGACCTGGCCGCCGCCGCTGATGCCCGAGCTGGTGGCGATCGCCGGGCGCAACGAGGAGGCGGTGGCCGAGGCGGCGCGCCGCTACGGCTTCGCCGACCACGTGACCGACTGGCGCGCCCTGGTCGCCGACGAGCGCATCGGACTGTTCGACAACTCCGGCCCCAACAACCTCCACGCCGAGCCGACGATCGCCGCCGCCGAGGCCGGCAAGCACGTGATCTGCGAGAAGCCGCTGGGGCGCGATGCGGCCGAGAGCTACGAGACCTGGCAGCGCGTCCAGGCGGCGGGCGTCAAGCACATGTGCGCGTTCAACTACCGCTTCGTGCCGGCCGTGCGGCTGGCGCGCGAGATCATCGCCGCGGGCGACCTCGGCGAGCTGCACCACTTCCGCGCCTCCTACCTGCAGGACTGGGGCACGACCACCGAGGAGGTCTGGCGCTTCGACAAGGCCGCCGCGGGCTCGGGCGCGCTGGGCGACCTCGGGGCGCACGTGATCGACCTCGCCCGCTACCTGGTCGGCGAGATCGAGACCGTGTCCGCGCTGACGGCGACGTTCCAGCCCGGGCGCGAGGTCGACGACGCCATCGAGGCCGCGGTCGCCTTCGCGGGCGGCGCGGTGGGGACGATCGAGGCGACGCGCTTCGCCACCGGGCGCAAGAACGCGTTTCGCTGGGAGGTCAACGGCAGCAAGGGCTCGATCGCCTTCGACCTCGAGCGCCTCAACGAGCTGCAGGTCCATATGGCCGACACCTCGCCCGGCGCGTCGGCGCAGGGCTTCCGGACCGTGCTCGTCACCGAGGCCGACCACCCGTTCTGGGAGCACTGGTGGCCGCCGGGCCACATCATCGGCTGGGAGCACACCTTCGTGCACGAGCTCCATCACCTGCTGACCGCGATCCGCGACGACGGCGACGTGGCTCCTCACGGGGCCACGCTCGAGGACGGCTACCGCGCCGCCGAGGTGTGCGACGCGATCGTGCGCTCGGCGGATTCGGGGGCGCGCGAGAGCGTGCAGTACCGAACCTGATGGCCGACGATCGCTTCGCGGGGCGCCGCGCGCTGGTCACCGGCGCCGGCTCGGGGATCGGCGAGGCCGTGGCGCGCGGCTTGCACGCCGAAGGCGCTGAGGTCATCCTCGCCGACGCCGCGGGCGAGCGCGTGCAGGCGCTGGCCGGCGAGCTCGGGCCCCGCACGCAGGCGCTGACCCTCGACGTCCGCGACGAGGACGCGGTCGCCGCGGCGATGGGCGGCCTCGACGTGCTCGCCAACGTCGCGGGGATCGGCTCGACGACCACCGCGCCCGACACGCCGCTGGAGGTGTGGGAGAACGTCTTCGCGGTCAACGTGCGCGGGACGTTCCTGTGCTGCAAGCACGCGATCCCCGGCATGATCGAGCGCGGGCGCGGGGCGATCGTCAACATCGCCTCGGTCGCCGGGCTCGTCGGGCTGCCCAATCGCGCCGCCTACTGCGCCTCGAAGGGCGCCGTCATCGCCTTCACCCGGGCGCTGGCCATCGACCACGTCCGCCAGGGCATCCGCGTCAACGCCGTCTGCCCCGGAACGGTCGACTCGCCCTGGGTCCGGCGCCTCGTCGACGACTCCGGCGAGTCGCTCGACGCCCTGCGCGCGCGCCAGCCGATGGGTCGCCTCGGCACGACCGAGGAGGTCGCGCAGGCCGTGCTCTACCTCGCGTCGGACGCCGCGGCCTTCGTCACCGGGTCTGGGCTCGTGATCGACGGCGGCCTGACCGCAGCGTGACCGCGCCGACGGCGCCGAGCGCGAGGAGGCAGACGATCCACAGCAGCGCGGTGCCACGGCTGCCGAGCAGCCGATGGTCGCCCGCATCGATCGGGTCGTCGCCGCCGTCGACGACGGTGGTGCCCAGGACGGCGAACAGGCTGGGCGCGATGAGCCGCGCGATGGCGCGGTGGCCCGAGCGGTTGGGATGCAGCGTCCCGGCGATCCTCGAGGACGGCGCCCCGCCCAGCCAGAACCACGACTGCGCGAGCGTGCGGACCCAGACCTGCTGCGCGGGCCGGGCGCAGGTGCCGTGGCCGGCGAAGGCGTCGCCGACGCCGGCGACCAGCGTCCAGCCGTGCGCGCCAGCGGCCCGGGCGATCACCTCGTTCAGCCCGTCGACGACGTGGGTGTGCGCCCACTGCGCCTCGCGGGCGTCGATCGTCCCCGGCCCCAGATGGATGGCGCAGAAGGCCCCGCCGGCGCCGACCGTCGGATCGAAGTACTCAGAGACGATGATCCGCCTGCGCGGGATCTGCCCGGCGATCTCGCCGTCGAGTCGGTCGTAGCGGGCCGCGAGCCCACGCAGCGCGCCGGCGGTCGCGGTCTCGAGCGTCGGCGCGGCGCTCGGTGCCTCCTGGAGCGGGCGGCGCGGATCGAAGCGCCGGTGCGGGCAGTCGGTGAAGCGCGCGCAGAACTCGATGATGCTCGAGAAGGACACGTCGTTGGCGCCGATGCTGAGCAGGACCGCGTCGACGTCCTGCCGCGCCGCCAGGTCGTTGAGGACGTCGAGCTGCGGGGCCTCGGTGGCGTGGTCGCGGCCGGGCTCGATCCCTCCGTAGGGCGCTTCGAGGCCGACCGGCATCGTCGCCCCCGAGCAGCCGAGCGCCAGCAGCGCCACCGACGAGCTGGCCGACGAACGCTCGACGGCCATCGCCGCCAGGGCCGCGCCCGAACGCAGGGAGCGATGGCAGCGCCGATCCTGCCACTGCGCCTTGCTGAGGTCGGCGCGGCGGTCGGGATTGCCCTCGCCGGAGGCCACCGAGTCGCCGAGCGAGGCGATCACGTAGCGCACGACGTCGATGTCCTGCGGAGCGTCGCCGCCCGCCGTCAGCCGGTGCCGGCCCTCGGTGACCGGATCGGAGACGAACCGGCAGCTCGCAGCGCTGTCGGCCTGGGCCGGCAGCGTCGCGCCGTCGAGGGTGAACCGGGTCGCCCGCCACGCGGCGCCGCAGGCGTCGCCGGTCAGGGTCAGGCGCAGCCGCACGCCGCCCTGGGCCGCCTCGGCCGCGGTCACGGCCCCGGTCATCTGCGCGTCCGGGTCGCTGACCGAGAGGCCCGGCACGGCGTCCCACCTCAGCGCCGCGCGGGCGGGCGCTGCGCCGAGCAGGCACAGCGCCGGCGCGAGCGCGGCGAGCAGCGCTGCCGTCCGGGTGTGTGAGTGGGAGGCCACTGCGCGTGGGGGGTTCGCGACCGAGTTTCGACTCGGGTGCACCCCGTGAGAGCAGCGACGTGGTGCGCGAAATACATCGCGCGAAGGCGTGTCAGCTGCCCGGCCAGCGCGTGAACTCCATCGTCGCCCAGGCCGGGCGGAAGCCGAGCCGGGCGTAGAGCTCCTTGGGGCGGTCCTCGTCGTCGGCGACGATCCACAGGTCGCGGACGTCCCCCGCCGCGTCGATCGCCGCGCGCGTCATCGCCGTGCCGCGCCCGCCGCCGCGGTGGTCGGGGTGGACGAAGACCTGGGTGATCTCGGCCGCGTCGCCGTCGTGCTCGAGCTGGGCGAACGCGACCGGCACCTCGCCTTCGTACACGGCCAGGACCCGGACCTGGCGGCGCAGCGCCACCTCGCGCGCCTGGGCGTGGTAGGCGGAGCTGTCCTGGCCGGGGGAGTCCTCTCCGTGCCACGCGACGCGCAGCGGGTGCACGGCGTCGTAGGGGACCTCCTGCACCGCGATCTGCGGCGCGGGCGGCGGCGGGATCTCGTGGCGCATCCACACCAGGCGTGTGGCCTTCCAGCCACGGGCCACGAAGCCGGCGCGCAGCGAGTCGGCGACGTCGGCGTGATCGAAGTCCACCCGCCGGTGCTCGAGCCCCGCGAGCGCCTCGTCGGCGACGGCGACCAGCGCGTCGACGACCATGCCGGGGTCTTCCTCGACCCGCACGACGTTGAAGTCGTAGTAGCTCGGATAGGCCGTCGCGCGCACGACCGTCCCGTGCGCCCACGGCTCGATCACGTCGCACACCGCGGCGTGCGCGGCATCGCGCCAGGCCCGCGCGCGCGCCGCGACGTCGTCGTGCGGTGGGTCGGCAGGGGTCACGCCCGTCAGCGTACGTCAGGCGCTCTCGCGCGAGCGAACGAGGTAGTGCGCGCCGGGGCCGCGCGCCGCCGCCTCGTCGTCGGGGTTCAGCAGCGCGCACCGGCGCAGCGAGAGACAGCCGCAGCCGATGCAGCCGCTCAGGCGCCCGCGGATCCCCTCGAGCGTCGCGATCCGCTCGTCCAGTTCGCTGCGCCAGCTGCGCGAGAGCCGCTCCCAGTCGCGCTTGGTGGGCGAGCGGTTCGCCGGCAGCGTCTCGAGCGCGGCGCGGATGCGCTCGAGCGGGATGCCGGCGGCCCGGCCCGCCTGCACGAGCGCGACGCGGCGCAGCGCGACGGGTGGATAGCGCCGCTGGTTGCCGCTGCTGCGGTCGGCCGCGATCAGCCCCTTGCGCTCGTAGAAGCGCAGCGCCGACTGCGACACGCCGCTGCGCGCGGAGAGCTGCCCGATGGTCAGTTCGCGTGGCACTTGACTTAAACCATAGTTGAGGTCTTACGGTGCGTCCATGCTGACTTCGACACCGCTCGGATACGACGACCTTCCGCAGCTGCTCACCGCCCTCACGGGCGACGAGAAGCACGACTGGAGCGCGCTTTCGACGCTCGACGTCCTCTGGGTCCTCTACGACCGCGTCCTGCGCATCGACCCGCATGCGCCCGACGATCCCGACCGCGATCGCTTCCTGCTCTCCAAGGGCCACGGCCCCGCCGCCTACTACGCGATCCTGGCCGCCAAGGGCTTCGTGGACGCCGAGGGCCTGGCCGGCTTCGGGACCTTCGAGTCGCGGCTGGGCCATCACCCCGATCGCATGCTGGTGCCGGGGGTGGAGATCTCGAGCGGCTCGCTCGGCCACGGGCTGCCGATCGCACTGGGCATGACCCTCGCGCTCGACGCCCGGCAGCAGGTGGGCGCGCGCGTCGTGTGTCTGGTCGGCGACGCCGAGCTCGACGAGGGCAGCAACTGGGAGGCGGTGCAGCTCGCCGGCCGCCTGGGGCTGGGACGGCTCACGGTGGTGGTGGTCGACAACCGATCCTCGACCTACCACTGGCCCGACGGCGTCGGCGCGCGCTTCGCGCTGGAGGGCTGGAGCGCGGCTCGGGTCGACGGGCGCGATCACGCTGCGCTCGAGCGCGCGCTGGCGGCCACCGGCGCGCGGCCCAACGTGGTCGTGGCGGAGGTGCAGCGATGACCACCATGCGCAAGCGCTTCTACGAGCGCGCCACCCAGGCACTGCACGACGACGCGCGTGCCGCGATCGTCCTGGCCGAGATCGGCGCCTCCGAGCTGCCCGCCCGTCACGAGCGGCTGTTCAACGTCGGCATCCGCGAGCAGCTGATGATCGGCGTCGCCGCCGGCCTCGCGTTCGAGGGCCTGCGACCCATCGCGCACTCCTACGGGCCCTTCCTGGTCGAGCGCCCCTACGAGCAGATCAAGCTCGACCTGGGCCATCAAGACGTCGGCGCCATCCTCGTCAGTACCGGCGCGTCGTACGACGGGGCGACCTCGGGCCGCACGCACCAGGCGCCCGCCGACGTCGCGCTGCTGTCGGCGCTGCCGGGTTGGACGATCCAGGTGCCCGGACATCCCGACGAGCTCGAGCGCATGCTCACCGCGGCGCTCGGCGGCGACGACCGCGTGTACATCCGGATGTCCGAGGAGGCCAATCGCGAGCCGGTGCACGGCGACGGGCTGCAGCTGCTGCGGCGCGGGCCGGACTCCGCGCCCGTCGTCGTCGCGGTCGGTCCGACGCTGGACCAGACGCTGGCGGCGACGCGCGAGCTGGACGTGACGGTGGCCTACCTGGCGACGGTGCGGCCGTTCGACGCCGACGGCTTGCGCGCGCTGGTGACGGGGACCGATGTGGCCCTCGTCGAGCCCTACCTCGCGGGCACCTCGGCCGGTGAGGTCGCCGCGGCGCTCGCCGAGCGTCCGCACCGGCTCCTGGCGCTGGGCGTGGCGAACGCCGAGCTGCGCCGGTACGGCACCGGCCGCGAGCACCGCGCGGCGCACGGCCTGGACGCCGTCGGCATCCGGCGCTCGCTGGGGGAGTTCCTCGCCTAGAAGTCGAGCGCGTGGACGCGCGTCGTGTAGTTGGTGAAGCCGATGGTGCGCTCGTCGCCCCAGACGTAGAGGATGCGGTTGGCGCCCGTCAGCCCGCGCGGCGTGACCGGGCGGATGGCGTAGCCGTTGGGGTCGCTGGTGAGCTGCTGGTGCGTCCAGTTGCGCCCCGAGTCCGGCGTGAACCACTGCTCGACCTGATTCCAGTGCCCGATCGTGCGCGACAGGTAGACGATGCGCGGGTCCTCGTGGTCGAGGGTCGCGCCGCCGGAGTGAAAGGACGGGCGGCCCGCCCCGGCCTCGACGATCTTGCGGCTGATCCACTTCGTGCCGTTGTGGTAGGCGTAGTAGAAGGTGTCGCGGTTGGCGACCCGGCGCGTGTACACGACCCGCGGGCGGCCCTCGGCGGTGAGGGCGATGTCGTGCCCCCACGCGCGCCCGCCCTGGTCTGAGTAGTTGTAGATGTGGTCGAGCTTGGAGGTGTGCAGTGGCACCTGGCCGAGCGTGCCGAGCTTCGCCCCGCTCGCGGCGTACAGGGTGCGGTTCTGCAGGCGCATGTAGTGCAGGCTGTTCTTCCAGTTCTCCGGGTGACCGTCGGTGAAGGTGCCATGGATGCTCTTACCGTCGCCGACGTACTTCGTGTACGGCCGCTGCGCGTGCCCGAAGTAGACGAGCTCGCGGGCGGGTACCCAGTGGAGGCCGTCGTCGGTGTAGGAGAAGGTCGGGTTCCAGGCGCCCCCACGCCAGAACAGCCACAGCCGGTCCTTGACCCACACCGGGTTGGGATAGGTGTAGCCCAGGCCGCCGGGCACGTTGGTGTCGACGGTGTGCACCTTCCCGAACCCGTTGATCGAGTACGGGTTCAGCGACACCATGTAGTACATCTTGCTCGGGATCCCGGGGGGCGGCAGGTGGTGCCCGGAGTGCGGCGAGAAGAAGACCATGATGTGCCCGTCGTGGCGGAAGACGAGCGAGGGGTTGTTGTGGTCGTCGCGCCCGAGGCCCTTGAAGATCGCGCGCTTGGTCAGCTGCCCGCCGGCCGTGTAGCGGGCCACCCACACGTTGCCGGTCGTGGAGATCCAGCCGGTGAATGTGTGGCCGTCGTGCGAGATGGCGCGCGAATCACCGAAGTACGACCACGATCCGGCTCCGAGCTCCCGGTCGACTGCCATGGAGTCCTCCCCTCGGGGTGGCTAGAAGGCGCCAGTATCGCGGCTAGGGCAGGCGCGTGACCAGCAGCGCGGAGCGGCGCTGCGCCGGGCCCCCGTAGCGCGCGGCGTTCCACGCCACGAGCGCCCCGCCGCCGGGAACCAGCCGGGCCAGTGCCGGCTCGGTCGCTCGCCACGGGCTCCCCAGCGCGACGGCCGTGGCGAACGGCGCGCCGCCCGCGTCCCGCAGCGCGGCGACGGCACGCTCGCGGTACGCCGCTGCTGTGGAGGCCCGCTGCGACCACGCCACCACGGCGCGGCCGAGGTCGTCGGCGGCCACCGCGATGTGCTTCGGGCTGACGTCGTCGCCCAGCTCGGCAGTGGCGGCCAGCGGCGCGCGCGGCGCCGCCTCGGAGACGTGCACGCGCGCGCCGTGCACCCGGTCGCACCAGGCCACGAGCACGCGACCCGCGGGCGTCACCGCGGCGTCGGCCACCGTGACCCCGCCGCCGCCGTTGACGTGCTCGGCCGGCCCGAATGCCCCCGCGGGCGACGCGCGGTGCAGCTGCAGGCCGTCGCTCGCGCGCAGCGGCACGTGCTGCGTGCTGTAGATCAGCGCCGCCGCGCCACCCGGGCCGACGACCGCCCGCGGGGCGTCGCTCGCGTCGGCGGCCAGCCGCTGCGCCCGGCCGAAGTGCCGTCCCGGGCGCCGCAGCGCGGCCCAGACGGCGGGCCGCGCCGTGGAGCTCCACGTCGCGACGGCGTCGCCGCGCGCCCCGATCGCGACGGACACGCTCGTGCAGCACGGGCGGCGCACGAACGCCGACAGCGGCTCGGGCGCGCCGAAGCGACGCGCGCCGGGCGCGCGCGTCGCCGCCTCCAGGCGCCAGCGCCCCGCGCTGCGGTGGCGGAACCACACGACGACCGCCGCGCCGCTGGGGGCGACCGCCGACGCCGCGAAGTCGGCTCGGGCCCCGGGCGCGGACAGCGCGGCCGGCCTGGCGAGCGTTCCGCCCGGGCCGAAGGCGACGGCGCGCACGCTGCGCTGGACCTGAACGACGATCACGCCGCTGCCGTCGGCGGCGACGCCGGCGTCCACCGGACGAGCGCCCGCGACCGAGCGCATCAGCGCCCGCGACGGGCCGAACGGCGCGCCCGGGCGCGCGGCGCGCCGGCGTATGGACGACAGCGCGCCGGCGTCGGGCCGCGCGCTCGGGCTCACCACGAACGCGCGTCCGTCGGGGGCGACGGCCAGGCGCGCCGCGACGTCGCGCGGCGCGATGACCTGCGCGGCCGGCGCGGGGGCCGCGACGACGAGCGCGGCCAGCAGAGCCCACCGACAGCAGCGCATCGCTCGCATGCCCGAGGAACCCTGCGGCACGTCGGAGGTTGCGCTCGGCCCGGCGCGGCCCGTCAGTAGCGCAACTGCTCGTCCCAGTCGGCCTGGCGGCCCTCGCGGGCGAGATCGAAGATGTTCCACACCGGCTCCAGCGTGCCGGCGTGGCGCGTGTCCTGCCCGGGCTCCGTCGGGGCGTAGAAGAGCTCGGACCCCCGGAAGTGGCGGATGCTGTCGCCGTCGCGGTGGAACACGTTGAGCATCGGGGTCTGGTGGCCTTCCGGGGTCTGGGCGAGGTAGCCTTCCGGGGTCTGGGCGAGGTAGTCGCGGTTGAAGGTGGTCCCGGCCGAGGAGAGCAGGCGCAGGCGCCGCCACCCGCGCTCGCGCTCGATGGGCGCCTTGGCGACGACCGCGAAGCTGAGGTGCTGGGAGACGTGCTCGACCGCACCGTCGAGCTGGTCGAGGAGGGCGACGCACGACGGGCACGGCCCGTCGGCGGGGCCGGGGCGGTCGTCGCCGGGGTCGCGGGGGAACATCATGCTGTAGACGACCAGCGAGTCCTTGCCCGGCGCGAAGAGCTCGGAGAACCGCACGGCGGCCGGATCGCCGTCCGCGCCCGCTCCGCGCAGGAGGTAGTCCTCGGCGAGCAGCGCGCCGGGCGGCAGCGCGCGCCGCGCCGCGGCGACGGCCTCCATCGCGCGCCGCAGCTCGACCTCCTGCGCCAGGAGCTGATCGCGCGCGGTTCGGTACTCGGCCGACTCTCCGGGGAAGGCGATGTTCATGTCGGCGATGTTGGCAAGATCACCGTTAATGGCCTCGTATTCGCGCAACGAGCGCGCCGTGGAGCACGCGCGCAAGCTCATCGACGCCCGCCAGTACGTCCTGGACAGCCAGTGGGGCGACGTCCAGCCTCGCGCCGAGCAGCAGAACGCGTTCCTGGCCTCGCACTCCTGGGAGGAGTACGCCGCGTGGCATCTCGGGCTCACCGACGGGGCGAACGACGAGACCAAGGCCCGCTACGCGTTCGTCTACGGCGACTTCCGCCGCGTGCACCGCATGGGCCTCATCGCCTGTCATTACCGCGCCGCCGAGTGGCGCCACAAGGACATCGAGCTGGCCGCTCACGACCTGCTGCAGTACCTCGATGACAAGAGCGCATGACGGCGATGCATGAGCATCCGGACGGCGAGCGCGACGGCCTGCGGCGCGTCCTGGTCGACGGAGCGCCGCGGCTCACGGTCGCGCGGGCGGGCGCGCTGCATCCGGTCGACGGCTCGCTGGCTCAGCTGCTCGCCGCCGGGCGCGAGCGCCTGCACGAGGCGGTCGACCGTGCGCTTCAGGCCGCCGCGCTGACGGAGCCCGCGACGCTGCTGGCGCCGGTCGACGAGCAGGAGGTGTGGGCCAGCGGCGTGACCTACCGGCGCTCGGCCACGGCGCGCGTCGAGGAGTCCTCGGTGGGCAACGTCTACGAGCTCGTCTACGCGGCACAACGGCCCGAGCTGTTCCTCAAGGCGCCCGCCACGCGCGTGCCCGCGCCGGGCGCGCCGTTGCGCATCCGCGCCGACTCGACCTGGGACGTTCCCGAGCCCGAGCTGGCGCTGGTGCTCGACGTGCACGCGCAGATCGTCGGCTACCTGGCGGCCGACGACGTCTCTTCGCGCTCGATCGAGGGAGCCAACCCGCTCTACCTCCCGCAGGCCAAGGTCTACGACGACTCGCTCGGGCTGTCCGGGACGATCGTCCTGGCCCGCGACGGCCTGGACGCGCGCTCGGCGGCGATCGAGCTCGAGATCCACCGCGACGGCGCGCGTATCTTCGCCGGCGAGACGTCGGTCAGCGAGATGAAGCGCAGCTTCGAGGAGCTCGTCGGCGCGCTCTTCGACGAGCTGTCGTTCCCGGCCGGCGCGGTGCTGCTGACCGGCACCGGCGTCGTCCCGCCCGACGAGGTGACATTGCAGGACGGCGACCGGGTGAGGATCGCGGTGGAGGGCGTCGGCGTGCTCGAGCACCACATCTACCGGCGCAGCGGGTAGGGTCACCAGAGTGCCACTATCGATAACGCGTCCGGGCAAGATCGTGTGCGTCGGGCTCAACTACCACGACCACGCCGAAGAGGGTGGGGCCGAGCTTCCGAAGGCGCCGCTGCTGTTCGCGAAGTGGGCCAACACGCTCATCGGGCACGGCGAGCCGATCGTCCTGCCGGCGGAGTCCAAGGAGGTCGACTACGAGGCCGAGCTCGGGGTCGTCATCGGGACGACGGCCAAGCACGTCTCCGAGCGCGACGCCCTCGACGTGGTGCAGGGCTACATCTGCGTCAACGACGTCAGCGCGCGCGACCTGCAGTTCGCCGACGGGCAATGGACGCGCGGCAAGTCGCCCGACACCTTCTGCCCCGTCGGTCCGCGGCTGGTCCCGCGCGAGGAGATCGACGACCCGCAGGCGCTGGCCATCCGCTGCGTGCTCAACGGCGAGACGATGCAGGACTCGTCGACGAGCCAGATGATCTTCTCGGTGGCGGAGATCATCGCCTACGTCACCCGCGTCATCACCCTGGAGCCGGGTGATCTGATCGCCACCGGCACCCCGGCGGGCGTCGGGATCTTCCGCGACCCCAAGGTCCTCCTGAAGGATGGTGACGAGGTCTCGGTCGAGATCGAGGGCCTCGGCACCCTGACCAATCCCGTCGAGAAGGAGCGCTAGATGGCCTTTGTCCTCGTTGCCCGCATGACCGCCAAGGACGGCTCGCAGGACCGCGTCGCCGAGCTCATCCCCCAGCTCGTCGAGGCGTCGAGCGCCGAGCCGGGCAACGTCCACTACATCGCGCACCGCGATCCCGAGGACCCGCGCGTCTTCCTCATGTACGAGCAGTACCGCGACAAGGCGGCCTTCGAGGAGCACGGCCAGACCGAGCACTTCCAGACCCTCGGCGTCGGCGAGATCTTCCCGCTCATGGAGACGCGCGAGCGCAACTTCTACGAGACGTTCGAGTAGGGCCGCGGCCGAACGTCGGTCTTCCCCCCTCTACAGGGGGTAGGACCGACGTTCGACGCGACGCGACGCGTGCGCGCGCGGCGCTGTGCGGCGCCTGCGAACTGCTCACCGAGGGAGGGTGGGCCTGTCGCCCGGGGCGCGTCGGTCGCGCCGACCAGCCCGTGCGCGAACTGCGTGGGATTAAGCCCGGAATCCGACGCCTATCCCACGCAGTTCGCGCGGCATCTGCGCTCGCGCGGAGCCGCGCACGCTCCGACCTACGCTGGCCGCTGGGTGGGCCGCATCGACGGTCACTATGTCCGTCAATCCGGCCCAGCCCGTCGGCGCGCCGGCCGAGGGGTTGCACGAGACGCCCGGTTTGCTCCGTGAGGCGCCCGCTCCGGCGGAGCCGCGCACGCTCCGACCGCCGCTGACTCCCTCCTTAGTGAGCCGTTCGCGCCGCCGCCCGCGGTCATGCGTCACGCGGGCGGCACGCCCGCTCCGGCGGAGCCGCGGGCGCTCGGACCGCCCCGACTCCCTCCCCTCGGTGAGCCGTTCGCGCCGCCGCCAACCAACAGTCACAGCCGGTCGAGCGCATCAGCCATGTGCCGGTGGCCCAGCGTCTCGTAGCCGACGACGGTCACCGCCGGCGCGCACGTGAGGACGATCAGGCAGATCGGCATGCTCACGCCCGCCGCCGCGAGCGCGATCGCCAGCACCAGGACAGCGGTCGTGCTGGCGATGAGCCCCAGGTGGAACGGGTCGCGCGCGTGCATCAGCGCCGAGTACAGGGCGTAGAACATCGCCACGTAGATCGCGACGGGGATCGCCACGCTCAGGACCGTCGCCGTCTCGCTGATCGTCGCCTCGTGCTCCAGGCTCAGGGCGGCGACGTGGAGTCCCGCGCCCATGGCCGCGAGCGCGGCGAAGATCACGAGGTGCCCGTAGCCGAAGAGGAACGCGCGCTCCCGGTGGGCGACCAGCGGCTCGGCCCAGGGCACCGCGAAGTACATCCACCAGCACCCGAACGTCAGCCCGACGCCGGCGAGGGCGAGCAACGCGGCATCGACGCTCCAGCCGGCCTCGCCGTGGACGAGGGCGTTCAGGGCGGCGACGGTGCCGATGATGACCTCGCCCAGCGTGATGATGACCAGCAGGCCGTAGCGCTCGGCGATGTGGTGGGGGTGCCATGGCGTCCCGCCGTTGCGCTCGGCGACGAACGGGACCGCGAGCTCGAACGCGACGAGGGCCGCCACCCCGATGAAGGTCGTGCCCACGGGGATGTCCGGGATGGCGAGCGCCACCCAGGCGACCTGGGCGAGGCCCACCAGGACCATGTAGGAGCGAGCGGTTCGCCGTCGCTCGGGATCGTGCCGCGACACCTGCCACCACAGGAAGACGAGCGCCGTGCGCATGACCACGTAGCCGGCGACCACCACGTGGTTGTCCAGCGTGTCGCCGTGATCGATCGACGCGAACAGCTGCGGCAGGCCGAGCGAGAGGACGACGACCCCGATCATCTGCACCATCGTCGCCAGGCGGAAGAGCCAGTCGTCGGTGTCGTAGGCCGACGCGAACCACGAGTAGTTCAGCCACGCCCAGCTGACGGCGAACGCGCCGAACGCGAACCCCGCGACGCCCGCTCCGGCGTGACCCTCGGCGACGTAGTGCGCCAGCTCATCCGCCGCCGTGCCGAAGGCGACGACGATCGTCAGGTCGTAGAGCAGCTCCAGCGGCGTGGACGCCCGGTGCTCCTCGAAGGGGTCGCGGCCGCTGAATCGGCGCCGGCGGTGAGGGTCAACGGCAGGCGGCGGCATCGCCGGCGATTCTGACCGCTGCGACGGCGGCCGAGGCCTAGAAGACGGCGCGCCCGCCGGAGATGTCGAACGTCGCGCCGGTCGAGAACGTCATCCGCTCGGAGGCCAGGAAGGCCACGAGCTCGGCGACCTCGACCGGCTGGCCCAGCCGGTTCATCGGGATCTTCGACACCATGTAATCGATGTGCTCCTGGCTCATCTGGTCGAGCATCGGCGTGGCGATGACCGCGGGAGCGACGCAGTTGACGAGCACGCCGGTTTCGGCGAGGTCCTTGCCGATGGACTTGGTCATCCCGATCACCGCGGCCTTGCTCGCCGAGTAGGCGGCGGCCATCGGGTTGCCCTCCTTGCCGGCGATCGAGGCGATGTTCACGATCCGCCCGCGCCCGCGCGGGACCATCACGCGGGCCGCCTCGCGGTTGAAGTAGAAGACGCCGTCGCAGTTCAGCGCGAAGACGCGCCGCCACTCCTCGTCGGTGACGTCGACGGTGCGCAGCGAGTCGCCGGCGGTCCCCGCGCAGCACACGACCGCGTCGAGCGGTCCGAGCTCGCGTTCGGCGCGCGCCACCGCTGCGGCCACCGAGCGCGAGTCGGTGACGTCGCCGTCGACCTTGAGCGCGCCCTCGGGGCTGGCGTCCGCGTTGAGGTCGACCGAGGCGACGGCGGCGCCGCGCTCCGTCAGCAGCGTGACCACCGCCGCGCCGATCCCGCTGGCGCCGCCGGTGACCAGCGCGACCTTGCCGTCGAACTCGCCCATCAGCGAGCGACGTGCGTCGCGCCGCCCTCGGCCAGCATGAGGTCGCGCTCGCCGTCGGGCACGTGGTCGAGCGGGACGGGGGCGAGCGCCTCGAAGAAGGTCACCCCGCCCTCGGAGTACAGCTCGTGCTCGATGCCGCGGTTGACGCACACGACGTCGCCGGGGTGCAGCTCGCGCGTCTCCTCGCCGATGGTCATCGTCACCGAGCCGTCGATGACGGCCATCAGCTGCTCGGTGTGCTCGTGGGCATGGCGCGTGACCTGCTTGCCCGGCTCGTACTGCACGCGACAGAGCAGGACCTGGTCGCCGCCGATGGCGTGCAGGCGCACGCCGTCGACGAACTCGAAGGCCGGGACGCCGTTCCAGGTGCGAAAGCCCGAGCGCTCAGGCATCGACGCCCCAGAAGGCCTGCCCGCCGTCGGCGCTGAGGCCGGCGACCGAGATCTCCTCGTCGTAGATGACGCGCTTGCCCTCGCGCCGCGGCTCGCTCTTGGCGTCGAGCGCGCGCAGGACGCGCTCGGGCGTGGCGGGCATCTCGGTCACCCACACCCCGACGGCGTCGTGGATGGCGGCCGCGATGGCCGGCGGCTGGGCGTTGTTGGCCATCTCGCCGATCGCCTTGGCGCCGAAGGGCCCGTCGACCGACGGGTTCTCGAGGATCACGTTCTCGAGCTCGGGCAGGTCGTCGAGCGCGGGCGCCAGGTAGGAGCCGAACTGCTCGCCGCGGTGCTCCAGCGAGGGGTAGTAGGGATAGGAGCTCTCCAGCAGGCCGAGCCCGAGGCCCATCATCGCCCCGCCCTCGATCTGCCCCTCGACCAGCGTGGGGTTGATCGCGCGACCGACGTCGTAGACCTGGAGCATCTTCAGCACCGTCGTCTCGCCGGTCTCGTCGTCGACCTCGACGTCGATGACGCACGCGGCGTAGGAGATCGCCGAGTGCGGCTCGACGGTGACCGAGCCGTCGTCGTCGTCGACCTCGGCCAGCGGCTTGAACGCCGTGCCGTTGCCGGTGATCAGCTCGCCGTAGACGTAGGTCGCCGCCCCGGCGACGTCGGGGATCGAGATCTTGCGGTCCGGCGCGCCCTTGGCCAGGACCTCGCCGTCGACGATCTCGAGGTCGTCGGCGGAGATCTCGAGCTCCTTGGAGGCGATGTCGAGGATACGCTCGCGCGCCTTCTCGGCGGCGTAGCGCACCGCGTTGCCGCCGATGAATGTGCCGCGCGAGGCGAAGGTCCCCGTGCACACCGCCGAGGAGTCGGTGTTGGAGTTGTCCATCGTCACCCAGTCGTAGGGGACGCCGAGCGCGTCGGCCACGATCTGGGTGTGGACGGTCTTGGAGCCCTGGCCGATGTCGACCGTGCCGGCGAAGACGTCGACGCGCCCGTCGGGCTTGAGCTTGATCCACGCCTGGCTGGGGTCGCCGTTCTGGTTCATGCCCGTCGGGTACTCGATCGTCGCGAAGCCGCGACCGCGGTGCTTGGCCATCAGCGCGCTCCTCCGTTGGTCGCCCGGTAGGTGGCGAGGTGCTCGCCGTCGGGGGCCTGCTGGGCGACGAGGTGCTCGGGCAGCAGGTCGCCGCTGCGGCGCTCGGACGTCATCGCCCGGTAGTCGTCGCCGAGCTCGTAGCCGACGGCCGTCGCCGCGGCCAGCGTGACCGGGACGGTGGACGGGTCGTGCATCACCACGCGGTTGCCGGTGGTGTCGCCGACGCGGTTGGCGTTCTTCAGGCGCAGCTCCAGCGGGTCGATCCCGACCTGCTCGGCGACGCGGCTGAGGTGCAGCTCGGTGGCCAGCGACACCGAGGTGACGCCGAACCCGCGCATCGCGGTGGTGGGGACGCGGTTGGTGAAGAGCACGAACCCGTCGAAGCGCAGGTTGGGAATCGTGTAGGCGCCGGTGTGGTGAAAGGCGTGCTTGGTCAGCCCGTAGGGCGAGAAGCGCGCGTAGGCGCCGGCGTCGTGGAGGGTCAGCATGCGCCGGCCGAGGATCCAGCCGTCGTTGCTGACCGCGTCGCGGATCTCGATGTGCCACGGCGCTCGCGTGGAGGAGGTCAGGAACTCCTCCTCGCGCGTGAAGCGCCACTTGACGGGCCGGCGCGCCTGGATCGCCAGCAGCGCGCAGATCGTCTCGGTCGCCGTGTCGACCTTGCCGCCGAAGCCGCCGCCGACGGTGCCACCGACGAACTTCAGCTTGTTCAGCGGCCACTCCAGGTGCGCGGCGACGACGCCCATCGAGAAGTACATCGCCTGGGTGCAGGAGTAGATCGTCAGCCGGCCGCTGGGCTCGGGGACCACGAGGGCGACCTGCGTCTCCAGCGGGCAGTGCTCGATCGCCTGGGGGCGGTAGACGCCCTCGACGATGAGGTCGGCCGCGTCGAACGCGGCCTCGACGTCGCCCTTGCGCACGCGGCGGTGGTTGTGGGGGCCGAAGTGCGGATAGATCGGGCCCCATTGGTGGAAGTGCTCGCCCGCGCCGGGATCGGCGGCGGTGCGGATGTCGAGGATCGGCGCGCGCTCCTCGTAGACCACCTCGATCGCGTCGACGGCGGCCTGCGCGACCTCCTCGGACACGGCGGCGACCGCGGCGATCGGCTGGCCGTTCCAGCGCACGTCACCCTCGGCCAGCAGCGGCTCGTCGGCGGGAACGCCGAGGCCCTCCAGGTGGCCGTAGACGTTGTGGGGCACGTCCTCGTGGGTGACGATCGCGTGCACCCCGGGGATCGCGCGCGCCTTGGCGGTGTCGATCGATGTTATGAGCGCGCTGTGGTGCGACGAGCGCAGGGCCTTGCACCACAGGGTGCCGTGGACGCGGACGTCGTCGACGTACTGCGTGCGGCCCGTGACGTGGGCGATGCCGTCGTAGCGGGGCAGGCGGGCGCCGACGGCCTTCATGCCGGGCTCCCGGGCACGAGGGTGACGGCGTCTTCGCCCTGCGGCGCGGTGTCGGCCGACGCGTGGGCCGGCGACACGTCGCCGCGGACCGCGGCGGTCACGGCGTCGACGATCTTCACGTAGCCGGTGCAGCGGCACAGGTGGCCGTTGAGGGCCTCGATCACGTGCTCGCGCTCGACCGCGTGGCCGCGCTCGACGAGCGCCTGGGCGGCCATCATGAAGCCCGAAGTGCAGAACCCGCACTGGGCGGCGTAGTGCTCGTGGAAGGCGGCCTGCACGGGGGAGAGATCGTCGGCCTCGCCGAGGCCCTCGACCGTCGCGATCGCCGCGCCCTCGACGGCGGCGAGCGGTAGGAGGCACGCGCGCCGGGGCTCGCCGTCGACGAGCACCGTGCAGGCGCCGCAGCCGCCCTGCTGGCAGCCCGCCTTCGGGCTCGTCACGAACAGCTCCTCGCGCAGGACGTGCAGCAGGGTCGCGAGCGGTGGCGCGGCCACCTCGTGCTCGGTCCCGTTGACCGTGAGTCTCATCGTCTCTCCTTCAGTCCAGGTCGGCGAGGGCGCGGCGGACGAGAACGGGGAGCGTCCTGCCCCGGTACCAGCTCGACGCCAGGGCATCGTCCTCGGGGGTCACGTCGTCGAGCACGCGCTCGGCCGCGGCGGCGGCGTCGGCGCCGTCGGCCAGCGCACGCTCGACCGCGCGGCTGCGCACGGCGACCGGTCCGGCGCCCGACACGGCGACGCGCAGCTGGTCGCCGACGCGAGCGGCGCAGACGCGCATGATCGTGTAGGCGTGGGCATGGGGCCGGCGCACCACGGCGCTGGCGCCGGCCTGCGGGTCGGCGAACTCGACGTCGAGCACGAGCCGCCCGGCGGGCCCGGCGGCCAGGAAGTCCTCCACGGGCTCCGTGCGCTCGCCGCCGGCGCCGGTGGAGCGCACCTGGGCGTCGAGCGCGAGCAGCGCGGCCTGCAGGTCTCCGCGCGGGGTGTGCTCGCCCGCCGGCGCGCAGAGGTTGCCCCCGAGCGTGGCCTGGCCGCGGATCTCGAAGTCCGCGAGGCCGCGCGCGCAGGCGCCCAGCGGCTCGGCGGCATCCTCGAGCTCGGCGATCGTGGTCGTCGCCCCGATCGTGGTGCGGCCCTGCTCCTGGCGCACGCCCGACAGGCCGGCGCGGGTGATCAGCAGCGCCCGGCGCGGATGCAGGCGGCCGTGCGTGATGTCGGGCATCACAATCGTCCCGCCCGCGACGACGGTCACGTCGGAGCCGTCGCCAAAGGCGCTCACGGCCTCCTCGCGCGACCCCGCGACGATCACTTCCGGCGCGTCAACGACCCCCATGAACGCCCTCCCTCTCGACCGCAACGACGGGACCTGGGCTCTTATACATGACCCTCACCGGGCAAGTCCACCGATTATCGTTAGCAACAGATCGATCAATGTTGGCTAGGGTGATCGCGTGACGAGCGGCCCGGGCTTCCAGTCGATCGGCGACCTGGAGGACGCGCTCCTCGCGCGGTCCTACCTGCCCGAGCGGGGTCTGGCGACGGCCGTCTTCCTGTCCCTGGCGATCGAGAAGCCCCTGCTCCTGGAGGGCGAGGCGGGCGTCGGCAAGACCGAGCTGGCCAAGGCGCTGGCGTTGGCCGGCGGCGCGCGGCTGATCCGCCTGCAGTGCTACGAGGGCCTCGACGTCTCCCACGCCGTCTACGAGTGGAACTACGCCCGACAGCTGCTGCACATCCGCGCCGCGCAGGAGGGCACGGTCGACGAGCAGGAGCTGTTCGGGCCCGACTTCCTCATCCGCCGGCCGCTGCTGGAGGCGATCACCTCCGAGGAGCCCGTGGTGCTGCTGATCGACGAGATCGACCGCGCCGACGACGAGTTCGAGGCGTTCCTGCTCGAGGTCCTCTCGGACTTCCAGATCACCATCCCCGAGATCGGGACGATCGCGGCGCGCCGCCGCCCGACGGTCATCCTCACCTCCAACCGCACGCGCGAGCTGCACGACGCGCTCAAGCGCCGCTGCCTGTTTCACTGGATCGCCCATCCCGCGCTCGAGCGCGAGGTGGAGATCCTGCGCCTGCGCGTCCCCGGCGTGCCCGAGCGCCTGGCGGCGGAGACGGCCGCCTTCGTCGCCGGGCTGCGCAACATCGACCTGGCCAAGGCGCCCGGCGTGGCCGAGACGATCGACTGGACGCAGGCGCTCGTGGCCCTGGGGTGCGAGGAGCTCGACGCCACCGTCGTCGAGCAGACGCTCGGCGCAGTGCTCAAGTACCACGAGGACTTCGACCTCGTCCGCGACGACGCCGTCGTCGCGCTGCTGGGCGAGGCGCGGGCCGCGGCGGCCGCCGCCACCGGGTGAGCGAGGCCCTCACACGCCACCTCGTGACCTTCGGCCGCGTGCTGCGCGAGGCCGGCCTGGAGGTCGGCCCGGGCCGCATGGAGGACGCGCTGCGCGGCCTGGACCGCGTCGACATCACCCGCCAGGACGACGTCTACTGGACCCTGCGCACCACGCTCGTCGCCCGGCGCGAGGATCTCGAGCCGTTCGATCGCGCCTTCGACGCGTGGTTCCTGCGCCGCGCCGGGCGCGCGCCGGCGCGCCGCGAGATCGATCCGCGCGCGCTGCACAAGGACGCCAAGCGCGTGCGCCGCGATCCGCGTGCGGGCCGCGAGGCGGCGCCGCCCGACGGCGAGCCCGACAGCATCGGCCACAGTGCCCACGAGGTCCTGCGCCACAAGGACTTCGCGGCGATGAGCCCCGAGGAGCTGGCGGCGGCCCGGGCGCTGATCGCCGCGATGGTCACCGATCGCCCGGCGCGGCGCTCGCATCGGCTGCGCGCGCACCGCCGCGGACGGGTCCTCGACATGCGCCGCCTGGCGCGCGACGCGATCGCCACCGGCGGCGACCCGGTGCACCGGCGCTTTCGCCGGCGCACGCAGACGCCGCGCAAGCTCGTCGTGCTGTGCGACGTGTCGGGCTCGATGGAGCCCTACACCCGCGCGCTGCTGCTCTACCTGCACGCCATGGTCCGCTCCGGGCGCGGCGTGGAGGTCTTCGCCTTCGGCACGCGGCTGACGCGGCTGACCGCCGAGCTGCGCACGCGCGATCCCGAGCAGGCGCTGGCGCGCGCGGCCGACCGCGTCGTCGACTGGGCCAGCGGGACGCGCATCGGCGCGTCGCTGAAGCGCTACAACGACGTCTGGGGGCGCCGCGCGCTGACCCGCGGCGCGGTGGTGCTGATCGCCTCCGACGGCTGGGAGCGCCAGGATCACGAGCTGGTCGGGCGCGAGATGGCGCGCCTGCACCGCGCCGCCTACGCGGTCGTGTGGGTCAACCCCGTCAAGGGCAGCCCGGAGTACCAGCCGCTGGCCGCGGGCATGCGCGCCGCGCTGCCCTCGATCGACCGCTTCGTCGCCGGGCACAACCTCGCGAGCCTCGAGGCGCTCGCCGGCCTGCTGGCCCGGATCGAACGCAGACACGGCCGCTGAAGCGCTCTTCCATCGCCGCACCGGCACCTGTTAGGTTCGCGCCCGGTTGCGCGCAATCGATAATGGAGAGGGGTCGCCATGGCAGTCCAGGTGAACGCTTCCGCGTTCCTCGAGCTGGTCGACGAGGACGCCGAGCTCGAGCGGCTGGGGACGGGCTTCACCTTCACGGAGGGGCCGCTCTGGAATCCCGACGGGTTCTTCCTGTTCAGCGACATGCCCGCCGACGTGCGCCGGCGCTGGGACGAGGAGTCCGGCGTGCAGGAGGTCGCCAACCCGTCCAACAAGGGCAACGGGATGACGCTCGACCACGACGGGCGCCTGCTCGTCTGCGAGCACGTGACGAGCTCGCTGGTGCGCATGGACCCCGACGGCACGGGGAGCGGGCGCGAGGTGCTCGCCTCCCACTACGAGGGGCGCGAGCTCAACAGCCCCAACGACGTCGTGGTCAAGAGTGACCGCGCCATCTACTTCACCGACCCCACCTACGGCCGCATGCCCGGCTTCGGGATCGAGCGCGAGCAGGACCTCGGCTTCCAGGGCGTGTACCGGATCGCGCCGGAGGGCGGCGACCCGCAGCTGCTGATCGACGACTTCGAGCAGCCCAACGGGCTGTGCTTCTCGATCGACGAGTCGCTGCTCTACATCAACGACACCGGGAAGTGCCACATCCGCGTCTTCGACGTGGCCTCCGACGGGACGATCGCGAACGGGCGGATCCTGGCCGAGAACATCGGCACGGGCAGCGTCCCGGCGGGCGACCTCGTCGACGGGATGAAGCTCGACGAGCGTGGCAACATCTGGGTCACCGGGCCGGGCGGCGTGTGCGTGTTCGACGCCCACGGCGAGCACCTCGGGACGGTCCAGGTGCCCGAGGGCGTGGGCAACATCAATTGGGGCGGGCCGGACTGGAACCAGCTGTTCATCCCGGCCACCACGTCGCTGTACCGCATCCAGTGCAGGGTCTCCGGCAACCGACTCCCCTACATGAGGTGAACCGCTCGTGAGCGACGAAGTGCTCCAGCTCGACCCCAAGCGCTGCGCGCTGATCATCCAGGACCTCCAGAACGACGTGATCATCGAGGGTGGGGCGTTCGCGGAGTCGGGCGCGCCGGCCCACGCCACGGCACAGAACGTCGTGGGCAACGTCGCCGACCTCGCAGCGGCGTGCCGCTCGGCGGGCGTTCCCGTGATCCACGTCTGGTACATCGTCGAGGCGGGCGCCCCGGGCCTCAAGCAGAACGCGCCGCTCTTCCAGGGCGTCAAGGAGGCCAACGCGCTCGTGCGCGGCTCATGGGGCGCGGCGGCGGCTGACGGCCTCGAGCCCCAGGACGGCGATCACGTCGTCGAGAAGATGCGCATGAACGGCTTCTACGAGACGCGCCTGGACATCCTCCTGCGCGGCCTCGGTGCCGACACGATCATCGTCTCCGGCGCGTGGACCAACATGTCGATCGAGCACACCGCGCGCCACGGGGCCGACGCCGGCTACGAGGTCGTCGTCCCCTCCGACGGGACCTCGACCACCGGCGAGGAGTGGCAGAACGCGGCGCTCAACTACGCGATGACCAACGTGGCCAAGGTCGCCACCTGCGCGGAGATCAAGTCGGCTCTGGGCTCGTGACCGCGGTGCAGAGCGACCTCGTCCTGCGCCGGGGGTACATCGACGGCGGCTGGGTCGACGCCGACTCCGGCGCGACCTTCGCCGTGCGCAATCCGGCCACGGGCGAGGTCGTCGCCGAGGTGCCGCGCATGGGCGCCGCGGAGACGCGGCGCGCCATCGAGGCCGCGCGGCGCGCGCTGCCGGGCTGGCGCGGGATGCTGGCCAAGGAGCGCGCGGCGATCATGCGCCGCTGGGCCGACCTGATGCTGGAGCACCAGGAGGACCTGGCGGCGCTGCTGACCACCGAGCAGGGCAAGCCGCTGGCGGAGTCGCGCGTCGAGGTCGCCTACGCCGCGAGCTTCCTGGAGTGGTTCGGCGAGGAGGCCAAGCGCGTCTACGGCGACACCATCCCCACCTACATGCGCGACCGGCGCATCGTCGTCACCAAGGAGGCCGTCGGCGTCACCGCCGGCATCACGCCGTGGAACTTCCCGGCGGCGATGCCCACGCGCAAGGCGGCGCCGGCTCTGGGCGCCGGATGCACGATGGTGCTGAAACCGGCCGAGCAGACGCCGCTGACCGCGCTGGCGGTCATGCGCCTGGGCGAGGAGGCGGGGCTGCCGGCCGGCGTGCTGAGCATCGTCACCGGCGACGCCGAGGACGCGCCGGTCATCGGGGCCGAGATGACCTCCAATCCGCTCGTGCGCAAGCTCGGCTTCACGGGCTCGACCGAGGTCGGCAAGCTGCTCATGGCCCAGTGCGCGGGCCAGGTCAAGAAGGTCTCGCTGGAGCTCGGCGGCAACGCGCCGTTCATCGTCTTCGACGACGCCGACCTCGACGCCGCGATCGCAGGCGCGCTGACCTGCAAGTACCGCAACTCGGGCCAGACGTGCATCTCCGCCAACCGGATCCTGGTCCAGGAGGGGGTCTACGACGACTTCCTGGCGGGGTTCACCGCGGGCGTCGCCCGGCTCGTCGTGGCCGACGGCTTCACCGAGAACGTCAACGTCGGACCGCTCATCGACCTCCCGGGCATCGAGAAGGTCCAGCGCCACGTCGCCGACGCGCGCGAGCACGGCGCCGAGGTGCTGCTCGGCGGTGAGCGCCACGCGCTCGGGCCGCAGTTCTTCGAGCCCACCGTGATGACCGGCATCACCGAGGCGATGGCGATGAGCAGCGAGGAGACCTTCGGCCCCGTCGCCGGCATCACCCGCTTCGCCACCGAGGAGGAGGCGGTGGGCAAGGCCAACGACACGCCCTACGGCCTCTCGGCCTACTTCTACTCGCGCGACATGGGGCGCATCTGGCGCGTCTCCGAAGCGCTCGAGTACGGGATCCTCGGCATCAACACCGGCGTGGTGTCGACCGAGGTCGCGCCCTTCGGCGGCGTCAAGGAGTCGGGCATCGGCCGCGAGGGCTCGAAGTACGGCATCGACGAGTGGCTGGAGACCAAGTACCTGTGCATGGGAGGCGTCTGAGTTGATCGTCGAGGAGCGCACCTACCACGTCTACACCGGCAAGCTGGCCGAGGTCGTCAAGCTCTACGCCGACGAGGGCAACGCGATCCAGCTGGAGCACCTCGAAACCTTCATCGGGGCCTTCACCGTCGACGTCGGCGACGTGAGCTCGATCGTGCACCTGTGGGCCTACGACTCCTACGCCGAGCGCGAGCGCCGGCGCGCCCTGCTGCAGGCCGACCAGCGCTGGAAGGACTTCCTGCCGCGCCTGCAGCCGCTCATCCACACCCAGCGCACGCGCATCCTGCTGCCGACGTCGTACTCGCCGGTCCGTTGAGCGCCCTCGACGGCAAGGTCGCGATCGTCACCGGCGGCGCGCAGGGCATCGGCCGGGCCATCGCCGGCGCCCTGGCCGCCGACGGGGCGCGGATCGTCATCGCCGACCTCAAGGGCGCCGAGGCCGCGGCGGCCGACTTCCCCGACGGCGTCGGCCTGACCGTCGACGTCGCCTCCGAGGACGACGTGGCGCGGATGACGAGCGCGACGATCGAGCGCTGCGGCGCGATCGACATCCTCGTCAACAACGCCGGGCTCTACGCGTCGCTGCCGATGCGGCCTTTCGAGCAGATCCCCGTGCAGGAGTGGCGTCAGGTCATGGACGTCAACGTGCTGAGCATGTTCCTGACCTGCCGCGCGGTCGTGCCGCAGATGCGCGAGCAGGGCAGCGGGCGCATCGTCAACATCTCCTCGGGCACGCCGTTCCGCGGGGTGCCGTTCCTGCTGCACTACGTCACGAGCAAGGGCGCGATCGTGGCCCTCACGCGCGCTCTCGCCAAGGAGCTCGGCGGCGACGACGTCCTGGTGAACTGCGTCGCGCCCGGCTTCACGATGAGCGACGGCGTGCACGAGCACCCCGAGGTCATCGAGGCGCTCCAGGACATCTCGGTCAGCGCGCGCACGCTCAAGCGCGACCAGGTCCCCGAGGATGTCGTCGGTGCGGTGGCCTTCCTGTGCGGTCCCGGCGCCGCCTTCATCACCGGCCAGACGATGGTCATCGACGGAGGCCAGTACTTCCATTGAGGCTCTCACTCACCGAGCACCCCGGCGGCGCCGACGCCGGCGGCCCCAACCGCATCGTGCACCAGCTCGACGACGGCCGCGCCCTCGCGTGGGAGCTCGGCGACGAGGAGCCGCCCGGCGCGCTCCTGAGCGCCGAGGTCGAGCTCGACGACGCGACCGAGTGGCTCATGCGCTGCGATCGCGTGGACTTCCAGCCGGGCGGCATCGCCTACCGCCATACGCACCCCGGCCCGGGCATCCGCTACCTCCTCTTCGGCGCGATCACCATCGACTCGCTGGGGGCCGAGCACACCCTGGGCCCGGGTGAGGCGTGGTTCGAGCGCGGGCCCGACCCGGTGCTGGCCACGACGACGGCCGACGAGCCCTCGGCCTTCGTACGCGTCATGCTGCTGCCCGTGGAGTGGGCCGGCCAGCGCACGATCTCCTACGTCGATCCCGCCGACGCGGACAAGCCCAAGACCCAGCGCGCGACGATCTTCCTCGAGCAGCCGGTGCTGCGTTGACGCGCAGCGGCGGGCAGGTCCTGGTCGACCAGCTCGTGCTGCACGGCGCCGACCTGGCCTTCGGCGTCCCCGGCGAGAGCTACCTCGCCGTCCTCGACGCGCTGCACGACGCGCCGCTGCGGCTCGTCGTCACCCGCCACGAGAGCGGCGCGGCGAACATGGCCGAGGCCTACGGCAAGCTCACCGGCCGCCCCGGCGTGTGCATGGTCACCCGCGGGCCGGGGGCCACCAACGCCTCCAACGGCGTCCACACCGCGATGCAGGACTCGACGCCGCTGCTGCTGCTCGTCGGGCAGATCGCCCGCGAGACGATCGGGCGCGAGGCCTTCCAGGAGCTCGACTACCGCGCCGTCTTCGGCTCGATGGCCAAGTGGGTGACGCAGATCGATCGCGCCGAGCGCGTGCCGGAGCTGATCGCCCGCGCGTTCGCGGTGGCCATGTCGGGCCGGCCCGGGCCGGTAGTCGTCGCGCTACCGGAGGACATGCTCGCGTCCGAGGTCGACGTGCCCGACGCCGCGCCGCACCGGCCGCTCGCCGGCCCCGCGCCGAGCGAGGGCGACATGGCGCGGCTCGGCGAGCTGCTCGCGCAGGCGCGCGCCCCGCTGGCCATCGTGGGGGAGGGCGGCTGGACGGCGCAGACGGGGGCCGACGTCGCCGCCTTCGCCGAGGCCCAGGCCCTGCCGGTCGCCGCCTCGTTTCGCTGCCAGGACTACGTCGACAACGCCGCGCCCGCGTACGCCGGCCATGCCGGGCTGGCCATGGACCCGGCGCTGGCCAAGCGCATCCGCGAGGCCGATCTGCTGGTGGCCATCGGCGGGCGCCTGGGCGAGATCCCGACCGCCGGCTACACGCTCGTGCGCCCGGGCGCGCCGACCCAGCGCCTCGTCCACGTGCACCCCGATCCCGACGAGATCGGCGCCGTGTACCCGACCGAGCTGGGGATCGCGGCCGGCCTGGAGGCCTTCGCGGCGGCCGCCCGCCGGCTCGACCCCTCGGGCCTCGAGGCGCGCGCGGGGCTGCTCGAGGCGGGACGCGCCGACTACGAGCGCAACCTGGCCGAGGCGCGCGAGCTGCCCGGGCCGCTGCAGATGTCCGCGGTGATGGCGACCCTGCGCGAGCGCCTGCCCGCCGAGGCGATCCTCACCAACGGGGCAGGCAACTTCAGCGTGTGGGCGCACCGCTACTACGAGTTCCATCGCTACCCGACGCAGCTGGCCCCGCGCAGCGGCTCGATGGGCTACGGCGTTCCGGCCGCGGTCGGGGCGAAGGCCGTGCACCCCGATCGCCCCGTCGTGTGCATCGCCGGCGACGGCGACTTCCTCATGACCGGCCAGGAGCTGGCCACCGCGGTCCAGGAGGACCTGCCCGTCGTCGTGCTCGTGGTCAACAACGCCATGTACGGGACGATCCGCATGCACCAGGAGCGCCACTACCCGGGGCGTGTCGTCGGCACCGACCTGCGCAACCCCGACTTCGTCGCCTACGCGCGCGCCTTCGGAGCGCACGGGGCGCTGGTCGAGCGCTCCGAGGACTTCCCGGCCGCCCTCGACGAGGCGCTGGAGTGCGGGCGCCCCGCGGTCATCGAGCTGCGCGTCGACCCGCAGGCCATCACCCCGCGCCAGACGCTCGACGAGATCCGGGCGGCCGCCTGATGACGCGCCGCGAGGTCACGGTGCCGGGCCTGGCCGCGCCGATCAGCCACTACGCCGACGCCGTGGTGGCCGGCGACACGCTCTACATCTCGGGCATCGTGCCCGTCGACGCCGCGGGCGCGGTGGTCGGCGGAGACGACGTCGTCGCACAGGCCCGCCAGGTGTTCGCGATCATGCAGCGCGTGCTCGCCGCCGCCGGCGCCCAGCCGACCGACGTCGTGAAGGTCACGGTCTACCTGCTCGACGTCGACGACCGCCCGCTCATCAACCCCGTGCGCCAGGAGTTCTTCGGTTCCAGCCGACCCGCGAGCACCCTCGTGGAGGTCAGCCGCCTCGCCGTCCCCGGGGCGCGGCTGGAGATCGAGGCGATCGCGCACCTGCACCCGTGAACGCGGTCGAGATCGCGGCCGGCGTCAACGCCGGCGCGCTCGGCGCCGAGGAGGTGGTGGCCGATGCCCTGGCGCGCATCGCCGCGCAGCCCGAGCTGAACGCCGTCATCACTGTCTGCGAGGAGCAGGCCCTGGCCCGGGCGCGCGCCGGCGTGCGCGGCGCCCTGGCCGGCGTGCCGGTGCTCATCAAGGACCTCATCGACACGGCGGGCGTGCGCACGACCTACGCCTCCTCGATCTACGCCGATCACGTCCCGCGGGAGAGCGCGCCGGCGGTGCTCGCCCTGGAGGCCGAGGGCGCGATCGTGGTGGGCAAGGCCAACGCCGACGAGTTCGCCTGGGGCGTGTGCGGGCAGAACAGCTTCTATGGCGACACCGTCAACCCGACCGCGCCCGACCGGGTGGCCGGCGGGTCGAGCAGCGGCAACGCGGCGGCGGTGGCGGCGGGCATGGTCCCGCTGGGGCTCGGGACCGACACCGGCGGCTCCGTCCGGCTGCCGGCCGCGTGCTGCGGGATCGTCGGGCTCAAGACGGGCCGCGGCGCCGTGTCGACGCAGGGCGTCTATCCGCTGGCGGCGAGCTTCGACACCGTCGGGCCGCTGGCCACCACGGTGGCCGACTGCGCGCTGGCCTACGCCGTGCTCACCGCCAGCGAGGTGCCGGAACCCGCGCTGGACGGCCTGCGGGTCGGCGTGCTGACCGCCCACCCGGCGCTCGGGCCCGCCGACGCCGAGCTGCCGTCCGCGCGCGACGAGCGCGCGCCGGCGCACGTCGATCGACTGAGGGCGCTGGGCGCGGACGTGCGCGAGCTCGTGCTGCCCGTGCCCGCGGGCGACACGTGGGCGGTGTTCTACGCCGAGACGGCCGCGGCCCACGCGGCGACCTTTCCCAGCCGGCGCGCGGAGTACGGGCCGCTGATCCGGGCCAAGCTCGACCACGCCATCACGGTCACCGCCGCGCAGGAGCAGGAGGGCCGCCGGGCGCTCGACGCGTGGCGCGCCGTGGCCGCCCAGGAGCCCGACGTCGACCTCGTCCTCGCGCCGACGCTGGGCTACGAGGAGCTGCCGCCCGCCGGCGTCGACGAGCTCGGCGTGCGGCTGCCGTTCTCGGCCTACACGCGCGTCTTCAGCTATCTCGGCTGGCCGGCGATCGCGATGGGGACGCTGCAGCTCGCCGGCCGCGACGCACGGGTCGTCATCGCCGCGGCACTGGCACTGGAGCGCGACGGCGGGGTGCGTTAGCGTCGATTCATGCGCGCGACCGGCTTCACCCACGTGAGCATCCACGCCGACGATCTCGAGGAGTCGGTGCGCTTCTACGTCGAGGTCTTCGGCATGCGCCACGTCGAGAGCCCCGACTTCTCGTTCCCCGTCGAGTGGCTCGTCCTCGGCGACCAGCAGCTGCACCTCTTCCTGCGCGACAGCGTCCCGGCCCCGGAGTTCCACCACATCGGCCTCGACGTCGACGACTTCGAGGCGGCCTACCGCGTAGCCGTCGAGCGCGATCTGTTCGACCCCGAGGCGGGGTCGCCCAACGTGCGCGAGCTCAACGACGGCGCCGCGCAGATGTACCTGCGCGACCCGGCGGGCAACCTCGTCGAGGTCAACTGGCCCGACGTCGGCACGCTCGACCGGTCGGTGGTCACCGACATCGTGCGCATCGTCGAAGAGCGCCCGCAGAGCCCCGAGGCGCAGCGAGCGCATCTGTATCCGCAGCGCTGAGGCGTCGCGGCGGGGGCGCGTCCGACGGCGGGTCTGAGCCAAGTACCGATTCTCGATAGTTCTTCTTGCAACATGGATCGGCCTACGGTTATGGTCGGCCCGCGTGACGGAGTTCGCTGCATACGGGTCACTGCGCCACGTCGGTCGCGCGGTACTGCTCGCAATCGTCGTCTTCCCGGCCATCTGGGTGCTGTTCATCGCCTCCGGGACGAGCTTCGGCCCCGCGGTCAGCGATCCCAAGGACTTCCTGATCACGTTGCTCAACGGGCTCACCGCGGCGGCGCTGTACTTCGTCGTGGCCAGCGGCTTCACGCTCATCTTCGGGCTGATGCGCGTGGTGAACATGGCCCACGGCGCCTTCTTCCTGCTCGGCGGCTACATCGCGCTGCGCCTGCAGCGCAACCTGGTCGGCAGCGACGCCGGGCTCGGCCTGTCCAGCGCGCAGGTGAGCCTCGCGCACTGGGTGATCCCGGCGCTGGCCGCGGTGGCGATCGTCGCCGGCATCGGCCTGCTCATGCAGCAGCTGTTCCTGCGCTGGAACCAGGGCCAGGAGCTGCGCCAGGCGCTGATCACCATCGCGATCTCGATCATCCTCGCCGACCAGATGCTCGCCCACTACGGCGGCGTCGCGCAGGACATCTCCTGGCCGGGGACGTTCGACAAGTTCGTCAACCTCCACGTCGCCGGCATCCAGTACACGCTGACGCGCCTGGTCATCCTCGGCTTCGGCCTGGTCATCGGCGCCGGGCTGTGGTTCTGGCTGCAACGCACGCGCAGCGGGATGGTCATCCGCGCGGGCGTCGACGACCGCGACATGGTCTCGGCGATGGGGATCAACATCCAGCTCACCTTCGCGATCGCGTTCGTCGTGGGCTCGGCCTTGGCCGGCTTCGGCGGGGTCATCGGCGGGTCGTTCGCGAGCCTGGCGCCCGGGGTCGACGCCAACTGGCTGCTGAACTCGCTCGTCGTCGTGATCATCGGCGGGATGGGATCCCTGGGCGGCGCGGCGATCGGATCGCTGCTGCTCGGGCTGACGACGAACTTCGCCGCCGCCTACCTGCCGGCCAACTACACCTTCTACTCGATCATCTTCACCTTCGTCCTGCTGGCGATCGTGCTCGCCGTCCGTCCCCTCGGGCTCTTCGGCCGTCCCGCATGAGCTCGCCACGCAGCGCGCGGCTGTCCGCCGATCGCATCGCCGGAGGGATCTTCGTCGTCCTCGCGGTCTTCGCGCCGCTGATCTTCAGCGAGTACTGGGTCGCCACGCTGCTGACGCAGATGCTCTTCCTGGGAATCGTGGCCGCGAGCCTGATCTTCCTGTCGGCCTACGGCGGCATGGTGTCGCTGGCGCAGGTGTCGATCTACGGGGTGGCGGGCTTCGCGCTGGGCAACCTGACGACCAACGGCAACACCAAGGGGCTGAATCTCGGCTGGGCGGAGGCCCCGGGGATCGTCGTGGCGCTGGTCATCGCCGTGGCCGTGGCCTTCGTCTTCGGCGCGCTGGCCAGCCGCAGCTACGGCATCTACTTCCTGATGATCACGCTGGTCTTCTCCGTCATCGCGAACCTGTTCTTCGGCCAGGTCACGAGCGTGTCGGGCTTCGGCGGCATCAGCGGGATCCCGATCCCCGACTTCCTGAGCCGCACGGCCCATCCCGACCGCCTGTACTTCGTCACGCTGGTGGTGGCGCTGCTCGTCTACGCGCTGCTGCGCTACGTCGCCCGCACGCCGTTCGGGCTGGTCCTGCAGGGCATCCGCGACGACCCGGTGCGGATGAGCTCGCTGGGCTACAACGTCACGCTGCATCGCACGCTGGCGTTCGCCTTCGCCGGCTTCGTCGCCGCGATCGGTGGTGTCCTCTTCGTCTGGTGGAACGCACAGATCGCCCCGTCCACCATAGGCCTGAGCGCGACCATCGACGTGCTGGTGATCGCGGTGATCGGGGGGCTGTATCGCCTGGAAGGCGCCTGGCTGGGTGCGCTCGTCTTCGTGCTCATCAACAACTACGCGCAGGACATCGACCTGGTCTCCGAGCGCTTCCACACGCTGATCGGCGTCATCTTCCTGGTCATCGTCCTCGTGTCGCCCAGCGGCCTCATCGGGCTCTGGGAGCGCGTCACGGCGGGGCAGCGTCGGGATCTGCCGATGGACATCACCCAGGAGAGGGGGTCGGCCGAGCCCACACCGGTTGGTTGAGCGGTATCCGTTTCTAGGAGGAGACACATATATGGCTGTTGCACGAGGTTTGGGCCGGGGGGCATTCTGGCTCGCCGTATCCATCGCAGTGATCGCATTCGTCGTCGCAGGGTGCGGGTCGGACAACAACTCGAGCAGTAGCTCGACGAGCACGGCGGCCGCGCCCGCCGCCAGCACGAGCACTCCGGCAGCTGCGGCGCCGGCGGACGCGCCCGATCCCCAGCCGGCCGTGGAGCCGCGCAGCGGCGGGTCCGGCACGCCGATCAAGATCGCGATCATGTCCGAATGCAAGGGCGCGTTCGGCTCGTTCGACAACCAGAACATGGCCGGAGCGATCGCCGCGCTGTCGCAGTTCGCCGGGGCCAAGCCCAAGAACCCCAACAAGCCCAGGGACGGCTTCACCGGCGGCGCGATCGGTGACCACCCACTCAAGCTCGTCGGCGTGGGCTGCGGCGACGACACGTCGGACACGGCGATCAAGGAGACCCGCCGGCTCATGGAGCAGCTCGACGCCGACGTCATGATCGGCCCGCTCTCCGGCGACGAGTCCATCGCCATCGCCAACTACGCCAAGCAGCACCCGGACAAGACGTTCGTCGACGGCGCCGCGGGCGCGCAGGACACGACGCTCAAGGTGCAGGCGCCGAACTTCTTCCGCTTCAACGGCGACGGCGCCCAGTGGAACGCGGGCCTCGGCGACGTGGCCTACAACAAGCTCGGCTGGCGCAAGGCCGCGATCGTCTCCGACGACTACAGCTTCGGCTGGACGTCGACGGCGGGCTTCATCGCGGAGTTCTGCGCAGCGGGCGGCCAGGTCACCAAGCGGGTCTTCCCGCCGCTGAACACGACCGACTACTCGTCGTACGCGCAGCAGATGCCGACCGACGTGGACGGCACCTTCGTCGCCGTCGGCGGCGCGGGCCTGATCCCGTTCCTGAAGGCCTACGAGCAGGCCAAGGGCCCGATCGACGCCAAGAAGTTCATCGGCAACCTGTTCTGGGGCACCCCCGGTCAGTTCGAGCAGCTCGGCCCCCGCGTCGCGGGCGCCTACATCGGCGGCGCGGGCACGGCCGGCGACCTGGACACCCCGGCAGCCCAGGATTACGCCACGAACATCATCGGTAAGTGGTTCAAGGTGATCCCGCCCGGCAAGGACGCGGCCTCGGCCGCCCCGAGCACGTTCACCTACGGCTACTACCTCAACGCGTGGGGGCTGGTGAAGGGCCTGGAGGCGGTCAAGGGCGACATCGCCGACCAGTCCAAGCTCCAGGCCGCGCTGGCCAAGGTGGAGCTGCCGGCGCCGTACGGCACGGTGAAGCTCGACGACAACCGGCAGGCCATCTTCACGGTCTACGACCAGCAGCTGTACATGAAGGACGGCAAGCTGGCGGTCAAGACCGTGTCGGCCATTCCGGATGTCGACCAGACGTTCGGCGGCACGTTCAGCGGCTCGACTCCCGCTCCGGGGCGCAACTTCCCCGGCTGTGAGAAGAAGAGCCTGCCGTGGCTCGGCAAGTCGACGCCGGTGAAGGTCGTCGGCGGGTAGCGAAGCCGTGGAGGGAGTCACCACCGAGCATGCCGGTCCGATCCTCCGCCTGCGGGGGGTCGGCCGGCGTTTCGGCGGCCTCGATGCCGTGCGCGACGTCGACCTCGACGTCGCGCCCGGCGAGAGGCGCGCGATCCTGGGCCCCAACGGTGCGGGGAAGACGACGCTGTTCAACGTCATCTCCGGCGACATGCCCGCCACCTCGGGGACGATCGAGTTCCTCGGACAGGACATCGGCGCCATTCCCGCCCCGGGACGCACGCGCCTCGGGATGGGGCGCACCTACCAGAAGTCCCGTCTCTTCCTCGGCCTCACCGTCGAGGACAACCTCTACCTCGCCGTGCTGGGCTCGCGCGGCGGGCACCGGCGGATGCTGCGCAAAGCGGTCGACGACGAGATGCGCGAGCGGGCGCGCGAGCTGGCCGCGATGGTTGGCCTGCAGTCGCAGGTCTCGAGCCTCGTGGGCGCGATCTCCCACGGCGAGCAGCGCCAGCTCGAGGTCGCCATGGCCCGGGCGACCGAGCCCAAGCTCATGCTGCTCGACGAGCCCGCGTCCGGGCTCTCGCGCGGTGAGCGCGTCGCGCTCACCGACCTGCTGCTCGAGCTCGACAAGAGCATCACGCTGATCCTCATCGAGCACGACATGGACGTCGCCCTGCGCGTGGCCCATAGCGTCACGATGATGCACGACGGGCGCAAGATCGTGGAGGGCACGCCCGAAGAGATCCGCGCCAACGAGCTCGTCCACGAGCTCTACCTGGGCGGCCGCGTGACCGACGACGGCATCGAGGTCAGCACGTGACCGCCGACACGGCCAACGGCCGGCCACTGCTGGCGGTCAAGAACCTCAACGTCCACTACGGCCGCGCCCACGTGCTGCAGGACGTCAGCTTCGAGATGACCCACGAGCCCGTCGCCCTCATCGGGCGCAACGGCATGGGCAAGACGACGCTGTGCAACGCGATCATGAAGATCCCTCCGGCCCATGCGAGCGGGTCGATCGCCTTCGAGGGCAGCGAGATCCTCGGGCGCCCGTCGTACAAGATCGCCGGCGCCGGGATCGGCTATGTCCCCCAGGGGCGCCGGCTGTTCGAGTCGCTCACCGTCGACGAGCACCTGCGGATGGCCGCGCCGCGCCGCGGAAGCCCCCGCTGGACGCCCGACGCCGTCTACGAGCTCTTCCCGCGCCTGGCCGAGCGCCGCCAGAACGGCGGCATGCAGCTCTCCGGCGGCGAGCAGCAGATGCTCGCCATCGGCCGCGCGCTGCTGGGCAATCCCAAGCTGCTGATCATGGACGAGCCCTCCGAGGGGCTCGCGCCGACGATCATCGAGACCCTGATCGAGACCTTCCGCGGCCTCGCCGCCGACGGCCTCGCGATCCTCGTGGTGGAGCAGAACCTCGCCATGGCCACCGCGATGGCCGAGCGCCAGCTGGTGATGGTGGCCGGGCGGATCTCGGCCGAGACGACGGCGGCCGAGCTGGTCGGCGACCCCGACCTGCAGCGCCGCTACCTCGGCGTGGAGCGCGGCTGATGGCCGCCACCGTCGTCCTCGTCGGCACGCTGGACACCAAGGGCGTCGAGTACGGCTTCCTGCGCGATCGCCTGCGCGAGGCGGGCGTCGACGTCGTGCTGGTCGACGCGGGCGTGCTGGGCGAGCCGCAGATCGAGCCCGACGTGGGCCGCGCGGAGGTGGCGCGGGCGGGCGGCGCCGACCACGCCGAGCTCGTGCGCGCCGGCGACCGCGGCGCCGCGGTCGACGCGATGGGGCGCGGCGCGGCGGCGGTGCTCGCGCGGCTGCACGCCGACGGGCGCCTGGACGGCGTCGCCGCGGTCGGCGGCTCGGGCAACTCCTCGATCGCCGCGCAGGCCATGCGCGACCTGCCCGTCGGCGTGCCCAAGCTGATCGTCTCGACGGTCGCCTCGGGAGACACGCGCCCCTACGTCGGGGCCGTCGACGTGACGATGATGTACTCGGTCGTCGACATCGCGGGGATCAACCAGATCTCCGCGCAGATCCTCACCAACGCCGCGGGGGCGATCGCCGGGATGGCCACCGCGACGGTGCCCGAGGGCAGGGGCGAGCGCCCGCTGGTGGGAGCGACGATGTTCGGGGTCACCACGCCGTGCGTCACACAGGCGCGCGAGCGCCTGGAGGAGCGCGGCTACGAGGTCCTCGTCTTCCACGCCACCGGCACCGGCGGGCAGTCCTTCGAGGCGCTGGCCACCGGCGGCTACCTCGTCGGCGCGCTCGACGCCACCACGACCGAGCTGGCCGACGACCTCGTCGGCGGCGTCCTGTCGGCCGGGCCCGATCGCCTGGAGGCCGTCGGGAGCGCCGGCATCCCGCAGGTCGTCTCGCTCGGCGCCCTGGACATGGTCAACTTCGGCCCGCGCGACACCGTGCCACCGCAGTTCGAGGGCCGCAACCTCTACGTCCACAACCCGACGATCACGCTGATGCGCACCACGGCCGAGGAGATGGCCGAGCTCGGGCGGCGGATCGCGGCCAAGCTCAACGGCGCGGCGTCGCCGACGGTGCTGTTCATCCCGCTGAAAGGCGTGTCGGCCATCGACGTCGAGGGCCAGCCGTTCCACGACGCCGAGGCCGACGCGGCGCTCTTCGCCGCCCTGCGCGAGGGGATCGACCCCGGCAGGGTCGAGGTCCACGAGGTCGACGCCGACGTCAACGACCCGGCGTTTGCCACGGCCATGGCCGATCGTCTGCACGAGCTGATCCAGGAGGCGTCGTGACGCGCGACGAGGCCCTCGCCCGGTTGCGCGAGCAGGTCGCCCAGGGGCGCCCGGTGATCGGCGCCGGGGCGGGGACCGGCCTGTCGGCCAAGTGCGCCCAGGACGGCGGCGCCGACCTGATCATCATCTACAACTCCGGGCGCTACCGGATGGCGGGGCGCGGCTCCCTGGCCGGGATGATGCCCTACGGCGACGCCAACGCGATCGTCATGGACATGGCGCGCGAGGTCTTGCCGGTGGCGCGCGAGACGGCGGTGCTCGCCGGCGTGTGCGGCACCGATCCCTTCCGGCTCATGCCCAACTTCCTTCAGGACGTCAAGCGCGCGGGCTTCACCGGCGTGCAGAACTTCCCCACCGTCGGGCTCATCGACGGGACGTTCCGCGCCGGTCTGGAGGAGACCGGCATGGGCTATGGCCTGGAGGTCGAGATGATCCGCGCCGCCCACGATCTCGACCTGCTCACGGCGCCCTACGTCTTCGACGAGGACGGGGCGCGGGCCATGGCCGAGGCGGGCGCCGACGTGCTCGTCCCGCACATGGGGCTGACCACGGGCGGGACGATCGGCTCGCGCTCGGGCATCTCCCTCGACGAGGCCGTCGAGCGCGTGCAGGCGTGCGGCGACGCGGCGCGCGAGGTCAACCCCGACATCCTCTGCCTGTGCCACGGCGGCCCGATCGCCGAGCCCGACGACGCGCAGTACGTCCTCGAGCGCACCACCGGCATCGTCGGCTTCTTCGGCGCCTCGAGCATGGAGCGCCTGCCGACCGAGGTGGCCATGACCGAGAACATGCGGCGCTTCAAGTCCATCCCGATCCAGGAGACAGCGTGAGCCAGTTCATAACGCAGGGCGACATCGTGCGCGACCAGTTCGACTGGGGCGAGGCCGGCTGGGTCAGCCGCCCGGAGTTCACCGGGTCGCGCTCCATGTGCGTCATGGACGTCACGCTCCAGCCGGGCGCGGGGCACCCCTTCCACCGCCACCCCGACCAGGAGGAGATCATCTGGGTGCGCGAGGGCCGCGTCGAGCAGTGGCTCGAGGACTCCAAGCAGGAGCTGGGGCCCGGCGAGGCCGTCTACATCGAGAAGGACATCGTCCACGGCTCCTACACGCTCGGCGACGAGCCGGCCAAGCTCACCGTGATCCTCACGCCGACCGCGGGCGAGGGCGGCTACGAGGTCATCGACGTCTTCGAGGAGGAGCCCTGGGCTTCGCTGCGCTGACGCACGAGCTCGCCGCCTCGGAGCAGCCCCTGGAGGTCCTGCGCGGCGCCTTCGCGGTCGACCGCGTGTCGGTGGCGCGCATCGATCTGCAGGCGAGCCGCTTCGAGATCACGGCCGACGCGGGCGCCAAGCTGCTCGCGCCGGGGACCGAGCTGCCCCTGAGCACGTGTTCGTACTTCGCCCAGGTGTCCGAGGGGCGCGCCTTCCACGAGGAGGACTTCGATGCCTCCGACGCCTTCGACCGCCCGCTGGACAGCATCGTCCTGCTCACCGGGTTTCACTGCGGCTGCTCGGTGCCCCTGCGCGAGGAGGGGCGCGTCGTCGGGGCGCTGTCGCTCTCGGCGACCGCGTCGCACCGGGCGATGAGTGACTTCGCCCTCGAGCTCGAGCGGCTCGGCGCCGCGCTGGCGCCGTTGCTCGCGGTGGGGGTGCCGCGGGCCGAGGGCATCGCGCTCACCACGCGCGAGCACGAGCTGCTGCTGAGCCTCGAGGAGGGCCTGCGCTTCAAGCAGATCGCCCGGCGCCTTCAGATCAGCGAGGCGACGGCCAAGACCCACGCGCGCAACCTGTTCCGCAAGCTCGACGCGACGTCGCGCGCCGAGGCGGTGCACGCCGCCCGCGAGCGCGGTCTGTTCGCCGGCTGACCTCATCCGAACGTGCGATGGTTGATCCGGCGCCGTCGGCGGATAGTCGAACCTGAACGCATCCCTTTCCTGACAAGGAGGAGCGAATGGGTCTCGAAGTGAAGGTCCTCGACCTGGGCGACATCGAGCTCGACACGAGCTTCCTCGTGCTGGCGCTCGAGCCCGGACAGGCACAGGAGGTTCCCACGCTGGGCTTCCTCATCACCGGCGGCGAGGCGCCGATCGTCGTCGACACGGGCTTCAGCGACCCGTCGATCATGGGCAACCTGGGCATGACGGGCTGGTGGCGCGACGAGCAGGGCATGGAGAAGCAGCTCGCCAAGCACGGCCTGGAGATGACGGACGTCCGCTACGTCCTGCACACCCACCTGCACATCGACCACGCCGGCTACGACGACCAGTTCCCGATGGACGGGACGACCGTGGTCATCAACCGCCGCGAGCTCGAGTACTCGGTCTCGGGGCTGATGGGCGAGCAGTACCCCGCGCCCTACATCAAGCACCTCGTCGACCGCCTGCACCATCCCGAGGCGCTGCGGCTGCTCGACCTCGACGTGGTCGACGCGGAGGAGATCATCCCCGGCGTGCGCTGCGTGGCCGCCGGCGGGCACACCGAGGGCTCGATGAACATCCTCGTCGACACCGACGAGGGCGTGGCCTGCATCTGCGGCGACGTCATCTACGACATCGAGCACCAGCTCGTCGACCCGCACCTGCAGGTCATGGAGCTCGACCCCGCGGTGACCGGCAACCATGGCGGCAGCAAGCGCGGCGAGAAGGCCGCGATCCGCAAGGCGCTGGCCGGCGCGCGCTACGTCCTGCCGGCCCATGACCGGCCCGGCGTCGTCGAGCACGGCCGCATCGTGGGGCGCACGTTCGACAGCGCGCCGGGACCGCTGATCGCCAACGACGATTTCCCCGGCAAGCTCACGTCGCAGCACAAGGAGGCGGCGCATGCCTGACGCGCGCGGCGTTTAGGCTGCCCGGGTGATGTCCGAGGAGGGGACCCTGCCGCTGGCCGGCCGCGTGGCGATCGTCACCGGGTCCTCCTCGGGCATCGGGCGTGCCGTGGCGGCCGAGCTGGCCGGGCGCGGCATGACCGTGGTGGTCACCTCGCGCTCGCCGGAGCGCGCGCGGGCGACGGCGGCGGAGATCGAGGAGGAGGGCGGCGCCGCGCTCGGCGTCGCCGTCGAGCTCACCGACCAGGGCGGCCCGGTCGCCCTGGTGGATCGCACGCTGGAGGCCTTCGGGCGCGTCGACGTGCTGGTCAACAACGCGGGCGCCGGCCAGGTCGGGGCGTCCGAGACGCTGGCCCTGGAGGACTGGCAGCGGATCATCGACCTCGACCTCACCGCGCCCTTCCGCTGCGCGCAGGCCGCGGCCCGGCCGATGCTGGCCGCGGGGCGCGGCGTCATCGTCAACGTCTCCTCGATCACCGGCCATATCGGCCTGGCGCGGCGCGCCGCGTACAGCGCCGCCAAGCACGGCCTGGAGGGGCTGACCAAGACCCTGGGCGTCGAATGGGCGCGGCGCGGCGTGCGGGTGATGAGCGTCGCGCCCGCGTACGTCGACACCGAGCTGCTGGCCGGCACCAGCAAGGCCGGTGGCTTCACGCTCGACGATGTCGCACGGCGCACGCCGATGGGGCGCCTGGGCGAGGCGCGCGAGGTCGCCCGCGTCGTCGCCTTCCTCGCCTCCGACGAGGCGTCCTTCCTGACCGGCTCGAGCGTCCGCGTCGACGGCGGCTGGCTGGCCGACGGCGGCTGGGAGGGCATGAGCCCACGGCTGACGAGAGGAGCGCCATGAGCGCCGCATCGACGATCGAGACCCCCGAGCCGCTGCGCCTGCTGGCGCTCGACGGCACGCTGGCCGACGGGCACGTGCCGGCCCTCGACGGCGACGATCTGCTCGATGCCTGGCGCGCGATGCTGCGCTCGCGCGTGTGCGACGAGCGCTGCTTCTCGCTGCAGCGCCAGGGCCGGCTGGGGACCTTCTCGCCGGTCAACGGCGAGGAGGCCGCCGTCGTGGGCTCGGCCTGGGCCCTGGACCCCGCGCGCGACTGGATCGTGCCCCAGTACCGCGAGCTGCCCGCGATGATGCGCTTCGGCTACCGGCTGGCCCAGGCCATGCAGTACTACACGGGCAACCCGGCGGGCAGCAAGATGGGCGCCGACGTCAACGTGCTGCCGTTTCAGATCTCGCTGGCCGCGCAGATCCCGCATGCCGTCGGCCTGGCGTGGGGGCTGCGCCAGCAGGGCCGCGATGCGGTGGTCGCCACCTACTTCGGCGACGGCGCGTCGTCGGAGGGCGATGCCCACGAGGCGATGAACCTCGCCGGCGTGCGCCGGGCCCCGGTCGTCTTCGTGCTGAAGAACAACGGCTGGGCCATCTCCACCCCCGTGCGCAAGCAGACCGCCACGGTGAGCTTCGCCGCCCGCGCCGCCGGCTACGGCATGGCCGGCGAGCTCGTCGACGGCAACGACCTCTTCGCGATGCACGACGCCTGCTCGCGGGCGGTCGCGCGGGCGCGGGCGGGGGAGGGACCGACGCTGATCGAGGCCCGCACCTACCGCATGGGCCCGCACAACACCTCCGACGATCCGACGCGCTACGTCGACCCCGTCGAGCTCGAGGAGCGCCGCGCCTTCGATCCGATCGAGCGCGTGCGCCGCTACCTGACCGCCGAGGGGTTGATCGACGAGGCCTCCGAGCAGCGCCTGGTCGACGAGCTGCGTGCCGATGTCGACGCCGCGTTCGCCGAGGCGCAGGCGAGCCCGGCACCCGGCTCGGACGCGATCTTCGACCACGTCTACGCGCGGGCGCCCGGGCGCCTGGACGCCCAGCGCCGGTCGGCGGCGCGGGAGGCCGGCTGATGGCCGAGATGACGATGATCGAGGCGATCCGCTCCACCCTGGGCGATGCTCTGGAGCGCGACGAGCGCGTGATCGTGCTCGGCCAGGACGTCGGCGTCAACGGCGGGGTCTTCCGCGCCACGGAGGGCCTGCAGGAGCGCTTCGGCGACGATCGCGTGGTCGACATGCCGCTGGCCGAGGCGGTCATCGTCGGCTCGGCCGTCGGACTGGCGTGCAGCGGGATGATCCCGATCCCCGAGCTGCAGTTCCTGGGCTTCGGCAGCCAGGCCTTCCACCAGATCGAGGGCCAGGTCGCGCGCTACAGCTTCCGCTCGCAGGGCTCCTATCCGATGCCGATGGTCATCCGCGCGCCCTTCGGCGGCAACGTGCGCACGCCCGAGCTGCACTCCGACAGCCATGAGGCCAAGTACGTCAACACGCCGGGGCTGAAGGTCGTCATGCCCGCCACCGCGCGGGACGCCAAGGGCCTGTTGGCCGAGGCGATCCGCGATCCCGATCCCGTGCTCTTCTGCGAGCCGCTGCGCGGCTACCGGCTGATCAAGGACGAGGTCCCCGAGGAGGACTACACCGTGCCCTTGGGGAAGGCGCGCACCGTGCGCGAGGGCAGGGACCTCGTGATCGTGGCCTACAGCGCGGCCGTCGTCATCGCCGAGCGCGCCGCCGAGCGCGCCGAGCAGGAGGGCTATTCGGTCGGGGTGCTCGACCTGCGCAGCCTCGTCCCGCTCGACGTCGACGCGCTGCGCGAGGCGGTGGCCGCGTGCGGGCGCGCGGTCGTCCTGCACGAGGGCTCGCTGAGCGCCGGCTTCGGGGCCGAGCTGGTGGCGACGATCCAGGAGGAGGCGTTCTGGACGCTGCAGGCGCCGATCGGGCGCGTGGCCGCCTACGACACGCCCTACCCGCCGGGCACCATCGAGGAGCTCTACGTGCCCTCCGTCGATCGCGTGCTCGACGCGATCCGGGCGGCGCTGGAGGCCTGATGGCGCCGCTCGAGTTCCGCCTGCCCGACGTCGGGGAGGGCATCGCGACCGCCGAGATCGTGGCCTGGCAGGTGGCCGAGGGCGATCAGGTGACCGAGCACCAGGACCTCGTCGAGATCCAGACCGACAAGGCCACCGTCGTCATCCCCTGCCCGGCGAACGGCGTCGTCACGCGGCTGTGCGGGACCCCGGGCGACACGCTCGACGTGGGCGCGGTGCTCGCGGTGATCGAGGCCGACGGCGCGGCGGCTGCCCCCGCCGCGCCCGCCAACGGGGCGCGCCAACAGGCCGTGAGCACGGACGCGCCGGTACGTACAGGTGCTCCGCTCGCCGCGCCGACGACCCGGCGGCTGGCACGCGAGCTCGGCGTGGCGCTCGAGGACGTCGCGGGCAGCGGCCCGCACGGGCGGATCGTGCGCGAGGACGTCGAGCGGGCCGCCGGCAATGCGGCGTCGGCCGCGCCGAAGGCCCCGTCGCCGTCGCCGTCGCCGTCGCCGTCGCGCGTGGCCCCGGCGCCGGGGGAGGTCGTCCCGCTGCGCGGCGTGCGGCGCACCATCGCCCACGCGCTCACGCGCGCGTGGCTGGAGGTCCCGCGGATCATCGACTACCGCGAGGTCGACGCCACCGCGCTGATGCGCGCGCGGGCGAGCCTGCGCGGGCGGGCGCGCGAGCGCGGCGACGAGGCGCTGGCCAAGGCGCTGACGCCGACGCCGTTCGCCGTTCGCGCCGCCGTCCTCGCGGCGCGCGAGCATCCCTACGTCAACGCGTCGATCGACCTCGAGGCCGAGGAGATCACGCTGCACGGCCACTACCACGTCGGCATCGCGGCGGCCGGCCCCGATGGGCTGACCGTTCCCGTGCTCCACGACGCCGATCAGCGCTCGCTGGCCGAACTCGCGCACGAGATCGTCGCGCTGTCGCAGGCCGCGCGCGAGCGCAAGCTGCGCCCGGACCAGCTCGCCGGACCGACCATCACGGTCAACAACTTCGGCAGTCTCGGCACCTGGATGGGCACGCCGATCGTGCGCCCGCCGGAGGTCGTCAACGTCGGCGTCGGGGCCATCCGCGATCGCGTGGTGGCGGTCGACGGCGCGCCGGTGGTGCGCCCGACCATGGTCCTCTCGGTGGCCGGTGACCACCGCGTCCTCGACGGCGACGGCCTGTCGGCCTTCGTCGATCAGGTGCAGAAGCTGCTCGAGGACCCGGTGCTGCTCTTCGAGGATCTGCGCTGATGGTCGTCGGCGAGTTCGCCGACTCCGTCGACCTGCTCGTCCTCGGCGGAGGGCCCGGCGGCTACGCCGCCGCCATCCGCGCGGCCCAGCTCGGCCGCGAGGTGACGCTCGTCGAGCGCGCGGGCCCGGCCGGGCTGGGCGGAGTCTGCCTTCAGGTCGGCTGCATTCCCAGCAAGGCGCTGATCGAGCTGGCCGACGCCGCGCACCACACGCACGAGATGCGCGACGCCGGGCTCGATGCCGAGGGCGTGAGCGTCTCGCTCGAGCGCTTCCAGGCCTGGCGCGGCGAGCTGTGCTCGGGCCTGGCGCGCGGCGTCGGCGCGCTGCTGGCCGCCGGCGGGGTGCGGGTGGTCCACGGCGAGGCCCGCTTCAACCGCGCCGATCGCGTGGCGGTGCGCACGCCCGAGGATGGCGTCGTCTTCTTCGAGTTCGAGCACGCGATCGTGGCCACAGGGTCGCGGCCCGTCGCGCTGCCGGGGCTGCCCTTCGACGGCCAGCGCGTCCTCGACTCGACCGGCGCGCTGGCGCTGACCGCCGTGCCCGCCAGCGTGGCGGTCGTCGGCGCCGGCTACATCGGGCTCGAGCTCGGAACGGCGCTGGCCAAGCTCGGCGCGCGCGTGACCGTGGTGGAGGCGCTCGACCGCGTCCTGCCCACCGTCGACGCCGCCCTCACCGCGCCGGTGCTGCGGCGGCTGGAGGCGCTCGGCATCGATCTGCGGCTGCGCAGCAGCGCGCAGGGCCTGAAGGACGACGCGCTCGTGGTCGCCGGCCCCGATGGCGAGGAGCGCATCGAGGCCGATCGCGTGGTCGTCGCCGTGGGGCGGATCCCCAACACCGACGACCTGGGCCTGGTGGAGGCCGGCGTCCGCGTCGGCGCGGACGGCCTGATCGAGGTCGGCGAGGACATGCGCGCGAACGAGCGCATCGCCGCCGTCGGCGATGTCGTCGCCGGGCCGGCGCTGGCCCACAAGGCCACGGCCGAGGCGGCCGTGGCCGCCGAGGCGCTCAGCGGCCGCCCCGCCGCGTTCGACGCGCAGGCGATCCCCGTGGTCATCTTCAGCGATCCCGAGATCGGTTCGGTCGGGCTCAGCGAGGCGCAGGCGCGCGACGCCGGGCTCGATCCGGTGGTCGCGAGTTTCCCGCTGGCGGCGTCGGGCCGGGCGGGGACGCTGCGCGCGCGCGACGGGTTCACCCAGATCGTGGCCGACGCCGCCACCGACCGCGTGGTCGGCGTGCACGTCGTCGGTCCGCACGCCAGCGAGCTCGTCGCCGGCGGGGCGCTGGCGATCGAGCTCATGGCCGCGCCCGGCGACGTCGCCGCCACGATCCACCCGCACCCGACGCTCAGCGAGGGCCTGCGCGAGGCGGCCGAGCTGTTGCTCGGTCATCCGCTGCACGTCGCGCTCGGCCGGGCGAAGGCGCCCGGGGGCGTCTGAGCGCTGCCTGCTCGCTGCCGTCAGGCCGAGATCGCCGACGTGCGCCGCGAGCCGCTCTCGGCGGTCGCGGCCAGCATCGCCTCGAACCACGCCTGATGCTCGCGGCTGACGCGGCAGGCCAGCTCGATGTCGCCCGCCGCGATGGCATCGACGATCGGCTGATGCGACACCGCGAGCGTGGCGAGGTCCAGGGAGAGGGTGACCATCGTCAGCGCGGTGTGGTCGGTGATGCTCAGGCTGCTCCACACCGTCTCGAGCAGCTGGTTGCCGCTGGCCTCGATGATGAGGCGATGGAAGCGCTCGCTGTGCTCGACGGCCGCGTGGACGTCGTCGGCCACAGCCGCCGCCGCCATCGCGTCGACCTCGGCCTGCAGCGCGCTCGTGTCCTCGCGCAGCCTCGGCGTGGCCATCCGCGCGGCGAACTCCTCCAGCGCGCCGCGCAGCTCGTAGAGCTCGAGCATCCCCTGCTGCCAGGGATCGCGGACGTAGGTTCCGCGATGGGGCTCGCTGCGCACGAAGCCGAGCATCTCGAGCTCGCGCAGCGCCTCGCGCACGGGTCCCTGGCTCGTGCCGTACTCCTTGGCGATGTGCATCTCGATGAGACGGTCCCCCGGACCGAACTCCCCCTCGAGGATTCCCCGCACGAGCCCGTCCCTGACGTCATGGCGCAACGCCCGACGGCTGGTGTTCATGGAGACACGGTACCGGTCCGTCGCACCCGCTGGGGGGTGTTTGGTACAAACGTGCGCGGGGCTACCCGAGGGCCCCGCTCAGCTCGGTGGCGTCAACCCACCCGCTCGGGGCGGGTGTAGACGTTGACGGAGCCGCCGCGCGCGAAGCCCGCCAGCGTGAGGCCGCGGTCGGCGGCGAGCTCGATCGCCAGCGAGGTCGGGGCGCCGACGCCCACGAGGATCGGAGCGCCGGCGACGGCGGCCTTCTGCACGAGCTCGAAGGAGAGCCGGCCGCTCACGCACAACACGTGGGGGTGCAGGGGCACGAGTCCGTCGAGCAGGGCGCGGCCGACGACCTTGTCCATCGCGTTGTGGCGCCCCACGTCCTCGCGCACGAGCAGCAGCTCGCCCGCGGCGGTGAAGAGCCCGGTCGCGTGCAGGCCGCCGGTGCGCGCGAAGGTCGGCTGGCGCAGCCGATCGGGGAGCGCGGCCAGCAGATCACGCGCGATGACGGGGCCCGGGGAGGCCGCCGAGGCGTTCACGGCGACCTCCTCCAGCGAGCCACGGCCGCACACGCCGCACGACGACGTCGTGTAGAAGCGCCGCGCCGAGGGATCGCGCGTCAGCGGCCCGGCGACCTCGATGATGTTGTTGGCGAGATCCTCGGTCAGGCCCGCTTGGCGCGGGCCGTCGATGAGCCCCTCGCCGAGCAGGAAGCCGAGCGCCAGCTCCTCGTCGTGGCCCGGGGTGCGCATGGTGACCGACAGCGCTTGGCCGTCGACGCGGATCTCCATCGGCTCCTCGACGGCCACCTCGTCACGCTGGCCGTCGCGCTCGATGATGGCGACCATGTGCGCGGCCATCAGGCCATCGAGCATAGCGAGCGCAGGGTTGAGCGGGTCACGGGTAGCGTCCAGGCATGGCGCAGGTCGCGGGGATCGTGCTGGCCGGTGGGCGCTCGTCGCGGATGGGGACGCCCAAGGGCACGCTGGAGTGGCACGGCTCGACGCTGCTGCGGCGCGTCGTGGGCGTCGTGGGGCGGGCGGTCGACGGCCCGGTCGTCGTGGTGCGCGCGCCGGGGCAGGCACTCCCGCAGCTGCCCGAGGGGGTGGAGGTGGTCGAGGACGCCCGCGAGGGCGCCGGCCCGCTCCAGGGGCTCGCGGCCGGGCTGGCCGCCGTCCGCGACCACGCGCCCGTGGCCTACGCCTCGGCTACGGACGTGCCGCTCCTGCACCCGCGTTTCATCCACCGCCTGCTCGCCGCGCTCGACGACGACGTCGATGTGGTGCTGCCGGACGTCGGCGGCTTCCGCCATCCGCTGGCGGCGCTCTACCGGACCGAGCTCGCCGACGTCGTCGAGCGCCTCATCGCCGACGACCGGATGCGCCTCGCGTTCCTCTTCGAGGCCTGCCGTGTGCGCCGCCTGGACGCCGACGCGCTGCTGGCCGACCCGGCGCTGGCGGCGCTCGACCCCGACCTCGACTCCCTGCTCAACCTCAACGAGCCCTCCGACTACGAGGCGGCGCGTGCCCGTCCGGGGCCCGAGGTGACGGTCCGGATCTCCGGCGCGGTCCGGCGCGTCAACGCGGCCACCATCGCGGAGGCTGCCGCCGCCGGCGGGCTGAGCCTCGACGGCCAGGTCGTGGCTGAGCTCAACGGCGACCACATCACGCGCGACCCGCAGGCGCCGCTGGTGGCCGGCGACAGCGTGGCGTTCGTGCTCGCGGACGCCGGCGGCTGACCTACGGGCGCCGGCTCACTTCACCGGTGGGGGCGTGCCCTCGGCGCTGGCCGCGAGGTCGGGACTCCACCCGCACACCAGGCAGGCATGGCGGAAGGCCGAGCGGGCGAACGCGAGCGCGAAGGCATGGGGATCGTCGGCGGCGCAGACGTCCTCCCAGTCCAGGACGTACTCGCCGAGCGCGGCATCCCAGCGCCCGGCCGCGGGGGAGAGCGTGGCCTCCGCGAACCCCTCGGGCGCCGGGTGCGCGTAGGCGTAGAAGGCGGCCTTGCCGTAGCGCGTGTCGCCCGGCCACCAGCCGACGGCGACCTCCTGCGCGTCCATCGCGTTGCGCATGATGAAGTCATCGGAGGGCGGATCAGCGGGCAGCCCCGAGAACAGGTTGACCGCGAGGTCGAACGAGCCCCACCACGCGTTGACCGGGGTCGAGCGTCCGCGATAGGGCGCGCGGAAGGCGGCGAGGACGAGCGCCGCCTGGGTCGCGGCCGCGTGGTAGGAGGCGACCTGGCCTGTGTCGTAGGTCGCGTGCTCGTCGTCCTCGTCGAGCGCGACGCTCCACGGGACCTCCTGCGGCGTCGGGTCGATCTCGACGCTGCCGCCGAGGTCGCGCACGGCCTGCAGCAGCTCGCGCGTGACCGCGCCGACCGGCCGGTCGGGCGTGAGCGCGACGCGCTGGGCACGCCCGTCGCTGTGCTCGGCCACCGCCTCGTGGGCATGCAGGTCCAGCGCGACGACCAGTGCCCCCGAGCCGTCGGGGGCGGGCAGCGGGGGGCTCTCCCAGCCCCGCGCGGTGAGCCGCAGCGCAGCGTGCTGGAGCTGGGGCTCGGGCGGGGCGAGCGTCGCCGCCAGCTTGCCGAGGACCTGGGTGTGCGCGTGGAGCGTGTCGCAGGTCGCGCTCCAATCCTCGTAGGACAGCACGGGCCAGTTGGAGGGCATGTGTCAACGCTACCGCCGCGCCGGCGACGCCCGCTCCCGCATGGTCCGGACGATGGGGTGAGGCCGCGATACTGCGGGACACCGTGACGGTCTTCCGCCTGCTCGTCGTCGAGGACGATCCCGAGCTGCGCTCGCAGCTCTCGCGCGGGCTGGGCGAGGCGGGCTTCGTGGTCGAGGCCGTGGGCGACGCCGCCGCCGCGATGGCGCGCAGCGGGGACATGCCCGACGGCCTGGTCATCGATATCGGCCTGCCCGACGCCGACGGGCGCGACCTCTGCCAGGCGCTGCGGGCGCGCGGCGTCGACGCCCCGGTGCTCTTCCTCACTGCGCGCGACGCCATGTCCGATCGCCTGGCGGGGTTCAGCGCCGGGGGCGACGACTACGTGACCAAGCCGTTTCACTTCGACGAGGTGGTCGCCCGCCTGCGGGCGCTGATGCGCCGCTCCGGCGCCGATCCCGCGACCACGCTCGGTGCGCTGCGCCTGGATCCCGTCGCCCACGCGATCACGGGCGACGACGGCCAGGCGTCGCTCACGCCCACGGAGTTCCGGGTCCTCGCGGCGCTGGCCGCCCGTCCGGGCGCCGTGGTACGCCGGCGCGACCTGGTCCGCGCGGCATGGCCCGACGGCGCGATCGTCCACGACAACACGCTGGATCAGTACGTCGCGCGGCTGCGGCGCAAGTTGCGCGACGTCTCGGCGCCCACGGTGATCGAGACCGCCCACGGCGTGGGCTACCGGTTGCGATGAGGCGCTTTCGCACACTGCGGGGGCGACTGACCGCGCTCGGCGTCCTGGCGGCGCTCGGCGCGGTCGCGGTGCTCACGGTCGCGTTCAACGTCGCCCTGGATCGCAGCCTCAACGCGGACGCCGACAACCGCGCGCGCTCCCTCGCCGACGCCGCGGTGAGCACCGTGACCTACGCCGACGGACGCCTGCGCGTGCATGAGTCCGGCGGCGATGCGGCCTTGGACAAGCGCGTGTGGATCTACGAGGGCCGGCGCCCGCTCGAGCGCCCGACCACGTCGGCCGACGCGCAGCGGGAGGTCGATGCGCTCGTCGGCCGCTCGCGCGTCTTCCGCGACGTGCCGGGCGCCGACGTGCGCCTCTATGCGGCCGCGGTGCGCGCTCCCGACGGCCGGCGCCAGGTCGGCACGGTGATCGCCGCGCAATCGCTGGCGGCCTACGACCGCAGCACCGATCTGGCGCTGCTGGGATCGCTGGCGCTGGCGGTCGTGCTGCTGGTCGCGGTCGGCGTGCTGACCTGGATCACCGTCGGGCGCGCGCTGGATCCGGTGCGCGAGATGACCGCGTCGGCCGCCGACTGGAGCGAGCACGACCCGGCAAAGCGCTTCGGCGCGACACCACGTCCCGACGAGCTGGGCGACCTCGCCCGGACGTTCGACGCGCTGCTGGATCGCGTGGCGGCGAGCCTGCGCCACGAGCAGCGCCTGTCGGCCGAGCTCTCGCATGAGCTGCGCACGCCGCTGGCGCGGATCGTGGCCGAGCTCGAGCTGCTGCAACGCCGTGAGCGCTCGCCCGAGGAGCGCCGCGAGGCCTACGCGCTGGTCGCGCGCAGCGCCGCGCAGATGAGCGAGATCCTCGAGACCCTGATGGCGGCCGCGCGCGCCGAGGCGCAGCTGGAGTCCGGCCGCAGCGAGCTCGGGCGCGTCCTGGCCCGGATCGCCTCGGGCTGGACCGCCGCGCTGGCCGAGCGCGACGTCGAGCTCGACGTGCGCGCGCCGCCGGCGCCGATGATGGCCGGCGTCGACGCCGAGGTCGTCGAGCGGATCGTCGCGCCCCTGCTCGACAACGCCCGCCGCTACGCGCGGGCGCGCGTGATCCTCAGCGCGGTGGCCCGTGACGGCGCGATCGTGGTCACCGTGGCCGACGACGGCCCGGGTGTGGAGCCCGGGGCGCGCGCGGTGCTCTTCGAGCCGGGTGCGCGCACGGCGGGGGTCAACGGTCACCGCGGCGCGGGGCTCGGGCTGCCGCTTGCGCGCAGGCTGGCCAAGGCGATCGGGGGCGACGTGACGCTGGTGCCGTCGTCGCCAGGAGCCGGGGCGCAGTTCGAGGTGCGCCTGCCGGCGTGACGGCCGGCCCTGAATGGGCGCTACCGCAGGATCCCGGTGTGCCCGATCGAGTAGCGGCCGGGCTGGGGCCAGACGCAGAGACCGTGCGGTCCGTGGCCGACCGGGATGCGGTGCAGAAGGCGCCCCGTGCTGGTGGAGATCGCGTAGACCTCGCTGTTGTAGCGGCCCGAGAGCCACAGCACGCGCCCGTCGGCGGAGACGCCGCCCATGTCGGGCGAGCCGCCCGGGATCCGCCAGGTGCGCACCGGACGCCGCGTGCGAAACGAGATCACGCTGATCGTCCCGGCCGCGCGGTTGGAGACGTAGAGGTACCGGGAGTCGCGGCTCGGATACAGCCCGTGGGCGCCGCGGCCGGTGGGCTGGAAGCGCTCCTTGCGCATGCTGTGCGCATCGATCAGCCAGACGCCGTTGGAGGCCATGTCGGCGACATAGAACGTCCGCCCGTCCGGCGAGAGCTTGACGTCCTGAGGCATCGCCCCCGCCCGCAGGTCGATGCCCTTGACCACGCGCTCGCGGCGCAGGTCCACCACCACCATCCTCCCGGCGAACTCGCAGGAGACGAGCGCGAAGCGGCCGTCCGCGGTGTAGTCCATGTGGTCGACGCCGGCGCACGTGGGCGTGTGCAGCGCCTTGACCAGGCGCATGGTATGGGGCTCGCGGAAGTCGAGCTCGCGATGCGCCTCGGCGACCACGATCGCGCGACGCCCATCGGCGGTGAAGTACAGGTTGTAGGGGTCGGAGACCGCGACCGGGCGGCCGTGACGGCCGGTGCGCGCGTCGATCGGGGTCAGGCTGTTGCCGTTGTCGTTGCTGACCCAGAGCGTGCGCAGGTCCCAGGAGGGGGTCACGTGCTGGGGCAGGGCGCCGACGGCGAAGTGGTCGACGATCCTGGCCGTGCGCTGATCGATGACGTCGACGGTGTTTGACTGCGAGTTGGGCACGTAGACGCGCGCGACGTCGCCGCGCACCTGGGGCGCCAGCATCCCCGGGCGCGTGGCGGCGTAGATGTCGAGCGCCGCGGTGCGGGCGACGATGTGGGCGCTGCGCGCGAAGGCGAGCAGCTCATGGTGCACGACGCCGCGCGCGTCGCGCCCGCCGGCCACGAGCAGCCGGTCGCCTGCCGCCACCGCGCCGAGGTCCGAGAGCGCTGTCGGCAGCCGCCCGGCGGCGCGCACGTGCCCTGTGGCGGGATCGATGGCCCAGATGCCGCGTCTCTGGCTGGCCGTCGCGTCGCCGCGGCCGCCCAGGACGTAGAAGGTATTCCCGAGCGCTGCGCCGGCGGCGTGCGCGAGGCGGGCCGGGAGGTGGCCGATGACGCGCACGCGATGGCGGGCGGGATCGACGCTGAGGATCTCGTCGCGCGCCCGGGTCCCGTCGGTGCCGCCGGCGATGAGCAGACGCCCGCCCACCGCCGCGGCGGCGGCGTAGCGCAACGGGTGGGGCAGGGCGGCGACCTCGCGCGGAGCCGTGCCCGGACGGAACGCGAGCACCGAGCGCAGCGGGGTGGCCGCCGTGAAGCCGCCGACGACGTAGGCGGTGGCGCCCAGCGTCACCGCGGTCGTGTCCGACATCGCGACCGGCAGGTGGCCGGCGAGCTGCGAGCGCCCGCCCGGCGTGACCCGCGTGATGGCGTCGGTCGGGCCGCGCGCCGTGCCGCCGCCGAACACGTAGACGCTCGACCCCAGCGCGGCGGCGCCGACGTCGTGGACCGCGGCGGGCAGCGCGCCCACCCGCCGCGCCGTTCCCGGCGCCAGGCGCACGATGTCGGCCACGGAGCTGTCGGCGGTGTCGAGGCCGCCGGCGGCGAGGACCGTCGTCCCGACGCGGGCCAGGCCGGGCAGCTGCACGGGCGCGGGCAGCGAGCGCGATCCCACCACGCGCAGCCCGACGCTCACCGTCGCGCGGGGGCGCGCGGTGCCGGCCTCGGGGGGCGTGGAGCGCGACGCGCGATGCTGCGGTGCCGCCGGGTGCGATCCGCAGGCCGTCACCGCCATGGCCACCAGCATCGCGACGATCGCGCCGCGTGCGGCCCGGGCCGTCACCGGCGCACGGGCCGTCGCCGGCGGACGAGCACCGCGGCCAGCCCCGCCGCGACGGCGGCCACCGCCAGCGCGTCGACGTAGCGGAAGGCGTGATGGACGGACGCGTAGCTCGAGCCCAGCGCCCACCCGACGGCGGCGAAGCCGAAGCACCAGATGGCCGAGCCGGCGAGGGTGAGCAGGGTGTACGGGCCGAGCGGGCTGCCCAGCGCCCCAGCCGGTATCGAGATGAAGGAGCGCACGACCGGCGTGAGGCGCCCGAGGAAGACGGCCGCCCGCCCGTGGCGATCGAACCAGCGCTCGGCGCGTTCGAGGTTCTCGGGCTTGAGGTGCAGCCAGCGCCCGTGGCGCTCGAGCAATGACCGCTCGCCCCAGCGTCCGATCGCCCAGCCGATCAGGGAGCCGAGCAGGTAGCCGAGGGTACCGGCGGTCGCCAGGACGAGATAGCTCTCCAAGCCGGTCTGCAGCGGATGGCCGAGCAGCACCGGGTGCTGGCCGCTGATCGCCCCGGCGGCGAGGGCTCCGGCGTAGAGCATGGTCAGCTCGCCGCCGACCGGGAACAGCGCGTCGAGGGCCATGATCGCGAAGACGGCATAGGCGCCGTGGTGGCCGATCCAGCTGGTGAGCTGGCCGGTCAGCGAGGCCATGACGAGCCGCCTTGGGTCAGCGACATGGCACGATCATGGCGGGGTGGACCTGAACGCCGCCTGACTGCGCCGGATCGAGCGCCACTGCGATGTGGTACGACTTAGGAGGTCCTAATTCGGGCGCCCTAATCCGAGGCCACCGCTCATGTCCTTCGCAGAGACCGCCGCGCTCGGCGCCATCGCCGGCTCCACCATCTTCCTGGGGCTGCCCCTCGGCCGCGCGCAGTGGCTGAGCATGCGCGCGCGCGTCGGGCTGTCGATGCTGTCGGCCGGGATCCTGGCGTTCATCTTCATGGACGTCGGGGCCGCGGCGCTGGGGATCCTCGAGACCCACCTCGACGCCTACAAGGAGCACCACGCCTCGCTGTGGCCGGTGATCGGGCTCTTCGCGCTGCTCAGCGCAGGCTTCCTGGCCGGCGTCGGCGGCATCGCGACGGTCCAGCGGCGCCTGGGAGCGTCGGCGCGCGCGCTGCCGCCGATGGCCGGCGCCGAGTCGACGCTGGCCATGAGCCCCGCGGAGATCGCCGAGCACCGCAAGGCGTTCGAGACGCTCGACCACCGGGCCCTGCGGACGGCGATGACGATCGCCATTGCGATCGGCCTGCACAACTTCGCCGAAGGTCTCGCCATCGGGGTCTCCGCCCAGGCGGGCGAGATCGCGCTCGCCACCGTGCTGATCATCGGCTTCGCGCTGCACAACGCGACCGAGGGGTTCGGGATCGTCGGCCCGCTCGGAGGCGTGCGCCCTTCGTGGCGCTGGCTGGGGCTGGCGGGCCTGGTCGGCGGCGGGCCGACCTTCCTGGGCGCGATGTTGGGCTACCAGGTGACCAGCGCCGCGCTCGAGCTGTGCTTCTACGCACTCGCCGGCGGGGCGATCCTGTACGTCATCGGCGAGATCTGGGCCGGCGTGCGCCGCCTGGGGCACGCGGAGCTCGGGCTCTACATGCTCGGCATCGGCTTCCTGCTGGGCATCGCGACCGACCTGGTCGTCGCGTACGGCGGCGCCTGACGCCGCCTGCGAATATGCCCGCCATGCGTGCCGAACACACGGAGGATCACCGATGACCGTCGAAGATCCGCAGGGGCCGTTCGTGCTCTGCTACGACGGCTCCGAGGCGGCGGAGCGCGCGATACGGATCGCGCCGGTGCTCGTGGGGCGCGGCCGTGCGGCGCGCGTCCTCTACGCGTACAAGCCGACCGAGCGCTCACTCGGCGTGGCGCAGGCCCTGACGGGCGGGCGCATCGACGCGCCCGTGAGTGGCGAGGCCGACGCGCTCGATGTCGTCGAGCGGGGCGTGGCCATCGCCCGTGAGGCCGGCTTCGACGCCGAGCCCCTGCTGCTTGCCGCCGATCGCAAGACCGCGGAGCTCATCGCGGCCACCGCGGACGAGCTCGATGCGCCCGCGATCGTGATCGGCCAGCGCGGGCTGTCGGGACTGAAGAGCGCCGTGATGGGCAGCGTCTCGCGGGACGTGGTGAACGCCTACCACCGGCCCGTCGTCGTCGTGTGATCGAGTACCGGCTCTGGCGTCAGTCCCTCGACGACGGCGAGACCACCACGGTGTACGCCGTGCGCCATCCGATCGGGCATACGCGCGTGCGCGTCGTGTTCTTCCCGCGACCGCAGCGCCTGGACGTCGTGTGCCGGTCGACCGCGGTCGAGGAGGCCGTGGTCGGCGGCTTCTTCGTGCGCGACCCGTATCGCCCGCTCGGCGAGGTGTGGGCCGCCGGCCGCGGTGTCCGCCACGAGCCGCTGCCCGCGGTCTACGCGCCGCGCCGCGCGTGCGTGGTGAGCGACGGCGACGGCGTCCGGATCGTCGCGCGTGACGCGGCGCCCGAGCGGCCCGACGGCGACCTCCTGCAGGCGGGCCCGCTGCTCGTCGCGGACGGCGCCGTCGCCTTCGACCCGCAGGCCGACCACGAGGGCTTCAGCGCCGCATCCGAGCAGTTCGATTCCGACATCACCCAGGACCGGCATCCCCGGGCGGCGTTCGGGATCGCCGACGACGCGCTCATCACGGTGGCCTGCGACGGGCGGCGCACCAACGTCGACGCCGGCCTGTCGATGCTCGAGCTCGCCGCGGTCATGGTCGACCTCGGAGCGCAGCGCGCGATCAACCTCGACGGTGGCGGCTCGACGACGCTCGTCCATCGCGGGCATCTCCTCAATCGCCCGTATTCCAACCAGGACCAGCCCGCGCCGCAGACCCGCAGGGTCGTGACCGCGCTGGCGCTCGAGCCGGTTGCCTGATGCGCGGGCGGCGCGCGGGGGCGGTCTCATGGGCCCTGGCCGTGCTCAGTGCGATGGCACTGGCGATCGCCGGCATCCTCGCCTACGCCGACCACACATTCTTCGCCTCGGACCCGTTCGCCGACCGCGCGGCGGCCGCGCTGCAAACCGCGCCGGTCCGTGACGCCGCCGCCCGCCGGCTGACCGACGTGGTGGTCGGCGCCCGGCCCGACCTCGTGGGCCTGCGACCGATCGTCGAGCTCGCCGCGCGCGCCGTCGTCGGGACGCCGCAGTTCCGCTCGCTGGTGCGCCGCGCAGCGCTCGACGCCCATCGCTCGGCGTTCGATGCGCACAGCCGAGGGCTCACCCTGCAACTCCGCGACGCCGGCCTGCTGGTGGCCGACGTCGTCGAGCGGCTGGCGCCGCGGGCGGCCGACCGGATGCCCACGCGCGTGATCACGCGCGTGGCGCGCATCCACGGCGGCGTTCACGGGTTCATGCTGCGCATCGCCGAGCACGCCGATCGTGCTCGCCCCGCCAAGTGGATCGCCCTGGCCGCGGCGCTGGTCCTGGCGCTCGTCGCCCTTGTGGTCACCGACTCCCGGCGCGCGTCGGTGCTCCGGCTCGGTGTCGCGTGCGCCGTGGTGGGCGTCGCCGTCGCCCTGGTGGCGGCACTCGCTCCGGCGCTTCTGGCCGACAGCGTCGGCCCGGCCGACCGCGCGGCGGTGCGTGCCGCGCTCGGCGTCTGGCTGGATCCGGTCACGGCGTGGGCACTGGCTGCGGCGTTCGCCGGGATCGTGGTCGCCCTCGCGGCCGCTGCGGTCGTGCGCCCGATCCCTGTCATGGCGCTGCTGCGCCGGGTCTGGTCGGTGGCCGCGACCCCACCGCGCAACCGGCTCGAGCGCGTGCTGCGCGCGCTGGCGGTGATCGCGGTGGGCGTCGCGATGGTCCTGTGGCCGCGCACTGTCCTCGGGGCGGTGATCGTGGCGGTCGGGGCGCTGCTCGTCCTCGCCGCGACGGCCGAGGTGCTGGCGCTGGCCGCCGGGCCGCCCGAGTCCGCGCCACGGCTGCGCGGCCCCAGCCCCCGCCGCGCGCTGCGCGTGGGGGTGGTGGCGGTCCTCGTCACGGCCGCTGTCGCGGTGGCCGCGTTGCTCTCCGGCGGCGAGAGCCCGGCGGTCGCGCGGGTCGGGCGCTGCAACGGCCACGCCGCGCTGTGCGACCGGCGCGTCGACCAGGTCGCGTTCCTCGGCACCCACAACGCGATGGCGGCCGCCGACGAGCCGGGGTGGTTCTTCGCCGCGCAGGACGTCGGGATCCCCCAGCAGCTGGCCGACGGCGTCCGCGCGCTCATGATCGACACGCACTACGGGATCAGCACCACCCGCGGAGTGGCCACGGAGCTCGCACCCGAGAACTCCAAGCGGTCCAAGCTGGTGGCCGAGATCGGCGAGCGCGGGGTGGCGACCGCCGAGCGGGTGAGCCGGCGCATCGGCCGCAACCCCAAGGGCCGGCGGCAGCTCTTCCTCTGCCACACCTTGTGCGAGGTCGGCGCGACCCGTGCCCTCGACGCGCTGCAGTCCGTCCATCGATTCATGGTCCGCCATCCCGAGGAGGTGGTGGTGCTGTCGATCCAGGACGAGACCAGCGCGGCCGACACCGCGAAGGTGATCCGCGATAGCGGCCTGGCCGACGAGGTCTACCTCGGTGACGCCGACCGCCCGTGGCCGACGCTGCGCGAGCTGATCGACCGCGACGAGCGCGTGATCGTGCTCGCTGAGAACCGTGCCGGCGGTGCGCCGTGGATCCATCATCAGCCGGCGGTCATGCAGGAGACACCGTTCCTGTTCCGGAGCGTCGCGGCGCTCGAGGGGCCTGCGAGCTGCGAACCCAACCGCGGTGGCACCGCCGGGTCCCTGCTGCTCGTCAACCACTGGGTCGACACTCCGCCGCTGCCGCTCGTGTCGATCGCCCGCCGCGTGAACGCCCACGACTTCCTCGCCGGCCGCGTGGCGCGCTGCCGCAAGCGGCGCGCCATGCTTCCGAACGTGGTGTCGGTCGACTTCTACCGCGAGGGCGCCGCCGCCCAGGTCGTCGACGAGCTCAACCGCGTGCGCTGACTAGAGCGCGCCCCACCACGCGAGCACCGCGGTGGCGGTGAGCACGGCGGGGGCGGGGTGGTGCAGCAGCGATCGGGGCGAGGCCCCCATGCCGGCCGCCACGGCGGCGAAGCCGGTCGACGCGCCGGCGGCGAGCAGGCCGATCCCGCGGGCGGCGTCGCCGTGCAGGACTGAGCCTGCCAGCACGAGCGCGGCTCCGACGGTGAGGAAGGCGATGGTCGTGATGTGCCACGTGGCGTGGATCATCGTCTTGGTCATCCGCGGGCCACCGAAGCGACTGGACGGCAGCATCGCGGGCGAGAGCCTTCTCACCACGAGGACCTCGCCACCCACCCCGTGGACGGCGGCGGCGAGGACGGCGAGGGATCCGGCGGCGAGCAACGGGACGTTCATGGTCGACCCTCCCTGCATCCATACAGTAGTGTATGGATGCAGGCTAGCCCAGCGCCCGCGGCGCTGTCAACCGCGGGCCGGACGCGATACTGAGGCTCGAGATGTCGGCGCCGACCCGCACGCCGCGCAGCAGCTGGATCGAGGAGGGGCTGCGGGCGCTCGCCGCCGGCGGCCCCGACGCCGTCCGGATCGAGCTGCTGGCGCAGGCGCTCGGCGTCACGCGGGGCGGCTTCTACTGGCACTTCGCGGACCGGCGCGCGCTGCTGCAGGAGATCCTCGACTCGTGGGAACGGGCGGGCGTCGACGAGGTGATCGAGCGCATCGAGAGCGAGGGCGGCGACGCCAGGGCCAAGCTGCGACGGCTGTCGGCGTTCGCCGCCTCCAGCGACGAGCCGCTGAGGATCGACCTCGCGGTCCGCGACTGGGCCCGGCGCGAGCCGGCGGTGGCCGCTCGGCTGCGCCGCGTGGACAACCGGCGCATGGCCTATGTGCGCTCGTTGTTCGGCGCCTTCTGCGACGACGAGGACGACGTCGAGGCCCGCTGCCTGGTCTGCTACTCGCTGTGGATCGGCAACCACTTCATCGCCGCCGACCACGGCACGCGCAGTCGCGCGGACGTGCTGAAGCTGGCGTTGCGGCGACTGGAGGCCTGATGTCACGCGACCCCGGCTCCTGGTGGCTCGAGGAGACGATCCACGCCGGGCGCGAGCACTTCGACGAGCAGCGCACGCGCCGCTATGACGCCAAGGAGGACGGTCGACGTGTCCGCGCTGATGCTGGAGCGGCTGGCCGACAAGCTCGATGGCGTCGTCGCGAGGAACGTCGAGGTCGTCCACGCGGGGTTCCTGACCTACGAGCACGCCGGTGCGCCGGCCGACCTCGTCTACAGCCGTTATGCGCTGCACCACCTGCCCGACTTCTGGAAGGCGATCGCCCTGAGCCGGATGGCCGGCATGCTGGGCAGCGGCGGCATGCTGCGCCTTTGGGATGTCGTCTACAGCTTCGAGCCGGGCGACGCCGACCGCCACATCGAGGCGTGGATCGCGCAGACCATGGCCGCCGACGTCGAGCGCGGCTGGACCCGCGCCGAGCTGGCCGAACACGTCCGCGACGAGCACTCGACCTTCACCTGGCTGCTGGAGCCGATGATCGAGCGCGCCGGCTTCGACCTCGTCGAAGCCGAGTACAGCGACTCGGTGTTCGCACGATACGTACCTGCTCGCCGTGGGCACGCGTTCCTGACTGTCAGCCCACGCTCGCCCGGGCTGCGTGGCGAATGGGCGCGGGCTGGCGGGGGCCGGCTACCTGGCCAGGGATCCGGCGCGCATCTAGCCGGGCTCGGTGTGGACGACCACGTCCTGCATGTGCGGCTCGCCCTCGCGGATCTCGTCTTCGAGGCGGCTGGCCAGCTCGTGTGCGGCGGGCAGCGTCATATCGGCCGGGACGGCGACGGACACGAAGACGACCAGGCCACCGTCGGCATGCAGCAGGCTCAGCTCCCGCGGCGGCTGTCCGGTGCGCGCGAGCGCGACCTGGATGATGCGCCGGCGCTGCGCCTCGTCGCGTGCGGTGCTCCCGTCATCGGGACGGGCGGCGACGGGCTGCTCGAGCGGCTCCAGATGCGTGAGCACCTCGTCCACGCCGGGCTCGTCGCGCAGTGCGGCCTCCACGCGCTCGGCGACGTCGTGTGCCTCGCCCACCGAGACCTCCGGGGCGAGCTTGAGATGCAACGAGATGCTGACCTGGCCGTCGTGCTCGTAGATGGTGATGTCGTGGGCCTCGCGGACGAGCGGCTCGGTCAGCGCGACCGCCAGCGTGCGGTCACGGAGGTCGAGGCCGTCGCGTCGCGGTTCGAGGTGCACCACCACGTCGGTGTCGGGCAGCGCGTCGCGGACGGCGGCCTCGATCGCATCGGCGGTGCCGTGCCCCTCGACGATGGCCTGGCCCGGTGGGACCGTCACCACCGCGTCGGCGAAGTAGTGCCCGCCGGACTCGCGCAGGCGCAGGCGGCGCAGGTCGACCGCCTCGCCGAGGCCGTTGATGGCCTGCTCGGCGCGAGCCTGGGCGTCGCTGGGCACGGTGTCCATCAGCACGCGCGCGTTCTCGTAGATGAGCCGCCCGGCGGCTGCGAAGATGATGCAGGCCACGACGAGGGCCGCGATCGCGTCGCCGGCCGGCAACCCGGCGGCGACGGCGACGAGCCCGCAGAGGACCGCGAGCGAGCCCGCCATGTCGCCCGCGAAGTGAAACGCGTTGGAGCGCAATGCCGCCGAGCGGTACCTGCGCGCCGTGCCTGCCGAGATCACGACCCGGGAGACGTCGACGATCAGCGCCACGGCGATGACGGCGAAGACGTACCAGCCACCGTCGAGCGACTCGGCGCCCTGCGTGAGCCGCTTGATGGCCTCGACGACGATGAACACGCCGCCCCCGGTGAGGATGGCGGCCTCCCCGAGCGCTCCGAGGTTCTCCGCGCGGCGGTGCCCATAGGGGTGATCCGCGTCGGGAGGGCGCCCACCCAGGCGGATGGCGAGAAAGGTCAGGACCGCTGCGATGACGTCGCCGGACGACTCGATGCCCGCGGACACGAGGCCGAGGCTGCCGGTGAGCAGGCCGGTCCCGAGCTTGAGGACCACCAGCAGCGCGGCCGCGGCGATCGAGAACAGCGCCGTCCGCGCTTGGCCCACGGCGTTCGCCGTGCTCTGCGGGCCCGGCGAGACGAGCGGGTCGTGTGCGGCCATCGCTTGAGGGTAGGAGGTGGTGCAGGCGCCGACGTCCCCCGCCTGCAACGCTCCGCGGAGCATGGAGCCGTTCATTCTGGCATCGCCCACGGGCACCGGGCCGGTGGGCGTGCTCGCCCAGTCGGCCAGCGCGTGCGCGGCGCAGCTGCTGACGATCCAGGCGTGGGCGTCGCAGCACGGCGTTGAGGTCGTCGACCTGGGAACGAGCGCCGAGCCCGCCGGCCTCGACCCGGGCTGCCGGCTCGTCATCGCGCTCGGCGGTGACGGCACCATCCTGCGCGCGCTGCAGGTGGCGATGGTCGAGCATGCCGCCGTGCTGGGAGTCAACTTCGGTCACGTCGGCTTCCTGGCCGACATCCACGGCGACGAGCTGGGTCCCGCGCTGGAGCGCCTGGCCCGTGGCGAGGCGCTGCTCGACGAGCGCACGGCGCTGGTCGCCGAGATCCAGGGCGAGCCCGGCCACCGGGTGATCGCGTTCAACGATGTGGTGGTCGCGCGGCTGCCGGGCTTCGGCCTGGCCCGGCTGCGGGTGATGGTCGCCGGCGAGGCCCTGCTGGTGCTCAATGGCGACGGCGTCGTCATCGCGTCGCCCACGGGCTCGACGGCCTACACGGTCGGTGCCGGTGGCCCGGCGGTGGCACCGTCACTGGACGCCATCGTCATCACGCCGCTGGCCTCGCAGGGGACCCCCCTGCGCTCGCTCGTGGTCGACGGCAGCGAGACCGTGCGGGTCGAGCTCGAGCCCCAGAGCGCCCCGCTGAGCATCGAGATCGACGGCCGCGAGACGCATGCCATGCCCGCGCCCGCGGCGCTCGAGATCCGCGCGGCCGCGCGCAAGGCGCGGCTCGTGCGCACGCGCCCGCGGACCTTCTACCACGACCTGGCCACCCGGCTCTGATACTGAGCAGCCGATGAGCGATCACGACCCGGCAGCGGTGGCGGCGGCGATGGCCGCGATGGAGAAGTACACGGGGGCGGTGCCGGGCTACCGCCGGGCCCACGCGCACGGACATGGCTTCGTGGGCCACTTCGAGGCGACGCGGGCGGCGGCCGGGCTGACGGTGGCCGAGCACCTGCAGGGCGACCGGGTCGCGGTGGTCGTGCGGTTGTCCAACGGCGCGGGTAGTCCCTACGCCCCGGATCTGCAGTCCGCCCGCCGAGGGGCGACCCTCGGGCTGGGGGTCCAGTTCGCGCTGCCTTCGGGCGGGCACGCGACGTGGGCGGCGCCCAACCTGACCGCGTTCCCGGCCGGGACCCCGCAGGAGTTCATCGCGGTGACCGGCGCCCAGCGGCGCAACGCGCGCGGGCGCCTGAACCCGTTGCGGCTGCTGGCCTTCGTGGTGCGCCATCGCCGCACCGTGCCGGGACTGCGAGCGCTGGTCGGCCACCCGCCGATCCGCAGCTTCGCGGCGGCGGACTTCCACGGCCTGCACGCCTACCACCTGGTCGACGCCGACGGCCGCCGGCAGGCCTTCCGCTACCACTGGATCGCGACGATGGCCGACGATCGCACCATCACCGAGGAGGAGGCCGCGCAGTGGCCGCCGCAGTTCCTCGTCGAGGAGATGCGCCAGCGCGTGGCGCGGGAACCGGTCCGGTGGGAGCTGTCGTTCGAGCTGGCGCAGGACGGCGATCCGACCCACGATCAGCTGCTGGCCTGGCCCGCGTCGCGCCCGAGGATCCACGCCGGCACGCTGACGCTGACCGCGGAGCACCCCGACCAGGACGTCGTCGACGGCATGGTCTTCGACCCGACCAACGTCCCCGCCGGCATCGAGTGCTCCGATGATCCCCTGCTGGCCTTCCGGTCGGCCGTCTACAGCGCCTCTCACGCGGCGCGGACGCGCGAGCTCAAGCCGATCACCGACCTGCGGCGACCAGGCGAGTGAGCGCGTCCCGCGTCGCTTCGTCGGCGGGCGCGAACTGGATGAGGCGCAGGTCAGGGTGGCTGGTCGGAGCGGATTGCAGGTGGTGCAGCACGAGGGGCCCGACGCGCGGATGCTCGACGACCTTCGTACCCAGCTGCTCGGTGAGCACCTCGTGGCGCGGCCACCACGCGCGGAACTGCTCGCTGGCCTCGTCGAGCGCGTCGACCAGCGCGGCGAAGTCGGGGTCGCCGATGCGCCGCGCCTGCTCGGCGCGGAAGCGCGCGAGCGTGCTGCGGGCCGTCGCGCGGCGCTGCTCGGTGAGCGGCTCGGCGCTCGTGAAGAGCCACCACAGGAGGTTCTGCCGTCCGTCCGGCGCGCGCGTCGGCTCGCCGAGCATCGCCGTCGCGGCGGCGTTCCACGCCAGGACGTCGGTGCGCGGCCCGATCAGGTAGGCGGGATACGGCGCGACGCGCTCGACGAAGTGGGCGAGGTCGGGCGGCGCTTCCCGGGGGTAGTCGCCGGCGGGGAGCGGCAGCTCGACGCGCGCGAGGTGGAAGAGGTGCGCGCGCTCGGCGGTGTCGAGGCGCAGGACCCGGGCGAGTGCGTCGAGCACCTGCGCGGACGGCTTGATGTCGCGGCCCTGCTCGAGCCACGTGTACCAGGACAGCCCGACCCCCGCGAGCTGTGCGACCTCCTCGCGGCGCAGGCCGGGCGTGCGCCGTCGCCCGTTCGCGGGAAGGCCGACGTCCTGCGGCGTCAGCTGCGCGCGCCGGTTCCTGAGGAAGTCGGTGAGCTCCGAGCGGCGCTCTTGCGAGGGTGGTGGTGCGAGTCCCACGATCGATGCCCTTCTTGTGAGGCAACCGACCGTAGCGCACCCTTGGTGCATGCCCCACACGACACACACCGCCAAGCTCGGCCCACACGACGTCGGCCGGATCGGCTTCGGCGCGATGCAGCTCGCCGGCCCCGGCGTGTTCGGCCCGCCGCGCGACCGCAACGGCGCGCTCGCCGTCCTGCGTCGCGCCGTCGAGCTCGGCGTCGACCACATCGACACGTCGCAGTACTACGGACCGGACGTCGTCAACGAGCTCATCCGCGAGGCGCTGCACCCGTACCCCGCGGGCCTGCGCCTCGTGACGAAGGTCGGGGCCCGCCGCGACGAGAAGGGCGGCTGGCTGCCCGCACTGCGCCCGGACGAGCTGCGCACCGGCGTCGAGGACAACCTCACAACGCTCGACGTCGAGCGGCTGACGCTCGTCAACCTGCGCCTGCTCGACGGCGGCGACACCCCGCCGCTGGCCGAGATGCTCGGCGCCCTGCAGGACCTGCGCCGTGAGGGCAAGCTCGAGCTCATCGGCCTGTCGAACGTCACCGGCGCGCAGCTGGAGGAGGCGCTCGAGCTCGTCCCGATCGCCGGCGTCCAGAACCAGTACTCGGTGCTCGACCGCTCCAACGAGGACGTGCTCGAGCTCTGCCGCGAGCGCGGACTGACCTTCGTGCCCTTCTTCCCGCTGGGCAGCGCCTTCACGGGCGGCCCGCAGAAGCTCGCCGAGGACCCGGCGATCGCCCGGATCGCCGCCAAGCAGGACGCCACGCCCTCGCAGGTCGCCCTCGCCTGGCTGCTGCACCGCGACGAGCACATCCTGCTCATCCCCGGCACCTCATCGGTGGTCCACCTCGAGGAGAACCTCGCCGCCGCCGACGTCGAGCTCGACGCCGACGACATGACCGCGCTCGAGCACGTCAGGTCGGCGGGCAGCCCGCTCGAGGCGGTCCACGAGTGAGCCCGCGCGCTGCGTGTCAGGCGGCCTGGCCGGCGCAGAAGCGATCGCGCGCCACGCTCGAGCCACCGAGCACCGCGTAGGAGGTCGCCACCTGGATCAGGCGCGCGCGCTGGGCCGCGTTGGCCTCGATCGACGCGGCGACGCGGCGCCGTGCGGCCGGTGTCGGCGCGGCGATGAGCTTCTCGGCGTTGTGGTAGGCCTCGGTGCGCCAGATCCCCAGCAGCGCGCCGAGATCGAGCGAGCTGATGCCGAGCACCGGCGCGGTGAAGGTCTTCACCGACGGGTCGAAGTGGCGTGCCTGCTCGTCGATCATCGGGCCCGCGGTCCGGTTGAGCAGGGCGTTGACCGCATCGAAGTCGGGCAGGGCGCTCTGTCCGTCGGTGCCCCGGAGACCCGCGGCCGCCAGCGCGAACGGCAGGTCGCGGCTGATGTGCGCGTTCATGCCGAGCATGAGGTCCCCGATGCCGCTGACCACTCGCCGCTCGCCGGTCTCGAACGCGAGCCTCCACGCCGCGGGGACATCGCGATCGCGGCCCTGGCGCCAGGCGTCGAAGGCGCGGAAGTAGTACCCCGCGAAGACGGCATCGAGGTGGGCGAGATAGGGGAGGTCGCGGAACCGCTCGCCCCGGCGCTGGGCCTCCTCGACACCGGCGGTGACGCGCAGGTACATCAGGGCGAAGGGCGCCAGGTGGCTGCATTGCCCGGCGAGGACGTCCAGCCGGCGCTGCATCTCGGCGACCACGAGGGGCACGCAGCTCTTGGCGCCGCGCACGCACGGGTTGGTGGCGTCCTGGTCGAAGCTCGCGCCGAGGGTCGGCTGCAGCGCCTGCCATTGCGCCCCGCCCTGGTCGATCGCGCTGAAGCGCGGGCGCGAGTCGGCTTCGCCCGAGGTTCCGCCGCAGCCCACGGCGGCCAGCGCGGCCGTCACGGCCACGAGCGCGACGAGCGCGCGCGGGCGGGTCATGCTCCGACGCCCATCTGCCGCACGGCCGCGATCGTGCCGAGCAGCCCGGCCGCGGTCAGGGCGACGAGCGCGAGCAGGTCGAGCAGCCAGGCCCGCGGGATGTGCTTCCACCGCGCGTCCACCGACGGATCTGAGGTCAGGGCCTCGAGCACCGGGGTGGGGTCGGCCAGGTCGACGACCGGCACCTGCCGGGCGAGGCGGTCGATGGACTGCAGGCGCCCCATGTCGATCGTCGACGCGCCCGCGGAGAAGGCCCATTGCGTGCCGGCGGCGTAGGAGGCCTGCTGGAGCACCGGTTTGTCGATGAGGTCGGGGAACAGCCCGCCCATGGCCAGCAGGAGCTGGACGATCAGCACGATCGGCAGGACGGTCATCGCGCGATCGGCCGTCTTCGCCAGCGACGAGATGAACAGCCCGAGTGCCATCCCGGCCAGGCCGGCGAGCGCCGCCGCGATCACGAGCTCGGGCAGCGGCCAGCCGAGCAGGCTGCCGGAGTCCGGGCCGCCCTCGCGGGCGAGCGCGATCGGGACGAGGATCACCGTCTGCACGACGGTGAGCGCCGAGAGCACGAACGCCTTGGACGCCACATACGCCGACGGGAGCAGCCCGATCGCGCGCTCGCGCTGCACGATGGCGCGCTCCTTGACGATCTCGCGGATGGCGTTGGACGCGCCGAGCCACGTCGTCGAGAGCATGACCACGAGCAGGACGAGCCCCGCACGGGGCAGCAGCCGGATGTGTCCTTCCGCCGGCGCGCCGAGTTCGCCGGCGGGCATCGTCAGCAGGATCATGATGCCGAGCAGGGCGGGCTGAGCGAGCAGCAGCGCGAGGTTGCGCCGATCGCTGAAGATCACGCGGGCGTAGCGGCGCGAGAGCGTCGAGAACTGCTTGAGCCAGCCGAGCGCGCTCGGCAGGCCCGACCAGAGCCGCTCGCGCGCTCGCACGGGCTCGGGCCCCGGGGCGGACGCCCCGGCGCGTTCGACGTAGCGCTCGAAATCGCCGGACTCGCGGAACTCGCGCGCCCAGTCGCGGGTGTCATCGAACGAGAGCGTGCGGAACACGTCCTGAAGGTCGGCGGCGCCGAAGTGCGCCGGCGCGAGCTGCGGCGGCCCGAAGTAGGCCAGGCGGCCGCCGGGCGCGAGGAACAGGACGCGGTCGCAAAGCCGCAGCGACTGCAGCGAGTGCGTCACGACGACGATGGTCCGCCCGCCCGCGGCGAGCTCGGCGAGCAGCTCCATCAGCGAGCGCTCGTATCCGGGGTCCAGCCCCGACGTCGGCTCGTCGAGGAACAGCAGCGACGGCTTGGTGATGAGCTCCAGACCGACGGAGACGCGCCGGCGCTGGCCGCCGGACAGATCGGCGACGGTGACGCTCGCGGCCTCGCTCAGGCCGAGCTCGCCGATGACCTCGTCGACGCGCGCGATGCGCTCCTCGGGCGAGACGTCCTCGGGGAAGCGCAGCTCGGCGGCGTACCCGAGCGCCTCGCGGACGGTCAGGGTGTGGTGGAGGATGTCCTGCTGGGGCACGAAGCCGATGCGCCCGCGCAGCTCGTCGTAGTCGGCGTAGAGGTTGCGCCCTCCGTAGAGCACGTCGCCCTCGTCCGCGGCGCGGAAGCCGGTGAGCGCGTTGAGCAGGGTCGTCTTGCCCGAGCCCGAGGTGCCCACGATGGCCAGGAACGATCGCTCCTCGAGCGAGAACCCGATCCCGTCGAGCAGGACGCGCCCCTGCGCCGTGCGGACCCTCAGCTCGCGTGCCTGGAAGGAGACGAGCCCGTCGTCGATGTAGGCCTCGAGCTCGGTCCCGACCAGGCGGAAGAGGTGGCGGCCGACCGAGACGACGTCGAGCTGCTCGAGGGCGGCCGGCGCGGATATCCGCCGGCCGTTGAGGAACGTGCCGTTGCTGGAGCCGAGATCGACCAGCTCGTGCCCAGCGGGCGCGCGCGGGCGCAGCTGCGCGTGGTAGCGCGACACGAGCAGGTCGTCGAGGACGATGTCGTTGTCCGCCGCGCGGCCGATCGCGATGGTCGCGGACGCCGGTGCGGGAGAGCGGTCGATCTGAGCGCTGGGTGGAAGCAGCGCCCCGGGCGAGATGCCCATGCGCGTCGCCTCCGACGGGATCGGGGGCGCGGCGCCGCCGTCGAGCGTCACTGGGCGAAACTCGACGCGCGGCCCGTCGTGCGCGTCGGCCAGGCGAACCTCGACGTGCTCTGCGATCGGCAGCATGGGGATCGCGAAGCCATCGAGGAAGAGCGCCCCGCCGGAGCGATCCACGAGCACCCACGCGCCGGGGTGACGCTGCAGCACCGCGTGCTGGAGGAGCACGCGCTCGTCGGCGACCGCGATGCCGGCGTCCGGGCCGCGGCCGACGACGACCTCCGCCTCATCGGAGAACGTGACGTCAACTCCTCCGATGGTGACGCGGACCGCCGGGAGCGGCATGCGGGCGATCGTACATAGCCCTGACGCGCCACCTTGGGCCCAGGTACCGCCACCGCCGCCGCCGACGAGAGCCAGGTGGAGATCTTCCCGCTGCGCGGCGGCTCCGAGCACGCCGCGGCGAACCCCTATCAGTCCGTGACGGCGTCGCAGGGGACCTGCACCATCACGCCGATGGGCGCCTACCAGGTGGCCGACTGCGCCTTGGGCGACCTGGCAGCCGGTGCGAGCGCCCAGATCGTCGCCGTGCTCCAGGTCAACGAGTCGATGAACCATGTCGCCGCACCGAAGGTCGGAACGTGGTCGGAGCTCGACGCTGACGATTCAGGCCACGCGCAAGGGCGCGCACGCGCTGAAGCGGACTGTCACGTTCGAGCTGTGCGGATGAGCGGGCGGTGTGTCCCGCCGGCGGGAATCACCCCGCCGGGGTGAGTGCCGCTCACCCCGCTCGCCCGGATGCTTGCGTGCGCCCACTGATGGGCGGACCATGCGCGTCTTGCCCGATCGATCCAGCTGCCGTGTCGTCGCCGCCCCCCGCTTCGCGACCGCGCGCGTGCGCATCCTCGCCCAGCCGCCGTCGTTCACGGGCTGACCGGTGACCAGCCGCGTCCGGCGCGTGGACCGCGAGCGCGTCGTGCGGACGCTGACGTTCTGGCTGCGCCCGGAGTTCGTGCTGCGCGTCGTCAACCGCTTTCAGAAGGTGGCGGGATTCGACCGCTCGATCGCCCTGGCCTCCAGTGCGCTCACGGCCACGATCCCTTTGGCGATCATCGCCAGCGCCGTGTCCACGCACCTCGGGGGCAAGGGCACGGCGGATCGCATCATCGACCGCTACGAGCTGAGCGGAGGGGGCGCCGAGGCGGTCAGGGACATCTTCGCGCCGGCCTCGGGCACGAGCACCAGCTTGGGGATCATCGGATTCCTCTTCCTCATGGTCGCGGTCCTGAGCTTCACCCGCGCCGTGCAGCGGCTGTTCGAGCAGACCTGGGAGCTCACCCCGCTGAGCGTCCGCAACACGTTCAACGGCCTGCTGTGGATCGGCGGGCTGACGCTGTATCTCGGCCTCAGCGGCGTCCTCCACGCCGCGCTGGGGCGCAGCCGCCTCGAGCTCACGGCGACCGTGCTCGACATCCCGCTGGCCGTGATCTTCCTGGGCTGGAGTGGATGGGTGCTCAGCGCCAAGCGGATCGGACGCGACGCGCTGCTCCCGTTCGCGCTCATCGGATCGCTGGGGCTCGCGGTGTACTCGGTGGGGGCGGCGGTCTACGTCCCGCACCTCTTCAGCACGTACTCCACCCGCTACGGCGTGATCGGTGCGGTCTTCGCCATGATCTCGGCGCTCTTCTGCGTCATGGTCGTGGTCGTCGGATCGGCGTCGGCGGGCCGTGAGATCCACGATGAGCTGAACCGCATCCGCCGCGGCGAACGGCCCGCCGAGGACGAGGTCCGCCGCCAATGGGGCGAGGTCACCGCCGAGGCGCGGTCGCGGTGGGAGACGCTGCGCCAGCAGATCCAGGAGCGCCGCCGTCGGCGCGACGCGCGCTGACGGTCAGGGACGATCTTGTGTCATCGCGGCCGATCGGGCGCGAACGAAGGCGACCAGCTGCTGGTTGAGCCGCTCGCGGTGCGTGACGAACGGCCAATGCGAGGCGTGCTCGTAGACGACGAGCGTGCAGTCGTCGATCATCGGTGCCGCGCGGTGAGCCGAGACCTCGATCGGGATCAGCGCATCGGCGTCGCCGTGCACGATCAGCGTCGGCACCGTGAACGAGGCCATGTCGTCGCGCAGGTCGGTCACCGCGTGCAGTCGCGCGGTGTCGAGCGAGGCCTTGGGCGACGAGGACATGAACAGACCCAGGGCCCATGACACCATCGCGCTGGACATCGAGACGCCCGGGAGCCCGACTCCGAGCGCCGCGGGCCCGAGCTCGGCCAGCCAGCCGGGGCGATCGGCGCGCAGGGCGGCGAGGGTCCCCTCGAAGACCGCCGGGTCGACGCCCTCGGGGTTGCTGTCGTCCCGTTGCAGGTAGGGCAGCGTCGGACTGATGAGCGCGACGCGCGCCACCCGATCGGCGCCATGGCGCGTCAGGTAGCGGGCGACCTCGCCGCTGCCCATCGAGTGCGACACGAGCGTCACGTCTCGGAGGTCCAAGTGGTCCATGACGGCGCCGAGGTCGTCCGCGAGCGTGTCGAAGTCGTAGCCGTCGCCGGGCTGATCCGAGCGCCCACACCCGCGGCGGTCGTAGGCGACGCAGCGCAGACCGCGGTCGACCAGCGCGGGGAGCTGGTACTCCCACATGTCGGAGTTCAGCCCCCGGCCGTGGACGAAGACGACGGGATCCCCGGATCCCCAGTCGCGGAAGAAGAGGGCGGTGCCGTCGGTCGTGTTCAGATAGGCATGCCGAGCAGTACAGCCAAGGCGCTGACGCCCGTCCATTACCTCAGAGGTCATGGCACGTCGTTCACCCCGCTGCGGAAGCTGCGTGGTCCAGCGCGAGCGCCGTCGCCATCGCACGCTCGATCTCGGGGCGGTCGACCGGGCCGCGCGAGCGCCAGGCGATCACGCCGTCGGGGCGCACGAGCGTCGCGCCGGCGGCCGCCAGGCCGTAGGTCTCGGCGAACGCATCGGCATCGATGACGTGCGACGCGGCCCCGGGCGGGGCCCAGTCATCGACGCCGTCGCCCGCGGGGCGCAACACCACGAAGTGCGAGCCGAAGAGGTCGAGGGTGGAGCGGCCGTCGCCGAGTGTGAGATGCGGCGCTCGGGTGCCCGGGCGACCGTCGAGTGCGGCCGGGGCCAGGTGCAGGGCTCCGTCGTCGCCCTCCACGGGCTGAAGCGCCGCTGAGCGCATGACCCAGCCGATCTCGAGCTCGATGTCGGGGACGGGCGGCTGCACGCCGTCGGTCCCGCGCTCGGGCACGACGCGCATGGCGTAGCGCGTGTAGGCCTGCTGGACGACGAGCTCGCAGAGGGGCAGGCGCTCGGCCTCGTAGCTGTCGAGCAGGGCCGGCCCGGCCTCGCCCTTGACGACCGCGGCCAGCTTCCACGCGAGGTTGTGCGCGTCCTGGATGCCCGTGTTGCCCCCGAAGCCGCCGTTGGGCGGGACGACGTGCGCGGCGTCCCCGGCGAGGAACACGCGGCCCTCGCGCAGGCGCTCGGCGCAGGTCGCCTCGGCGCGCCAGTTGGCGACGTCGACGATCTCCATCGGCATGTCCGTCCCGATCGCGGTGCGCAGGAGCGCCAGCGTGCGTTCCTCGGTCAGTCCCGATTGGACGTCGATCGCCGAGTCCTGCGTCACGTCGTCACCCACCGTGTTGATGACGAGGAAGCCGTTGCCGCCGCTGCGGTCGATCCGGAAGAACCCGCGGAGCTCTGGGTTGTGGACGTAGATGACTCCTTGGTTGCGGTCGCGCAGCAGCTCGGAGCAGTCGGCGCGGAAGTAGATGGTGATGCTGCGCGACAGCTCCGAATGGCCGCGCATGCCGATGCCCAGCCGCGCGCGCATCGGGCTGCGGTTGCCGTCCGCGGCGACGACGTAGCGCGTGCGCACCGTGCGCTCGTCCCCGGAGTCGAGGTCGCGCAGCGTGACCGTGGCGCCGTCGTCGTCCTGTTCGATGGCGACCGCCTCGGTGCGGTTGCGGACCGTCGCGCCGAGCTCGAGCGCGCGCTCGCGCAGCAGCGGTTCGAGCGCATCCTGGTTGATGAAGACGCGGACGGTGGGGCTGAAGCCCTCGACGCCCTCGTTGAGCTCCTGGACGTAGGTGGCGAGCTCGCGTCCCGCCAGCGATTCGACCGCGATGATGCCGCCCGTCGGGCTGTAGGTCTCCAGCGACTTCGCGCGGACGCGCTCCTCGAGCCCCATCTGGCGGATCACCTCCATCGTGCGCAGCTGGAAGTGCCCCGCGCGCGGATGGATCGCCGTGCCCGCGTGGCGCTCCACCGACAGCGACGGCACGCCGTGATGGCCGAGCAGCATGGCGGTCGTCAGGCCCACCAGGCTGCCGCCGACGATCAGGACTCCGATCTCCTCGTCAGTCATGGCGCGAAGCTAGACGGGCATGTCACCATGTGCCAACTGAATCTTGTGATACGCGAGATTCATCACAGCAATGAACCTCGGCGGCCTCGACCTCAACCTGCTCGTCGCGCTGGACGCCCTGCTCAGCGAGCGCAGCGTCACGCGGGCGGCGCAGCGCGTCGGGCTCAGCCAGCCGGGCATGAGCAACGCGCTCGGCCGGCTGCGCCGGCTCTTCGACGATCCGCTGCTCGTCCGCCAGGGAGCGACGCTCGTGCCCACCGCCCGCGCCGAGGCCCTGATCGGCCCGGTGCACGAGGCGCTCGAGCTCATCCGCCGCGCGCTCGACGTGCCGGCCGGCTTCGACCCCGCGACCGACCACCGCTCGTTCCGGCTGAGCTGCTCGGACTACAGCGTGCTGATGCTCATCGGCCCGCTCGTGCGCGCCCTCGCGGCCGACGCGCCCGGGCTCGTCGTCGAGGTCCTGCCGCGGCTGGCCGACGCCGGGCGGGCGCTGCTCAACGGCGACGTCGACCTCGTCATCGAGCCGCCGGAGATCATGGGCGACGCCGACCTCGAGTCGCTGCGGCTGTGGGATGACCGCTGGGAGTGCTGCATCTGGGAAGGCAACGCGCGCGTGGGCAAGCGCATGACGATGGAGCGCTACACCGCGCTCGGCCACCTCATCTACTCGATGGGCGGCGCCGGCCAGCCCGTCGCGCTGCCCGACCTGCACCTCGCGCGCCTCGGGGTCCCGCGCCGCATCGAGGTGAGCGTCGAGAGCTTCCTGCTCGCGCCGTTCCTGCTGCAGGGCACCGACCTCGTCACCCTCATCCCCAAGCGCGCCGAGGCGTTCCTGCGCCGCACCGGCGACATCCGCGTGCTCGAGTCGCCGGTCGAGCTGCCGGCGCTGGTCGAGACCCTGTGGTGGCACCCGCGCGCGACCGCCGATCCGGCCCACGCATGGCTGCGCGCGCGAATCGGCGAGGTCGCGGACACGCTCATCGCCTGACCGGCCCGTCAGTCGTCCAGGCTGCCCATGGTCAGGTTGACGGTGGTTCCCGTCATCGCGCTCGCCCGGTCGGACGCCAGGAAGACCGCCATGTTGGCCACCTCCGCGACGGCCATGACCCGTCGCGGGTGCGTGGTGCCCGCGAGGTACTCCTGGAACTGCTCCCAGGTCATCCCGGTTGCCTTGGCGTCGAAGACCTCCTTCATCGTGCTCGTCTCCGGCAGGCCGTGCGGTCGCAGAGCGACCACGCGGATGCCCTGAGGCGCGAGCTCGGCCGACAGGTCTCGCGTGAGTGCCTCCTTGGCGGCCTGCGACGGACCGTAGCCTCCGTTCAGCCGGGTGCCCGTCCGGGAGGGGAGGGCGGTGACGGTCATGATGACCCCCGATCGGTTGGCGATCATGTGCCTTGCGGCCAGGCGCGCGGTCAGGAAGTACGACCTGGTGTAGGCCGCGATCGGCAGCGAGAACCGCGCGGCATCCAGATCGAGGAGGGGGACACCGAGGATCTCCGTGTCCGGGATCCCGACCGCGTTGAACGAGATGTCCACGCGGCCCGCCTGATCGACCACCGACTGCAGATGGTCTTCCACCGCCCGCTCGTCGAGTGCGTCGACCTCGGCCGCCACGGCGGATCCGCCCGCGGAGGCGATGTCCTGGGCGACCGCGTCGACCGCGTCCCGCGCGCGCCCCGTGACGAAGACGGTCGCCTCCTCGCCGGCAAAGGCGCGTGCGACGGCACCGCCGATGGCGCCTCCGGCTCCGTAGATCACGGCGACCTTGTCCTTCAAGATCATCGCTGCATCCCTTCTCCGAAGTGGTTGGAGTCCTGAACAGGCAGACACCGCGACCGCGCGAAACTGGGCGCCACCGACCGCCCAGTTCGCGCCTGCGCCGGTGTCTGTACGGGTGTGAATGCACAGAGGAAGGTGGCGGCGGTGACAGCGGAGCTCATGTCAAGGGCGCGGGCCGGGGACGAGCGCGCGTTCCGGCAGCTCACCGAGCCCTACGGCCGCGAGCTCCACGTGCACTGCTACCGGATGCTCGGCTCCTTCCAGGATGCCGAGGACGCCCTTCAGGACACGTGGCTGGCCGCCTGGCAGGCCCTGGCCGGGTTCGAGGGACGGGCGTCGCTGCGCACGTGGCTCTACCGGATCGCCACCAACCGCTGCCTGAACGCGCGTCGCTCAGCCGGCCGGCGCCAGGCCAAGGAGTGGGACGTGCCCAACGTCGAGCCGCCCGAGCCGACCCGCCTCGGCGAGGTGGTATGGCTCGAGCCATATCCCGACAGCCGGCTCGACCGTGCGATCGACACACCGGTCGGCCCAGAGGCCCGCTACGAGCAGACCGAGTCGATCTCGCTGGCCTTCGTGACCGCCCTTCAGCTCCTGCCGCCGCGCCAGCTCGCCGTCCTCATCCTGCGCGACGTCCTCGGCTTCCACGCCGAGGAGGTGGCGGACATGCTGGACGCGACGGTCGATTCGGTCAACAGCGCCCTCAAGCGGGCGCGCGCCACCCTGCAACGCCGCCGACCGGCGACCGGCGACCGCGAACCGCCTCCCGCCGCCGACTCACCCTCCGAGGAGGCGATCGTGGCGCAGTTCGTCAGCGCGTACGAGTCCGCCGATCTCGACGCGCTGGTGGCCCTGCTGACCGACGACGTCTTCATCTCGATGCCGCCGATGCCCCTGGAGTACGAGGGCCGCGACGCCGCGGCGCGCTTCTGCGGGCGGATCTTCGGCGCGGGGCGCCGGTTCGACCTCGTGCCGACGCGAGCCAACGGTCAGCCGGCGTTCGGCGCCTACCTGCGCGCCCCCGATGGCAGCCGGCACGGAGTGGGGCTCTTCATCCTCACGCTCGCGGGCGACCGGATCTGCGCCATGACGCGCTTCGAGAACACCGTGCTGCCGTGGTTCGGGCTTCCGCGATCGCTGCGCCACTGACGCAGCGGACGCCGGCGTGTGTGAGAGGGCCCGCACATGGCGGGCCCTTTCATCGTCGGGCGGCGGATGGTCAGGTCAGTGGACGGGCTGGAGGTAGTGCCTGTGGAGGTAGCGCGCGACCTTCTCGCCCAGCCTGGCGCCCTGGATGTCGGAGGTCCGGAAGTGGATCCCGGCCCATACGCGGGCGTCGATGTTCTCCTGGAGCGCATCGTAGAAGTGGCGGAAGGTCCGCGTGGTCCCCGACTTGTTGCTGAAGACGCTGAAGGCGATCCTGTCGGTGCCGAAGAAGTACTGCAGCGTTCCGACGATCGAGCCGCCGGCGCAGTTGTGGCCCGAGGGGTACTCGGGGAACGGCGGCGTGACGATCGCGGGAGGCGTGGCCACCCGCGTGGACGGATCGAACAGCGGCGTCCATGTCGGGTCGGCCTTGGTGGCCCGGTTTCCGTCGCTGGCGGCCTCGCGGATGGCGGTGATCGGGCGCCAGGTGTTCCAGTGGTACTTGTTGTCCCAGCAGCCGATCGCGGCATCGGCGGCGGCCAGGTTCTCGCTTGCGAGCAGCCGTGCGCTGTCGGCGATGTCCAGGTGCCGGGAAGCGGCGAGGCCGCGAAACACGCGGTTCCAGAGGGCGAAGGCGTGGTCCTGCCAGAAGATCGCGGCGTCGGTCTCATCCGCGGTGCGGGTCGTGCTGTTCAGTGCGCCGACCTTCTTGACCTCGTTGAGGTCTCTCGCATAGGCGCGGCTGGTCAGGGCGTTCGGCGGATCGGTGCGGAGCATCCTGACGTCTGCGACCAGGAACGGTCGTACGTTGGCGACCCAGGGAGCGGGGTCCGAGGCGAACAGCGGTGGCGTCGGGCGCCAGGCGCCCGGGGTCGTTCCGATCACCGGGGTGAACGGGCCGAAGCGCCCGTCGTTGGCCCGGGCGGCGAGCATCGCCGCTGCTGCCGCCTCGCCGATGGCGATCCCGGCCGCCTTCGCGCCGGGTGGCGTGTCCGCGACCGCGGCGAGCGACGTGTCGTAGAGCGGTTGGAGGGTTGACTGCTGGGTCGGGAAGAGGCCGACAAGGACGCGGAACGCCGCTGTCGCGGCCGCTGCGTCCTTCGAGTCCGAGGGGGCGGCCGGCGGCTCGGTGAGGTACGGGCGATGGCCGCGATCGATGGCGTTGACCGCGTCGTAGACGGCGCCTTGCACCATCGCGAAGCTGAGCACCGCCGCGGGCGGCGGCTGCCCGGCATTGGCGACGATCGCGGTCGACGCGTACCCGTTCCAGTCCGTCACGGTGTCCGCGCGCGCGGGCGCGGACACGGTGAGTGCGAACAGCGCGGTGAGGGCCGCGAACAGGCCGGCGCCGCAATTGCGACGAAGGTTCATGTCTGCTCCTGGTTGTTGCATCGGTGGGGTCAGTGGCCCAGACGCCTGCGCCTCACGCTCGTGAGGAGCAGGAAGGCGGAGCCGCCGAGGGCAAGGGCCAGCGCCGCGCTGGAGAGGACGACCGGCAGGACCTGGTCGGCGTTGCGGACGATCGTGCGCTCGGGGCGGACGACCTGGATGGTCGTCGGCGCGACGTACCTGGGCGCCCGCGAAGCTCCGGGGTCGTCGGCCGGCGTATCGCCCGCCTTCGCCTGGGAGTCCGCCGACCGGGCGACGGGCTGCGCGAAGTCGGCGGGGGTGTCGCCGATCTTCGCGGTCGAGGGCTGCGGGTAGTCGGAGCCCGGCTCGGCGACTGCAGGCGCGGCGAGCGCGGCACAGGCGATGAGCGTGACGATCAGGGCGCCGACGGGGCCGCGACGGCGATGGGACTTCATGGTGACCTCCTCGGGCTGGTCGGTCGAGTTCATGGCGAGGAGGCTGCGCCCCGGCGGTAAATCGGCGGTCGAGGCGCGGTATATCGAGGCGGCCGCGCGTTGTCGCGGCCCGGGCTCAGCCCGCGCGCAGCAGCTCCTGCAGGTCGGCGACCACTGCGTCGGCGCCCGCGTGCCCCAGCTGCTCGGGGGTCGACGCGCCGCGCGCGACGCCGATCGTCAGCGCAACGCCTGCGCCGCGGGCGGCGCGCAGCTCGTCTGCCTCAACGCCCACCGCGACCGCCCGGCCCGCGTCGACACCGAGCTCGTGGAGTGCCCGCTCGACGCGCTGCTCGGCGTGCGCGCCGCTGACGATCACGTCGAAGCGATCGGCGACACCGGCGATCTCGATGGCGTCGTCGGCGCGCCCGCCCGCTGCTTGCACGGCGATCCGCTTGCCCTCGCCGCGCAGGCGGTCGATCCACGCGATCGAGCCCGGCAGCGCGCGCACGTCGCCGTAGCCGAGGTCGGCGGCCACCGCGCCCAGCGAGAACACCACACGCCGATCGCGGCCGCGAGACCGGCGACGACCGGCGAGGCGATGGCGGGGATGATCACGTTGGAGAGGATGCCCTTGAACTCGACGGCGCCCGTGCCGGCGGCGGCGATCGTGGAGCCGACGACGCCGCCGATCAGCGCATGCGACGACGACGAAGGCAGCCCGAACCACCACGTGGCCAGGTTCCAGCAGGTGGCGCCGATGAGCCCGCCGAAGACCACCGTGGGCGTGATCGCTCCGGCGTCGACGATCCCGGCGGCGACCGTGGCCGCGACCTTCAGCGAGATGAACGCGCCGACGAAGTTGAGGATCGCGGCGATGGTGACCGCCACCCGGGGTCGGAGCGCCCCCGTGGCGATCGTCGTGGCCATCGAATTGGCCGTGTCGTGAAAGCCGTTGGTGAAGTCGAAGCTCAGCGCCGCCGCGACGACGAGGACCACGATCACATCGCCCGCACTCATCGGCGGCGGGCTAAGCCCGGTCTGGCGGTCCGGCAATCCGCTTCACCGACCGTTCACGAGTCTGAGAGGCTCCAACGATGCGCTCCGACATCGCTCCCGGCGGCACGTTCCCCGACTACGAGCTGCCCGATCACACGAACGTCCCCCGCAAGCTCAGCGAGCTCCAGGGCGAGGACCCCATGATCCTGACGCTCGCGCGCGGGCACTACTGCCCCAAGGAGCACCAGCAGCACCTCGAGCTCGCCGCGTTCTATCCGAAGATCGCCGTCGCCTACACCCAGATCGCCACGATCGCGACCGACCCCCACCACACGCTCCAGGAGTTCCGGGCGTCGGTCGGCGCGCAATGGCCGTTCCTGTCTGACCCTGGCCGCATCGTCCAGCAGGACCTCGGCATCCAGGAGTACACCGACCCCGACAACGACCCGATGATCCCGCACACGCTCGTGCTCAAGCCCGGGCTCGTCGTCCACAGCATCTACAACGGCTACTGGTTCTGGGGCCGCCCGTCGGTCGGCGACCTGTGGCGCGACCTGCGCGACGCCACGCGCGAGGTCCGCCCCGACTGGGACCTCAGCACCCCTGGCCTGCGCGAAGCCTGGGACGCGAACGACCTCTCTCATTTCCATGGCTGGGACCGCAAGGCCGCGAAGGCGCCGAGCTCCTCCTGACGCCTACGGGACGAGGACGACCTTGCCGTAGATGGTCCTCGACTCCGCCAGGGTCATCGCCCGGCTTGCGTCGTGCAACGGGATGCGGGCGGCGACGTGCGGCGTGACCGAGCCGTCCGCCAGCAGCGAGAGCACCTCGGTGAGGTCGGAAGCCAGGCGCGAGCGAAACCGCGCCGGGCGCACCAGCTTGCCTGCCCAGAAGTTGTAGAACAGCGCCCGCCGGCGGTTGGGCAGCAGGCTCCAGAGCCCGAGCCGGGCGTAGAGGCCCGCGAAGGTCAGGATGACGTTGTTGTCGGCGTTCAGCTGCGCCGCAGTGCCGTAGGCGACCAGCGTCCCGCCCTGTGCGAGCAGGCCGAAGGAGCGCTCGAAGCTGGGACCGCCGAGGTGGTCGAAGACGGCGTCGACGCCTCCGGGCGCGAGGTCGCGGACGCGGTCCGCCAGGCTCGGGTCCTCGTAGTCGATGGGTTCGGCTCCCATCGCGCGCAGCGCGTCGTGGTGGCGCGGCGAGGCGGTGCCGATGACGCGGATGCCGGCGTGCCGGGCGAGCTGGACCAGGGTGTTGCCGACGCCGCCGCTGGCGCCGTGCACGAGAATCGTCTGCCCCGCGCCGACCTGGGCCTTGCGGTGCAGCATCTGCCAGGCGGTGATGCCGTTGACGACGACCGTCTCGGCTTCGGCGGCGTCGACGGCATCGGGCAGCGCGACGAGATCGTGGGCGTCGACGAGGGCGTGCGTCGTCCACCCGCCGGTCTTGGTCACCGCCGCCACCCGTCGCCCGACCAGCGCCCGGTCGGCGTCGGGGCCAACGGCGGTCACGACGCCGACGAGGTCGTAGCCGAGCACGAACGGGAACTTGGGCTGGCCGGGGTAGCGCTTGCGGCGCATGCCCTGCTCGGCGAACGACACGCCGGTGGCCAACATCTCGACGAGCGCCTGGCGGCCGCCCGGGCTGGGCACGGGCCGCTGGTTGACGATGAGCCCGTCGGGCTCGACGACGCCGGGGAGCACGACCTCGGTGAGCTGGGGGGTGGGGGGCCTGGAGGATGTCGCGTGGGTCATGGCGGGGCCTTTCTCGGCGTCGGTTTGCTTGGACCAGCGAGTTATAGTGTTCTAACTTAGCAACATATGCTTGTCAAGAAGAAAGACCTGTTACAGTTGCCGCCATGTCCCAGACCACCGCTCCGTCGCGCCGCGCGCGCCTGCGCGCCCAGACGCTGTCCGAGATCCGCGAGCACGGCTACGCGCAGATCGCCGAGGGGGGACCGACGGCGCTGTCCTTGAATGGGATCGCCAAGGCGATGGGCATGTCGGGCGCGGCGATGTACCGCTACTTCGCCTCGCGCGACGAGCTGCTCGCCACGCTCGTCACCGAGAGCTATGAGGATCTCGCGCAGACGCTCGAGCAGGTGGCAGAGCAGGCTCGCCGTCGCGCGCCCGAGAGCCGCTTGCGCGCCGCCCTGCAGGGCTTGCGCGACTGGGCGCTGGCCTACCCGCACCGCTACCGCCTCGTCTTCGGCAGTACCTACGGGTCGGGCGAGCTGGATCCCGAGCGGATCATCCCCGCCGCGCACCGCGCGATGGGCGTGAGCTTGGCGGCGCTGGCGCAGCTCACGCCCGGCGACGGCGGGCCGGCCGTCACGGACCCCGTTCTACGCCGTCAGCTCGTCGGCTGGGGCGCAAGCCGGTCGGGCCAAGCCGCTCCGGAACCCGGCGTCCTGCTGCTCGGGCTCGTCGCGTGGACGCGCATGCACGGGATCGTGAGCCTGGAGATAGAAGGCTTCTTCGCCCAGATGGGCCTCGACCCCGCCCGGCTGTACAAGGCCGAGATCGATCGCCTCCTCGCTGAGAGCGTCGCATCGCGGTGACGCCCGGCGGCTCGGCCGTCTAGGCCGCCCAGCGGAACCCGGTGGCCGCGGGGCGCGGCGCCAGCGGGCTCGCCGGCAGGCTCCCCGCAGGGTCGTCCTCGTTGTACGCGCTCGGCGCCACGTCGTTGGGCGCGTCGGCGTGGAACAGCGCGGCGAGCAGCTCGATCTGCCCGCGGCCCACGCCCAGCTCGCCCATGCCACCGCCGTACATCGGACGGCCCTCGCGCGCGCAGCGCGCGTAGACCTCGAACAGCTCGTGCAGGCTGCCGATCCGCGACGGTTTGACGTTCACCACACGCGCAGCCAGCGGCGTCGCGCCGATGTCCTCCGCGCTGCGGATCGGCGAGTCGTAGGACACGCGCTCGAGGTGATCGTCGAGCCGCTGCGCGATCTCGGGCAGGTCGTGGGGGTCCTCGAGATAGGCGTCCGGGAACGCGGCGAGGACGTGGTCGTACAGCGCGCCCAGCGCCTGCGGATCCTCGACCTCGAAGCCGTACTGGCCCTTGAAGTCGATCGTGTCGACCGCGCCGGTGGCCGCGACCTCGTCGACGAGGGCGGGCGCCCAGGTCGCCTCCGCGTCGAGCTTGAAGCGGACACCGGGGGAGCGGGCGAGCCGCCGTCGCACCGGCTCGATCGAAGGCTCCTCGCCGAGGCCGAGCGAGTTGACGAAGCGCATCGGTTGCGGCTCCAGCCCGAGCACCTCGTGCAGCGGCCGGCCGGCCTGGCGCAGGGCGAGGTCGAGCGCCGCCGACTCGAACGCCCAGTGGCGCAGGCGATGCGCGATGTCCCACTCCGGCGGCGCCGGCCATAGCTCGAGCGTCGCGAGATGCGTGCAGAAGCCGCCCAGCGTCCACTCGCCCTCGAGTGGCAGCGAGGGCCGCGACTCGTGCAGCGCGGTGCCGTCCTCGCGGAACACCGAGACGTCCTCGCCCAGCCCGTCGGCGCCGGCGCCGGCGAGTCGCACGTGCGTCGTGATGCGCTCGGACTCGTAGGCGAGGACGGCATGCAGGCGCTCGTACTCGCACGCCTCGACGACGAGCGCCAGCTCCGCCACGCGCGGCCACAGCGACTCGCCGTTCGTGGTTGGGCGCGCGGGGTGCATCGCCGTCATTGTTCCAATGATGGTGCCCACGACGGCCCTGGAGCCATCGCTCTCGATCGTGCCGGCCAACCACGCGACCTGCCACGACCTGACGACGCTGTTCGGCGCGCGCGGCGCGTCGTCGTCGTGTCAGTGTCAGCGCTACAAGCTGCGCCCGGGGGAGGCGTTTCGCTCCTTCCCGGTCGAGGAACGCATGCGACGCCTGCACGAGCAGACCGACTGCGGACATCCCGAGTCGGACACGACGAGCGGGCTCGTCGCGTATCTCGAGCGAGAACCCGTCGGGTGGTGTGCGGTCGAGCCGCGCCCCGAATACGAAGGTCTGCTGCGCGTCTTTCGCGTCCCGTGGGACGGGCGTGACGAGGACAGGACCGACGACGGCGTGTGGGCGGTGACGTGCCTGTTCGCCCGGGCGGGCTTCCGCAAGCGCGGGGTGAGCCGGGCACTGGCCCGCGCCGCCGTCGCCTTCGCCCGCGAGCGGGGCGCTCGCGCGATCGAGGCGTATCCGATCATCGCGACAAACGTCATCGCCGAGGAGTTGCATGTCGGGACGCCGAGCGTGTTCGCCGACGCCGGCCTCGTCGAGGTCAGCCGCCCGACGGTGCGGCGTCTCGTGATGCGGCTGGACTTCTGAGCGCCGCCACCGTCACGCGAGGCCGGCCGCGGCCCGTGCCCGGTGCGTGAGTTCGACGGTCGCCGCGCGCAGCTGCGAGCTCTCCGCCAGCGCCTGGGGGAAGGCGACGCGGGCCGGTGCCTGGCCGCGGGGCGTGTGCACGGTGAGGTCGATGCCGCGGCGATCGAGGCCCGAGCACTGCGCCGCGGTGGCGTCGGGATAGCCGCCCAGGGCCTGCGCGATGACGAGCAGCGCGTCGGCGTGGTCGTCGTTGAGGTGGGCGACGGCGGCGGCGGCCTTGGCGGCGACCGGGTCGGGCGCCGCCGTCGCGTATGCCGTTGCGGAGGCGGAGTCCATGCGGCCGTAGCCGCCGACCCAGCGCACGCGCTCGACGTGCAGGACCCAGAGCGAGAAGTCCGAGAAGTCGACGTAGATGGCGGCGGCCGGGACGCCGGCGAGGTGGGCGGTGCGCGCCGCGGCGAGCGCGGCGGGGTCGGCGGCGCGCTCGGCGCGGCCGGCGAGGGTGACGCGGGCGGCGGCGAGCGGATCGGGCGGGCTGTTGCGCTGGGTGATCACGAGGCTCGCACGTGCGTCGGCGGCGAGGTTGCGACCGTGCTCGGCGAGGTGCGAGAGGCACAGCACCGGCGCGCCGTCGTCGAGCGCGCCGTAGGTGACCAGCGACGCCCAGGGATCGCCGTCGGCGGTGACGGTCGCCAGGCCCGCGACGTTCGTCGCCGCAACGAGCGTGCGTGCCTCCTCGGCGGGGCTCAGGCGCGGCGCCGCCGCGGTTGCGGTCAGCGGCGGCGGCGTGGACGGCGCGCCGTCGACGACGCCGTGGTCGGGTGCGGCGCCGGCGGTCTCGCTCATGCGCGCAAGCCAAGCAGATCGGTCGGCCCAGCGCTCACGCCGGGGGCGGCTCGTTCGGCGCGCGGTGGACGATGCAGTCGATGATGATCGAGTAGACGGTGTCGCCCGCGTCGTCGGCCAGCTCGATGCGCCAGGCGATGTAGCCGCGGCCGTTGTCGCGCAGGTCGTTCTCGATGATCTGCAGCGACCCGGTCAGCGTGGTGTCCGGGCGCACCGGCTTCAACAGGCGCATGTCGCGCACGCCACGCCCGGCCAGCAGCGAGGCCTTCGAGACCACCGCGTCGGCCGCGAGGCGGTTGGCGATGGCGAGCGTGTGCACGCCGCTGGCGATGAGGCCGCCAAACGGCGTCGCCGCGGCAGCGTCCTCGTCAAGGTGCATCGGCAGCGGATCCCAGAGCGCGGCGAACCGCTTGATCTCCTCGGCCGACACGGCGTAGCTCCCGAGATCGAAGCGTCGATCGACGGGCATGTCCTCGGCATACAGCACGCCAGACAGGCTCCCAGGTCGCTGCCCGTTCGCTACGAGCGTTTCCGCTCGATCGCGAAGCCTCCAAGAGCGCTCACGCCCATCGCGGGCCTCGAGACGTCTGCGAGCATGCGCGGTGATCCCGACGACGAGAGGTGAATGCGATGGCCGACGACCCGTCCTGGGACTGCATCGTCGTGGGCGCGGGACCCGCCGGTCTCAATGCCGCACTCGTGCTCGGCCGCGCGCGCCGGCGCGTGCTCGTGCTCGACAGCGGCGCGCCGCGCAACCACGCGACCCACGAGATGCACGGCGTCCTGGGGCACGATGGGCTGGACCCCGCGGACCTGCGCAGCCGCGGCCGCGCGGAGCTCGCCCGCTACGGCGTGGACGTCGTCACCGCCGACGTCGAGCGCGCCGCGCTCCTCGACGGCGCGGTCCGCCTCGTCTGGGGTGAGAACGCGGAGGTCACGCGGACGGTCATCCTCGCCACCGGGATGCTCGACGAGGTCCCCGACATCCCCGGCTTCGCCGAGGTGTGGGGGACCAGCGCGCACACCTGCCCGTACTGCGACGGCTTCGAGCACCGCGACGAGCGCATTGCCGTCCTCGCCGCCGGCGCCCGCGGCGAGCACCTCGCGGTCCTGCTGCGTCAGTGGTCACAGGACGTCGTCTGGCTCAGCAACGGCCCGCACGACCTCGCTGCCGACCAGCTCGCGCGTGTGCAGGCGGTCGGCGTCCGCGTCATCGAGACGCCCGTCGCGGGCCTGGACAGCGACGACGGGCGGTTGCGCCGCGTCCGGCTCGGCGACGGCCAGACGCTCGACCGCGACGCGCTGTTCTTCTACATCGGCTGGCAGCTGCGCACCGGCCTCGCCCGCGCGCTGGGCTGCGAGCTTCGCGACGACGGCTCCATCGTCGTCGACGCCGACCAGGCCACCACGATCGACCGCGTCTACGCCGCCGGCAACAGCGCCGACCCCCGCGCCCTGGTCCCGGTGGCGGCCGGATCGGGAGTGGCCGCGGCGGTCGCCATCAACGCGCGCCTGAGCTTCGAGGACGCCGACCAGCGTCTGGTGCTCGGGCGATGAAGGTTCGCTTCGCGGTCGCCCCGGACGGGGCCTCGTTGCCGTACGCAGAGGTGGCCGCCTTCGCCGACGTGCTCGAGGCGAGCGGTTTCGACGGCGTGTGGCTCTCGGACATCCCGCTCGGGCGAGAGCTCGATCCGCTGATCGGGCTGGCGCTCATCGCCGGGCGGACCAGCCGTCTGAAGCTCGGCGCCAACGTGGTGCCCCTGGGGCGCAATCCGTTCCTTATGGCCAAGGGGCTCGCGCAACTCGACCAGCTCTCCGGCGGCCGCGTGCTGCTCAGCTTCGTGCCCGGGATCGACGCGCCGGGCGAACGCGAGGCGCTCGGCGTGAGCGCAGTCGGCCGCGGCGCTGCGCTGGAGGAGGTGGTCGGGCTCGTGCGGTCCTGGTGGGCTGGGGAAGCGGTCGAGCATCACTCGCCGCGGTGGTCGTTCAGCGCGCTCACGGCTCCCACCCGCCCGCTGCAGGAGCCGCTGGAGGCATGGCTCGGCGGGCGCGGTCCCAAGACGCTCGAGCGGGTCGGCCGGATCGCCGACGGATGGCTCGGCGCCCAGCTCACGCCCGAGGAGGCGCGCGGTGCGCGACAGCGCATCGAGGACGCGGCCCAACGGGCCGGGCGTCGGTTCGATCCGGAGCATTTCGGCATGAGCATCGCCTACGCCCGCAGCACTCCTGAACCGGCGATGCTCAGGGCCGGTAGGGCCCGCAGGACCGACATCGACCCGCTCGAGCTGATTCCCGTCGGCGAGCACGGGCTGCGCTCGCTCCGGCGCCGTTACATCGACGCGGGCCTCTCGAAGTTCGTCCTGCGACCAGTGGCGAGCGTGACGTCGTGGGAGCAGGAGGCCGACTGGCTCGCCGGCGCGGTGCTGGATCTCCAGACGTGAGCAGGCGCGCTCCGCCTGACTGCGGAATCATGTTCGAGGTCTACGACGGAGGGCTCGCCCGTGACCCAGAGCTTCAAGGATCTCTCGCCTGGACACCGCGTCTTGGCTTCGGTGCTCATCGCGATCTCACTGGGGCTGGTGGCGGCGGCGGAGCGTGACCTTCAGCGCCGCCCTGCGGCACAGGTACGTGGCAGCAAGCCGCTCTGGCGCCTGGTCTGCCTGAACGCGCTCGGCGCGGTGGCCTACCTTCGGTGGGGTCGCCTCGAGCGATAGACGCCGCGGTGGGCTCAGTACCTCGTTGCTACATCCGTTCGATCTTGGCCAACCAGGCCGGTGCGCCCTGCGCGCTGAACCTCGTGTGGATCCGATCCGCGGTGACTGCGGCGACGCTCCAGCGGCCGCTTCGCCGGAACGCGGCCCGCAACTCCTCCTGGCGCACGGGATGCGGGCCACAGGCATCAGGTCCGGCGTCACTGAAGCAGAGCACGTACAGGGTCGCGCCGCGACGCGTGACCGACGCCAGACTCGCCACGTAGTCGCGCCGCTCGTCGCCGTCGAACGTGTGGAACAGCCCGCAATCGAGCACCGTCTCGAAGACGCGGCCCAAACAGCCCAGGTGCAAGGCATCGCCAACCGCGAACTCGGCGTCCAGGCCGCGACGCGCGGCGTTCTCCCGCGCGATCGACACGGCGGTCTCAGCCACATCGACGCCCAGAACGGGCAGCCCCAGTGACGCGACGTGGAGAGCGTTCTCGCCGGTCCCGCACCCTGCATCGAGGACTGCGCCGGCGAATGCGCCTTCGCCCGCCAGACGCAGGATCGCCGGCTGTGGTCCTCCGACATCCCAGGGCGCCGGGCCGTCGAGATACGACGCATCCCAGGGCTGACCCGCCCGCCGCTCGTGACTGGTGGGTTGCCGCCCGCCGTACGGATCGTCGGCTCGGACTCCGGTCCGCTCGGACATCTCGGTCATCTTGGCGGTTCAGAACGGGGTAGGGTGCGTCCTGGAAGCAGATCAGTGCGTGGCACTTCTGGATCCCGGCGACGGGGTTGTTTCGGCCCCGCCTCGATCGCCGCTCGCGCTCGTAGCACCGGCGCGGGGGACCCTCGGGAGACCGTGAAGACGGCGCCGCCGGCGCCCACATGCTGGTTTGAGAGGAGTGCGTGCCATGAACGAGCACGCCGCACCATCCGTGTATCCGCTGCGGGTCGAAGGGGAGCTCGATGAGGGCCTGAGCCGCTGGTTGTGGCTCGTCAAGTGGATCCTGTTGATCCCGCACTTCATCGTGCTTGCGTTCCTCTGGATCGCGTTCGTCGCCCTGACGGTCGTCGCGTTCTTCGCGATCCTGTTCACCGGCCGCTACCCGCGCGCGATCTTCGGCTTCAACGTCGGCGTGCTGCGGTGGTCCTGGCGCGTGGGCTTCTATTCCTACAGCGCGCTGGGGACCGACCACTACCCGCCGTTCACGCTGGCCGAGGTCCCGGACTACCCGGCGCGGCTCGAGGTCGAGTACCCGCAGGCGCTGTCGCGGGGCCTGGTCCTGGTGAAGTGGTGGCTGCTCGCGTTGCCGCAGTACCTCATCGTCGCCGTGTTCGCCGGCGGCGCGGTGGCCGGCCTCAACGCGGCCAACCACCACGCGGGATGGAGCTCCGGGGGCGGCCTCATCGGGCTGCTGGTCTGCATTGCGGGCATCGTCCTGCTGTTCACCGGCCGCTACCCGCGGAGCATCTTCGACTTCGTCATGGGGATGAACCGCTGGGTGTACCGCGTCGCTGCCTACGCGACGCTCATGACCGACGCCTACCCGCCCTTCCGCCTGGACATGGGCGGTAGCGAGCCGACGGACGCCGGCGTCGAAGTTGCGCCCAAGCCGGCCGCGGGGCTCTCGTGAGACCGAGGCCCTGAGCCTGTGCAGACGGCCGCAGAGCCCCGGGCGCCCGTCGGGCGTGCGCTGCGTGCGCCGGTCGTGTGGGGCTTCGTGTTCGGGGCGGCGCAGGCGGCGTCGCCGCTCGCCTTCTGGTGGCTCGACACCGCGGTGGTCTATGCGCTCGGCCTGGCCCTCATCGCCTCGATCTACATCGGCTTCGCGGTCGCCGATGGCCGCCCGGCGGTCGTCGCAATCGAGAGCGGTGTCGCCACGATCTTCGTGGTGGTGGCGGCCGCGGGCGTCACCGGCTCGCCGTGGCTTCTTGTCGTGGGTCTCGCGGGCCACGGACTGAAGGACCTCTGGCAGCACCGCCGGCAGTTCGTCGCGAACACCCGCTGGTGGCCGCCGTTCTGCCTGGTGGTCGACTGGGTCGTCGCCGCCATCATCGCCGTCGAGATCGTCGCGGGCGCTCACTTCCACCACTGAGCGCAGACTCGCGCTCGACTACGATCAAACGATGACCGAGTGGGGTGGGCCGACGCTGTTCTGCTTCGATGGCTCCGACGGCTCGCGAGCGGCCCTCGGGGCAGCCGCGCGCCGGCTGCGGCCCGGCCCCGCCGTCGTGCTGACGGTCTGGGAGACGGTCGCGCTGCGCATGGCGAGCCAGGCCTTCGCGGTCACCGGGCCGATCGACAACGAGGTCGAGCTCGACGGGCAGGAGGAGGCGGCCGCCCGGGCCGCCGCCGAGGAGGGCGCGCGCCTGGCGCGCGAACACGGCTGGGACGCGCAACCACGCCTGGTCATGGCCGGGCGGACGACCTGGGCCGCGATCGTGGAGGTCGCCGACGAGCTGGACGCGAGCCTCATCGTCTGCGGGACCCGCGGCCTGAGCGGCGTCCGTGGCCTCGTGCTCGGCAGCGTGTCGAGCGCCGTGCTCCACCACGCGCACCGCCCGGTGCTCGTCGCACCCGAGCGTCACCCGCCGCCCGCCTGATCGCCGCCCGTCGGCGGTCGAGCGCTAGGCGTGGCGGTCGCGACGCTGCTGCGCCCGCGCCTCGGTCACCGCGGGTGAGGGCACCACGATCACCGGCCGGTCGGCGTGCTGCAGCAGCGCGTGCGAGACGCTCCCGAGCAGCAGCGACTTCACCCCGGTCAGCCCGCGGCTGCCGAGCACGATCGCCTCGGCGTCGAGCTCGTCGGCGACGTCGAGAATGGCGCTCGCGACGCTGCCGTTGCGCACCGCCGTCCGCGGCTGGGCATCGAGGCCCAGCTCGCGCGCGCGGGCCGCGCCCTCCTCGGCCAGGGCGGTCGCCCGCCGCTCGCTCGCCGCGTCGACCTCGTCGCCGTCGAAATTCGCTGCGCCATAGGCCATCCCCAGCCCCGCGCGCGCGATGACGTCGATGAACGGCTCCCACACCGAGAGCACCACCGCGGGCGAGCTCTTCAGCAGCACGCCGGCGCGATCGATCGCGGCCTTCGCGTCGGCTGAGCCGTCGTAGCAGAGAAGGATCATGGGCGCAGATGATCGCGCACGGGCTCGTCGGTGGCGCGCTGTGACGCGTCGGTCACGGCACGACAACATCGCGGCGACCAGCGGGCGGCAGGGTGGCGCCCATCATGCGCAGATTTCTCATCCCGCTCCTGGCGGCGCTCACCGCCGCCGCCGCGACGGCCGCCCTCGCCGTCGCCCATAACGACGCTCCTGCTCGCGACGACGGCCACGGCGGTGCGTACGCCATCGGGTTGTGGGGCGACCTGCCCTACAACGACGAGCAGAAGACGGTCGGCGTCCCGAACCTCGTCGCCGACATCAATCGCCAGCGGCTGGCCTTCAGCGCCCACGACGGCGACCTCAAGGCGGGCGGCGGCCCGTGCCCCGACAGCCTCTACACCGACGCCAAGGCGACGTTCAACTCGCTCGACGCGCCGGCGGTCTTCACGCCCGGCGACAACGACTGGACCGACTGCGACCGCAACCCCGGCGTCGACTCGGCCGAGCGCCTGGACTTCGAGCGGAAGGTCCTCTTCTCGACGCCCTTCACGCTCGGCCGCCACAAGCTGCGCCAGGAGGTCCAGGGCGCGCCGTACGTCGAGAACCGCCGCTGGACCCTCGGCCGTGTCAGCTACGCCACGCTCAACGTGCAGGGCTCCTGCAACAACCTCTGCGACACCGCGCCCGACCCGGCCGAGTACGCGGCGCGCAACACCGCCGACATCGCCTGGCTGCACGCGACGTTCGCCGAGGCGCGCGCCCGCCGCTCGGCGGCCGTGATGATCATCTGGCAGGCCGACCCGGGGTGGGATGTGACCGACGGCACCCGCGCTCCCGTCCGCGATCCCAAGACGCTCGTGCAGGCCGGGACCGATCCCGATGGCTATCACGACCTGCTCAGCGCGCTGCGCGATGAGACCGTCGCGTTCAGCCGCCCGGTGGCGGTGGTGCACGGCGACTCGCACTACTTCCGCATCGACAAGCCATTCCTCGACGCCCAGGGCCGGCGCCTGGAGAACTTCACCCGCGTGGAGACCTTCGGCGACCATCAGGAGAACGGCGACAACGACGTGCATTGGCTACGCGTCGACGTCGACCCGCGCAGCCGCGAGGTGTTCTCCTTCCAGCCCCAGATCGTGCCGGCCAACCGGACCGCGGTACCCACCGCGGCCCGCTAGCTGCTTCGCGCCGCGGTCCCGCTGCCAGGGAGGACCTCGCAGATCACTACAGTTGCGGCCTCGAACGCGATGACCCTCGCCCCGACCGATCCGGCCGCGGTCCGGCTGACGGGCGCCGTCCAGTCCGGCGCGCTGGGCGAGCTCGCGCGCCTGCTCGATGAGCAGCCGGAGTTGGCCAAGGCGCGGATCGCGGGGCGCCGCGGCGGCTGGCGCACGCCGCTGCACCTTGCCACCGACTGGCCCGGGTACTTCCCCAATGGCCCGGCGGTCGTGCGGCTGCTGATCGAGGCCGGCGCCGACCCCAGCGCACCGAGCGCCGACGGCCCGTCAGAGACGCCGCTGCACTGGGCGGCGAGCAGCGACGACGTCGAGGTCGCGACGGCGCTCATCGACGGAGGGGCCGACATCGAGGCGCCCGGTGCCTCGATCGCCGGTGGAGGCCCGCTCGGCAACGCGGTCGGCTACGGCTGCTGGCACGTGGCACGGCTGCTGGTCGACCGGGGCGCCCGCGTCGATGCGCTGTGGCAGGCGGCCGCGCTGGGCATGACCGACTCCGTGGTGGAGTTCCTCGCCGCCGACCCGCCGCCGACCCAGCAGGAGCTCGACGAGGCGTTCTGGCAGGCCTGCCACGGCGGCCAGCTGCGGATGACCGAGCTGCTGCTGGCGCGCGGTGCGGATATCAACGCGATACCGGGCTACAGCGATCAGGCGCCGCTCGATGTCGCCGGCAGCACGGACACGCGTCGTGGCCAGCTCGTCAGCTGGCTGCGCGAGCGCGGCGCGACGCCCGCGAAGGGACCGGCGCCCGAGCAGTAGACAGTCGGGTCGCGCACGTTGCAGGGCTCGTGGGGCGCTTGCTGCTAGCTGGGAAACTTGCTAAACTGCAAGCGGCAAGGAGCTATTACCAACGAGGAGATCAACCATGGCTACTGCTACCACCAAGAACCAGACCGAGGCCACCACCGAACGCATCCGCGACCTCAACGAGCGGATCGTTGCGGCCAGCAAGCAGGCCGGTGGCGCCTACCTCGATGCGTACGAGAAGACGCTCGAGTCGATCGCCGACTACCAGGAGAACGCCGCCAAGCCGACCGACGTCGAGTGGATCGCGAACGTCGTCGACGCCCAGGCGCGCTTCACCCGCGAACTGACGAAGCTCTACGTGAACACGGGCCGTGAGCTGCTGAAGAAGTAAGCGCGATGGCGCGCTCAGCGCGCCGTCCAGCCGAGGTCCATGGTCACGGGCGCGCCGCTGAAGGCGCGCCCGTCGGGCCCCAGAAGGAACGACACCACGCCGGCCACCTCGGTGGGCTCGATCAGGCGCTTGATGGCGTGCGGCTGGAGGATCACGTCCTCGAGGACGCGTTCCTCCGGTAGTCCGTGCGCGCGCGCCTGGTCGCCGATCTGCTTCTCGACCAGCGGCGTGCGGACGAAGCCCGGGCAGAGGGCCGTCGCCGTTATCGCCTTGTCGGCGCCCTCGAGCGCCAGCGTCTTCACCAAGCCCATGACGCCGTGCTTGGCCGCCACGTAGCCGGCCTTGAACGGCGAGGCCACGAGTCCGTGCACGGAGGCGACGACGACGATGCGGCCGTCGCCGCTGCGCTCCAACGCCGGCCATGCGTACTTGGCCAGCAGGAACGGGCTCGTGAGCAGAATGGCCAGCAACGCATCCCAGCGATCCTCGGGGAACTCGGCCACCGGGGCGACGTGTTGAAAGCCGGCGTTGGGGACGATGGCGTCGAGACGCCCGAAGCGCTCGAGCGCCGCATCGACGGCGCCGCGGTTGCCGTCGCGGGTCGTGAGGTCCGCCGCAAACGGCACGCCAGGCGTGTCGCCGGTGGGCTCGAGGTCGACGGCCAGGACGTGCAAGCCGTCATCGACGAGGCGCTCGGCGATCGCGCGCCCGATGCCGCTTGCCGCGCCGGTGACGATGACGCTGGGTGCATCTTCAGGGGTCATAGGTAGATCCGTACCCGTGTGGGGGTGACGATGACGCTGCACTCACCTTCCGAGGTCATGGGTACATTCATACCTATGCACGGGACTGCTGGTCTTCCCATCGCCGCGATGTGCGGCGCTGCCCCGGCCACGAACCGGACGATCGACGCCGCGGTCGAGACGTGGAGCGCCGCGGTCGGCGGGATGGCCGACTACTGGAGCGCGGCGTTCAGCGAGGGACGCACACCCGCCGACGTCGCGCTCGACAGCATGCGCTGGTGGCAGCTGATGGCCGACCGGCGCCCGCCGCAGTGGGCCTCGCGCCATCGCATCGTGCGCAGCAGCCCGCTCACGCGCGTACGCGACTTCACGCCCGCGAGCCCGGGCGACGTCGTGCCCACGCTCGTCCTGCCGCCGCAGGCGGGCCACGACTCCTGCATCGTCGACTACAGCACCGGGCAGAGCCAGATGCAGACGATCCTCGCGGCCGGGCTCGAGCGCCTCTACGCGCTGGACTGGATCGGCGTCACGCAGGACACGAAGGACGCGACGATCACCGACTACCTGGCCGAGGTCGACGCCGCCGTGCAGGAGGCTGGCGGCGGTGGTCACGTCAACCTGGTGGGCGACTGCCAGGGCGGCTGGCTGGCCGCCATCTATGCGGCGCTGCACCCGGAGCGCGTCAACACACTCACCATCGCCGGCGCGCCCATCGATTTCCACGCGGGCGACGCGTTGATCCACGAGAGCGTGCAGGTGCTGAGCGACGACGACCTGTCCTTCTTCCGCGCGCTGGTCAATCACGGCAACGGCGTGCTGAAGGGCGAGTTCCTGGTCGGCGGCTTCATCGCCATCAAGCCGGAGAACGAGGTCGGCAAGCAGCTGCAACTGCTGGCCAACGTCCGTGATGCCCGCCATGTCGAGCGCTACCGCGCCTTCGAGGATTGGTTCAAGCACACCCAGGACGTCGCCGGGCCCTTCTATCTCTGGCTCGTGGAACATCTCTTCCGCGACAACGAGCTCATCGGCGGAACGCTGCGCATCGGCGACGAAGCGGTCGACCTGGGCCGTATCGACTGCCCCGTGAACCTCCTGGCCGGGGCCACCGATCACATCACGCCGCCCGAGCAGGTCTTCGCGCTGGAGGGCGCGGTCTCGACGCCCGCCAAGCGCATCACGCGACGCACCGCGTCGGGCGGCCATCTCGGGCTGTTCATGGGCACCGAGGCGCTGCGCGACCATTGGCCGGTCGTCATGGCGTCCGTGCTCGAGCAGTCGCGCCCGCGCGCAGACGTCGCCGCGGCGCGCAGGCGCGCCCGCGCGCGCACCGCGCGAGCGCGCGCCATCCCGGCGCCTTAGCCGCGCCTCAGCGCTCGCGTTGGCGCGAGCGCGGAGCGGGGCGCGCGTGCGCGACGAAGGCGCGGTAGACCTCGAGCAGCGCTTGGCGCTGGCGGCCGGTCAGGCGCGGGTCCTCGCGGATGGCCTGTTCGACCGCGCTCGTCTCGGGCTCCTCGCCGGGGGTCATGCCGGCCTGCTCGTAGAGCGTGGCGGCCGAGACGTCCAGGGCGGCGGCGATCGCGTCGAGCACGCGCTCGGAGGGGTCGCGCAGCCCGCGCTCGATCTGCGACAGGTATGGGTTGGAGATGCCGGCGAGGGTTGCGAACTGCCGCATCGACAGTTCGCTCAGCTCGCGCTGGCGGCGGATGATCTCGCCCAGGCGCTCTGCTGGTGCTGCGTCGGCCATTGCGGGTTCATCCTATGGTGCATCGGGCATAGGCTAAGTCGATGGCTGAAGACCGTCCGACTCCCGAGCAGGAGACTCGCCGCCTTTACGAGGAGGCCGAATCGCGCGTGGCGAAGGCCGCCGAGCGTGTGGTCTCGCGCGAGTCGTTCGGCGAGTTGCTGGCGATGGCGACGGAGAACGTCGTGGCGCTCACGCGGATGAGCTTCGACGCTTTGGATCTCGTGTGGAGCAACCTGCGGCTGGCCGGGCGGCGCGACATCACGCGCCTGGCGCGACAGCTCGGCCGCACCGAGGACAAGCTCGAGCTCGTGTTGCAGGAGGTCGAGCGCCTGCGCGAGCACGTCGAGCGCTCGAGCGAGAACGGCGCCCAGCCCGCGGCCGCCGGGGCGGCGGCCCGGGCCAAGCCGGCGTCGGGCCGTCGGCGCACCCCCTCGCCATGAACGCGCTGGAGCGCATGGTCCGCTCGCCGGTGGCGGCGCTGGAGTTCGCCAACATCGTGTTGACCGAGCGCGATGCTCGGATCGCGGTGACGGCGAAGGATGTGGTGTGGACGCATCGCGCGACGACGTTGTATCGCTACCGCTCGACCGAGCGCACGTATGCGGTTCCGGTGCTGCTTGTTTTCGCGCTGATCAATCGCCCGGACATTTTCGATCTGCGTCCGGGCAATTCGTTTGTGGAGTTCTTGCTGGACGAGGGTTATGACGTGTTTCTGCTGGATTGGGGGGTGCCCGATGAGGCTGACGGCGATCTCGGCCTTGAGCATTATGTGTGCGACGAGATCCCGTCGGCGCTGCGTGAGGTCGGTCGTGCGTCCGGGCAGGGGGAGGCGACGCTGCTGGGGTGGTGTATCGGCGGGACCTTGTCGTTGCTGCACTGTGCGCTGGAGCCTGCGACCAGTGTGCGTAATCTCGTGCTGTTGACCACGCCGATCGATACGACCGGGTCGCTGTATGCGTCCTGGGTGGCGCGCGATTCCTTTGACGTCGATCGCGTCGCGGAGGTCTATGGCGTGGTGCCGGGGCGGAGCGTCGATTGGGCCAACAAGCTGATGAAGCCGGTGACCAACTACTGGACGACCTACCGGCGGCTGTGGCAGCAGGTTCTCGATGGCGAGGCGCGGCGCGAGGCCTACCAGTCGATGGCCAAGTGGGTGGCGGACAACCCGCCGTTTCCGGGGCGCGCCTATCGCGAGTGGATCACCTGGATGTATAAGGAGAACCGTTTGGTCTGTGGGCGCATGCGCCTGCGCGAGCGGCGCGCGAGCATGTCGGCGGTGCAGCAGAACCTGCTGGTGGTCACGGCCGGCGCCGATCACATCGCTCCGCGCGAGGGCACGCTGCCGGTGCTCGATCAGGTCTCAAGCGCCGACGTCACCCATCTCGATCGCCCCGGCGGGCACATCGGCCTGATGGCCGGCTCGAAGGCCCGCAAGGAGGTCTGGCCCCACATCGCCGAGTGGCTCGCGCAGCGCTCGGACGCCTAGCCAAGAGGAGAGAAACCAGATGTCCAGCACCCACATCGAAGCCCAGACGTTCGCGACCGTCGGCGAGAAGCTCAAGGGCCGCGTGGCCATGGTCACGGGCGGCACGCGCGGCATCGGCGCCGCGATCTGCCACAGCCTGGCCGCCCAGGGCGCCGCGGTCGCCGCCGGCTACGGCCGCGACCGCGAGCGCGCCGAGGCCTTCCAGGCCGAGCTCTCCAAGAACGAGATCGCGGTCTCCATCCACCAGGGCAACGTCGGCTCGGCCGATGACTGCCGGCGCACCGTGCAGGAGGTCATCGACCATCACGGGCGCCTGGACATCCTGGTCAACAACGCCGGCATCACCGCAGACCACACGATCTCCAAGATGACCGACGAGGACTGGTACAAGGTCCTGGCCGTCAACCTGTCGGGCGCCTTCTTCATGTCGCGCGCGGCACTGGAGCACATGATCGAGCGCGGCACCGGACGGATCATCAACATCTCCTCGATCATCGGCCAGACCGGCAACATCGGCCAGACGAACTACGCCGCCTCGAAGTCCGGCCTGTTCGGGCTGACCACCTCGCTGGCCCGCGAGGCCGCGTTCGCGCTCAAGAAGGCCGGCAAACTCGACGACAACGTCGTCGGGCTGACCGTCAACACCGTCGCGCCGGGGTTCATCGAGACCGAGATGCTCGACACGGTGCCCGAGAAGGTGCTCGACCGCATCCGCGGACAGGTCCCCCTGGGCCGCCTGGGCCACCCCGACGAGGTCGCGCGCGTCGTGCACTTCCTGGCCGCCGACGCCGCGGGCTACATCACCGGGCAGGTGTGGGCCGTCAACGGCGGGCAGGACATGTAGCGCGCATGGGCGACGACGACATCCGCGCGCTGGCGACCAACGCCTTCGCCCGCTTCAACCAGAGCGAAAACCGCGACGCGTTCTTCGACGCCTATCACCCCGACGTGACCCTGCACGGCTACCCCGGCGCCCTGCAGGGCCTCGACGGCCTGCGCGCGTTTCACCAGGCACTCTGGCACGCCTTCCCCGACGCCCGCCTAACCGTCAAGGACCTCGTCGTCGAGGGCGACCGCGCCGCTCTGCGCTACCGCCTGCAAGGCACCCACCGCGCCCCCTACCTCGGCGTCGCCCCCACCGGCCTAGCGTTCGACGTCGAGGGCCTCACCCTGCTGCGCCTGGCCCACGGGCGCGTGACCGAGGAATGGCACAGCCCCACCGAGCTGGCCATCCTGCGACAACTCGGCGCCGTCCACACCAACGTCCCACACGCCGGGCGCCAGCGCGAGGAGCCCCCACGCCGCTCCGCAACAGCCGAGGCCGCCGCCCTACGCCTAGAAGAACGCCAAACCGAATCACCCTAGCCGCCGGACCGGTCGGCAGGCCCCTCGAGGTCGTGGCGCACCACGTCGAAGTCGGGTGTGGGATCGGCACGCTCGGCGTCGCCGAGCTCGAGACGCTCATAGCGGATGACGGCCGCGCCGTCGGCGCGCCGCTCGATGTGCACGCTGGGCCAGGTGTCGAGCTCGTTGCGATCTCATCGACGAGCGCCGCTGCGTGGGACATGAGCCGATCGTACTCATCGGTCGCCGCGACGATCGGAGCATCAGGGTTTTCCCACAGCAGAGACAGCCGCGTGTCCCGGATGCCGGGGCCGTGGCGCCGCTCTAGGGTCGGTGCATGTCCCGCGTAGCGTCACTTTTCGTGGCGGCCGCGCTGCTTGTGCCCGCGACTGCGCACGCCGGTTGGTCGCAGCCCGTGACCTTCCCGGCGGTTCGCGCGCGCGACACCGGCTCGCAGCTGGCGATCAACGCTCGCGGCGACGCGCTCGTACTGTGGAGGAGCCGCAAGCCGGCGCGGGCGCGGGCGACGCTGTTGCGCGCGAACGGGACGCGCAGAACCGACACGCTGCCGGCGCCGCCTGACGCGGTTGACGGGGCCGTCGTGCTCGACAATCGCGGCGCCGCCACGGTGGCCTGGGCTCTGAGGGGCCGTCTGTACGCCGTCGGCTCCTCCACCACCGGCAGCTGGTCGCGGCCGCAGGTGATCGCGCGTCGCTACGCCGTGGCGGCCACACTTGCCGTGGCGCCCGATCGGCGCGTGCTGCTCGTCTGGACCGTCGACAGCCCGACCGGCGAAGGTCGTACCGGCATCGCCTGGCGCAGCCCGGGGCACCGCTTCTCGCACGTGCAGTTCCGGCGCCGCCCGGCTCCCGGCCTGATGCCGGGCGAGTCGCCCCAGAGCCGCAACGGCGCAGCCTTCGACCGGCGCGGGCGCGCGTACGTGTGGACAACCTGCGATGGCGTGGTCGGCATCACCAGCCCGCACGGGCACGAGCTTCGGCTCGCGCACCTGACCGCCGGCACGGCGGCCCTGAGCCTCGCGGTCGCCCGCTCCGGCCGGGGTGTCGCGAGCTGGGTCCCGACCAGGTGCACGAGCGACCCGGCGGCCGGGACGCCGCCGGGTGTCCTGCACGCCACGGCACTGCAGGACGGCGCGTTGGGCTCGCCGGTGATCCTCACCGGTTCCGATGGGCAGCCGCTGGTGAACTTCGGCTCGACCGCGTTCTCGCCGGTCGGGACGGGCAGCCTCGTCATGCTGTGGTCCACGTTCGACCTCCTGCAGATCACGCTCGACGGCAACGGCCACGAGACGTCGATTACGAGCGCCGGTACGGCGTCGATGCCGCTGGCCAACGACGCCGGAGGCAACCTGCTCGTCGCGGCGCCCTACATCGGCGTGACCGTGCGCCGGCCCGACGGCTCCGAGGATCCGTTCGTCCCCGGCTCGATCGGCGCCAACTGGGCCACCACGCCCGACGCGGCGGGCTTTGGCGTCCTCTTCGACCCGGACGTCGTCACGCTGCCCGACCACCACGTCAGCTCGCCGGCCAGGCGCTTGAGCCTCTCGTTCTGGCGTCCCTAGCTGCGCGGACTAGCGTCCGCGCCATGCCGGCGGGCGCTTCTCGAGAAAGGCGCTCATGCCTTCCTGGGCGTCTTCTGCGCGCGCGTTCATTGCCATGACGGCCTTGGTGAGGTCGTAGGCGCGGTGCTCGTCGAGCTCGATCTGGGCATAGAAGGCCTCTTTGCCGATCCCGACCGTGAGCGGGCTCGAGCGCGCAATGGCGTCGACGATGATGGTGACTTCGTCTTCCAGCTGTTCGGCTGGCACGACGCGGTTGACGAGGCCCCAGTCCAGCGCGGTGGCGGCATCGATCGGCCGGCCGGTGAGCAGCATGTCGAGCGCGCGCTTGCGGCCGATCGCGCGCGAGAGCGGGACCATCGGCGTCGAGCAGAACAGCCCGATCTTGACGCCGGGGGTGGCGAAGCGCGCGCTTTCGGCGGCAACGGCGAGATCGCAGGCGGCCACGAGCTGGCAGCCCGCGGCCGTGGCCATGCCCTGCACCTTCGCGATGACCGGCTGCGGGAGGCTATGGATCGTCTCCATCAGCTCGGTGCACACGTCGAAGAGGTGCTGGAAGAAGGGAACGTCGCGGCCGATCATCTCGCTCAGGTCGTGGCCGGCCGAGAACGCCGGACCGGCGGCCTCCAACACGATGACTCGCACGCCCGGCCTGGCGCTCACGCGCCGCAGCGAGTCGATCAGGTCCCGCATGAGCTCGAGGCTCAGTGCGTTGCGCTTGTCCGGTCGGTTGAGGGTGATGTGCACCGCCGGCTCGTCCTCGCGGACCAGCACGGCGGCGGCATCGGGGGCGAGCGTGTTCATGGCGCCGACGATACGCCGGTTGCCCTCCGCCGGCGAGCGACGAAGCGATGAGCGTCGCCCGATCGGATAGCGTCGCTGCGTGCGGGTGCGATCCGGTGCACGTGTGGCGATCGTCGGCGCCGGCCCGAGCGGTCTCGTGGCCGCCAAGCATGCGCTCGAGGCGGGCTTTGACGTGGCGGTCTTCGAGGCCAGCGATGACCTCGGCGGACAGTGGCACACGACTGCCGCCTACAGCGGAGTGTGGCCGGGGATGCACACGAACACGAGCCGCGCGATGACCGCCTTCTCGGACTTCGCCGCCCCTGATCACTATCCGCTTCACCCCGCCGCCGAGCAGATCCACGCCTATTTGCGCGCCTACGCGCAGCACTTCGGCGTCACCGACCGGATCCGGCTGCGCACGCCCGTCAGCCGGGTCTCTCCCGCCTGGACGGTCGACGGTGAGCGTTTCGACGCCGTGATCGTGGCGTCGGGCCGCTTCCGCAGGCCGCGCCTGCCGCCCGGGGTTGACGCGTTCGACGGCGACGTCATCCACGCCTTCGACTATCCAGGCGCCGGGCCATACCGCGATCGCCGCACGCTCGTCTACGGCAACGGGATCAGCGGTCTCGAGATCGCATCCGATCTCGCGCCCGTCACAGCCGTGGTCTCGGCCTTCCGCAAGCCCCGCTACGTGATCCAGAAGGTCGTCGACGGCGTGTCGTCGGACTGGCAGTGGTACACGGCGTTCGGGGCGCTGGAGCGGCGCCTGCTCTCGCGCGAGGCGTTGAGCCGGGCGTTTCGCGACCGGGTCTTGCGCGTCGCGGGCAACCCGGCCGCGTTCGGAGCGCCCGAGCCGCACGGCGACATCCTCACGGCAGGACTCTCTCTGTGTCAGGACTACCTCGCGCAGGTCGCGGACGGCGGCATCGTCTGCCGTCCCGCGATCGCCGCGATCGACGGCCGCGCCGTCACCTTCATCGACGGCTCGATCGAGACCGTCGATGCGATCGTCTGCGCTACCGGCTACGACGTCGACATCCCGTATCTCAACGGCGACGTGTGGGCCGTGCTCGGCCCAGACCTCGCCCTCTACCAGCGCACGCTGCACCCGGACCTGCCCGGCTTCGGCGTCATCGGCCAGTTCCTCGCCCAAGGCCCCTACCTCCCGCTGCTCGAGCTGCAGGCGCGCTGGATCGTCGCCACGTGGGCAGGCGACGTCTCGCCTCCTGACCAGGCACGCATGCGCGCCGCGATCGCCGAGCCCCGGCCGGCGCTCGACCCACACAACGCACTCGCGACGACGCTAGCCGACGAGCTCGGCGTCGCGCCCGACCTGCTCAGCCGCCCCGAGCTCACCGAGGCCCTCCTGTTCGGGCCGCTGCTGCCACCGCGCTACCGGCTGGACGGCCCGGGTGCATTGCCGGACGCCGCCGAGCAATTCAGCGCGCAGCTCGCCGCGTCACCACGGGCGCCCGTCGCGCCGGCCGACATCGAAGCGCTGCGGGACTTCGGGCTCGCACAGGCCGCCGACATCGTGTCGCGTTCGGCGCTGGTGTAGTCCTGTTCGGTGAGGAGCCGGGGCTTCGCGTCACGTTGGGAACGCTGGCATCACCTCGGCGGCGAAACGCTGCATGCTCTGCCTGGCTTCGCCGCCGCTGATCAGCACATATCTGACGCCGACTGCCTGCAGCGCTTGCAGTCCCGCGATGATCTCCGGGGGCGGGCCGAAGAGCGCATGGGCCTCGGTCGCGCCGGCCCTGTTGGCGTAGGCCATGATGTGTGAGCGCTTGGACCCGTCGGGGCCGCGCGAGCGCTCGATCATGCGGTCGTGGAGGCGTGCCTGCTGAGCGAGCGCCGCGCTCGCGTCGTCGGCGTCGCGTGCCACGTAGAGATTGCGCGCGACCGCCACGTCCATCGGATCAAAGGCACGGTCGCGAGTCTCACGCTCAGCCTTGAACAGGGCGATGCGCTCGCCGATCGCCTCGGCGGAGGCGAACTGGTCGAGCAACAGATTGGCGCCGAGCGCGGCGACATTGCGCACCGACTTGGGGTTGCCGGCGGCGATCCACACGGGCGGATGCGGCTTCTGAGCGGTGGGCGGCTCCACCACGATCTCCTGATAGCGCCAGAACCGACCCTCGTGGGAGAAGGGCTCATCAGAGCTCCACGCCTGCAGGATCACCGCCAGAGACTCGTCAAAGCGCGCCTCTGCCTCCTGCGGCCCCACGCAGAAGCCGGCGAACTCCGAATGCCGGTAGCCCTTGCCCACGCCGAAGTCAAGACGCCCGCCGGAGAGAAGATCGAGGGTCGCTGCGCGCTCGGCCAGCAGCACCGGGTCATGCCAGGGCAGCACCAGCACCGCTGTCCCCACCCGAATCGACCTCGTGCGTGCGGCCACCCAGCTCAGGAGATCCAGGGGGGCAGACACCTGCCCGGAGCCCGAGAAGTGGTGCTCGACCAGGAACGTCGAATAGAAGCCGAGGCGTTCGGCTTCGACGCTGGTCTCGATGAACTCCCAAAAGCCGCGGCCCGGGTCGCCGTCGGTGGTGCGTGGCGCCTGGGCACCGCCGAACAGACCGAAGCGCATCGCTTCGCAGCCGCTACCGGTGGTCCCGGCTTCGCTCGCGGTCTCTGTGTGGTCTTGAGGGGGCGGTGAAGTCGGGGCGGTGCGGCGGGTCAGACCTTGGTCTGCCACGTGACGGTCCGGGAGACGACGACTTCCCGCAGCTCGTCGACCACGATGCCCGCGCCGGAGCTGCGCAGCGCCAGAGGTGACTCGACCACGATCCGAAACCTTAGCGAGGGCGAGCCTGTCCGAGCCGCTCAGACAGCGCAAGCAGCGTCGGTTGGACCACGACGCCAATGGTCGGGGAGGAGGTCGCGCGCTTCGACTCTCGGCGACGTTGGCCGTTCGACGGCTGACAATTTGCGCCGTCAGAGCCGCCCAATCGTGCGCTCGTTTACAAATGGGCTACCACCTGTTCCGAGGCAACCCCGAGGATTCGCCGGCGGGTGTTTTGGTGTCGCGCAAAGGGGTTCGAGCGTGAGTGATTCCGGACGTGCGAACGGCGAAGGCGCGGCGGGCGTGCAGGTCACGCGCCGGCGTCGACGTGTTTCGAGGGCCTTCGGCGGGGCGCGCGCCATGATCGCGGCCGGCGCGATCGCGGTGCTCCTCGCGGGCGCGGGCGTGACCTATGCCACGACGGAGGTGTTCGGCCACAACCAGGTCGGCACCGAGTACCCCAACGGGATCCAGGTCTCCGACGACCAGATCATCAAGCCGCTCGGTGACCGCCTGGTCACCCAGACCGGCAAGTTCATGGGGTCGACAGTCAGCCCGAACGGGCACTACCTCGCGGCCACGAGCACCGACAAGAAGGTGGCCCTGCAGATCTTCGACATGTCGAGCTACAAGGAGATCTGGTCCGTCGGCACCGCAGCCGGCGTCAACCAGAAGTTCTCCGACGGAACCGTCGGTCAGGAAGGTCCGACGTACTCGCCGGACAGCCGGTACCTCTGGGTCCCGGAGCAGGACGCCGTGAGCAGGTTCCCGGTCAATGCCGACGGCACGCTCGGCACGCCTGCCACGTTCGCGATCCCGAAGGTCAACGGCCACTCCGCCCTGGTGGGCCAGATCAAGTACTCGCCCGACGGCTTCACGGTGTACGCCGCGATCAACGGGCAGAACACCGTCGTCGCGATGGACCCCAACAGCGGCGCCATCAAGCAGACGTGGAACGTCGGCATCGCCCCGCGTGAGCTCGCGTTCGTGGGCGACAAGCTCTACGTGACCAACGAGGGCGGCCGTCAGGCCCGGCCCGGCGAGACGACCATGGACTCCTACGGCTCCGCGGTGCCCGCCAACGGCTACTACGGCACGTCCACGACCGGATCGGTCAGCGTCATCGACACCTCGCGGGCGTCGGTCCCGGTCGGCTCGATCGCCGTCGGGCTGCACCCGACCGCGATGTTCGTCCAGCCGGGCGCTGCCGCGGCACGGGAGCAGAAGGGCAAGAAGCACCTTGCGGACGCGCTGTTCGTCGCCAACACGAACAGCGACACCATCTCGGTCATCAACCCGAAGAACGACAAGGTCGTCCAGACGATCGCGACCGATCCGTGGCCGTCGTCGGACACCGGCTACGCGCCCACGAGCATCGCGATGGCGGCGAAGAATCACCTGCTGGTCACGCTCGGCCGTGCGAACGCCGTCGCCGTCTACCAGTACAACGGCAAGCCGCAGGAGCCCGTGAACTACATCGGCCTGCTGCCGACCGATTACTACCCGGCGACCGTGGCGACCGCCGGCCGCCAGATCGTCGTCACCAACACCCGCGGCATCGACGCGCGCGGTCCCAACCTCTCGTTCAACAAGGGGCCGGGCACCACGGTCGCGGTGGGCCACGGCACGCACAGCACCACCGCGTCGCTGACCCGCTTCACGCTTCCGCGCGACAAGGACATCTCCCGGGTCTACACGGACGCGGTCTTCGCCCAGAACGGCTGGGGCAGGAATGACGTCCGGCAGGCCAAGGGCAGGAAGGCCGCGCCGGTGGCGGTGCCGACGCGCGTCGGTGACCCCTCGACGATCAAGCACGTCTTCCTGCTGGTCAAGGAGAACCGCACCTACGATCAGGTGTACGGCGACATGAGCGAGGGCGACGGCGACCCCTCGCTGGCGCAGTTCGGCGCGAAGGTCACGCCGAACCAGCACGCGCTGGCCAAGCAGTTCGGCCTCTACGACAACCTCTATGACGTCGGCACGAACTCCGCCGAGGGCCACAACTGGCTGATGCAGGGCGACAACCCCGAGTACACGGAGTCCTCCGCGGGTGAGTACCAGCGCAGCTACGACACCGAGGAGGACGTGCTGGGCCACCAGCGCTCCGGCTTCCTGTGGACGGCGGTGGAGGATGCGAACAACACCGCGCGCAACTACGGCGAGTTCGAGTACACCGAAGGCAAGCCGTCCGGCACGTGGCAGCAGTACTACTGCGCGTACAAGAGCGTCGAGGCCGGCGGTGACCCGGCCCAGCTGACCAGCCCCGAGCTCAAGGGCAACTACGGCTCGGTGATCCCGTCGCTGAACGCCATCGCCGACCACCTTTCCCCGCCGTTCGACACCTCGATCCCGGACATCTACCGGTACGAGATCTGGAAGCAGGATTTCGAGCAGAACGGTCCCACCAACTTCAACATGATGTGGCTCTCCAGCGACCACACCGGCGGGACGGCCGACCCGGAGGCGCAGGTCGCCGACGGTGACCTCGCCGTGGGCAAGATCGTCGACACGATCTCGCACAGCCCGTACTGGAAGGACTCCGCGATCTTCGTGGTCGAGGACGACAGCCAGGACGGCGCCGATCACGTCGACGGGCACCGTGCTCCGGTCCAGGTCATCAGCCCGTACGCGCAGCACGGTGCGGTCGACAGCACCTACTACTCGCAGCTCACCATGGTGCGCACGATCGAGCAGATCCTCGGCGCCCAGCCGCTGAACCAGAAGCTCGCCGCGGCGACGCCGATGTACGGCGCGTTCACCAACACGCCGGACTTCACGCCCTTCAGCGCGGTGCCGAACCAGGTGCCGCTGACCGAGGGTGTCGCCGACACGCCGGCCTGCGGCGCGGACACGCCGGGCCCGAGCAGCACGAGCGCGCCCGCGACGGCGACCCAGCAGGCCGCGGTGCCGGCGAACGAAGTTGCCACCGCCGCGGCCTGGCAGACCTGGCTCGGCAAGCAGCACACCACCGGCAACGGTGCGACCCCCGACTACGCGAACCCGGAGCAGATGAACCGGTACACGTGGTACCAGACCCACAGCTGGAAGGTCCCGTATCCGGGTGATGCGGAGATCCGCCTTCCGTCGCAGGTTCCCGGTGCCTTCCTCCCGAGCCCGGACGCGTACTGACGGGCCTCCGCGCAACAGCCGTGTCTGAAGGGCTCGCCGTTCGGGCGCGCGGGATCAGCAAGTCGTTCGGCGAGGTCGTCGCCCTCGACGGCGTCGACCTCGACGTCGCGGAAGGTGAGGTGCATGGCCTGGTCGGGCCGAACGGGGCCGGGAAGACGACCCTGCTGGGCGTGCTCCTCGGGCTGGCCCAGGCCGACGACGGCGACCTGGAGATCCTCGGGAGCCCGGTGTGCAGGACGCTCGCGCTTCCAGACGGGGTCGCCGGGTTCGTCGACGGGCCGGGGCTGTATCCGGCGCTCTCCGCGCGCCAGAACCTCGCCGCGCTGGCCCGCCTGCGGGGCGACGGTACCGACGGCATCGCCGACGCGCTCGATCAGGTCGGCCTCACGGACGTCGCGGACGACCGCGTGCGCGGCTTCTCGCTCGGGATGCGGCAGCGTCTCGGGCTTGCCGCCGCGCTGCTGACCAGGCCTCGGCTGCTGGTGCTCGACGAACCGGCGAACGGCCTGGACCCGGCCGGCACCCGGCATGTGCACCGGGTCCTGACGAGACTGGCGGCGCACGGCACGTCGGTCGTTCTCTCCAGTCACCGGATGGACGATCTGGCCGCGCTGTGCAGCGAGGTCACCCTCCTCGCCGGCGGCCGGGTGGTGTTCTCCGGCCCGCTGAGCGCGCTCGCCGCGGACACCGATGAACTGGACTACCGGCTGCGGACCTCCGATCCCGCCGCGGCCCGCCGCGTTGCCGCCGACACGCCGCAGGTGAGCGTGCTCGGAGACGACGACGTGCTCCGGCGTCACGACGCCGAGGCGCTCCTGGTGCGGGCGGCGATGCCGGCGCTGGACGACCTGGTTGCGCGCCTGGCCGGCGCCGGCGTCGGGGTGCGCGAGCTGGCGCCGGTCGTGGCGCCGCTCGAGGCGGCCTTCCTGGCCCTGACCGGGGCTCCGAACGTACCGAGCGAAGGTGAGGACCAGTGACGGAGGCAGCCGCCGCCGTCGCGCTCCCGCGGGCCGACACCGCGCAGACACCCGTCCGGCGCACCTACCGCTTCGAGCTGGTCAAGCTGCTGGCCCAGTGGCCGATCCGCCTGGTGCTCGTCGCCTGCTGCCTCGGCCCGGCGTTGTTCGTGGCGGTCGTCAGCCGGCAGAGCGCGTTGCCGTCGGACACCGTCTTCGGCCGCTGGATGGGCCAGACCGGCTGGGCCGGACCGCTGGTGATCCTGTCGTTCTCCTGCAGCTGGGTGTTGCCGCTGCTGACGTCGCTGGTCGCCGGCGACGTGTTCGCCAGCGAGGACCGGCTCGGCACCTGGCGGCACCTGCTCGTCGCCGTGCGCTCCCCGCGGCGGATCTTCGCGGCCAAGGCGCTGGCGAGCGTCACCGTCGTCCTGCTGCTCGCGGCCGGACTGGCCGGCTCGGGCATCGTCGGCGGGCTGGCGGCCGTCGGCAACCGGCCGCTGGTCGGCCTCGACGGCCATCTGCTCTCGTCATCGCAGGCGGCCGCCGCGGTCCTGCTCGCCTGGGTCAGCGTGCTGGCGCCGACCCTGGCGTTCGCGGCGGTCGGGCTCCTCGGCTCGGTGACGCTCGGCCGTTCTCCCATGGGGCTGATCATGCCCGCGCTGCTCGCCCTGGTTCTGCAGATCGCGCAGTTGCTTCCGTTGCCCGTCATCGTGCGCGTCGCGCTGCCGAGCTATGGGTTCATCGCCTGGCGCGGGCTGTTCGCCGACCCCGGCCTAACCGGCCCGCTGCTCGCCGGCGTCGCGGTCGCCGTCGCCTGGGCGGTGCTTGCCACCGCCCTGGCCTACCGGCTCTTCATGCGCCGGGACTTCACCGACCTGGCGTACGACGGGATGGGGCGCCGCGTGCTCGTGCAGGCGGTGCTGCCGATGGCGGCGCTGCTCGCCGTAAGCGTCGGGGTGATCGCCGGCACAACGTCGGCCTCCGGCTCCGGGATCGACAAGCCCAAGTTGGATCGCTCTCTCGCGACGGCGTTCGCCCATCTCTACGTCATGCAGACGGGCGAGCTGCATCGTCCCGGCGTCACGGAGGCGCAACTGCGCAGCGGCGCCTCCTGCGACAAGGGCGGCTCGCTCGTCGACGATGTCGGGCCGGGCAACGACTGGCGCTGTGTCGTGACGTGGCACCTCCCGGGTTCCACGGCGACCGGCTTGGCGATCTACCAGCTCGACGTCACCCCGGACGGGCGCTACGTCGCCGACGGCGACGGACCACAGCAGGTCAACGGCTTCTTCCAGGTCCGCACCTCGACGGGCGACGCGCCGAATCCGCTCTGGCAGTTCGACGCCTCCGTGAACCTGTTGACGGCGATCGACGCGAACTGACGCAGCTTCCGTCGTGCGGGTTCAGTCGGGGTGCGGGGAATGAAGCGGGTGGAGATTGACGGTGGACATGTTGTGCGGAGTGATGGGGACGGCGACCGGCATGGCACCGACGATGCTGGGAAGAGCCGTCGGGGGCCGCGTCATCTCAAGCGGGTGATCGGCACGTAGACCAGCGCGACGAGGGGCGCGAGCGCGGCGGAGGCGAGGAGGGGTGCGGCGAGGCCGGTCTCGATCAGCAGCGCTCCGGCGATGGCGCCGCAGAGCATCGCCAGCACGGCGGCGATCCTGCGCGGCGAACCATCGCCCGAGCCGCCCGCGATCGCAGAGTCGGCGGCCAGGCCGGTCAGGGTCATGGTCAGCACCGTGGTGGTCAGGTCGGGGACGCCGAGGCGCCTGACGGTGGCGTTGCGCACGCCCATGGCCAGCGCCAGCAGGGCGATGACCGCATCGCCGGCGAGGGTGCTCTGCCGCACGCGCCGGTATTGCGCTCATGACCAACCTCCGGTTCCGAGCGGCTCTCAGTCGGGGATCCAGTCGAACGTGTCCGGGTCGGCGCCGCGGCGGCCGGCGGCGCCGTGGTCGAGGCGGGCGATCCGGGTGACGTCGTCGGGCGCCAGTTCGAAGTCGAAGAGCTCGAAGTTCTCCCGGATCCGCGCCGGGGTGACGGACTTGGGGAAGACGACGTGACCGCGTTGGATGTGCCAGCGCAGCACGACCTGCGCGGGCGACCTGCCGACGCGGTCGGCGATAGTGGTGATCACCGGGTCGTCGAGCACCGCCCCCTGCGCGATGGGCGACCACGCCTCGGTCGCGATGCCGTGCGCGTGGCCGTAGGCGCGAACCTCGGCATTGGCGAAGTAGGGGTGCACCTCGATCTGGTTGGCCGCCGGCACCACGTCGGTCTCGGCGGCGACCCGCTCGAGGTGGTCGATCTGGAAGTTGGAGACGCCGATTGAGCGGGCGCGACCGTCGCGCTGGAATTCCCCGAGCGTCCGCCAGGTCGAGACGAAGTCGCCGTCGTAGAGCGTCGGCAGCGGCCAGTGGATGAGAAAGAGGTCGACGTAGTCGAACCCGAGGTCCGAGAGCGTCCGGTCGAACGCCCGGCGGGCGTCGTCGGGACGGTGGAAGCGGTTGCTGAGCTTGCTGGTGATGAAGACGTCGGCTCGGTCAAGGCCGGAGACGCGCAGGGCTTCGCCGACGCCCCGCTCGTTGCGGTACATCTCGGCCGTGTCGATGTGGCGGTAGCCGACGTCGAGCGCCTCACGCGCAGCGCTCGCGGTGTCCTCGGGGGCGACCTGGAAGACCCCGAAGCCGAGCTGCGGGATGCGGTGGCCATCGTTGAGCTCGACGGCGGGAACGGTGGTCGTGGTGGGGGAAAGGGTCATGGCGGTTCTCCTCATGCTTGACGTGTGTACGGCTCAGGCGGCGCGGCGCTCGTCGAGGTCAGCGACCTCGGCGGGCAGCGCGCCATCGCTGAAGCGGCCGACTCGCCAGCGCGAGGACGGCACGGGGTGGACCTCCATCCCCGCGCTGAAACGGCCCAGGTCGAGAGCGGCGGGCTCGACCGCAGCCCTGGAGGCCTGCGCCTCACGCGCGCCGGCACCCTGCTGCTCGAGCACGCCGACGCGATCGCGGCGCGCTTCGACCTCGCCGCCCGCCAGCTGGCCGAGATCGCCGACGACGAGCGCACGCTCCTGCGGATCGGCGCGTTCCCCACAGCGCTCGCGGGCTTGGTGCCCTCGGCCGTGGCGCAGGTCCGCGCGCAGTACCCGGGCGCCCGGGTCACCGTCGACGAAGGCGCCGCCGACGAGCTGCCCAACCGCGTCCGATCGGGACAACTCCATCTCGCCGTCGACTTCCAGGACGCCGCGCTCCCGCGACGCGAGTTCGACGACCTCGAACGCCACGACCTCCTCCGCGAGCCCTTCCTCGTGGCCCTCCCGCCCGACCACGAGCTCGCCGGCCAAAAGGCCATCCGCCTCACCGACCTCGCCGACGAGGACTGGACGGCCGCCTTCACCGACGGGCTCATCGTCCGCGCCTGCCGCGCGGCGGGCTTCGAGCCGCGCCTCGTTTCGATCACACGCGACCAGCTCGCGATCCGCGCCCTCATCACCCGCGGCCTGGCGGTCACCCTCGCTCCCCGGCTGTTGGCCGAAGCCTTCGCCGGCACCGCCCTACGCCCGATCGCCGGCGCGGCCCCCCAACGCGACGTCTACGCCCTGCTGCCACCCGGCGGCAGACACCGACTCGCCCAACCCACCCTCACAGCACTCATCGAGACCGCTGCCGAACTGCAGGGCGAGCTGCGCTAGCCGAGCACAGCGTCTCAGCAAGCGGCCGGCGCCTTGGTCGTGGCGGTGTCGTGCGCTGCGAGGTCCTGGAGCTCGCCGAGTGCGCGGCGGAGGTCCTCGACGAGCGGGCCGAGGTGGCGGGTGCTGAAGAACTCAACGAGGGCGCGGTAGTACCAGAGCTGGTCGTCGAGGGTCTTGTTGGTGAAGCGCTCCCAGAGGACGTGGCCCTCGGCGCGGTAGTCGCGGATGATCGAGCGCGCGTTGTGAACCTTGTCGGCGACGGCCACGCGCAGCGCGGCCTCGTCGACGATGTCGGGCAGGTGGGCGAGATAGCCGGCCTTGCGCTCGCGCCAGGAGCGCGGGTCGTCGGGGTCGAGGCTGTCCGAGCATGCTCGGATGATGGCGGCGACCTCGGCGCCGAACTCGGCGCGGATCCGATCGAGCATGGCCGCGCCGCCGCCGTCCTCGACGGCGTCGTGAAGGAGCGCGGCGATCGCCTGGGTCTCGTCTCCTCCGTCTTCCAGGACGAGCCCGGCGACGATCATCAGATGCGCGACGTAGGGGATCTGCGTGCCGAGACGCCGCTGCCCGCCGTGCACCTCATTGGCGAATGCCGCGGCGGCGAAGAACCTGTCGGTCAGACGTGGTGGGGGCGGCGGCGTGACGATCGACCGAGCGTAGTCCCTACGCGCACAATGCCGCGAGCGTGGACCGGGACTTCACTCGATGTTCACGAGGGTCCTGGACCTGCTGCAACGCTTGCAGACATGCTGCGCCGGGCGAGATCGGCCTGGTTAGCCTTGGAGCGATGTCGATCGTCATCGTCGGAGCCGGGCCGAACGTCGGCCTCGCCGTCGGGCGGCGCTTCGGCCGCGAGGGCCTCGCGGTCGGGCTCGTCTCGCGGACGCAGGCCAAGCTCGACGACCTCGCCGCGCAGCTCGAGTCCGAAGGCATCACCGCCGCGGGCGCGGCGGCGGACATCCGTGACAGCGACGGGCTCGCTGGCGCGATCGCGCCGCTCGCCGAGCGGCTCGGCGCCGTCGAGGTGCTCGAGTACTCGCCGCTGCCCGCGCGCGGTGCGCGAGTCCGGCCGCGGCACGATCCTCTACACGACGGGCGGCGCGGCGATCAACCCGTATCCGCTGCGCGCCGGCGTCGGGATCTCGTTTGCCGGCGAGGTCGCCTACGCGCGCATGCTGCACGACGAGCTGGCCGATCAGGGCATCCACGTCGCACACACCGCGATTGCCGGACGCATCGCGCCGGGCGCCGATCACGAGCCGAGCGACGTCGCCGAGGTCCTGTGGTCGCACCACGTCGACCGCGCGACCTTCCAGACGCGGATCGGCTTCGACGACGAGGGCGGCTAGGCGCGGTCCCGCGGAGGGTCTCGGGCTCGCCGCAACGTCCTGGCTTGTCAGGACTGGCGCCAGCAGACGGCGCCTGGACCCCGGGACTAGGCTGAAGGTCGGATGGAGCCGATCCGTTTCCCGGGCGAGTCCGCTGAATCGCGACGTGCGCGCGCCCTGCGCGAACGCGTCGACCACCTGCACGACGCCCGGCAGCGCATCATCACCGCCGCCGACGCCGAGCGCCAACGCATCGAGCGCGATCTGCACGACGGCGCGCAGCAGCGGCTGGTCGCCCTGACGGTGATGCTCGGGCTCGCCGAGTCGCGGCTCGCGACTGATCCGGCGAGCGTCGCCCAGTTGATCGCCCAAGCCCGCGAGGAGGCGCAGCTCGCGATCAAGGAGCTTCGCGAGCTGGCGCACGGGATTCACCCGACGCTGCTGAGCGAGTGCGGCCTCGGCGCGGCGCTCGAGGCGCTTGCCACCCGCGCCCCCGTGCCGGTCGACATCAGCGGTGTTCCCGCCTTCCGGCTGCCGTCAGCGGTCGAATCGACCGCCTATTTCGTCACCGCCGAGGCGTTGACCAATGTCGCCAAGTACGCGCAGGCGGGCGCCGCGTTCGTGCGTCTCTCCGTCGAGGGCGACCGCCTCGTCCTCCAGGTGGGCGATGACGGCGTCGGCGGTGCGGATCCGTCCGGGACCGGCCTGCGCGGGCTGCGCGACCGCGTCGATGCCCTCGACGGCGCGCTCGAGGTGCGCTCGCCACCGGGTGGCGGTACGACGGTCAGGGTCGAGCTGCCCCTGCAGGGATGATCACGTGCGGTACGCGCTGACCGAGAGGACGGGCGGCAGGTGCGTCGCCGCGTCGAACCAGGTCGCGCCTGCGTCGGCGGAGCCGAACACCTCTCCCGACGTCGCGCCGAAGTAGAGCTCGAGCGCATCGCCCTCGGCGGCCCAGTCGAACGCCTCGCGCAGGATCGTCAGGTAGGCGTGCTCATGGGGTAGGCCGTCGCCCCTCGGCGTCCAGCTGGCGCCGGCGTCGCGCGTCTCGTAGACCCGCACGCGGCCATCGGGCGTGACGCGATCCACGTCGGCGCTGAGCGGGATCACGTACGCGCTGTCGGGGTCGGCCGGGTCCAGCGCCAGCGCGAAGCCGAAGTCCGACGGCAGGCCCGCGCCGATGTCCGTCCACGTCGCACCCGCGTCGTCGGAGCGATAGACGCCGCCGTGAAACTGCATGAAGATCCGCTCTGGCCGCGTCGGCGCGCGGCCCAGGCGGTGGACGCACAGCGCCATCTCGTCGGGGGGCGCGTCGTCGGGGAGGTATCGCGCGACGATGCCCTGGTTGCCGCTGCGCCACGTGGCGCCACCGTCATCGGTCAGCCATACCCCGCCGGCGGAGATCCCGACCGCCAGCCGGTCGGGCTCGCCCGGCCACGGAACGATCGAGTGCAGGCACAGCCCGCCGGCGCCCGGCTGCCATGTCGGCCGAGCCGGATGCTCCCACAGGCCGCGGTTCAAGCTGAACGAGGCGCCGCCGTCGTGGCTGGCGAACAACACGCCAGGGTCTCCGCCCGCGTAGACCACCCCGTCCGCCTCGCCGGTGGCGATCACCCAGATCCGCTCGAGCGCCGCATTGCCGGCCTCGGGCAGCGCGACGCCGGCGGACTGCTCCCATTCGCCGGAAGGGTCGTCGGCGTAGAAGAGCTTCGGCCCGTAGAACGGCGAGGTCACCGAGACGATCACGCGGCCGGAACGCGGATCACGCAGTGCGTACTCGACCGGCTCGCCGGCGAACGCGCGGGCCGTCACCGCGAAAGGCGATCCCGGTTCGCCCTCCAGCGCGAACAGGCCCTTCCTCGTGCCGACGAGCAGCTCGGTCATCGGCCTCCGGAGATCGCAGGAAGCACATCGATCCGGTCGTCGGCGTCGACCTGCGCGTCCTGCCCGCTGCGTTCGCCGTTCACGAACACGTTGATGTGGCCGCGCAGGACGCCGCGCTCGTCGAGGATCCATCCGCTCGCCGCCGGATGCGCGCGCTCCAGCTCGCGGAGCAGCTGGTCGACCGAAGCGCCCTCGATCACATGCTCCGAGCAGTCAGCCGCGAGCCGCTTGAGGGGCCCGCGGAGGCGTACGACTGGCATGCCGAGATGTTAGATCGGCGGCATCGTGCCGGGGGTCACGCGGACACCGGTTGCGGCTCGCCCTCCCTGAGCTCGCCTTCGGCCGAGGGCGGCTCGTCGTCCGAATCGGGCCGCTCGATGTGGAAGTGGGGGAGGCGCCGATCGAGCCACGCCGGCATCCACCACATCGCCGGCCCGGCGAGGTGCATCACCGCCGGCAGGAGGAGCAGGCGGATGATGAACGCGTCGATGAAGATCGCCGCGGCGAATCCGACGCCCATCATGGCCAGCGCACGCTCGTTACCGATGGCGAAGGCGCCGAAGACCGCGATCATGATGATCGCCGCCGCCGTCACCACGCGCCCCGTCATCGCCAGCCCGTGGCGCACCGCGTAGTGCGCGTCGCCCGTGTGTATCCATTCCTCGTGCATACGCGAGACGAGGAACACCTCGTAGTCCATCGACAGGCCGAACACGACGGCGAAGACCATGATCGGAAGGAACGCCTCGATCGGCCCGGTCGCGTCGCCGAACAGGCCCGCGAGGTGCCCGTCCTGGAAGATCAGCGTCACGACGCCGAACGCGCCCGCGATCGACAGCAGGTTGAAGATGCCGGCCTTGACCGGGATCAGCAGCGAGCGGAAGACGACCGCGAGCAACAGCAGCGACAGCCCGACCACGACGCCGATGAACAGCGGGAGCTTGTCGCGGATCGTCTGGGCGAAATCGAGGTTGGTAGCCGTCGTGCCGCCGATCGAGACGTGCGCGCCGGTCTCCTTGGCGATCGGTGGCAGGGTCTCATCGCGCGCCTGCCTGACGACATCGTCGGTGCGCTCGTCCTGCGGCGTCGTCGCCGGGTAGGCGATCATCGTCGCCGTGTCGCCGCGCTGGTTGAGCTGCGCCGGCAGGACCTGCGCGATCCCGTCCTGATCGCGCAGCGCGTTGCCGATCCGCTGCAGCGCCGCCTCGTCGCCCGCCTTCGGCAGCTCGATCGCGAGCAGCAGCGGGGCGTTGAAGCCGGGCCCGAAGCCCTGCTTGAGCAGGTCGTAGGCGATCCGCGTTGTGTCGTCCTTCTTGTACGTGCTGGCATCGCTCGTCGCCAGCCGCATGTGCGTCGCGGGCAGCGCGAGCGCGATCAGCACGGCGAGCGCGAGCACGGCCACCGGTACCGGCCGGCGCGCCACGAAGCCGCTCCAGCGCGCGGCGAAGCCGCTCTCGCGATCGGCCAGGTCGGCGCCGCCGCCGTTGCCGTTCTTCGCCGGCTTGACTCGACCGCCGACCTTGCTCAGCAGCGCCGGCATGAGCGTCAGCGCGGCGGTCATCGTGAACAGCACCGAGAGCGCGGCGGCGATCGCGGGACCGTAGAGGAACGAGATGCCGAGCAGCATCATGCCGAGCATCGCGATCACGACGACGATGCCGGCGAACAGGACGGCGCGGCCGGACGTGTCGATCGCGACCAGCGTCGCGTCCCGCACCTCGCGTCCGGCGCCGCGTTCGAGCCGGAAGCGGTTGAGGATCAGGAGCGCGTAGTCGATGCCGACGCCGATCCCGACCATCGCCGCCAGCTGCGGCGCCCAGTCGACGACGTCGATGAGACGGGTGCCGACCACGGCGATCAGCGAAAGGCTCACGACCATCGCGAACAGGGCGTTGAGGAGCGGCAGGCCCATGGCAACGACGCCGAGCGTCAGGAACAGCACCAGGGCCGCCACGAGGAGGCCGAAGATCTCTCCCGCGCCGCCCTGCTGGGCCGTCGACCAGTGGATGATGTCGCCGCCGAGCGCCACCTGGACCCCGCCCTTGCCATCCAGGGCGAGCGTGTCCTCCGCCATCGTCTTGACCTTCTTGGCATCGACGTCGCCGGAGCCCTTGCGGAACTGGATCTGGGCGAACGTGATCGTGCCGTCCTTGGAGACGGGCGCGCCGCGTGCGAACGGGTCGCCGACGGCGAGCACCTCGGGTGACTTCTTGATCTCCGCGCGCACCCGCTCGATCTGCGGGCGGTTGCCGGCGTCCAGAACGCGGCCCTGGTGGACCGCGAACACGACACTGGCGGTGTCGCCCGACTGCTGTGGGAAGCGCTCCTTGAGCAGGTCGTAGGCCCGCTGCGACTCCGTGCCCGGAAGGCGGAAGTTGTTGACGTAATCGCCCGCGGTGGCGCCCCACAGCGCGGCACACAGGATGAAGGCGGCGACCCAAAGACCGATGACGGTGCGGCGCCGATCGTGGCACCAGGCGGCAAGCTTGCGCATCCGCGGAACCTAGAGGCGCCGGGCCGTTCGATCGCTCGGGGTAGCCGTACTCCGATACGCGTGGTGGCCCCACTGTCCACAGACAGGGGCACGGGGCCGTCGACACGAGCGAGCGTGAAATCCGGATGCACGGGGGAGAGCGATGAGGGCCGGGCCACGGATGCGGGTTGGGGTGCGAGGCGATGCGAGCGCGTCCGAGGATCGAGCTTCCCCCTGGTCCCCTTGACCGACAGTCCGACGGAGGATGAGGATCGCGGAAGCGAACACCGAAAGGCCCGGTGCCCCATGCGCACACGCCGTCCCGCCATCCTGCGCCGCGGGTTGTTCCGCGTTGTGGCTCCGGTTCGTGCTGCCCGGCGCATTCGAGGGCTCGTGGAAGGCAGGAGCGCGGGCGTGGTGTGGGCGCTGATCGTGTCGGCCGCACTGAGCCTGTTCCTCACCGGGTGCGGCCACCACCCGAAGCCGGCGGTGCAGGGGCAGCACGGGATGTTCGTGATGGACGACTTCGAGTCCGGCGCGCTCACCGGTTGGAAGGCCGTCGGCGCCGGCTCCGGGGGTTGGTTCATCTACACCGACGGCAGCAAGGCACCCGATCGCGGTCAGAGCAGTTCCGACGTTCCTTTTGATGTCCCCAATCCGCCCCAGGGCAAGTTCGCGGCGGTGACCGACACGAACGGTCCCGGAACGCGCATTCTCTACCGGGACGTGACGCTGGACGGTCGCTTCAGGCTCCGCCTGAGCGTGTTCTATGCGGGGGTCGGCGGGTTCAGCAGCCCGCCGACCCTCGCCTACGACGAGCCCGGAGCCAACCAGCAGTTCCGGATAGACCTCGTCGCTCCCTCGGCGCCGATCGACTCCGTCGCGCACGGGGATGTCCTGGTGAACATCTTCAAGACCGCGCCCGGCGATCCGGACCGCCGCGAGCCGCGCGCGGTGGGTGTCGACGTGTCGCGCTGGGCGGGCCAGACGCTGCGCCTTCGCCTCGTCGCTACCGACAACGGAGGTCCACTGCGCGCCGGAGTGGACAACATCCGCTTCGAGCCGATCGGCCCGGACCCGAAGGCCCGGATCGAGCTTCCGCGCACCCAGGAGCCGGCAGGCGCCCTGAACCTCGCGCTCCACCGGATGACGGAAGCGGACGCTTTGAACGCGCTCTCGGCCCGCGCTGACAAGCTCGCGGGCGAAGATGAGCTCTCCGGCGCGGTGCTGATCGCCAAGAACGACCGCATCCTCTTCAGCCACGCCTATGGACTGGCCGACCGCAAGAGACGGATCCCGAACACCATCCGCACGCGCTTTCGCATCGGGTCGATGAACAAGATGTTCACCGCCGTCGCGATCCTCCAGCTGGTCGAGGCCGGCAGGGTCAGGCTCACCGCTCCCCTCGCCACCTACCTCCCCGACTACCCCAACCGCGACGTCGCGACCAAGGTCACCATCCATCAGCTGCTGACCCACACCGGCGGCACGGGCGACATCTTCGGCCCCGACTTCGACGCCCACCGCAACGAACTGCGCACGCTCGCCGACTACGTCAAGCTGTACGGCAAGCGGGGACCCGAGTTCAAGCCGGGCAGCCAATGGGCGTACAGCAACTACGGCTTCATCCTGCTCGGCCGCGTGATCGAAAAGGTCACCGGGCACAGCTACTACGACTACGTCCAGCAACACATCTACGCGCGCGCGGGGATGACCACGACCGGATCGCGGCCCGAAGACCAACCGGTCCCGGACCGGTCGATCGGATACACCAAGCCACCCGGAACGACCGACTGGGCCCCCAACACCGCCACGCTGCCCTACCGCGGCACCTCCGCCGGCGGCGGCTACTCGACGGTCGAGGACCTAGCACGGTTCGCCCACGCCCTGCTGAGCCACAGACTGCTCAGCCCCAACTTCACAAAGCTCCTCATCACCGGAAAGGTCAAGGACGGGCCCGGCACCAGCTACGCGTACGGCTTCGAAGATGCGCGAGACGCGGACGGTAACGGCTGGATCGGCCACGGCGGCGGCGCACCAGGCATAAACGGGGACCTGAAGATCTACCCGAAGCCCGGCTACGTGGTCGCGGTGCTGGCCAACATCGACCCGCCGGTAGCACAGCGGATCTCGGAGTACCTCGACCCCCGACTGCCGACAGAGCGATAGCGCGCCGGCCCCACGGGGATCGGGAGTTGCGACCCCGAGTCGTTGCGCAACTCGGAGACTGCGACGATCAACTCGGGCTCGTCCTCACCGCGAGCGGTCGAACGCGTCCGCGACGGTGTGCATGTGTGCCTCGAGCTCGTCGAGCAGCTCGCGCGTGCCGGGTGCCAGCCGCGCCGCGGGCCGGGTGACGATCGCAAACGTGTTGAAGAGCGCGGGGGTGAAGGACGCCGTGGTGAGACCGGCGGGGTAGTACGGCGCATGCGTGTAGGACACGGGGAGATACGTGTCGCCGAGCCCGCGCGCGACGACGGAGAGCGCGAGCTCGGCCATCTCCACCTCCACGCGCGGGCGCAGGCGCAGGCCGTGTGCCTGCGCGCGCTCGGCGAGCAGCCGGCGGATCGGGTCGCTGTCGGCCGATTCGGCGTCGTAGAAGATCAGCGGCGCGGAGGCGAGCCGCTCGATGGTGGCCGAGCGGCGCGTACGGTCGGGGTCGGCGCTGACGTAGAGCAGTTCGTCGCGGACGACCGGGCGTACGTCGAGCCGGTCGTCGTCGATCGGCAGCAGCACGAGGCCGGCCTCCAGCTCGCCGCGCCGGACGCGCTCGGCGATCGCGGAGGAGTTGCGGCTCAGCAACCGGACGGTCATCTTCGGGTGGCGCTGCAGGAAGGCCGCCACGACGTCCTCGAGCCGCCACGTGGACGGGGCGCTGAACGTGCCCAGCGCCACACTCCCGCTGCGCATCGCGGTGAATTCGCCGACGCTACCCGCCGCGTCCTCGAGCGCGCGCAGGCTCTGCGCGGCGTGCTCGGCGAAGGTGTGGCCGGCGTCTGTTGGGATGACGCCGCGCCCGGCGCGGACGAACAGGTCGGCACCCAGCGCGCGCTCGAGCTTGCGGATCTGCTCGGCCACGGCGGGTTGCGACACCCGCAGCGCGTCCGCTGCGGCGCTGAACGAGCCGAGCTCCAGCGCCGCGCAGAAGCAGCGGACCTCGCTGCGCGAGCGGATCGCGTTCGGGAGGGCCGGGCTGAAGGTCCAGCGCGCGGTGGCCTCCTACCAGCGGCTGGCCAGGGCGGCCCCGGGCGAGACGCCGGGTGACGTGCGGGCGCGCGTGCTCGCCTTCGAGGGTGACCGGACGTTCGCGGACTTCCTCGGCCCGCTGCCGCCGGCCGTCGATGCCATCTTCTCCTGCGCGGCCCGTCGCGCCACCGCGGAGCCGTCCCAGCTGTCGGCGGGCTGCGGCAGCGGCCTGTTCGCACTCGTGTGGGGCGGCAAGGGGACGCTCATCGCCCGCAACCTTCGGGGTGGCGCGGGCCGGCTGCCGGCGGCGCTGGGGCGCGAGCTCGGCGGCCGCGCCCGTGCTGGCTGCCGGGTGAGCGCGTTGCGCCCCGACCGCGACGAGCTGCTCGTCGACTACCTGGCCGGGGGCGACGCTCACACCGTCCGCGCGCGCCACGTGATCGTCGCGGCACAGGCCCCGTTCGCCGCGCCGCTCGTCGCCCCGGTCGACCGCGAGGCCGCCGCCGCGCTGGAGCAGCTCACCTACGGCGCCTTCCTCAGCGTCGCGGTCGAGACGAATGAGACCACGACGATGCCCTGGGACGACGTGTACGCCATGGCGACCCCCGGCCGTGCGTTCGACATGTTCACGAACCAGGCCCACGTGGTGCGCCGCGCAGGCGAGCGCCGACCCGGCGGCAGCCTCATGCTCTTCACGGGCGGGCCCGCGGCTGCTGCTCTGATGCGCGAGAGCGACGACGCCGTCACGCAGGGCTTCCTTGCCGACCTGCACGACCTCTACCCGCAGACGCGGGGCGTCGTCGCCGGCGCCACCGTGCAGCGGTGGGAGCTCGGCAACGTCTACGCGCGACCGGGCCGCCACCGCCTGCAGGCGCCACTGGAAGGCGCGCTCGGCGCCCACGCCAACCTTCACCTCGCCGGCGACTACTTCGCCGAGCTGGGGAACATGGAGGCCGCTGCCCGCACCGGCGCGGTGGCCGCCGAGCGCGTCGAGGCAACGCTGCGCGCGCGACCGACCACCCTCCGACCCGAGGTCCACCATGCCTGAGTTCCACGGGGTGCTCCCCGCCCTCATCACGCCGTTCACGCAGGACGGCGCCGACGTCGACGCCGACGCGCTGAGCGCGATCGTCGACCGGCCCGTCGGCGCCGGCGTCGCCGGACTCGTCCCGGGCGGCAGCACCGGCGAGTTCACGACGCTCACGAACGCCGAGCGCGGCGTGGTGATCGAGACGACCGTGGAAGCCGCCGCCGGCCGCGTGCCGGTCGTCGCCGGCACCGGGGCGCTCTCCACGCGCGAGACGGTCGCGCTCAGCCTCCACGCCGAGCGCGCCGGCGCCACCGCCGTCATGGTCGTCCCGCCGTTCTACGAGGCGCTGGGCTGGCGCGAGCTGCTGGCCCACTACACGGCCGTGGCCGAGACGATCTCGATCCCGATCATGTAGTCGTGTGGGGCACCGCCTCGATCCTGCCCGAGCAATGCGTCGCGCTGCATCGCCTGCTCATCGACGAGACCGACCTCCCCGCCACCCGCGACCTGTGGAGCCGCCTGTGGCCGCTCTGCCACTTCCTCGAGAGCCACAGCTACTCAGCCGCAGTCAAGACCGCCTGCGCGCTCATGGGCGACACCACCGGGCCGGTGCGCGCGCCGCTGCTGGCCCTCGAAGAAGACGCCACGTTCGAGCTGCGCGGTCTGCTGGACCGCGCGGGCGCGACCCTGGCGACCGCGTAACGCAGGCAGGCGTCGCCGTCGCCTCGCAGCCTGCCGTTGACTCGCCGAGGGCTTATCGCATCTGGTCTGGATCGAGGTCGGCGACCACCACGCGCCACCATGACAGACACGACGATGGACCAGGCCGGTTCGCTGTCACGTTGCCCGAAACGCAGCCCGTCCTGGATGCTCGTCCAGCGGCCCGCGGCGCGGCGCTCGACCCAAGGCCCGCCGGTATCGCCTGACGTTTGGTGGGTACCGCTCACCAAGCATGCCGCGCCAGACTGTCGACGAGTTCTACCGCGCTTGGCTGGACCGCGACCTGCGTCAGCGCTCGTCGTGGGACAGTCGCTCCGTCACACGGGCGAAGGCCGCATCGAAATGCGCCTCTGCCGACCAGGGAATCTCGGGATCGGACGGCGCGGGGGGCTGCGGCTCCTTCGACGGGACGAGTGGCCCGCCGCCGACCCCGGGTGTGGAGGTGTGCGTGAGCAGGTAGGCGAAGCCGCGCCGCGCGCCTGACACCGCGCCTGCGGGCAGGGCACCGCGGTAGGCGACCGACGGGTAGCGCTCGAGCGCTGCGGCGGTGCGCCACGGCTCAACAGGATCTGAAAGCCAGTAGCTGTCTTTGCCGATCCAGCGCACGACCTCGGAGGCGCTGGACGCTGGGCGTCCGCTGGCGTCTACGCCCAGCAGCCCGTTCTCGACGACCAGCATCGGGGTCGACAGCCCGTCGGGGTCGGGGTCCATGCGCTCGGGCTCAAGGATGCTCAGGTCGACGCGTATCAGCGCCCCCTCCGCGCCGAAACGCTCGGCCGCCCAGGCGTCCGCGATGCCCCACGACGCAATGTGGATGTGCGTGGCGGAGTCCCCTGAGGCCGACTCCGGGCAGATGCCCAGCCGGCGGATGAAGTCCACGTGCGCGGTGTCCGTGGGGTAGAACAGGTAGCGCCCGTAGTCGGCGACGAACTGGTCGCGCAGCTCGACGGTCAAGCTCATCGCGTCACCAATCCACAGCGATTGCGCTGCGGGATCGTCGCGATGTCGACCTCGCCTGCCACGTGCACTCGAGCAGCGTGCCGGCCGCCGTCAGACGCAGCGCGGGCGAACGCCGCGGCACCGGTGCGGGCGGCGATTGAGTCGGAGAGAACCAGCGGACGAGGCACTTCGACCTCCGGGGCTTGGTTGAACCCTCAGAAGTCAGATCACGCTGCCGGCGTCGCTGGTGGCAGACCGCGCAATGAATGCCCTCCGACCACTCACGGTACTCCGCCGGTCAAGCGCACGAGCACCCAGGACGGGGCGTGAGCGGCCCGTGCCAGACCTTCCCCGGCCATCGCTTGCATGGGATGCAGTCGTCACGCGCGGCGGGCGCCTCGCTGCCTGTGCCAGGCGCTTGCGAAAGCCAGGCGTCTCGTCCTCGGCCTGTTCGGCGCCGCCTGCCTGCGTAGGTCGTGCCTATGCACCATGTGGTGGTCCGGTGGATTGCGTGGCGCTGGGCAATCGGTCCCGGGCAGGAGCGCCTGAGTCCGGCCGGGAGGCCCTCGCCTACGCCTGCACATGGGCGTGGCGCGGTCCCGGTTGTCGTCCCCTCGCCGGCACACATCACCGAACCAGTGTCACCGCACACCGCCCTCGGCCAGTGCTCTCGGGACGGGCTCCACGCGACGGTGTGCCGGCACCGCTTCCTCTCCGTACGGAGCATCTGCTTGGCGTCGTGCTCAACTGACCCTCGGTGGGCCTGACCGATGATTGTTGCGCGCCGTGCTGGTCTGTACGCCGAATACCGACTCACGGGAGGCTGACGCCATGCGGAAACTGACGTTCGGCATGAACCTGAGCCTGGACGGCTACATCGCCGCGCCCGGCGACGACCTCGGCTGGAGCGTGCCGAGCGACGAGCTGTTCCAGTGGTGGTCCGACCGGGTGGGGGCGACGGGCCTGGCGCTGTACGGGCGCAAGCTGTGGGAGACGATGAGCTCGCACTGGCCGACCGCCGACCAGCAGCCGGGCGCTACACCGGCGCAGATCCAGTTCGCCCACCGCTGGCGGGACATGCCGAAGGTGGTGTTCTCCTCGACGATCAGCGCGGTCGACGGGAACGCCCGTCTGGTCACCGGCGACGCGGTCACCGAGATCACCCGGCTCAAGACTGAGGACGGCGGTCCCATGGACGTCGGCGGCGCCACCCTCGCCGCGGCGGCCATGCGGGCCGGGCTGATCAACGAGTACGCGATCGTCACCCATCCGGTCCTGGTGGGCGGCGGCACGCCGTTCTTCTCGGCCCTGGACAACCGGGTGAACCTGAGCCTGGTGGAGACCCGGACGTTTCCCGACGGCGTGCTCCTGACCAGGTACGAAACCAGGCGCTGAATACCGACCTCGGATCGGCGTGGCCTCGGGCCAGCCAAGGATCTCGTGGCGCGTCGAGCACCATCGCTGTCGCCTAGAGGCAGGAGGAGCAGCATGAGGCCCTAGGCGCAGGCCGCTCCTGCCAGGCAGAAGCAGCGGCGCTGCTCCATCTTGCGCTACGGCATCGTCGCCGGTCCGTCGCGGATGAAGCCACTGACCTGGTCGACTGACACCGGATTCGACGGGAACGCGACCAGGCCCCAGGTGGCACCGGCCGCCGTGTGGGGCGCCGGGTCGCTGCCGGGGTCGAGCTCGACGGCAATGTCGAAGGGTTCCGCCGCGGCATCGCTTGGGTCCCGGCCGAGTCGCCTGAGCTCGGCGGCGATCTCGGCGAGCTGGTCGGGGTGCTCGATGCCCACGGGGAAGAAGCCCTGGTACCGGATCGCCCGGCGAAGCGGCTTGGACTTGCCGTAGAAGCCGGCGACCCAGATCGGCACGCCGGGGCGCTGGACCGGCCGCGGCAGGAACCGCATCGTGTCGATCGTGTAGTGCTCGCCACGATGTTGGACGGGCTCCCCGGTCCAGGCCGCTTGGAGGATCCCGAGCGCTTCGTCGAGCATTCCCGCGCGAGCGGTGTGACCATCGGCCCGAGCCGGATGCGCTCGGTCGCGCCGGCGATCGCCGCGAGGATGATCTGCGGGTCGCCGACCGCCGCAACCGGTTCGCGCCAGCGCAGCTGATCCCAAACGAAGGCCCCGTCCCAACCGGCTTCCTCGGCCTCCGCGCACAGCCGCGCGATGAGCACGGGATCGGCCAGCTCGTCGAAGGGAGGGATGTTGAGGCCGAGGCGCATCTAGGTGTGCTCGAGGATCGCGGCGACGATCGCCTCCCAGTCGGCGCGGTACGCCCCGTGGCCCGCGCCCTCGAGCCGCAGCAGCCGCGCATCCGGGATCTCCTCGGCGAGCGCCTCGCCGTGCCCAATGGGGAACATCGGATCGGCGGTGCCGTGGATGACGAGGGTCGGGGAGGAGATCGAGGAGAGCGGATCATGAGACCCACCCTCGTCATGCAGCAGGTTGTGGTTCTGGGCAGCCCGGAAGTCGCGGGCGCGCCCGACGTCGCGGCGGGCGAGCGCGCGGAAGGCCGCCTCGTCGAACGGGCGTTCCTCCCCGGCGAGCAGGCGCCAGTAGCCCACGAGGTATGTGATCACCGACTCGGAATCCGACCAGTCCACCTCCACAGTGGTGACGAAGCGGCCGAACTCCGCCGTGGGCGGCGGGACCGCGCGGCCGCCGGGCGTCACCGGGGAGGTGCTGATGAGCGTGAGCGAGCCGACCCTGTCCGGGCAGTCGAGCGCGAGCTCCTGCGCGATGCCGCCCCCGGCCGAGACGCCGACGAGGTGCGCGGCCGCTATCCCGTAAGCGTCGAGCACCCCGATGGCGTCGGCAGTGAGGTCCGCGCCGGTATAGCCGGGGCGGCCGGGCGGATAGGTGACCGATCGGCCGGTGTCGCGGTGGTCGTAGCGGATCACGAACCGCCCGCCCTCCGCAAGCATCCGGCAGAACCCCTCCTCCCACCACAGCATCGACGCGCCGATCCCCATGATGAGCAGGATCGGGGCGTCGGCCCGGTCGCCGAAGGACTCGGCGCACAGCTCGACGCCGTTGGCCGCGATCATTCGCTCAGCCACGGGCCAGCTCCTCGGCCGTCGCCGTACTCGTCGTGGCGCCGCCACCACCACTCGCCCTCACCCCGCAGCAGGGCATCCTCATCACGGCCCCTTGGGCGCGCGGTCGAGCAGCTGGTAGAAGGGTGTTGAAGACGTCGGTCCCGCGCGCGTATGTGGAGTAGACGTGGTACACGACGTCCTCCTCGAGGGCGAAGGACTCAGCCCGTGCCCCTCGTCGCCCGGGTCGTCCTCCCGGCGGAAGTTGTACTCGGCGCCGTTGGCCCGCTGCTCATTCGTGTACGAGACCCCGAAGTCGAAGTTGAAGTCGCTGTCCTTCGCAGCCGGCGTCCCAATCGGGGCCGAACATGAAGTGGTAGACGATCAGCTGCGAGCGGCCGTCAAACAGCTCGGCGAGCGTCTCAGTGCCCTCGTTCGTCTCGAACGCGTAGGCCTTTTGGATCGGCACCCAGGGGAGCTCGCGGCGCATCCATGCGAGCGCGGCGACGCCGGCGGCGGTCAGCGCGAGGCCGCCGAGAAGCGTGAGGCCGGCACCCGTCGCGCCGCTCAGGACGTGGTTGAACCCAAGCAGGCGGCCCCGCTCCCACGACTGTGTGACCTCCGCCGTGGCGGCCGCGAGCACGAGCGCGGGGCCCAGGCCGAGCAGCCCCTCGACATCGAGCACCCGCGCGCGGCTTATCGACGCGACTGCGGCCGTGAGCTGGCGCGTCGAGGCGTTAGCGGCGACGGCCGCGGAGAGCAGCGCGACGTTCCGCCTGATCGGGAGCCTGGTGACGTCGGGGGCGGGCGTCTCGTTCGCGATGGCGCTCGTCCGCAGGAAGTCCTCTTCGCCGTCGACGACCGCCACGCTCGTCGAACTGTGGGAGAGCATGCCGCGACGGTACGGAGCGGCCGCGGCGAGATCTTGAACGGATCCGTCATCCGCGCGCCAGTGCGCGCGGGGGTAGCAGCGGCCCGTAGGAGGCCGCGTGGTCGTGCGTCGGCCCGCAGTATCGCTCCGAGTTGCGGAGCAGGGTCCGCGGCGAGAGGTCCGCCAGGCGCGCAGACTCCCGCGTGAGGTGCGACTGATCGGCGTAGCCGGCGTCGGCGGCGAGGCGCGCCAGCTCGCGACTCGGGCGCTCGTGTCGCTGCGCGAGAGCGAGAAAGCCCTGGAAGCGCAACATCCGGTGCAGGACCTTCGGCGCGAAGCCGGTCGCCTCCTTCAGGCGCCGCCGCAGCTGGCTCTCGGAGATGTACAGCTTCGAGGGAAGGGACGTCACGTCCCGAGTGCGCCCGGGCAGCAGCAGCCGGACGGCCTCCATGGCGATCGGGTCGGGCTCCGCGGCATCCGCCAGCCGGGCCGCGACGATCGCCTCGAGCTGCGCCGCCGCCTCCCACGGCGAGGCCGCGGCGGCCACCGCCTCGCCGAGTGCCACCGCCGAGCGACCCCACAGCTCGTCCGCGCCCACCGACAGGTCGACGATCTCGGACGCCGGGACGCCCAGCACCGACGGCGCCGCGCCGGGGCGCAACCGGACACCAACGACCGTCGTGCCGGGCGCGAGCGTGTGCTCGAGGGGTCCGGACTGAGGCCCGACCACGTGCGGCATCGCGCCAATCGCGCAGAGGAGCTCGGCGCTGCCGTTCGGCACGGGACGGTGCGTGTACGGCTCAGAGCCCGGGAAGACCTGCTGGACGGACACGCACGCCAGGTGGCGGCCGAGCTCCGCTGCGGGCCGCCGGTCTTGGTGGGTCTGCGTGCTCATCAGACCGTCTGCCACCAACCCATTTTGGCAGGCGCGACCCGAACCGATGGGAAGCGGAGCCACGCCGGAGGCGGTGCTAGGTCAAGGGCGGGGGCTCGTCTTGAATCGGCGAGGTCTCGGTGACGCGGTAGCCGACGCCGGGCACCGTCTCGATCGCCGGGGGTTCTCCAAGCTTGCGGCGCAGGCGGCTGAGCGTGACGTGGACGGTGTTGGTGAAGGGGTCGACGTGCTCGTCCCACACCTGACCGAAGAGGTCTTCGGCGCTCAGGACGCTGTGCTGAGCGCGCATCAGGGCCTCGAGCAGCGCGAACTCCTTGGCTGAGAGGTTGAGCCGCCGTCCCGCGCGGGTGACGGCGTGGTGCAGCGGGTCGAGCTCGATGCCGGCCGCCCGGAAGATCCTGGCGTTGGCAGCGGGCCGGCGGCGGGCGAGCGCGCGGACGCGGAGCACGAGCTCAGGGAAGTGGAACGGCTTGGAGAGATAGTCGTCGGCGCCGAGGCCGAGGCCGCTGACGCGCTCCGCCGGCTGGCCGGAGGCCGTGAGCATGAGCACCATCGCGGAGTTCTCCCGCTCGGTGATCATCCGGCAGAGCGTGTCTCCGTGGATCCCGGGGAGGTCGCGGTCCAGGACGACGACGTCGTAGGCGTGCAGATCGAGCTTCGCGGCGGCCTCGAGGCCTTCGTAGGCGACGTCGACCGCCATTGCTTCGTCCTGCAGGCCGTCGACCAGTGCGTCGGCCAGCGTGCGCGAGTCTTCGATGACGAGCACTCTCACGTCGTGGCTCCGGCGGCCAGCGGCAACCCGATCGCGACCCGCAGCCCGCCTTCGCTACGCGCGGCGAGGTTGAGCGTGCCACCGTGAACCTCGGCGATCGAGGCGACGATCGCCAGCCCCAGGCCGGCGCCGCGGTCCGAACCGGTGCGTTCGGCGCCGGCGCGACGGAAGGGCCGGCTGAGCTCTTTGACATCGTCGGGGTCGAGCCGCTCGCCGCCGTTCTCGACCACGAGCCGCGCGCGCGTCCCCTCGACCGCGGTGCAGACACGCAGCCAGCCGTCTGGCTGGTTGTGGCCGATGGCGTTCTCGATCACGTTCTCGACCATGCGGGCGAGCAGCGGCGCGCTGCCGCTGACCCGGGCGTGCGGATCCGGCCGCTGTTCGACGTTCAAGCCCTGCGCCGAGATTGCGGCGGCGCGGTCCTCGATCGCCACGCACGCGAGCTCGGCGAGGGAGAGCGTGGCCTGGTCGGCGAGCGGCCCCTGCTGAGTCTTCGCGAGAGCGAGGAAGCTCTCGAGCAGCGCGTCCATGCGGTCGAGCTCGCGGCGGAGTCGTTCGGCGAGTGTGACGACGTGCACGGGCACCGGGCCCGGCTTGGCCATCGCCACGTCCAGCGACGTTCGCATCCCGGCGAGCGGGGTGCGCAGCTCATGCGAGGCGTTGGCGACGAAGCGGCGCTCGGAGGCGAACGAACGCTCGAGCCGGTCGAGGAGCTCGTCGAAGGTGTCGGCCAGCTCAGTCAGCTCGTCGTCGGGGCCGGAGAGGTTCAGCCGCTCGTGCAGGGTGGTGGCGGAGATCTCTCGTGCTGCCGTCGTGATCGTGCGCAGCGGCCGCAGGAAGCGCCCGGCCACGAACCAACCGAGCCCCAGCGAAAGCGCGCCCATCACGGTCAGCGCGACGCCCGAGGCGACGAGCAACTCTCGCCGGTCGACGCTGTGCCGGCTCGCCGGGACCCGTACGCCCGCGGAGGGCGACGGCAGCGCCACGGTGGGCCCGCCGGTCCGCCCAAGCCACACCACGACGGTGACCGCCAGCAGCACGGCGCCTGCAGCGAGAAAGGCCGCGAAGACCATGACGGTGAGCCGCGCTCGGATGGTGCGCGGGGGCAGGTGCAGGCGCATGGGCTCGCGTGAGGGTCCCACGGCGCGGCTTACAGCGGGTTAACCGGCGCAGTTAGGTCCGCGTCAGCAGCGCCGCCTTACAAAGTCGAGCATGGTTTCCAACACAAGGAGCAAGGCGATGAGGAGGATGCGGATGGCGTTCGTGGCCGGGCTGGCGCTGATCGCGGCGGGCATCGGCGGCGCAGCGGCCGTGGGGCGCGGGCCTTCGGCCGCGGAAATCGAGTGGGCTCGCTGCCTGCGCACGCACGGCGTTCCGCGCTTCCCTGACCCCGATCGCCGTGGCGCGTTCGACAGCAGCAAGTTCGATGATCGCTCGCCCGCGTTCCAGATCGCCGCCAAGGCGTGCGCCGCGCAGCAGCCGCAGGGCGCGGTCGAGGCTGTGCCGGGCAGGCCCTGATGCATCGGCCGCAAGCATTCGGGAGGGATGATCTTGAGGATCGACGACCGGGACGGCTGCCTCCGCGTCTGGGACGCTATCGCGCGTGCGCGGTTCGCCGGTGACGGATGTCGTCGTTGTCGGAGCTGGCATTGTCGGGGCTTCCGTGGCGTACCACGCCGCCGGCGCCGGCGCCGCCGTGTTGCTCATCGATCGGTCGCTGCCAGCGTCCGGCGTGACGGGCGCACGAAGGACGCCGCTGTCGTCGGGGTCGACACATCCACGGGGAGCTTCCCCTCTCGCACAGTCGTGTTGGCTGCTGGTCTTGAAGTGCCGACACTGTGCGCTGCGGTCGGCGTCGATCTCCCCATCGCCGCCTCTCCTGCGGTCTTGATGCGCTTTCGCGCCTCACCTGGTCTGCTTCGCCGGCTGCTCCACTGTCCGTGGGGCGATTTTCGCCAGACCAAAGACGGGATGCTTCTCGCGGCGGCCGGGACGGCGAAGAAGGACGAGTTACAGCGCAACGCTCACGCCGCACTGCATCGGCTCAAGAACATGCTCAGTGGCGCAGACGACATCCAGCTCAGCGACGTCCGTATCGGAGCGCGACCGATGCCGGTTGACGGACTGCCGATCGTCGGATCTCTGCCCGCACAGCCGGGCGGCTACATCGCCGTCATGCACTCGGCAGTCACGCTCGCGCCGGCCGCCGGCCGCCTCGTCGCCGACGAAGTGATTGACGGCCTCGAACTCGAGCAACTCCAAGGCGTCCGTCCCCATCGCTTCGCAACCGCGGCCGAGACTGCACGAGCACCGTCGGACGAACCACCCGTCTCGTAGGAGAAGTCGTCCCCCGCGCCACGGGGTGGTGATGGCGCGGAGCTTGCACCATCACCCCCGCCGCTCGGTGGCGTGTGGTCACGGCCTGCTGGCCGCTGGGATGTAGTGGTTGCCCACGAACAGGCCGGCGGGGTCGTAGGCCGCCTTGGCCGCCCGCAGGCGCTTCCAGGTCGTGGGATCGAAGAAGGCGCTGGCGTCGGCGGGCTCCTCGACGAAGTTGGCGTAGTAGCCGGTGCGGTAGGGCTGCAGGGCGGCGTCGACGTCGGCGAGGGCGCTGTGGACGGCCTCGCGCATCGGCTCGTCGAAGATCGCGCCCAGCGCGAACATGCTGATGTCGCCTGGCAGCGTGGCGCGGGCACCGGCGCCTGGCGTAGCGCGGGCCAGCGCGCCGCCCATCTGGCGCAGCTGCAGCATCGAGACGGTCGGGCCGCGCCCGGAGTCCGGTCCTGCCGTCGCCAGCATGGCGTCGATCGCTGCGGGCGGCATCTCGTCGAGCAGCGCCGAGGTGCTCTGGAAGGGCACCGGGTCGAGCGGGTCCATGGCCAGGTCGCCGAGCACGACGGTCGGCACGCTGGCGAAGGTGTCGCGCTCCGGGCCGAGCCGGCGCAGCGGCCTCAGCAGCGAGTCTCCCTCGGCGGCGCTTCCGAGGTGGGCGGCCATCACGACGGCGTAGGAGCGCCCGCGCGCGAACGCCGGCACGTCGGGGACGGGCGGGAAGTGCAGCAGCGAGGCCCACGACATGAGCTCGTCCGGAAACGAGTGCCGCACGGCGTTCCAGGTGTGCAGCACCTCGTCCGCGCGCTCGAACGCGAAGAGGTACGCGCCCGCGTAGAGCTCATCGACCTCGACGACGTCGAACTCGATGGCGGTGACGATGCCGAAGTTGCCGCCGCCGCCGCGCAGTGCCCAGAACAGCTCGGGCTCGTGCTCGGCGTCGACGCGGATCAGCTCGCCCTCGGCGGTGACGAGCTCGAGCGCTGTGACGGCGTTGGTCTGCAGCCCGTGCTTGCGCGCAAGCCACCCCATGCCGCCACCGAGCGAGTAGCCGGCGATGCCGACGTCGGGCGAGGAGCCGTGCAGCCCGGCCAGGCCGTGGGCCGACAGGCGCTGCCCGACGCGCTCCCACTTGACGCCGGCGCCGACGCGTACGCTGCGCGCGCCCGGATCGACGCGGACGTCCTGCAGGCGGCTGACATTGACGAGGAGCAGATCGTCCATGTCGCCCAGCGCCGCCTGGTTGTGAGCCGTCGCCTGCGGGGCGACGCGCAGGCCGAGGCGCTCCGCGAGCGCGACGGCCTCGGCGACGTCGCCGGCGGTGGACGGGAACGCGACCGCGGCGGGCCGTTGGTCGACGAGCAGGTTGAACGACGAGCGCGCCTCGTCGTAGCGCGGGTCGTCGGGAAGCACGATGGCGTCGTTGAGCGCGTCGGCGAAGGGAGTGGGGGAGGCGGTGGTGAGCATGGCGATGATGCTCGCCTCGCCCGGTGGCGTCGTCGATCCCTCGAAGATGGGTGATCCAGGGCACTCGGAATCATCCTCGAGGAGGATGCGCGGCCCTACCGCGCGTCGGATCATGTCCGCCATGCCCTCGACCCTCCCCGCCGCTGAGAGCTCGCTCGACGCGGTCCAGCGGCTCGCGAGCGCGGGCCTGCCCGCGCAGGAACTGCTGGAGCAGGCCGGTGCGCGCATCGAGCGCGTCGTCCCGAGCGACGGCTGGTTCATGGCGGCCACCGATCCGGAGACGACGCTGTGCATCGGCACCGGCCTGGTGCGCGACCTGCCCGCCGAGCAGTGCCAGCCGCACTGGGACTACGAGTTCCTGGTCCCCGACTACCTGAAGTACGCCGACATCGTCCGTAGCGGGCGCCGCGTCGCCGACCTCCACGACGCCACGGGCGGTCGTCCGGAGCGCTCGCCTCGCTTCAAGCAGTACAGCGCGGCTACCGGCTTTCGCTCGGAGGTGCGCATCGTCTTCACGGTCGGCGGTGCGGCCTGGGGCCTCGCCCAGCTGAACCGGCGCAAGGGACGCTTCAGCGACGACGAGAAGACCTGGCTCGAGCGCGCCGCCGCGAGCATCGCCCCCGGCCTGCGCCGGGCCACGGTGGCCGAGCCGGCCTCATCCCCGGCGCTGGTGCGCGGCCCGGGCATCGTGCCGCTCGACGGCGCGGGACGCGTGGTGTCGGCGACCCGCGAGGCGGTCGAGTGGCTCGACGAGCTCTCCCCGGAGCTGCTGATGTCGGACGTCGGCGACCTGCGCCTGCCCTTCCACGCACACGGCTTCGCCGCCCGCGTGCGCGCGGCGCACGAGGACGGCGAGCCGCAGATCCGCTCGCGGCTGCGCACGTGCCGCGGCGTCTGGCTGCTCATGCACGGCGCGGTCCTCGAGGGCACCGGTCAGGTGGCGCTCATCATCGAGCCGGCGAAGTCCGCCGACGTCGCGCCGCTCATCGTCGAGGCCTACGGTCTGAGCGGTCGCGAGCTCGAGGTGACGCGGGCGATCGCCCGTGGGCTCAGCACTGCCGAGATCGCCGCCGAGCTGCACCTCTCGCCGCACACTGTCCGCGACCACGTCAAGGCGCTCTTCGAGAAGGTCGGCGTCTCCAGCCGCGGGGAGCTCGTGCACCGGGTCTTCGCTGAGCACTACGCCACGCCGTCGCACTAGCTCACCTGGCCGTAGCGGCGCCGGTGATGAGTGCGCGCAGCGTCGTCATGCCGGCAGGGGCGGGCCGATGACCTGTGTGCCGAGCCGCGTCTGCTCCGCCATGACCCGCTCGACGTCGAACGGGACGACGCCCGCTGCGGGCAGCGTGCGCTCGGTGGCGGGGACGCCGAGGTTTCGGAAGAGCTCCTCGAAGCCGCCCGGGGTCATGATCCCGAGCATGACCGCGACGGGGCTCACCACCCGGAAGGTGTGCGGCACGCCGCGCGGCACGAAGACGCTCGTGCCGGGGCCGGCGACAAGCTGCTGGCCGTCGACGTCGAAGCGTGCCTCGCCCTCGAGTACGACGAAGACCTCGTCCTCGCGGGTGTGGATGTGGCGCGGCGGGCTGAAGCCCTCGGGCATCGTTGCGCGGAAGACCGTCATGCGCCCGCCCGTGGCGGCGTTGGGGACGAGGAACTCGAAGAGGCCGTTGCCGTACCACCTCGGCTCGCTCTCACGAGCGACGTACGGGTGGGCGGTCGGGGTGATGGTGGTGCTGGTGGGTGTCATGGTGCGGCAGCGTGGCGGCAGCCGCCCGCACCGCGCGAACGATTCGATGGGCATGAAATCCATGGCCTGGAGCGCCGCCACGTCGGACGCTTCGGGCATGCACTTGATCCGCATCGACCATGTCTCGCTGAACGCCGACGACCGGGCCGCTTCGCTGGCCTGGTACGCCGACGTCTTCGGCTTGCGCGCAGCCAACCCCCACGAGATCGCGGACGTACCGGTCTTCCTCGGTCCCGCGGGCGCACGGCTCGGGCTCTTCGCCGACCGTGCGGCGGGACTGCGCCATGTCGCGCTGTCGACCACCGCGCCGGCGCTGGCCGCGCTCATCGCGCGGCTTGACCGCCTCGGGATCGCGTATCGCCCCGAGCGCCACCGCGACAGCGACTCGATCTATCTCGCCGACCCCGACGGCACGACGCTGGAGGTCATGGTCCCGAGGACCTGAGCCCATGGTCCGCTTCGTCTTCTCGGTCGAGGACCTCGCCCGCACGCGGTTTGCGATCTCCCCGATGCTCGAGCTCGTGCACTCGCTCGTCGCGCTGCGCGATCCGGCGCACGCGGCGCTGCACGTGCCGTGGTTGCGCTCGCTGAGCGGACGCCTCGACGGCCTGCCGCTCGAGCGCGCGGTCGTGCTGCTGCCTGCGCGCGGTTTCAGCCCTGATTTCCTGACGCCCCCGCCGAGCGGCCCGGTGGGCAGCATCGAGGACGACTTCGCCGCGCTGCGCGCCACGCGCACCGCGCAGATCCGCGACGAGATGGCGCTGTTCGCCTCCCAGCACCCGAAGGCCGACGAGACCGTCGAGCGCTGGGTCACGCACCCGCGTCGCGAGGTCCGCCGGCTCGCCGACATGCTCGAGGTCTACTGGGAGCGCGCCGTCAAGCCGCTATGGCCGCGCGTGCGCGCGTTCCTCGACGCGGACATCGCACACCGCTCGCGGCGGCTCGCCGACGGTGGACCCGAAGCACTCTTCGCGGACCTCGCCGACGGGGTCACCTGGGGCGACGGCCACGTCGACGTCACCGTCGCGCGCCACGAGGCGACGATCGCGCTCGGTGGCCGCGGGCTCTTGCTGATGCCCACCGCATTCGCCGCGGTCCGTCCGCTCGTCATCGACCGCGGACCGTGGCAGCCGACGTTGATCTACCCCGCGCGAGGTATCGCGACGCTGTGGCAGGACGCGGCGCCGGCGCCCGAAGGCCTTGCGCGCCTGCTCGGCGCCACGCGCGCGACCGTGCTCGGCGAGCTCGCCGCGCCGCGCTCGACGACCGAGCTCGCCGAGTGCCTGCAGATCAGCCCAGCCAACGCCTCGCACCACCTGACCGCGCTGCGCGACGCCGGCCTCGTGACCGGTCGGCGCGAGGGCCGCGCCGTGCTCTACGTGCGCACGTCACTCGGAGACGCGCTCGCCGCCACCTGACCCACGACGACGACCGCGGCTCACGGTCGGCGACGCCGAGGCCGACGCAGGAAGCCGCGTAACTGCAGGACGCTCGTCGAAGCGGCTGAAGGGACTCGAGCCCTGGACCTTCTGCATGGCAAAGCGGACGCAGAGTCACCCGGCGGGCCGGACTTCCCCCTGCAAATTGTGCGAAACGACCGGTTCAGCCCGGATGGGTCTTGTCCCGGATTTCGCCGCCGCGTTTCGCCGGGGTTCTGTCCAACAATTGTCCACCGAGAGCCCGGGCCGATCGAGCATCGAGAGCGGCTGCGCGTGCTCAGCCCGCTTGCCCCGCGGCGGGTCACGGGTGCTCTGTGCGCCAGGGATCCGCTCGCCCCTGGCGATCGAGCCAGGCCCGCGCGTCGCGCCGGCCCAGCTCGATCAGCGGCTCGATGAACTCGGGAGCAAAGAACAGGTAGCTCAGCAGGTCGCCGCGGACCGGGTTGCGGCCCGCGTCCAGCAGCCGCCCGAGCAGCGCGAGCTCGCGGTTGTGGTGGAGCCCGCGCGCGCCCGCGTAATGGCGGTTGTAGACGTCGGTCGCGAGGCGCCCGATCGCGAGCCGGTCGGTGGGCGCGACAAAGATGTACGGCACGAGCCGGTGCGTGATCGGCTGGCGGCTCTCTTTGACGTCGTCGTTGATCGTGCTCAGCGTGTCAACGTCGTGGGCGAGCTGGTCGGCGAGCAGGGACTGGGCGATGGCCGCGGCGCCGTCGAAGACATCCGGCCGACGATCGTCGTACTCGAGCGGCGGCCCGGCGACCGAGTTGAGTCCGATCACCACCAACCGATCGGCGTTCAGCTTCAGGGCAGGCTTCAGCGGCGTGTTGAGCCGCACGCCGCCGTCGCCGTGCCAGCGCTCACCGACGAGCACGGCCGGGAACAGGGACTGGATCGCGCTGGAGGCCTGGACGTGCTCTACCGCGAGCGCGGTCGCGACGTAGTCGATGCCGCGCCGATCGTCGGTGGGCGGCGACTGGCCGCCGTAGTGGAAGACCACGCTTCTCGCGGTCGCGTAGGCGGTCGCCACGACGGCGGCCGTGGCCAGGGTGCCGTCCTCGACGTTGCGGGCCAGCTGCTCGAAGTCGATCAGCGCCGCGATCGTCTCAGGCTGTGGACTGGTGTCGAGCAGGCTCGGCGGGGCGGGCGCGCGGACGCCCAGCAGCTCGAGTCCGTAGAGCAGCAGACGGGCAAGCTCGCGCGGCGAGCACAGCGGGCCGATGACGTCGCCAATCTCGACTTCGAGCCACTTCTCGCCGCCCGAGCGCGCGGCGGCCTCGAGTCCGTGATGCACGTTCGCGGCCAGATACGCGGCGCCGAGCGCGCCGGCGCTCGTGCCGACCACCATCCGCGCCGGCTCGTCCAGAACGGGCGCCAGCACCTCCAGCGCGCCGAACTCGTACGCCCCGCGAGCGCCGCCGCCCGACAGCACGACCCCAATCGTCCCGTCCATCGCCCCAACCCTCTCACGCCCTGACCTCGCGCGACGCGAGCGCGGCTGCTGCGCGGTCTCCGGCGCTCGCAACGGACGGTGATGAAGGAGGGCCTCCTCGGTGGGACGCTCAGCGTGTCACCGAGGAGCGAGCTCGAGGAGGCCCGTCTTCATGTTGCACGCTGGGTTGGATCTGAGTCGAAAGAAGATCGACGTGTGCCTGCTGTCGTCGCCCGCAGCGGTCGTACGTGGCTCGCGAGCGCGGCGTTCAGCCCAGACGGGTTCTGTCCCGGATTTCGCCCCGTTTCGCCGGGTTCTGTCCACCAATTGTCACCGAGACCCGGGGCCGATTGTCAAGGCCGGTTGAAAAGTGCTCCACCTGCGCCGGTTGAAAAGTGTCCCACCCCTCGGTGCGGAGGTCGGGCTCGACGAGGTGAGCGATGGTCGACGCGGAGGCCGAGCCCGTAGGGCGAGGCCGTAGCGGCGATCGTCGCTTTAACTCGCTCCCAGCGACGGGCCTCGGGGAGGTCCTCAGGCGAGTTCGGCGGGCTTGGCGGCGATGCGGGCGTCGAGGTCCTTGCCGCGTAGGCGGTAGCTGTCGCCCTTCAGCGAGAGGATCTCTGAGTGGTGGATGAGGCGGTCGATCATGGCGGTGGCGGCCATGTCATCGCCGAAGATCTCGCCCCACGCGCTGAAGGGCTTGTTGGACGTGACGATCATCGACGCGCGCTCATAGCGGGAGGAGACCAACGAGAACATGAGGTTGGCGGCCTCGGGGTCAAAGGGGATGTAGCCGACCTCGTCGACGACGAGCAGCGGGATGAACGACAGCCGACGCAGCTCGCCTTCGAGGCTGCCCTGGCGCTTGGCGTCAGAGAGCCGCGCGACCCACTGAGTGGCGGTCGCGAACAGTGTGCGCTGCCCCGCCAGGCACGCACGGATCGACAACGCGACCGCCAAATGGGTTTTGCCGGTTCCCGGGGGCCCGAGCAGGATCACGTTCTCGCGCGCGTGCAGGAAGTCCAGTTGCCCGAGATGCTCGACCACCGTCTTCTTCACCGAGCGCTGGAAGGTGAAGTCGAACTCCTCCAGCGTCTTGCGCGCCGGGAAGCGCGCGGCCTTGATGCGGCCTTCGCCGCCGTGGCTGTCGCGGGAGGACACCTCGGTTGAGAGCAGCGCTTCGGCGAAGCGCTCATAGCTCCACTGCTCCTCGCGCGCGCGGTCGGCGAGCACGGGCAGCGCCCTGGCCGCCGCGGGCGCCTTGAGCGCGCGGAACAGGTGCGCCAGCTCCGAGGCAGCTCTGCTCATGCCGGGATCAACTGGTCATAGCGCGAGAGCGGGCGAATCTCGACGTCGACCTCGTGGCGCTGACGGCGCCTGGTGCGCTGGCGCTCGAGCTCGCTCTGATGCGCCGGATCGGCGATCGTCAAGCCGCCGGCGAAGCTGCGGCGGTGCCGGCCGGCAATCTCGCCGGTGTCCAAGACGACCGCGGTCACCTCGCCCTGAGAAACGCGAACCTCGACGCGGCGCCCCGCAAACGCCGGATCGATCGAGTAGTCGTTGCGATCGACCCGCACGAACGGCTGCTGCGCAACCCGCACCACCATCCGCCGGTCGGCGTCCGGCAGCACCTGCGGCAGCGGCCGCATCCGCCCCTGCTCCTCGACGAGTCGCTCGGCGGGGACGCCACGGACACTGCGATGCACCCGCGTGTTGACCTTCTCGCACCAGCCATCGAACTGCAGCTGAAAGTCCAGCGGGTTCGCGAACCGCCGGCCCGGCTCGAAGTTCGTGCGCATGAAGCGATGCGAGCGCTCCAACAGCCCCTTGGCCTGCGCGTCACCCGCGTCGAGGATCACCCAACCGACACCGACCTGCCCACAGAACGAGGCGAACGCGTCGGTCGCGCGCCCGCCGCCCGCGATCGCCGCCTCCCGGTCCCACACCAGCTTCTCCGGCAACGCACCGATCCGATCAAGGCAGCGGCCCAGGCCCCACAGGATGTCCGGCGCCTCCTTGGAAAAGATCAGCGCGCCAGCGACCACGCGCGACCAGCACAACTCCGCGGTCACCACGTAGCCGCGGCGCGTCTGCCCGTGGCCGACGGGAACCTGCTCGCGGGGCTCCCACAGGTCGCACTGCACGAGCTCGCCGGGCCGATAGATCGTGCGCTGAAAGGTGCGCCTGACCAGGAACCGCGGCCGGGCGTCCCGCACGTAGTCATCAAGGATCGTCTTGCCGCCGTCATAGCCCAACTCGACGGCCATCTCGCGCAGCCGCATCGACTGGATGCGCGGGTCGGCTCGCAGCTGCTCGCAGATCCACTCCTTAAACGGATCGAGCTTCGACGCGACCGGCGGCCTTGAATACATCGGCGGCGTCTCGGCCGCCAGGGCCCGCCGGATCGTCTTGCGATGCAACCCCGTCCGCTTGCTGATCTCACGGATCGACAGCCGCTCGACACGGTGCATGCGCCTGATCTCCGCCCACTGCTCCACACCGACCACGCCCTCCTCCTCACCCGATCATCCAGATCAAGCGAGGGTCCGGACCCGGCCGGACAAGACCCGACCCCGCGCCAAGTGGGCCACTTTTCGACCGGCGCAGGTGGGTCAGTATTCAGGCGGCGCCCACACCGATCGAGCATCAGAGCATCCGCGGCGATAGCGAGACCGGGAACCGGGCCGGCTAGCGCTCGCGCAGGGAAAGCGGCGCCGTGTCCTGCTTCCGCGCGAAGCACAGGCGTCTCCATGCAGGCCAGACGCTCATCGCCAGGTTCGAGCCGTCGACATCCGTCGTACGGGGAGGAGCCGTATCGTCGGTGGTCAGGTTCTTCGGGCCACACGTGTCTATTACACAGAAAGTCGGACACCCTCTGCATTTTTCAGTTCCTAGACCTGGCGCAGTATTGGGCTCGTGGCGTCAGTCTGAGTAGACCGCGGGACGAGTGCTGCGTTCGGCCGAACGCGATCGTCAACGCTACTTCGCTCGCTCGGTCTGAGCTCATCGCGCCCGGGGCGAAACGGACAACTCAGCCGTTGAGACACAGAGCGCTCGCACGCGACGATGAAGCGTCAGCGGCGCCTCTTCGAACGGTGCGTTGCCGCCGTGACCGCGGCGGCAATGACGAGCGTGCCGGAGATTGCGATTGCGAAGATCCAGGCCGCGGGAAGCCGATTGTTGAGGAGCCCGTTGGCGACTAGCGCGACCAGCGCTATGGCGCCAATGAGCCCGATATTGGTAAGGAATGAGCGTTCGCGCATGGTTGCCTTGACCGTAGCCAGCCGGAGCTCCGCGCGAAACCGCGATAGCCCGCAATCGGAACAGAGAAACCCCCACGTTGTCGCTCGCGCGGCGTGAAGGCAGCAATCTCCCAGCGGCGCGGCTCGCTTCCGCAGCGATCAAGCTGCAGCAGCTCGCCGCGCCACACAGCTCATCCAGGCGTGGAGCAGCCGCGCTCGGGCCGGCTCGCAACGGCCGACGCAGACCCGCCTTCGTTGTTGTGCGGGCATCTCGTCGCGACTCCACGGCCCCTGCTTGGCGCGGTACGCAGGGAAGAGGTTGCGGCGGGCCGACTCGGCGGCGAATCAACTCGCTCTGGCGATGATCGAGTCGAGGCGGTCGACGAGGGCGGTGTGGCGTTTGGTTTCGTCGTTCCAGCCGCGCCGCTGGGCGTCTTCGGCGAGGGCTTGCGCGTCGATGCGCTGGGGGATAGGACGGCGAGCATCGCGGGCTCGGAGTGGAAGTTGGGGCAGTGCTCGCAGATGTTGGTGTAGGCGCAGACGCCTTGAGCGGACGTGCACAGGCAGTAGCCGCCGGCCAGTCGTGACTTGACGAGCGGCAGCTCGCGCCAGTCGCCGTCGGGCTCGCTGACGGGCGTCTGGGATGACCGGCCCGAGGCGCTGTTTGGCGAGTGTCAACGCGCGTTCGTAGTCGGCGCGGACGGTCGCGCTGAAGAGTTGGCCGTAGCGCGGGCTCATCTCCGCGCTGGAGTGGCCGAGCAACGCCGTCAGCGCTTGCGCGAGATGCCGGCGTTGATCAGCGCGGTCGCATGGGTGGGGCGCAGTTGGTGGGGTGTAACGGGGCCGATGCCTGCGGCTTGCGCCGCACGGCCGAGCGTGCCGCGGAGCGCGTAGTCGGTGACGCGGCGCCCATGGTGGGTCAACAGGAACTCGACGGGCCGGCCGTCGCGCGGGTGCGGCAGCGGCCGGGCGGGCGAGCGCGCGTCGACGATGAGATCGACGATCGCCAACACCTCGTCGTCGAGCGGGACCATCCGCTCGGTCTTGAGCTTGCCGAGCGGCACCTTCAGCCAGGCGCCCTGCCCGGGTACCTCATGGACGCAGGACCGAGCCATCTCGAGTGTCGCGACCACGCGAGGCTGTCGCACAAAGGCCTGCTGTCCGGATGGTTTAAGCCCGGATCGTGCAGTAGGCGTCCGGGGTGAGCTGCGAGGGCGGTCTTCGTGGGCGGAGATCGTGCTGTCACAGGGCCGCGCTGACGGACGTGGCCGGTGTCTGGATCGGGGCTGCTGAGATGCGCTGCGTGGGGGTTTGGCGGCAGCGATCCTTGGGCGCTGGGCGCCGGAGGCAGCGTTGGTCTTCGTGCGGCGGGCCCGGCGTTAGCCGGCGGGTGGTGGCAGCGTTTGGAGGCGCTGAAAGGCGGCGGCGAGCTGGTGGGCCCATGGCCAGCTGGCTTGGAGGCGCAGGATCGCGCGGCGGGCGTGGAACGCGAGCCGTCCGGCGGTGTGCAGCAGCCGGTAGCGAAGCGCCTTCGGTTCGCAGATCGCGAGCTCGCCGTCGAGAGCCAGCTGCTGGGTCCAGGCGATCAGGTCCTGGGCGATCAGCGAGAGCTCCATCCAGACGGCGTTGAGGTCGAAGTCACGGAAGGGAAGGTTGTCCAGGCCCGTCTGTTTGGCGGCTCTGATGCGGTCCTCGGCGTGTGCGCGACCGCGGTGCAGGCGCTCGATCTCGACCGCGTCGCCGGTCAGGTCGGTGAGGGTCGCTTGGAAGCGGTGGCCGTCGTGGTCGGTGAAGGTGAGCTGCGCTCCGGGGTGGGGTCGCTCGCGACGGATGATCACGCGCGAGTTCTTGGGCCAGGGCTTGAGGTCGATCAGTTCGGTGATCTCGGTGACCTGCGCCCCGTCGCGCTGCTCGCCGTCCTGGCGGAGTGCCGGGCGCCACGCGCTCTCGGGCAGCGAGAGGATCGCGGTCCGCACCGCCTTGAACACGTCGAACCCGACCAGAAACCCGATCTTGGCGTCCTGCGCTGCTTGGCAGAGATCCGAGGCGGCGCCGGCGGAGTCGATGCGCATCACGATCTCGGTCTGAAGATCGGCGACGACGTCGAGCGGGAGCTGCTCGAGCGCCTGCTCGAGAACCTCGATCTGTGCTTGGGCGCCGTGAGCGGCGGCGTTGCCGGGGCGCAGCATCCCCGCCAGCGCCTCGCGGCTCTCATCCAGATAGGCGAGCAGCGGGTGAAACCCGAAGGTGCCCTTGAAGTTCACCGCGGCTCCTTCCTTCTCGGTGTGCGCGCCGATCAGCGTCGCGTCGATGTCGATCACGATCCGTTGCGGGCGGACACCCAACCCCCATGCCCGCTCCCGTGCCCGAGCGCGCGCCGTGCGGACCGCGTCGAGCAGCCCCGGGTCGTTCGCGATCCGGTCGACCAGCCGAAACGCCGTCGAGTCCGACGCGACCGGCCCGAACAACGGCTGCTGATCACGCACCGCCCGCAGGTCCGACAGGCAGTCGCCGCCGTCGGCGAGCATCACCGCCAGATCCCGGATGACCCGGCCCGGATCGTGCCGGCCGCGTCGCTCGCGCACCCCCGCCAGCGCGCGCGACAGCTCCCGCGTCAGCCCGACACGGTCAGCGACCTCGGCCAGCAACGCCGCGCCCGCGTGCGACACCAAGCCCTCGCCGTCCGCGCTCACGTCTACCGTGAACCCGCGCCCATCGCGCTGCACCTTCAAGGTGAACCTCCCGAGCCGATCCTGCAGGCGTCGAACACCCGCAGAATCCCTGCCCGGGCGGACAGTTCCGCGGCCCCGACAACCGGGGCCGCGACTGCTTCATGCACGATCCGGGTTAAGAGGATTGCCGCATGCCGCAGAACTTCTTGGCGTGTGACCGTGAGCAGCCGTTCTTGTTGCCGCCCGACGTCCGGGAGTGGTTGCCCGAGGACCATCTCGCCTGGTTTGTGATCGACGCGGTCGGCGTGATCGACACGACCCGGTTCTACGCGGCTTATCGCGACGACGGTCACGGTCGCGCGGCCTACGAGCCGTCGATGATGATCGCGCTGCTGTTGTATTGCTGGGCGCGCGGTGTGCGCTCCTCGCGCGCGATCGAGCGCGCCAGTATGGAGGATGTCGCGTGCCGCGTGATCGCCGCGCATCAGCGGCCCGATCACGCCACGATCGCGCGCTTCATCGTGCGTCACGAGCACGCGCTCGGCGAGCTGTTCGGTGAGGTGCTGACGCTGTGTGCCGATGCGGGCCTGGCGACGGTCGGCGTGATCGCGATCGACGGCACCAAGGTCTACGCCAATGCCAGCCGCGATCGCAGCGTCGACTACGAGCAGCTCGCGCGCGCGATCGTCGAGGAGGCGATCGCCATCGACGCGGCCGAGACGGCGGTGCTCGGCGACCGCCGCGGCGACGAACTGCCGGATGCCATCGCCAGCCGCCAGGGCCGCGAGGGCTGGCTGCGCGCCGCCCGCCAGCGGCTTGACCGCCAGCGCGCCGAGCAGGCCCGGCCGATCCCGCGCTCGCGGCCGCAGCGGCTGCGGGAAGCCAAACGCCGGCTCGAGGAGGAGCTGGCGGTCGAGCGCGACGCCAACGAGCGATACGAGGCCTACCGCAGGCGCGGCGTGATGAAGGATGGCCGCCGCTTCGGTCGCCCGCCCAACCCGCGCCAGCCGCCGACCGTCCCCGAGGGCAAGGTCAACGTCACCGATCCCGACTCCAAGCTCGTGCACGGCATGCGCGGCTGGATCCAGGGCTACAACGCCCAGGCCGCCTGCAACGAGCGCCACCTCATCCTCGCCGCCGAGGTGATGACCGCCTCGCCGGACTTCGGACACCTCGGCCCGATGCTCACGGCCGCCCGCACCGAGCTCGTGGCCGCCGGCGTGACCCGCGCCCCCGATGTCGTGGTCGCCGATGCCGGCTACTGGCACCTGGAACAGATGAACGAGATCACCGGCGGCGGCATCGCGGTGCTGATCCCACCCGACTCGAGCCGACGCAAGAACACGAACACGCGACCAGGTTGGACCGGCGGCGCCTACGACTTCATGCGCTCGGTGCTCACGACCGAACGCGGCAGCGAGCTCTACAAGCAACGCGCGCAGCTGATCGAGCCGATCTTTGGCAACACCAAGCACAACCGCGGGTTCATCCGGTTTGCTAGACGCGGCAGATCCGCCGCGCGGACCGAGTGGCGGCTGATCGCGACCACCCACAACCTGCTCAAACTGCACCAGCACTTCACCGCCGCGGCCGACTGACCGCGCCGACCCCCGGCGACCCGCGAGCGGCCGCCGCGCCCGACCCCCGAACGGTCGGCACAGCGATCACCGCGCCAACCGCCGACAGACGATCACCTCACCGACCCCGACGGCTTAGCGCGACAGCCTCACGCGAATGCGAGAGCGACGCCGCGCGAGCTCGGTCGTGTGGGGACTTCGTATCCCGCCGACGTTGTGACTATGCGCCGCGTCCGCGCGCGACGCTTCCACTGCTTGTCCGGAGCGAGCGCCCGACCCTGAAACTCGACGAGGTTCGCTTGAACCGTCGATGGCGATCTGACCGACGACGAGCTCGGACGGCAAGCGCTTGGCGCGGCCGGTGACGCACTTGCCTGATAGGCGCGGCAGCGCCTATCAGGCTTAGCGCGGCGGGAGCTTGTCCTTGGAGACCGCGTCCTCGAGGTCGTCCGCGAACGAGTCCGCGCTCCGCGTCCGGACGTAGGTGAACACGGCGTCGTAGAAGCCCTCCTGGAACTCCGGGCTCATCGCCTCGCCGTGGGTGATCGACAGCAGGACCGGCGACGCCCACAAGGCCTTCGAGGACGATCGCTGGTAGTCCGTCAGCGAGTCGACGTGAACATCGCGGAGGACCGGGACGGACCCCTTCGCCTTGTGGAACGCGAGTTGCGTGTCGGGCTGGCTGATGCCGCCCAGGAACGCGAGCGCGTTCTTGGCGTTGTGCGCCTTGGTCGCGGCGACGAAGACGTCGACGACGGCGAGGAAGCTTCCGTCGGTGCCGGGGAAGGCCGTCGCCCCGAAGTCTTCACCCTCGTGCGCGCCGGCGCTGACGAGCTCGCCGAAGGCGGAGTCGTTCATCGATTCGAAGGCGCAGCCGCCCGAGGCGAGCTTCTTCGTGGCCTGGTCCCAGGTGAGCTGGCTCGCCTTCGGGTCGGCGTAGCCGAGCATGGCGCCGAAGGCCTTCAGGGCCGCCTGCACCCGGCCGCTGCGCCAGTCGAGCTTGTCGTCGACCATGTCCGCCCAGCCGCGCGTCCCGATGGAGCTCAGCAGCGTGTTCTCGAACAGCTCGACCGTGGTGAAGCGGTCCTTGGCGCCGAGGCACAGGGGCGTCGCGCCGGAGGCCTTGACCTTCTTGAGGTCGGCGAGGAACGCGGCGAGGGTGTAGCCACTCGACGGAGGACTGACCCCGGTCTCGTCGAGCAGCTTCTGGTTGAACCACAGGACGTTGCTGCGATGGGCGCCGGTCGGGACCCCGTACGGCCGGCCGTCGTGCATCACGGACCGCAGGATCGTGGGGTTCATCCGCGTGCGCAGATCGCCGCTGTCGAAGACCGACGCGACGCTGCGCACCACGCCGCGGCTCGCGTAGCCCTGAACCGACTTGCCGTTGAACGTCTGCCAGACGTCGGGCGGGTTGCCGGCCTGCAGGCGCTTGGCGAGCGCGACGATCGCGTTCGAGCCGGCGCCGCCGGCGACCGCGGCGTTGACGGCCTCGACGCCCGGGTTCGACGCGCGGAACGCAGCGAAGAGGACGTCCAGGGCCGCCGCCTCAGACCCGGACGTCCACCACGACACGACCTCGAGCTGTTTCGTGCTCGTCGTGGCGCTTGTCGGCGCGTCGCTGCCGCATGCTCCCGACGCCACTGCGAGAGCCGCGCAGGCCGCGGCCGCGGCCAGGCGGCGCCGGACGGTCACGTCGCGCCTCCGGCGGGCCGGGCAGGGAGGACGGGACGTGGCAACCGACGGGGGTTGCGGACGGGCTCCCCGCCGATCGCGCTCGGCTTGGCCCTGAGGTCGTACAGGGCGTACAGCCCGACGACGGCGAAGCACCCGGCGGGGACGATGAACGAGAAGGCCGCGCTCGTCGCGTCCACGAGCTTGCCCTGAATCAGCGGCATGATCGCGCCACCGACGATCGCCATCACGAGGCCGGCCGCCCCGAACTTCGTCGCCGGCCCGAGGCCCGTCAGGGCGACCCCGTAGATCGTCGGGAACATCAGGGACAGGCAGAACGACAGCGAGACGACGGCGATCACGCCAGCCATGTTCGGGCTCGACATCGCGAACAGGCACAGCCCTACGGCGAGGAAGGCGAGCACCGCAAGGACGAGGGTCGGGCGGATGTAGCCAATCACCCAGGTCATGAGAAAGCGCGAGAACAGGAAGATCAGGAGGCTGGCCTGCAGGTAGGCGCCGCCCTTCTCGAGGCTGCCGCCCAGCGCCTGCTCCACGTAGACGATCAGGAACGTCCACGTGCACACCTGCGCCGCCACGTTGGAGAACTGGGCGACCACCCCGAAGCGGTAGCGCTTGTTGCGCCACAGCACTCTGAACAGCGCGCGCGTGCCGCCGTCGTGCGGGCCGGCGTCGGGAAACTCCTCGACGATCTGCGGTGCCTTCTGGCTGGCGATCGCGAAGCCGATGAGGGCGAGCAGGAAGGCGAGACCGATGTAGGGGCCCATCACTGCGCCGAGCTCGCCCGCGCGGACGGTGTGCAGCTGCTCTGCGGTCAACGAGCCGATGTCGACCGGGTCGGCGAGCCTGGGCAGGATCAGCGTCGAGGCGAGCAGCACCCCGATGTTCGTGCCCACCGGATTGAAGGCCTGGGCGAGGTTCAGGCGCCGCGTCGCCGTGGCCTCCGAGCCGAGCGACATGACGTACGGATTGGCGGAGGTCTCGAGAATCGAGCATCCCGCCGCCATCGCGAATAGGGCCACGAGGAACGCCTCGTAGGTCATGATCTTGCTCGCCGGGTAGAACAGGAAAGCGCCGAGGGACGCCAGCGCGAGGCCGGTGAGGATGCCCGTCTTGTACCCGAAGCGCTGGTTGATGAAGGACGCCGGCAGCGCGAGCAGAAAGTAGGCGCCGAAGTACGCGAGCTGCACGAGCGACGCCTGGAACGTGCTCATGTCGAAGATGCGCTTGAAGCCCGCGACCATCGGGGTCGTCAGGTCCTGCGCGATCCCCCACGCGGTGAAGCACGCGATCAGCGCGATGAACAGCACCAGCATGCCCTTGCCGAGCAGCGGCTGACTCTGTGCTTGCCCCGTCTCCCCAGCGACGGATTCGTGGGCGGTGGTACTCACAGGCCCTCTCGTGGCAGATGCTACATGCCTGCCCTACCGCGGTCGCGCCGAGATGCGGGCGTCCGATCGAATCGCGGGTCGTGCTCGTGGACGATGAGCATGAGATCTCGAGCGGGTCGCCCAGCTGGATCGCGTGGAGCTCTGCCGCGGCCATGAGCACGACGGACAACTTCCGGGTCTGCAGTCGGACGGCGAGGGATCGAACCCTCGGTGCGCCAGTGACTCACAACGGTTTCGAAGACCGCGCCGTGCTGGGCGCGAGCCGCGATTGCCCGCATTGCACCAAACGGCGCGCGTCGGTGGGAGCGCCTCTCGCGCGCAAGGGACGAGCAGCAGAAGCGTCGCGCGGCTCGGCAGAGCGGACGCGGCGCATAGTCACAACGTCGGCGGGATACGAGGTCCCCACACGACCGAGCTCGCGCAGCGTCGCTCTCGTATTCGCGTGAACTGGGCACTCGCTGCCGGCACTTGGCAGCGTGTCACTCCGCGCGTCGCGCGGTTCGGGGTCCGCCTCTTACCGGGCACGCGGCGCCAGCGGCGTCCCAGGTCTCGGCTTGGCTGCGTCGGCCGCTTCCGGCGTCATGTGCGATCGGCTGGGCGTGCCAGGCGTGCGGCCGCGCGGTGATCGATGCGCTTCCCGAGCATTTATGCGACAGCCTCGCGTGGAGGCACTAGCGCCGCGTCGCTGGATCGGCGCCGTCGCGCACATCCGTCCAGGCTAAGGGGCCTTGCGCGGTCATTCGTCGGGGTCCCCGAGCGCATCGGCCAGCGCCCCGGCGGCCTCTGCGACGGCCGCGTAGGCCGCCACGAGATCTGACAGGCTGTCGCCTGCGCCGGCCTGGTTGAGCCGTTCGACAGCGGCGTCAAAGCGCGCCCACACCTCCTCCGGCCCGCGTCGGCCGGTCCCGGGCCTCAGCTCGTACGGCGGCCGCGCGCGCTCCGACCCTTCAACCGGACGCCAGGCAAGCCCGGCCTCCAGTGCCCGCGCATGCGTCGCGCGCATCGCGTCGGCCGCCTCGGACAACGCCCGCAGCCGGTCGCGAAAGCCGGCGTCGGGAGGCGCGAGCTCGTGCGAGCGCATCGCGCCCGCCCACGCGGATTGGGCGTGGCGGACAGCACTCCAGGCGTCGTCCTTCACGGCGCCGGCGCGGACGTCATGTTGTGTCTCGGGAACCTCGCTCACCCGCGGTTCCTACCGCACTCAGCGGCAGCTCCGCACCTCAACGCGGAGAATCTCGCGCCGCAGCCCGCACGTTCCGGAAGAATCCGCGGGTCGCAAAGAACCACACACGGATACATACGGCGCCACCTGATGTAGTGTCAAGCCCAGACGCCGATGACGCCCAACTCAGACCCAGCTGACCCCGAGTTCCTCACGGTCGAGGAGGTCGCCGGTCGACTCAAGGTCAAGGAGAAGACCGTGCGCGATTGGATCGGTCGCGGCGACCTTGAGGCCTACAAGATCGGCAAGGAATGGCGCATCCGCCGCGACCACCTCGACCGACACATCGAGGAGCGACGCGTCAGCGCGCAACCCGCCGCCACCGGCGGACTCTGGGACCCTGACAGCACCGCGTAGCGGTCGCCGCGGCATCCGCCTCAACTCGGCGGGTTCGCTGCCGACAGGCGCTCTAACCATCGGGCCGGCCACGTTTGACGGTCCACGAACGCTGGCCGCCCTCATGCACCTTAGTCTTGTTGCGTCTGTTGATAGACGGGTGTATCCTTCTGCATCCGTTTATCGGTCAAGATCATGCTCAGGTCCAGATGCCACGTGGAGCGTCGCGTCTGGGAGGGGCTCGTTCCTCCCACGCGCCGCGCTGCGACCATCGCGGTGGGCTGGGAATTGGCGTCTCACGTCGGCTGGAGCTCCTGGGCGGCCGCAGGTGGTGCAAGGCCGTGATGCTCGACGACGAGGACATCGAGGCCATCGCTGACCGGGTCGCCGCCAAGCTGCGGCTGCGCACGGACGGACTGGTGGGCGTCCGCGATGTGGCTCGCGCTCTCGGGATGAGCCGCGCGTGGGTCTACCGCAACGCTGACGCGCTCGGCGCACAACGCCTCGGCGGCGGGCGAAGACCAGCGCTGCGCTTCGACCTCGCTCGGATCCTCGAACGCGCCGTCGCCCTTGGCGTTCCTGCGCAGCCGATTCCAAAGGCCGCGACTGCGCGTCGGCGTGGTCGCGCGCCGAATGGCAGGTTCCCGGTCGGTGTGGAACTGATTGCCCCGCGGGGCGGTCGACGACCGTGACGGGCCTTACGATCACATCGACCCCAGTGCGCGACGGCAGCTCCGCGACCCGCGAGCGTGCCGTGGAGGAAGCGTCGGATGCAAAGCGACCTGACGAACACAAGGCGTCGTTGATGGCGCGCCCGGCGACCGGCACGGTGGAACGCCGCCGCACGAAACGCGGTACCAGCTACTACCTGCGGGTGACGTGGCGTGACCCATCGACCGGTCAGATGGAGCGCGTGCGCGAGCACTTGGGCGGCGAGTGGGAAGGCTGGGATGAGCGACGTGTCGAGGAGGAGCTCGAGCTGATCGGCAAGCTCATCGCCCGCGATGAGTGGCTCCCCAGGAGCGCGTCGGACGCCCACTGAGCGGCGGTTCTCCACCCCGGCTGTCGCAACCACGGTGGTTGCCGAGAGCTTCCAAGTCGCTGCCAGCCGCCACTACGACCGCCGTCAGCGCCGCATGGGCTCGGACAAGAGCCGCGAGGACCTCCACTGGAGGCTTGCCGTCGCCGTGCAACACCTCGGAGACCGGCCGATCGATGCGATCAACGAAGGCACGATCGACGACTTGGTCGACGCGCTCCTCAAGGAGCGTGACGCGATCAACCAGGCCGCCGCCGCGGGCGCGCCGCTGACCGAGGACTACGTGGATCCCCGCACCGGACGCACTCATCAGCGGCGGCGACGCGGTCTCGCCAACAGCTCGATCAACAAGGTCGTCCGCGCCGTCAGGGCGGTCCTCGAGGACGCGGTGCGCCATCGCGTCGTGGACTTCAACGCCGCGGGCAACTCCGAAAGCCTCGTCCGTGAGGAAGGCCCGCGGCGCTCGTTCCTGGAGCCTTTCCAGGCCGCCGCCATGCTTGACGCCGGTCGCGCTCTCGAAGCCGACCGCCGGGGCCTGACATGGGAAGACGTGCACGCGATCCGAGCCAGCCGCGAGTCAAACGTCGCGCTGGCGCGCCGCTACCACGTCTCCGACGGTCTGATCTCCAAGGTGCGGCGGCGTGAGGTGTGGGTCACCGAGCCGGTGCGCAACCGCAATGACGTGCCCCGAACGGTGATCCTCGCCACGCTCGCGCTCGCCGGATTGCGGATCAGCGAGCTCTGCGCCCTCGATGGGGAGGATCTGGACTTCGCCGGCCGACGTATCTACGTGCCGCGCCTACGCAGCGAGGGCGGGCGCCTGGTTCGAGTGGCCGGCATCAAGACCGAAGCTGCCGAGCGCGTGATCCCGATGCTTCCCGCGCTCTACGACCTACTGCTAGATCACAAGGCCGAGTTCGACTACGGGCCACACCAGGCGGTGTTTGCCACGCGCAACGGGCGCCGCAACACCGTCGACAACGTGCGCCGCAAGATCGTCGACGCATCCGTGCCAGGCGCGAACGAGCTCCTCGCCGCCCGCGGTCAACGTCAGATCGCGCGCTGCACCCCGCACACGCTGCGGCGCACCTTCGCCTCGATCCTGGCCGAGATCAACCTGCCGCCGCGCCGAGCGATGTACCTCCTCGGCCACGCAGATCCGACCCTCACGATGCGCGTCTACCAGCAGGTCATCGACATGGGCGACGGCGGCGTCCAGGTGCTCGAGAAGGTCATCGGATGCACGCTTGACGAGGCCTTCGCACTGCTTTCCGGCCGGGGAGTTTTGTCCACCAATTGTCCACCGGCCGAAAAAACGCCTCCCAGCCCGACACGTGGAGTGGGCTGGGAGGCGTAGAAACCGCACGTTAGCTGGGACTTCTTCGAAGCGGCTGAAGGGACTCGAACCCTCGACCTTCTGCATGGCAAGCAGACGCTCTAGCCAACTGAGCTACAGCCGCGCGCGACGGGCAGTATAGCCCGGCCTTCCGTCCAGACGCAGGTCAAGGGTCGTCGCGGGGTGGCCGATCTGAGGGCTCATGCGTCGCTCGCTCATCCTTCTCGCCGCCGTGGTCGCGGCGCTCGTCGTGGCCGCGCCGGCCAGCGCGTTCCGCCTCGGCCATGCGCTGCGGCCGGTGGCCGACAACCCCGCCGATCACCTCGTCGACATCGCGCCCGATCCCGAGGTCTACGACACCGCCACGCATTGCTCGCACAAGCCCAAGCCGGGCATGACGGCGTTCGTCGGCTGGCTGCAGCGCCACGCCGACGGCGTGTTCTGGGGCACCTATCGCTGCGAGCGGTGGGGGCCGCACGAGGCCTCGTTGCACGCCGAGAACCGCGCGGTCGACTGGCACCTGGATGTGAGCAACGCCGCCGATCGCCACGAGGCGCGGCGGCTGATCGAGCTCTTCCTGGCCCCTGACGCGGTCGGCACGCAGCATGCGCTCGCGCGGCGCATGGGGGTCGAGGAGATCATCTGGGACTGCTCCTACTGGGGCGCCGGGATGCAGGACTTCATCGCGTACAAGCCGTGCCTGAGCAAGCACGGCGAGGTCCGCAGGCACGTCGATCCGACGATCGCCCATCGCAACCACATCCACTTCGGTCTCTCCAAGCCCGGCGCCATGCGCCGCACGTCGTACTGGACGCACGCCTGAGCAGGGCGCCGTTGCACGCGCAACGATCCCGCTAGTCTGGCGGGCATGGCTGACACGACGATCCTGAAGCGCTCGCTCGCCGGCGTCGACGTCTATCCGATCGGCCTGGGCGAGATGCCCATGTCGCTGGCTGGTCGTCCCGACGAGGAGCAGTCGATCCGCACCATCCACACGGCCCTCGACGCCGGCGTCAACCTCATCGACACGGCCGACGCGTACGCGCGCGACGACCGCGACATCGGTCACGGCGAGCGGCTGATCGCCAAGGCCCTGAAGGGCCGCCGCGACGACGTCCTGGTCGCCACCAAGGGCGGCCTCACGCGCAACCGCGAGCGGCGCTGGCCGCCGGACGGCCGCCCCGAGCACCTGCGGGCGGCCTGCGAGGCGTCGCTGCGCGCGCTCGAGACCGACCGCATCGACCTCTACCAGTTCCACCGTCCCGATCCCGAGGTGCCCTACGCCGAGTCGATCGGGACGTTCAAGGAGCTGCAGGACGAGGGCAAGGTGCGCTGGGTGGGCATCTCCAACGCCACCGTGGCCCAGCTCGAAGAGGCTCTGGGCATCGTCGAGGTCGTCTCGGTCCAGAATCAGCTCTCGCTGGCCTACACGTCGCCGATCGCCAAGGGCGAGCTGCGGGCCTGCACGGAGCGCGGCATCGCCTTCCTGCCGTGGTCACCGCTGGGCGGCATCGGCTCCTCGGACTCGGTCGCGGGCGTCGACCCGGTCGCGGCCGCGGCCGAGGCGCACGACGTGTCGCCCCAGCAGGTCGCGCTGGCGTGGCTGCTCGCGCTCGGTCCGACGGTGATCCCGATCCCGGGCTCGAGCCGGCCGGAGACGATCACCGATTCGCTGGGCGCGGCCGAGCTGGAGCTCACCGAGGCCGAGCTGCGGGCGATCTCCGCGGCCGCGGGCGTCGGCTGAGTCAGTCCGTGCGCTTGACCTCGCGCGTGACCACGAACACGAACGCGAGGACGCCGAGCGCTGCGAAGACCAGGGTGAGATCGAACCCGCCGGTGCCGGGGGCGATCGGGGGACGGCTGATCGACAGCTCGGCGGTGGGCTTGCGATGCCTCTGCGCACCGCCCGCCGTCTTGTCGCTGACCTGACGCTCGGCCAGCACGGCGCCGCGCGTGCCGGGCGCGCTGCCCGGAGGCGGAGCGCCGGCGGCGGCCGGCGGCGAGGTAGCGGACGCCGTCTGCGTGTCCTGGCAGGCGCCCGTGCGCCCGAGGGCGTGCAGCCGGCGCAGCCCGCGGCGCTCGAGCGTGATCACGCGCGCCCGCCGCAGGTGGGTGATGCGGGCGACCTCGGTCCGCGAATGGGCCCGGGCGGCGCCGACCCCGGCGCGCAGCGTGAGCACGCGACGCTCCGATCGCGGCACGCGCGGCAGGCACCCCTGCAAGCGCAGGACGGCACGCCGCAGGGCATGGTCGCGACGGCGGGCCTTGGCCGCGGCTGGGCTGTCGGACAGGCCGTTGGAGGACCGGCTGCCCGCGCTGTTCGCGCCGGAGCCACTCCCGCCCGCGGCGGGCGACCCAGACCCGCCCGGCGTGGTGCCCGTCGCCCCCGACGCGCCGCTCGCACCCCCTGATGCTGCGCTCCCGGACGAGCCGCCGGAGCTCGACGGCGCCGAGCCTGAGCCTGCGCGGGCTGCGGCCGACGTGGTCGACACGCTGGGCGTCGTGACGGACGGCACCGACCCCGCGGGCGTGGAGACGGAGGGGGTCGAGACGGACGGGGCCGACACCGCGGGCGCGGGCCCGGGCACCGGGACCGTCACCGCCGGCGGCTTGGGCACGGAGACCGTGGGAACCGGCGGCGGCGTCGGCAGCGCGGGCGTCGGGACAGGCAGCGCGGTCGCCGTGGGCACCGGTGGCGTCTGCACGGGCGGAACGGCGGGCAACTGCGCCGCGGCGAGCCCCGTCATCGAGGTGAACAGCACCCCTACCACCAACCACCAACGCCGATGCACCATTTTTGCCTCCCCCGTTCCTGTGAACCGAGGGTTCCCGCTGTGTCAGCTACCAAACGTCGGGCTGAGAGAGCCGTCGGACTGGTTGAGGTCGCCGCTCAGCCCGCAACGTCGCGGTAAACGAGGACCACGCGACCCAGCCGGATGACGTCGCGGTCCTGCAGCGCGGCGTCCGTCACGCGGCGGTCGTTGACGAAGGTGCCGTTGGCGCTGCGGTCGTCCAGGATGCGCGCGCCGTCCTCGGCATCGACGATCACGGCGTGGCGGCGCGAGACGCTCTGGTCCTCGAGACGCACGTGGGCGGAGAAGCCCCGGCCGAGGTGCGTCACGGGCTGATGCAGGGCGACGAGCCGCGTGAGCTCGCCATCCTCGATGGCCAGGTAGCGCCCGGGTGCCGGGCGCACGAACGCAAGGCTTTCGCGCCGCGCGCTGTGGCCCAGGACCCCGTTGTGCTCGAACGCCTCGGTCGGCGCCTGGGTGCCGCTCGGGCTCATGGACGCTGCGATGGCCATGGCGAGAGCCCACCGCGCGCGCCTGAGAGGAGTCTCAAAGGAACCTAAGGGTCGGCGAAGAGACGTCTGCGCGCGGACCCTACTTCGTCACTTCTTCGAAACGCTTGGTGTTGTGCATGACATGACGCAGACCACCGTTTCGCCCATTGCGACGCTGCGCTATGTGGGAGTGGCGGATTGGTGGGGCTTTCACGTCTGGATCGAGGAGGGCGGCAACCGGCGCGCCCTGCCCTATCGCGGCGAGGTGGCGCTGGCCGGCTTCGCCTGGGGGCGGCCCGGGCTGGCCGCCCGCGAGCTCGCCCGCTCGATCATCGAGCACGCGACCGGCTCGCCGGCGCTCGCCGAGCGCCATTGCCGGGCGATGACCCACGCCGTCGTCGCCCAGCTCCCGGCGCTCGGCTTCGAGCTCACGCGAGAGGACGTCGTCGCGTGGCTGGAGGGCGGGCCTACACCGGAGGTTCGCTGACGTCCACGAACCAGCGCGGGTCGCTCTGCGCGACCTGGCGGCGCCAGTAAGGCGACGACCGGAATCGAACCGGTGTAAACGGCTTTGCAGTCAGCCGGCGGGACCCGCAATCCCCGCATTTGCAGGGACTTCCGGGTCGCTGAGTTGCTCTGAGTTGCCCCCGATGTCACCGGTTGGGGACACGAGCGGGGACACAGACTCGCCGCGGAACGCGCTCGACAACCGGGCCGCGTCATCCGCCCCCGGCCGATGGTGCACGTAGCGCATCGTCGTTGTCACGTGCTGATGCCCGAGCATCGCCTGCACGTCGCTCAACGGGAACGCGCGCACCGCCACGGACCCGAAGCAATGCCGCAGGTCATGGAAGCGGACACGACGCAACCCGGCCGCATCCAACGCCCGCTCGTACCGGCGACGCAGCGCCCACGCGTCCAGGTGCCCGCCAGTGCCGCTGGCGAACACGAGGTCGTCATCGGCGGTGAAGTGCTCGCGCTGCGACAGGCGGTCCAGCGGCCCGACCAGCTCCGGCACGAGCGGCACCGACCGCACCCTGCCCGACTTCGGTGCCTTCTCACGCCTCGCCACCTGCGACCATGCGCGACGGACGTGTACGCGCTGGCCGGCGAAGTCGATGTCACGCCAGCGCAACGCCAGCAGCTCGCCCTGGCGCAGCCCCGTCATCGCCGCCGCCAGGTACAGCGCGCCATCCTGCTCGCTGGCGGCGGCACGCACGAGCGCGGCCAGCTCGTCGGCGTCGAACGTGACGAACTCGCCGGTGTACCGGACGGTCGGACGGTCGACCAGCTCGGCGCTCGCCGGGTTGCGCCCAAGACTATGCTCGCGCACCCCGTGCCGGAACACCCCGTACGCGACCGTCATGTGCCGCACGACCGTGCGCGGCGACAGGCCGGCGGCCAGCAAGTCGTCACGAAGGCGCGCGACATCGGCCGGCGTGACCGCGGCCAGCGGACGATCACCCCACCGCGGTTCCAGGTATCGGCGGATGCTGTAGCGGTAGTCGCGGATCGTGGCCTCCTCGCGGCCCTTGACCAGCTCGACGTGCCGCAGAAACCCGGCCGCACAGTCGGCGAACAGCACGCCATCCGGCCGGTGGTCGTATGCGCCATGGCCGACTTGGCGGCGCTCCAAGGCGAGCAGGTCGGCGAGCGCGTCCTTCGCCTGCCGGGCGGTCATGTGCCCGTCCGGCGGACGCCCGCCGCCAACGTGCGCGGGCGCGAGCCGTCGCGTCGTCTGCTCGGGCACACGGCCCGGAACCCGGGTCTTGACGTACCACACCATCCCCTCGCGCAGCTCGCGCTTGAGCAGGTGCCCACTGACCCGCTTGGCAGCCATCATGCCTCACCCCCGAGTGCCGGCGCGTCAGCGATGGCGGCGAGCAGTCGGGCGGTCTGGGCGAGGTGACTGCGTAGCAGGGTGTCGTGCTGCTGCGCGGTCAAGCTCGTAGATGTGGACGCGTCTGCCACGAACGCGCCGTCGCTAGCCTTGCGACTGGCCATGGAATCTACCTCCGTGGTCCGGGCGCCCGGGTGTTGACAGCACCGCGGGCGCCACTTGGTAGTGACACTGCCATGCTACGCCCGCGGCGCTTGTTTTGCACGCCTCTGAGCGCGTGCGAGGTACTGACGCAGGTTCGCGTACCGCCCGGACGCCCGACCGGCTAGGAGCGCCCGCACGCGCGAACGCTCGCGCCGGCAGGACGGGCCGCACACCTGCGCGTCGCAGCGCCGACCTTCAAGACTGGCGCCGCACACCGGGCACGCGCGTTCACTCATCGACGGGCCGCCACGCGTGCCGCCACACGCGGTCCTCGCCGGTCCTGCATGCCGGGCACAGCAGCAGCGCGCGGCGCTCGTAGCCGTCGACCGCCTGGACGCGGACTCCGCGCACATCGCCACCCACGCCGCAGCACCAGGACAGCCGCGGCAGGATGCGGCTGTGCCGCGGCCCGCCATCCCTGGCGACACGTCTGCGGTTGGCCCGGCTCACCGCCGCCCCCGGCGACGCGGCCCGGCGGCACGGGCTCGCCGGAACGCCATCACGTGCGCGATCGCGCGCAGCGCGTTCCGGTGCGCCGTGTCCTCCGCCTTCGTCCGCTGCTCACGCGCGTCCGGCCCGCGGGTCAGCGGCCTGCGGCGGCGCAGGCTCACGCCGGCACCTCGTCCGGGTCAACGAGCTGCCAGCCGTCGCCGTTGACGAGCGCGTTGAACAACTCGGTCCCGGCGATCGCCGCCTGCGAGTGGCCGGTTTCGGTGTGCTCGAAAAGCACCGAGTCGCCCGGCCGGTGCCGCGGCGTGGCCGGCACCGGCTCGAACCGGTCCGCCGTCGCCGGCGTGACCGTCGCGGGCCGGCACGCCGTCGAGAACACCTGTCCCGCGTCGGCGAGCGGACACGTCGGCGGGACCGGCAGCTCGTCGAGGTCACGGGCGAGCGTCGCCCACTCACGGCGAGCCCGGTGCCACGCGGCCACAGCCTCGTCGTAGGCGGGCCGCAGCTCGGCGAGCCGCTTGTGCGCGTCGTGGGTCATGTCCTCCGCTGCCTGCATGAATTCGGCGGCGTACTCGCGGTGCAGGTGCTCGACGTCCTGTCGCGCGTCGTCCCGGGCGCCGGTCGCGGCAGCCGCAGCATCGAGGGCACGCTGCCGCTCCCGCTCCAGGTTGGCGCGCTCGGCGTCCAGCTCGTCCAAGGGCGCGTTGTCGCCGGTGCGTGCGGCCTGGCGCAGCGCGGCGTCGCGACGGTTCGCGAGAGCGCGGAGCTGCTCGCCCGCCTCGGCGGCCACCTCGCGCTGCTCGCGCGCCAGCTCGCCGGCACGCTTCGCCTCAGCGCGGAGCCTCGCGCGCTCAGCGAGCACTTGCTTGACGGTCATCACTTCGCCTGCTTCCGGACCAGCGGGCGGCCTGCGGCCCGCAGACCCTCGAACCTCCGATTGAACTCGCTCGGGTCGTGGCTCGCCGCGTGCGCCGCCGCCTCCACGTCGGGGTACGGCTCCGGCCGCCTGTCGCGGTCCTCGTCATGGTCGTGATCGCTCACGGTGTCCTCCTTCGGTTGGTTGTCTTGCTTCGGTCGATGAAGAAGTCGCCGACCCGCTCGACCGCGGGCTCGGCGGGCACGGCAGGCGGGGGCGGCGACGCCCGCGGCCGGCGGGCGCGGCGCTGCTCAGCAACGGCGGCCCGGAAGCCCTTCGGGTTGCTCAACGGCGACGGGACGCTTGTCGGGCGCCCGACGCCCGACACGCCAGCCGCCACGAGCCACGGCACCCGCGGCACGATCACCCCGGCGCCCGTGGTCACCGAGTCGCGGCCCGTAGCCCACGCGTCGTCGATGTCGAGCGACTCGCTGTCGAGCATGTCCCGCAACCTCGTGCGCCACTCGCCGTCCCGCCGCTGGTACGGCCCGGTGGCGAGCATCGCCGCGTCCGCGAGGTCGTCGTGCCCGACACCGGCCTCGATCCGCTCGCCACCACCGTGGGACAGCTCGACACGCAGCAGCAGCAGCTCGCGGCGCAGCTCCGCCGCGGACGCCGGCAAGAGCACCCGCCCCTGCTCGAGCGCCAAGCGGAGCGCCGAGTACGCCGCCGCCTTCGCCGTCTGCGACGTGTGCACCGGCTCGATGCGCGGACGCACGAGCTCGCGACGGAACCGGGCCGCGACACGGCGGTCCAGCTCCTGGACGAGCGGCAACCCCAGCCCGTTCGACTCGGCCGCGATCGACTCGAACGCCGCCGCCCGGTCCACGAGATCGCCGATCACGCCGCCGTCGCCGTCGAGCGGATGCCCGGACCGCCACGCGTGAGCGCACACCACCACCCACATGCCACGCGGCACACGCAGCCGGCCCAGCGCCACGAGCGCCGACCGATCCGTCGTCGCGCCCCAGTCCTGACCGCCGAGCAGCCCCGTCGCGGCGACCAGCCCATCGAACCCCGGCACCCGCACGTCCGCCGTCGCTCGATCCAGCAGCGCCCTCGGGAACATGGCGTCAGCGCCCGACGCGAACACGCCTTCGTACTCCGCTGCGAACCTGGCCTCCGTCATCGACTCCCGGGCCGCCTCGATCACGCCCGGCGCGATCCACGTCGCGTCGACCAGCCGCCACGCGTGCGCCTTCACGTGCTGCGCGCCCTGGCGGCCCGCCATCACGTGATCGAAGAACGCGCCCGATGCGGTCGTCGCGCTCGACGCCAGCACGATTCGCGCCTCCGGCCGCGCCGCCGTCGTCGGCATCGCCGCGCCCAGCAGCAGGTCGTCTGCCACGAGCGCCGCCTCATCCACGAGCAACAGATCCACCGTCCAGCCGCGCACCTGCCGCTCGCTCGCCGGCACCGAACGAATCTCGCTGCCGTTGCTCAACACGACGAGCTGCGCCTGGTCGTCAACCACGCTCCCGCGCAACAGCGGCGAGCCGGTCACCACCGCCCGCACCTCGGCGAGCAGCCGCCGCGCCGCGTCCTCCCCCGCCGACACGACGAGCACCCGCTGCCCCGGCCGCCGGAACGCCCAGTGCGCGGCGAGCACCGCAAGCGACCGCGACTTGCCGCTCTGGCGCGGCGCCACGACACACGTCACGCGACGCGAGAGCGGGTCCAGCGCCCCGGCTTGCCACACCGTCAACGGCCGGCCCACCGCCTCGCTGAACGCCAACAGCCCCAGCTCAGTCGACATCGAGCACCCCCTCTGGGATCGCCGCGCCCGGGTTCTCCGCCCAGAACCGAGCAAGGTCAAAGCTCCGCACCAAGTCCAGCCCGAGCGCCGCCCGCGACTTCGGCGTCATCCCCAACGCATCGAGCAGCCGCGCCACCTCGCCGCGCAAACGGCGAGCCGTGTCCTCCGCCGGCCACGGGCTGCCCTTCTCGTCCACCGCGGGACGCGCCTCAAGCCACGCCGACACCGACTCAAGCCGGGCGAGCGCCGACGCAAGCAGCTCCACCACTTGGCGATCGTGGACGGGCAGCCCGCCGTCCGCGTCGCGCAACGGCGCCTCAGCCTCAAGCTCGGCGAGGATGCGCTCCGCCCACGAGCCGGCGCGGATGAGCGACGCCTTCCGGGCCCGCCCGCCGTGCCTCAGAGCGCGCACGTTGCCCTCCGGCGGCGGTGGCGGCGGCCGGAGGTTCGCGAGCTGACGGCGGCGCCGTTCGGGGTCCTTGCTCAGGGGCATCCGCCCACCTCCGTGATGTGCACGACCACACCCGGCTCGCCGTCAGCGGGCACGTACGCCTTCGCTGCGACCAGCTCCACGACGTGCCGGTCATCCGTGAGCAGCCCGCCGACCACGAGCGCGTCGACGACGCAGCGCGCCAACTTGTCGACGTCAGAGGTCGACGGGTGCCGGTGCGTCGGCCTCGCCGGCCGCGGCATGCGGAAGTCGAGCCGGACGGCGTACGGCGGCCCGGGCAGCGAGGACGACCGGGCGCGGGCAGCCAACGCGGCGCGCGCCACTGTCTCGGCCCACCGGTGCTCGCCGTTGCTCGCGGGCCGCGTGAACGTTGAGCCGTCGCGGCGCCGGCCGAGCGTCCGCGACCCCTTCGGCGCAGGCACGCCGGCCACGAACAGGGACACGGCCGGGGACACGACGCCCGGATCGGCGGGAACCATCGGTGTTCGCAGCGGCTTACACATTCGCTGCCGTCCCCCCGGCCGCCTCGAAGGCCTCAAGATCCGCGAGCCGCCACCGGTACCAGCGGCCCAGCTCAACGACCGGCACACGGCCATCGCGGGCCAGCCGGTACACGTGCGCCTTCGGCACCTGCCAACGCTCGGCGACCTGCTCGGCGGTCAAGAGCTGCAGGGCGCTCACCTGTTCGCCGGCCCGAACGTCGCCGGGTCGGCGGACCGGCTGGGGGCGGACCGGCTGGGGGCTGGTTTCCGTGGTTTCCGGGTCCCTATCCCCTGCGCGCGCGCACGTAGGTGCGTTGGACTTGGAAACCACGGATACCGGGAAACCATTGCTAGGCGTCCCCGAGGGCATCGCGGAGCACCTCCTCTTCCCAGTCGGCGGGGACGACGTAGACGGCGAGGGATGCGCGCTGGCGGGTGCCTGGTTCCGCGGCGGCGACCTTCCAGTGGCCGCGGGCGGGTTTCTGCCAGCCGACGGCGAGCATGAGTGAGCTGATGTGCTGGGCGCTCAGGCCGCGGTCGCCGCCAAGGTGGTGGCGTACGTCGTGGTGGAACCATGAGCGCACGACGAGCAGCGCGCTGTCTGATGCGCGTTCGAGGACGACGGTCGGCAGGAGGGCGTCGGGGGTGTCGGGTCTGCCTTGCTCGCGGAGGTTCCACAGCACTTCGTAGCGGGCGCCGCGGGCTTCGGGGTCGAGTCCGTCGCGGTCGTCGTACGCGGTGCGCCTGGCCGTGCTGACGTACGCGACACCCCAGTTGCGTGCTTCGTCGAGCGAGTCGAAGCCAGCGGTGACGGTGGCGAGCCCGAGGAGTTGTCCGGCGACGTCGCACAGCGTGTCGGCTTTGAGTAGCGGCGCGCCGTAGGTGAGGGCGGCGGCGAGGCTGGCCTGGAACCGTGCGCGGCTGAACAGGTCGGCGACCGTGAGCCGGATCGTGCGGTCGTCGCCGGTGTGGATCGTGACGGTGCTCGATGGCTCTTTGCCATCGACGGTCACGCGGTCGAGCGTCACGCCGAGCGCGGGCCACCCAAGCATCCCTGCCGCCCAGCGTGCCGCCTCAGGGGTGCCGCGGGCCGGAGGCTTCGTGGCTTCCGTGTCTGCGCTCATGACATCTCCTGCGCGTCGAGCCAGCGGACTCGCGCCAGTTCGGCGATCGGCCACACGAACGATTCGAGAGGCCCCCAAGCGACCTCCGCGTAGTTCGGGCCGCACCGGTGGCGCCACCGGCCGGTCGCGTGCACGAGCGGTGGCTCAAGCACGCACGTCGCGGCGACGAACACGCGGCGCGGCTCGCGGCGAAGCAGCAGCTCGGCGACCGGCTCCGCGGTCATCGCGGGGCTCCGTGACGCAGCCGCCAGGCCAGGCGCCGCTGGCGCGCGACGTCGGCTTCGCGGTCGAGGGCGCCGAGTGCGGTGACGACGACGCGATCGACGGCGGGCGCGTCGAGCCCGAGGCGTTCGCCGATGTCGGCGAGCTGGTCGTGCAGGGCGCGCGCCTCGGCGCGGGTGACGCCGGTCGACCCGTCAGGCTTCGACGGCATGGCGGCGGCCCTGCCCGGCCGGCGTCTTGAAGCCCTCGACGTTAGGCGCGTCGGGGGCTTCGCTTCTTGCGACCGCTTCGCGGATCAGCGCCCGCAGGTGCTGCCGCATCGAGCGGTCGTTGTCGGCGGCGATGCGGCGAAAGCGGGCCGCCAGCTCGGGCGGGATCGCGGCTTCGATGCGTACTTCTTCGGCTCGGCTCTGCACACTGCACCCCCGTGGGTTGGACTTTCGTCGGGTAGTGCGGGGGAGGGCCTTGCCTTGCACCTCGCGCGACTGCTCGGTGCCGGGCCTTGCCTGGCGCTTCGCGGGTCGCGGCTCAAAGTATGGGAGCCACCATTCAGATTACCGGCGTCCGAACGGGAAACAGGTGGGGCGACCCCGAGCGCCGCAGGTTGGCGCGTCAGGGTGTGGCAACTTGAACAAGACGCGCGCGACCAAAGATGTGGCCAAGTGGCCATGTCTTTTTCGGGCGGGCCGTCCCGGCGCCGACGGGGGCCGCGGTGGTCGCTCAGCCGTCCTACAGTGTGGGACCTATTGCCTGAGACGGATGCGTTCCAGGGCTTTCGCGACCACGCAGAATCGCCCTTCTACTGCTCTAAGGGGCTTTCACCCGAGCAAACCTGGGAGCGCAGCGTCGACCGGATGGCCGATCAGCTGACTCGCCTCAGTTCCCTCGCCGGGAGTGGCCCGATCCTCATGTCGGTCGGACGGCTTTGCGGATGGCATCGCACGATCTTCAGCGATCTCTTTCCCGTTGACGCGGGCAGGCTTCGATACCGGGTCGATGGCGAGTGGGAGCACGTCTACTTCGGTGGCCATGTGGGGACGCGCAGGAGCCTGCAGATTCGCGAATATCGCGGCGTCGACCCCCGGCGACTTCCCGGCCGTCTGGACAGCATCTGTCGCGAATTCAATACTGCCGCCGACGAGATCCGGGCGGCCGATACCGCGCCGAGCATTCAAGACGCGACGCACGTCTGCGCGCGGCTGTACGCCAAGATCCTACGTGCACATCCGTGGGTCGACGGGAACCTGCGAGCGGCGTTCGTGGCCTTGAATGCCGGCTTGCAGACACTTGATCTCCCTCGAGCGGAATTCAAGGATCTCGCGATGCATGACGATCTGCTAGGTATCGCCTTCCGGGGGGATGATGAGCCGTACCGTCCCCTCGGCGAGCATCTTGCTGACGTGATCGTCAATGGCGCGCCTTGACGGCTGATCTACCATGAAACCAGTGATCCGGTACCGGAACTACAGCGGCCCACAGGGCGACTACGGCGTCGTGAACGGGAAGACCGTCCCGTTCACGGGGGACGCTGCGCGTTGCATGGCTCAGCGAGCGCACCTGCTGGCGCTGGGGGCTCCCGAATATGCCGAAGCCATGAATCGTTCCGCTGCCGAGGCCGCTGAGACGTCGCGCGCGGCGGCAGCCGCGGCCTAGCCGACCGCATCCACGGCTGTAGGCGGCCTCAAGGAAGGCATCGACTCCGCTTCTGCCGGCTGCTCGTCCGGCCGCGCCGAACCCGCACGGCTACGTGAACCTGACGGCCGCCGCCATCGCGGCGGCCGTGACCACGGACGCGCGGGTGGAGCGGATTGCCGCCGCGCTCGGCGGGAGCCGCTTCCGGGGACACAATGGGGACACGTTGCCTGCGCAACTCGGGGTCTGACACGACGAAACCCCCGTGTTCACGGGGGTTTCGTAGAGAGGCGACGACCGGAATCGAACCGGTGTAAACGGCTTTGCAGGCCGCTGCGTAACCACTCCGCCACGTCGCCAGGCGCGGCCAAGCGTAGCGAGCGCGTCACAGCATCGGACCCACGCGACAAGATCGCAGTGGATGGCACGCAAGCACCTCGACGCCGACCGCCTTGCCGCCGCCTACGAGCGCGATGGTCGCCGGCTGCTCGTCGTCTTCACGCGCCGCACCTACGACGCGCAGCTCGCGGTCGACCTCGTCGCCGAGACCTACGCGCGGGCCTTCGAGCAGCGCCGGCGCTTCGCCGCCGATCCGGGCGACCGCGACGCGCTCGCGGGCTGGGTCTTCGGCATCGGGCGCAACGTGCTGCACGAGGCGCTGCGCCGGGGCCGCGCGGAGCGCCGCGCCCTCGCCCGCCTGGGCGTCGAGCCACCGGCGCTGGAAGCCGAGGAGCAGATCCGCATCGAGGAGCTCGCGGCCCTCGGCGAGCTGCGCTCCGCGGTCCAGGGCGCCCTGGCCGAGCTCGGTCCCGAGCAGCGCGAGGCGGTGCGCCTGCGCGTCGTCGACGAGCTCGGCTATCCGGCGGTCGCGGCGCGTCTGGGCGTCTCCGAGCAGACGGCCCGGGCGCGCGTCTCGCGCGGGCTGCGGGCGCTGGCCGCGGCGGTCGCCCGTCATGAGACCGGGGCGCAGCCGACATGAGCGCGCGCGACCCCGAGGCCATCCTCGCCGAGCTGGGGCATGACCTGCGCGCGGCGTGGGCGCGCCCGCCGCGGCGCCGGCTGCTCGCGCGCTGGCCGCGCGGGCTCGTGCTCGTCCTCGCGCTGCTGGCGCTCGTCCCCACCGCCCTGGCCACCCGCGACGCGATGTGGGCCCCCGATCCGGCGCCGCTCCCCGTGGGGGTGCGGCCGCCCGGCGCGGTCACTCCCCAGCGCACGGGGGCGCAGGTCTACGTCGCCGCGGGCATCGAGCGCGGCGTGGCGTGGCGCCTGACCGCATCGGCCTGCGACTACGGCCGGGTGCGCGCGGTCGGCGTCTTCCTCACGGTGCCCGGAGGCGGGGGAGGGGCGCGCTGCGACCTCGCCAGCCGCCTGCCCGGCGCGGGCGTGAGCCCGGGCGTCCTCGCCCGTCGCCTGGTCCAGACGTACTTCGATCCCGTGTCGGGGCGCACGTGGGCCTTCGGCGCGCTGCCGGCAGCCGCGCGCACCGTCGACGTGACCAGCACGGGGGCCGGCACGAGCGTCGTGGCGACGCCCGCCGATCCCGACGCCGTGGCCAAGGGCGGCCTGCCCGCGGGGATGCGGGTGTTCGTCGCGGTCCTCGACGGGGCGCACGACGTCCCGCTCGTCACCGCGCGCGAGGCCTCGGGCGCCGCGTTGCTCGTCTGCCGCGAGGGCCGCTGCGCCCCGCCGAACCCCGGAGGTACGCCCTGAGGTTGCGGTCCGTCGTCTCGCTCGTCCTCGTTGCGCTGACCGCGGGAGCGATCGCGGCCCGCGCCGACAGCGGCAGCCCGCCGCGGCCGGCGCGGGCGCCGGTGCGGGTCGTGACGCCGGCGCCGCGCCCCTTGGCCCCGACCGTCGTGTGCGCCGCACCTAAGCCCGTACCCGCGGCTCCCTCCGCAGCGCCGCCGACGCAGGCGTTGCTCGACGCCTTCGCGATCCTGCGCCGCCCGCGCACCGATCAGGACGCCCTGTCGGCAGAGGCGCTCGGGGCGCTGCGCGTCCGCGGCCTGGCGCCGGTGGCGCCCGACTCGGCGCGACTGCTGCGCAGCACGCCGTCGGGCGGCACGGCCTGGGTCGTTCCGGTACCCGACGTCACGTCGCGACTGGGCTGCGCTCCCGTTGCCCGGTCCGCGCCGCGCGAGGGCCTGGCGGTCGTGGCGACCGGCGATGCGGCGAGCGGCGGCGGCGGAGCGCTGACGGACCTGGTGCGCGGGCGCTCGCCCGTGACCGTGGCGCCGTGCGCCGGCGCCGACCACTCGATGCTCTCGATCTCCGGGGATCGTCCCCAACGGCGTCCCGGCGGCCTTCCTCACCGCACCCGACGGCACCGCCGTGCGCGCGGACGTCAAGGACAACGGCTACGAGTTCCTGCTGCCCAACCAGCGCGCGCCCGAGCAGCGCTACGTCGTCTGGACCGGGGGAGACGGAACGCCCCACGTCCAGCCCGTGGTGACCTTCGCCTTCATGCGGCCCGGCGCGTGCAAGGCCGCAGCGAAGCTGCCCGCCTCGCTCGCGCGGGTCTCGCCCGACGACCTGGTCGGGTGCTTGGCGTCACATCCGGCGGTGGTGGACGTGCGACCCGTGCGGCCCAGCCGCGCGACGCGCGCACAACGTCTGCGGCTGATGAGCGCGCTGCGCTACGTCGCGCGCTGCTGGGTGACGCCGGTGGCGCCGAAGTTCGTGCTGCCCGGCGGTCGCGTTGCGGTGCCCCCGCCGGTGCCGGCGGTGCCCGCCCCTCCCGTGCCGGTGCCCGCGCCCGCGGTTCCGCCGGTGCGCAAGCACCGCTGACGGCGCGGGGCGACGGGTAGCCTCGATGAGATGGCTGCTCCACGTGCCCTCGTCGTCCTGACGCTCCTCGCGGTCACCGTCGCCGCGGTGTCGGTCTCGATCCTCGCCTGGGTCGCCATCGGCGCTGCCCGCGACGCCCAGCGCGTGGCCGACAAGGCCAATCGCCTCGCCGACGATGCCGCGGTTTCCGTGCGCCGCCTGGACCGCACCACGCGCGACCTCGACCCCGCCGTGCGGTCCCTGCGCCGCGCCGCCGACGCCCTCAGCGCGGCCCGCACCGCTCCCTGAGCCGTCGCTACACTGTCGCCTCCCAGGGCGATTAGCTCAGCTGGGAGAGCGCCGCCTCGACAAGGCGGAGGTCACTGGTTCGAGCCCAGTATCGCCCATGACGAGACCTCGCTCTACGAGCGGGGTCTCGCTGCTCACGGCCTCGGGATCAACGAAGAGGAACGGGCATGACGAAGAGCGGGTCGCCGGAAGGCAGGTCTCCTTCTCAGCTGATCGACGCGAGGATCAAGGAGCTGGGCGACTGGCGCGGCGAGCTGCTCAGCCGGCTCCGTGGCCTGGTCAAGGAAGCCGATCCCGACGTCGTCGAGGAGTGGAAGTGGAGAGGGGTTCCGGTGTGGTACCACGACGGAATGCTCTGCACGGGCGAGACCTACAAGGCCATCGTGAAGATCACCTTCGCCAAAGGGGCGTCTCTGGACGATCCGTCGGGCCTCTTCAACTCCAGTCTCGAAGGCAACACGCGGCGCGCCATCGACTTCCACGAGGGCGAGAAGATCGACGAGAAGGCGTTCAAGGCTCTGGTGCTCGCCGCCGTCGCCCTCAACGAGTCCAAGGCCCGGGGCTGATCCGCCGGCGACGGCCGAGCTCACCCCATCAGACCGGGTACTCGTCCTTGCGCCACGCGTGCGGCTCGTCGGACCCCGGCCTGGGGGTTCGGTCGAGCAGGAACGAGTGGTACGGGGCGACGAACGGATCGGGCGCCATCACCGTGTAGGTGTGGTAGACGCTGCCGTTCTCGCGCGCGAAGGCGAGGAAGCTCGGGCCCTCGCGCAGGCCGTCCTCGAGCTTGGCTCCGACCTGGCGCCCCCAGTCCTCGAGCCACCCGGGCGGGTCGTCGATCAGCCCCTTGACCTCCGGCATCTCCTGGGCCTGTTCGGGCGTCATCGCGATCCCGAAGTCGAACGGAAACTCCGTCGCATAGGTCGAGACGTAGGGGAACTGCCAGCCCATCCGCTCCTTGTAGGCGACGAGCCGATCGATCGGGGCGCGCGAGAAGCAGATCAGCGTCACGTCGCGGTGGTTCAGATGGACGCGCGTGGCGTCGAGCTCATCGCCGAGGTTCGAACAGCCGGGGCAGGCGCCGACCTCGTAGTCGGGTCCGAACATGATGTTGTAGGCCAGGAGCTGTGAGCGGCCGTCGAAGAGCTCGGCGAGCGTCTTCTTCCCGGTCTCGGTGTCGAACTCGTACTGCTTGTCGACGGGAACCCAGGGAAGCTCCCGGCGCTGCTCGGTCACCTTCCGAGTGAGCGTGGCCTGCTCGGCCTCGAGCTTGGCGAGTTCGTCGCGGGCGGCCTGCCACTCCTGGCGGGTTCCGATCTTGTGGTCGGGCATGTGCGCCTCCTCTGGCCGATTGGATCGTCGAGGATAAGACTGCCGCGTCCCGCCGAACTCATCGCTGAGCTGTACGGTCGCGAACGTTCCGTGGTCCGCTAGACGCGCGTCATAGCCACGGTTGGGGCGGACGCCTTGCTAGACATCCGTCATAAAGGTCGCCGGCATGGAGGCTCGTGCGCCGTTCGTGACGGGTGGGTCGAGTGGCATAGGGAAGGCCCTCGCGCGCGTCCTCGGCCAGGAGGGCTACGCCGTGACCATCAGCGGGCGCGACGAGGCCAAGTTGGCAGCCGCCGCGCAGGAGTTGCGCGCCGGGACATCGTCGTCGAGTCGGTGTCGGTCGACCTGGCCGACGAGGCGTCGTTCGAGGGACTCGTGGAGGCGCATGCCACGGCGTTCGGCCGCATGGACGCGCTGGTCAACGCCGCCGCGGAGGGCAGCGGTGGCGTGGCGCTGGCCAACCTCTCGACCGAGATGCTCGACCGCCATCTCGACGTGGATCTGCGGGCGATGTTCCTGACCATCCGCGCGTCGCTGCCGCGGCTCAGCGCCGCCGGGGCCGAGCACGGCAAGGCGCTGGTGGTCAACGTCTCCTCGCTGGCCGCCAAGGGCGGGACGCCGGGGATGACCTTCTACGCGGCGGCGAAGGCGGGCGTCAACGCGCTGACGGAGTCCGCGCAGGCGGAGGCCCGCAGTGCGGGGATCCAGTTCACCATCTTCACTCCGGGCTTCACGGCCACGCCGATGGCGGCATGGACGCGCGAGGCGGGCGTGGCGCCGGAGGAGATGGTCCAGCCGTCGGATCTCGGCGAGGGACTGCGCTTCCTGCTGCGCACCTCGCCCACGTGTTTGGTGCGCGAGATCGAGTTCGCCCCGCCGGCGCAGCGCGAGATCGTCGAGCGTCTCGCGGCGCTGCGGGGGCGTGCGGCTGCAGATCCTGACGCGTAGCCACTCGCGAAAGGCCGCCCGAGCGGTACGTGCGGGTCGCCGCGTGGAAGGATCCGCGCGCCGAGCGGAGAGGGTCGTCGCCGAAAGGCCGGATTTTCGACCTACAGGTGCGTTTAACCGCCTCTTGCAGCCGTTTGGCGCACTTGCGTTTGGCTCTGCAATCGGCGTGGCATAAGGCGTGCCGCGATCCACCGGACAAGCGTCTAGTCGGGTCGCAAGATCTCAACAAAGGCAGGGGAGCAGGTCGATGCGTGGACCTGCCCCACACATCTCTCCCACGCGTACGTGTTCTGCGCGGGGACCGCAAGGTCACCGGTCGGTCCGGCCGTACAACGCTGCCCGCGGGCTAAGTCTCGACGTCCCTCACGGGAGGAGGCCGCGCACCAATGATCCAGTTTGGAAGGACCGCCCGTGCCATGGATGGCGGAGTCCGGCACCGCATCGCGCTGACCGGACCCCTGGCGGTCCTGGCGCTCGTCCTGATGGCGGCCGTGTGGCCGGCCGGCGCCCACGCGGCGGCCTGCACCACGACGGTGTCGAGCACGAGCGCGGCGGCGAGCGCAGTGAGCTCGGCGGCGACTGGTTCGGTGGTGTGCCTGGCCGACGGCAGCTACGGCAAGTTGAGCCTCAACGCGTCCAAGAGCGCCCCGGGAGTGACCGTGCAGGCCGCCAACCCCGGCGCCGCGACGATCGCGGGCGCGACCATGGCCGGCAGCTACATCACCCTCGCGCAGTTCAAGGTCCAGGGCGGCTCGGTCGACGTGCAGCCGGCGTCGACCGGGATGACGGTCGATCACAACCTGATGATCGGCAACCGCACCAACTACGCCGTCTACGTGTGTCCCGGGACCACGACGGTCAAGTGCAACGACGTCTCGATCACCAACAACAAGATCCAGGGCAGCTTCAACGAGGACCAGATCCAGGCCAACCTCTACCACGACGGTCCCGACGCGGACCCGTATGGCCTGCTGGTCGAGGGCAACGAGTTCGTCGGGAACGTCGAGTGGGGCAACCACGACGACGTCTTTCAGTCCGTGTGGGGCGGCGACAACCTGCACTTCCGCAAGAACTACCTGCACGACTTCGGCGGCCAGGGCTTCTTCGTCAAGGACCAGCCGAGCGCGATCGACGGGCTGGTCTTCGACGACAACCTCATCGTGCGCCAGAACCTCCCGTGCGACCCGACCTCGCTGTGCCCGACCTGGCAGCTGGCCGCGGTCCAGATCTTCGGACCGGTCAAGAACGTCAGCATCCGCCACAACACGGTGTGGCCCGGAAGCGGCGGCGGGCAGTCGTGGCTGCGCGGCTCCGGCTGGGCCGGCCCGACGGTGTTCTCCGACAACGTCTTCGCCAACCTCAACTCCGACGCGAGCGGTCTGACGACTGGCTACAGCGCGTCGAACAACACCTACTGCGGCGGCAGTGGCATGCCCTCCACCGGGCTGACGTCCGACTGCAACCCCGCGTTCAACGACGCCAACAACAGCGACCTGCGCCAGGCCAACGGGCGCGGCGTCGACTGGCGCGTGGCCGACCAGCAGTACGGCCCCGGCGCCGGCACCACGACTCCCCCCGACACGACCGCGCCCGATACGACGATCGTCTCGGCTCCGGCGGACCCGTCGACGTCGACGAGCGCGTCGTTCGCGTTCACGGCGACCGAGTCGGGGTCGACGTTCGAGTGCAAGCTGGACGCCGGCGCCTACGGGGCCTGCACGACGCCGAAGAGCTACGGCGGCCTGGCCACGGGGTCGCACACGTTCAGCGTGCGCGCGACCGACGTCGCGGGCAACACGGACGCCTCGGCGGCGTCGTGGACGTGGACGATCAGCCCGCCGTCGGACACCACGGCGCCGGACACGACGATCTCCTCGGGCCCGGCGGACCCGTCGACGTCGACGAGCGCGTCGTTCGCGTTCACGGCGACCGAGTCGGGGTCGACGTTCGCGTGCAAGCTCGACGCCGGCGCCTACACGTCGTGCACGTCGCCCCGCAATTACGTCGCCCTGGCCACGGGGTCGCACACGTTCAGCGTGCGCGCGATCGACGCCGCCGGGAACGCGGATGCCTCGCCCGCGACGCAGACGTGGACGATCAACCCGCCGGCCGACACCACCGCGCCGGACACGACGATCTCCTCGGGCCCGGCGAACCCGACGACGTCGACGAGCGCGACGTTCGCGTTCACCGCGACCGAGGCGGGGTCGACGTTCCAGTGCAAGCTGGACAGTGCCGCGTACGCGGCGTGCACCAGCCCCAAGGCCTACAGCGGCCTGGCCACGGGCTCGCACACGTTCACCGTGCGCGCGACCGACGCGGCGGGCAACACCGACGCCGCGCCCGCCTCGCGGACGTGGACGATCAACCCGCCGGTCGACACCACCGCGCCGGACACGACGATCACCTCGGGCCCCGGCGGCCCGACGAACGACGCCACCCCGGCGTTCGGCTTCACCGCCACGGAGTCGGCCTCGACGTTCACGTGCCGCGTCGACGCCGGGACCTGGGCCGCGTGCACCAGCCCGTGGACGACGGCCGCGCTCGCCGACGGAGGCCACTCGGTGAGCGTGCGCGCGCGCGACGCGGCGGGGAACACCGACGCCTCGCCCGCCACCCGGTCGTTCACGGTCGACACGGCTGCCCCGCACACGACGATCACGTCGCAGCCCGCCGCGCTCTCGCTGTCGGGCAGCGGCTCGGTCGGCTTCACGGTCGACGAGAGCGCCAGCGCCTCTCAGTGCCGCCTCGACAACGGCGCCTGGAGCGCTTGCTCGAGCCCCTACGAGGTGTCCGGGCTCGGCGTGGGCCAGCATCAGGTCGACGTCCGCTCGTCGGATGGCGCCGGGAACGTCGAGTCCCCGGGCGCCAGCGCCACGTGGACCGTCGTCCTCCCGGTGACGCCGGCCGCCGTCGCGGCGCCGGCGGTGGGGCCGACCGTGACCCTGACCGCTCCGGCCGGCGACGCGACCATGGGCAGGACGGCCCGCTTCGCCGCCAACGCGACGTCGGGCAGCCCGATCAGCCGCGTGGAGTTCTGGGTGGATTCCAACCGCGCCGCCAGCGACCGCCGGATCCCGTACGTCGCGACGGTCGATCTGACCTCGGTGCACAGCGGCATGCACACGGTGACCGCGCGCGCGTTCGACAGCACGGGCCAGGCGGCATCGACCGCGGTCCTGGTGCGGGTCTCGCGGACCTCCGGCGGGCGCGTGCGCGCCGCTGCCGTGAGCAGCGGTGGGCGCGCGACGAAGCTGACCAGCGAGGCCGCCGGGGCCGGCGCGACCCAGCTCGCAGGGCAGGGTCCGAGCCGTCGCATGCTCGCCGTGACCCTCACGCGTTGCGCCGACCGCAACGGCAAGGTCGTCGACCGCGCCCGGATGCGCGCCGACGCTCACGGGCAGCTGAGCGCCACGCGCGCGCGCGCGGGCCTGTGCGTGCTGTCTCTCTCGCGGCCCTCGTAGCGACGATCGACGGGGGCGACCTCAGAGCGCGCGCAGTGCGCGCTCGAGGTCGCCCCCGGCCATACCGTCTGGCGCAGACGCGCGTTGTTGGCGCCATCACGTTGGAATTGCGTTGAACGGCGCGAGCCCCTCGTCCAGCGGGCGCGGCGGAGCCCCACCGCCTCACAGCCCCCACTCGTGGCTGAAGAAGCGCGGACTGTTGTTCTACTGTCGCCGCCGTCCGGCGCACGCTTGGTTACTGCGGAAAGGCCGGGGGCAGTAGAGGGCCGCGCAGCAGTCCAAGGGCACGTCGTCCAGAAGGTTGCCGCGCTCGAGGGGCCCAGCTGAGGCCCCTCATCGTTCCCCCCTCACGAGTACCCGGTTCTGCGCGGTGTCGTTTTCGTGACGCCGAACGGGTCCAGCCGCGTCCTATGCCCGTGGGTTATCCACCTCCCAGTCCCCCCAAGGGAAGGCCCATTCATGTCCGAGTTCGGAAGAGTTAGCGCGGCTCGCGCCTGTACCAATCCAGCCACCAATGCCCCACGGTCGTCACGGCCGCGGCGCATGGCTGTGCTGGCTCCCTCACTCATCGCAGCCGCGGCACTCGCTGCCGCCGTCATGCCTGGCGCTGCCAGCGCCGCCACGTGCACCACCACGGTCAACACGGCCGCTGCGGTCTCGAGCGCGGTCAACTCGGCCGCCGCTGGTTCCACTGTCTGCCTCGCTGACGGCAGCTACGGCCGGCTCAGCCTGAACGCCACCAAGGCCAAGCCGGGCGTCACCGTCCAGGCCCAGAACCCTGGCGCGGCGACCATCACCGGCGCCAGCATGGGCGGCAGCTACATCACGCTTGCCCAGTTCAAGATCTCGCCCGGCTCGGTTGACATCCAGCCTTCGTCGACGGGCATGACGGTCGACCACAACCTGATCATCGGCAACCGCACCAATTACGCGGTCTACGTCTGCCCCGGCACCACGACGCTGCGCTGCAACGACGTGTCGATCACCAACAACAAGATCCAGGGCAGCTTCAACGAGGACCAGATGCAGGTCAACCTCTATCACGACGCCGATGGTGACGGCAACGGCCTGCTGATCCAGGGCAACGAGTTCTCCGGCAACGTCGAGTGGGGCAACCACGACGACGTGTTGCAGAGCGTGTGGGTCGGCGACCACCTGACCTTCCGCAAGAACTACGTTCACGACTTCGGCGGGCAGGGCTTCTTCGTCAAGGATCAGTCCACCGCGATCGACGGACTCACGTTCGACGACAACCTCATGGTCCGCCAGAACCTCCCCTGCGACCCGACCTCGCTGTGCCCCACCTGGCAGCTCGGCACGGTCCAGATCTTCGGGCCCGTCAAGAACGTGAGCATCCGCCACAACACCGTCTGGCCCGGGGCCGGCGGCGGCACCCAGTGGCTGCGCGGCTCCGGTTGGGGCGGCCCCACGGCCAACTCCGACAACGTGTTCAGCAACCTGAACTCGGACGCCAGCGGCCTCACGACCGGCTACACCGCGTCCAACGACACCTACTGTGGCGGCAACGGCATGCCGACGACCGGTCAGACCTCTGACTGCGCCCCGGCGTTCATCGACCCCGCCAACAACGACTACCGCCAGGTCAACGGCCGCGGCGTCACCTGGCGCGTTGCCGATCAGCAGTACGGCCCCGGCGGCACCACCACCACCACGCCCCCGCCGACCGACACGACGCCTCCGGACACGACCATCACCGCCGGCATGGGCGCCACCACCTCGACGAGCGCATCGTTCTCGTTCACCTCGACCGAGTCGGGCTCGACGTTCCAGTGCAGGCTCGACTACAGCCCTTACGCGGCATGCACGAGCCCGAAGAGCTACAGCGGGCTGAGCATGGGCTCGCACACGTTCATCGTGCAGGCCACCGACGCCGCCGGCAACGCCGACGCCTCGCCGTCCACGCAGACGTGGACCATCAGCGCGGGCGCCGACACGACGGCCCCCAACACGACCATCACGGCCGCCCCGGCGAACCCGACGACGTCGACCAGCGCGTCGTTCTCGTTCACCTCGACCGAGTCGGGCACGTTCCAGTGCAAGCTCGACGCCGCCGCCTATGCGGCATGCACGAGCGCCAAGGCCTACACCGGGTCGAGCATGGGCTCGCACACGTTCAGGGTGCGTGCCATCGACAGGGCGGGCAACATGGACGCCTCGCCCGCAACGGATACGTGGATGATCAACTCCACGACACCGGTTGACCACCGGCCGATCGCCGCGTATGTCTACAGCCCGACCGCGCCGGTCACCGGTTCGCCGACGACGTTCGACGCCTCCAGCGCGACGTGCGCCGACACTCCCTGCACCTACACCTGGACCGACGACGGCAGCGATGGCGCCGGCGGTACCAACTGGGCAGTGGGCACCGGCAAGGTCCTGGCGTTCACGTTCCGGGGCAAGGGCGTGAAGAACATCCGCCTCACAGTGAAGGACGCTGACGGCGACACCGCCAGCACCGTGAAGGCCGTTACCGTCAAGTAACAGCAGGAAGCAGCAGGGCAGTAAGACGCACCGACAGAAGCGACCTCAGAGCGCAGCCATCAGGCGCTCGAGGTCGCTTTCGTCGTTCCAGGCGCCGACCGAGGCGCGGACATACGCCGTGCCCGGCAGATTGCGCACGACGATGCCCGCCTCGAACAGCCGGTCGCGCGTCGCCTCCGGATCGGCGTCCTCCCAGGACACGAGCGTGGTCTCGCCGCGCGGCGCGACGGTCCGGCCGGCGCCGGTCAGGCGCTCGGCCAGCAGCGAGGCGAGCCGAACCGCCCGAGCGTGGACGTCGGGCCAGCCGTGCCCGGACAGGACCTCGTGTGCCGCGACCGCCGCGGCCAGCGTCTCGGCCGACACGCCGGGCGCGTCGTAGCGGCGGGCGTCGGGCCAGGGCACGCTATCGAGCCCGTCAGCCGCGTTCTCGAGGTTCATGTAGGTGGCGCCGATGGGCGCCAGGCGCTCGTGCCACTCCGAGGCGACCCACAGCATCCCGCTGCCGATCGGCCCGCACAGCCACTTCTGCCCCGAGCCCGCGTAGAAGCTGCATCCGAGCGCCGCCACGTCGAACCCGATGGCGCCCACGCCCTGGGCGCCGTCGAGCAGGACGGGCACGTCGAGCTGGGCGAGCCCCTCGGGCCGCAGGGCGCCCGTCACCCAGCTCACGTGCGAGCAGGCGACGAGCTTGGTCCGCAGCCCGACCGCATCGGCCAGATCGGCGAACGGCACGGCGCGCACCGCCACGCCGCGGCGCGCGCGCAGCGTCGTGAGCGGCCCCAGCAGGCCGGGGTGCTCGTCCGGCGCGGTGAGGACCTCGTCGCCCGGACCGAGATCGAGGCCGGCCAGGACGCGCACCACGCCGTCGCTGGTGCACGTGGTCAGCGCCACCTCGGCCGCGTCGGCGCCGAGCGAGGTGGCGTACGCGTCGCGTTGACGCGCGCGCAGGTCGATCAGCGCCTCGACGTAGGCCTTCGCGCGCCCGTCCGACGCGCCCTGGTCGAGCATCTCCAGGCTGGCGCGGACGGCCGCGTGCGCCAGCGGCCCGCAGGTGCCGGCGTTCAGGTAGGCCCGGTCGGCGAGGACCGGGAACTCGGCGCGCAGGGCGGAGGCGTCCATGCGCGGCAGGCTATGTCACCTATCGCCCGCAGACCGGCCAGGGTGACGCGCCGGCGCGCGCGTAGAGCAGCGCGGCACGGCGGTCCTGCTCGGCCTCGGGCGCGGCCGCGGGGTCGCCGCTGCCGCCGACCCGGGCCCACGTGCCGTAGTCGAACTGGTACTTGCCGCGGAACGCGCCGCCGCCGCCGACGGCGCGCGGGTTGCCGCCCGACTCGCACGCGGCGATCGACTGCAGTACCCCGGGGACCGGGACGTCGGGGGCGCCGCCGGCCCGGCGCAGCACGCGGATGTCATGGCGCAGGTCGCGGCGCTCGCGCCGCAGCCGCGCCAGCGACCACCTCTGGACGCCGCGCACGTAGGCGCGGCGCACGTGGCGATCGGCCAGGCGCGCCTTGCGGCGCGCCAGGCGCAGCACCTCGTGCTCGGCCTGGTGACGGGCCAGCACCGGGACGATGGGGCTGTGCGCGGTCAGCGGGGACGGTTCGGGGCCCTCGGCGGCGAGGGCCACCGCGGCGGGGGCGCCGGTCACGGCGCACGCGCCGCATATGGCCAGGAGCTTGCTGGTCTTCATCGTCGACGTCACGTCCAACGGGCGCCATGCGCGAACGCACGGATGCGCACGGGCAGCGCCCTTTCGGGTTTCAGCGAGCAGGACACGCACCGCGGCGACCTGGTCCTGGAAGCGCCGGCGCGAGGCCGGCGCGACGCCACGGCGCGGTGGGGTCTCAGGGACCCTGCGATCCCGCGCGGCCGCTCACGGTAGCAGGCCGGTACGAACGCCCGTTCGCTTCGGCCCCGAATCACCGCTGGAGGGCGGTGGGGACGGCGCTCGCGTAGCATCGGGAGCGATGAAGGTCACGCTTCCCGATGGCACGCCGCTCGAGCTCCCCGAAGGGGCGAGCGGCGCCGACGCCGCCGCGGCCATCGGGCCGGGCCTGGCGCGCGCCGCGCTGGCCGTCAAGCAGAACGGGCAGTTGCGCGACCTCGCGCGGCCGCTCGAGGCCGACGAGCCGCTGGAGGTCATCACCGATCGCAGCGGTCAGGACGCCCTGGATCTCATCCGCCACGACGCCGCGCACGTGCTCGCCGCCGCGGTGATGGAGCTCTACCCGGGCGTGAAGATCTCGATCGGGCCGCCGATCGAGAACGGCTTCTACTACGACTTCGACTTCCCCGACGGGGTCAGCCTGTCCGACGCCGACTTCGGGGCGATCGAGGCGAAGATGCGCGAGCACATCGCCGCCGACGAGCCGTTCACGCGCGAGGACGTGCCGGTGGCGCAGGCGCTGGAGCGCTTCCGCGCGGAGGGCCAGGACTACAAGGTCGAGCTCATCGAGGACCTGATCCGCGATGCCGATCCGGCCCATCCCCTCGAGACGGTCTCGCTGTACACCAACGGCCCGTTCACCGACCTGTGCCGCGGCCCGCACGCCCCCAGCACCAAGCGCATCGGCGCGTTCAAGCTGCAGTCCGTGGCCGGCGCCTATTGGCGTGGCGACGCCAAGCGCCAGATGCTCACGCGCGTGTACGGCACCGCCTTCTTCAAGCAGGCCGAGCTCGACGCGTTCCTCGAGCAGCTCGAGCAGGCGCGGGCCCGCGACCACCGCAAGCTCGGCCGCGAGCTCGGGCTGTTCACCTTCTCACCGCTGTCGCCGGGCTCGACCTTCTGGCTGCCGAAGGGCACCGCGGTGTTCAACGCGCTCGTGGCGCTCAACCGGCGCATGCAGCAGGAGCGCGGCTACGTCGAGGTCAAGACCCCGCTGCTCTACGAGTCGCACCTCTGGGAGACCTCGGGGCACTGGGGCAAGTACAAGGACAACATCTTCGTCTCGGAGTACGAGGAGCGGGAGTTCGGGCTGAAGCCGATGAACTGCCCGGGCCATTGCGCCCTGTTCGGCATGCAGCATTGGTCCTACCGCGACCTCCCGGTGCGCTACGCCGAGCCCGGGCTGCTGCACCGCCGCGAGCCGAGCGGCACGCTGCACGGCCTCATGCGCGTGCGTCACTTCATCCAGGACGACGCCCACATCTTCTGTACCGAGGACCAGATCCAGGACGAGGTCGCCCAGATGCTGGCCTTCGCCTACGAGATCTACGGCATGTTCGACTTCCCGGTGCACGCCGAGCTCTCGACGCGTCCCGACGACCGTCTGGGCGACGATGCGCTGTGGGATCACGCCGAGGGGGCGCTCGCCAAGGCGCTCGAGGTCAACGGCATCGACTACACGATCGGCGAGGGCGAGGGCGTCTTCTACGGGCCCAAGATCGACCTGCACATGACCGACTCGCTGGGGCGCTCCTGGCAGCTCGGCACGGTGCAGCTCGACTACAACATGCCCGCCCGCTTCGAGCTCACCTACACCGGCGCCGACAACGCCGAGCACACCCCGGTGATGATGCACCGCGCGCTGTTCGGCTCGTTCGAGCGCTTCATCGGGATCCTCCTCGAGCACACCGCCGGCGAGCTGCCGCTGTGGCTGGCCCCCGTCCAGGCCGTCGCGCTGCCGATCGCCGATCGCCACAACGACGCCGCCGCGGCGGCCGTCGCCGCCCTGCGCGCGGCCGGCCTGCGCGCCGAGGTCGACGAACGCACCGAGTCCGTCGGGCGCAAGATCCGCGACGCCGAGCTGCAGAAGGTGCCCTACATGATGGTCATCGGCGACCGCGAGGCCGAAGAGGGAACCGTCGCGGTGCGCCGCCACGGCGAGGGCGACGAGGGCACGATCGCGCTCGCGGAGTTCGCCGCGCGACTGGCCGGCGAGGCCACGGCCTAAGCGTCCCGCCCAAGGGTCACCAGACGACCCTTGGTCGGGACGGTTGGCGTGCCACTCGCTCGCGCGGGGCCGTGCGCGCCCACAAACTCCGTTCCCTCGGTGACCGGCTGCGAACCGGCGCAAACGCTGGCGGGCCAGCCCGGCCTACGGGCCGAACTCGCCGCCCCACGCGCCACCCGACGAGCCCCCTGAGGAGGGCGCGCGGTAGACGGGCTGCTGCGGCGTGGGCTGGGCGGCCGGCACCGAGCGGGCCGGCGGCAGCGCGCGCTTGGCGGCCACACGGCGCTTCGCGGCGGCCCGGCGCTTGGCCGCGGCCCTGCGCCGGGCGGCGGTCTTGCGCTTGGCGGCCACGGCGTGGCGGCGGGCGGCAGCGCGGCGCTGCTGCGCCGCGAGCCTGGCGCGGACCTCGCGCTCGGCGGCCGCGCGGGCGGCCTGCGTCTTGGCCGCGGTGGTCTGCACCACCTGGGCGATGTCGCTGGCGCCGCCGGGCGCGTGCACCTGGGCGACGCGCGTGGCGCCCTGGCTTCCGCCGAACACCGAACTCAGCACGGCGATGGCGACGATCGCGACGGCGAGCAGCGCGGCGAAGGGCAGGGCACGGCGCAGCCCCGCCGCCTGCGGGCGCCGGCGCGCGGCGACCGGCCGGCGCGCGGCGGCGCGCGGGCGGGTGGGCGTGGCCGTGGCGGGACGCGCCGCGGAGGCGCGCACCGGGCCGACGGCGGCCTCGGTCGGCGGCGCGGCCTCGACCGGCACGGCCGTGGCCGTGGCCGTGGCTGCGGCCGCAGGCAGGGCGACGACGGTCGGCGGCTGCGCGGCGGGCCGCTTGACCCGCGCGGCCGGAGCGGCGGGCGGGCGGACCGGATCGGCGGCGCGCGCCTCGGCCTTCGGCTCACGCTTCGGCGTGGCCGCCGGCGTGGGGGGTGGGGCGGGCTTCGGCGCCGGGGCGCGCTCGGCCGCGGGCGGCGCGGCCTCGGCGGCCGGCTCGGGCCTCGGAGCCTTCGCGGGCGCCTCCTGGGCGACGATCTCGACGATCTCCTTGTCGTCGTCTCCGCGGCGCCCGGTGATGATCTGGACGGTCTCGGCCAGGATCCGCAGCGAGCGCAGCCCGCGCTCGGAGTCCGCCTCGGTGGCCGCGCGCGCGTCGGCGGCGTGGCGCTCCTCGTTGCGGTTGCCGCGGCGCCGGCGGGTCGGCGGCTGGTCGTCGTCGACGTCGTCCCGCTTGGTCCTGCGGACGGTCGGGCCCGGCGCCTCGCCGGGCTCGTCGACGATCGCCGGCGCATCCGGCGCGCGGCGGGCCAGCGCCTCGGGGCGTGCCCGGCGGCGGAAGCGCTGCGCGCGCTCGCCATCGGGCGCCGGCTCGTTGGACGTGAGCGCGGCGATGCGCGCCTCGGCGTCCTCGGGGATCTCGATCGCTTCGCCGCGCAGCGCGCGCAGGCCGAAGCGGCGCACCGCGGCCGCGGCCACGACGGCGGTCCGCTCGCCGCCGCCGCCATTGGCGTCGCGGCCCTCGATCCAGGCCGCGGCGACGATCCGGTCGAGCACGTCGGCGGGAATGGTGGGGAACCACTCGCCGGCCACCGTGCGCAGTCGCATGCGACCGCGCCGATCGGCTCGCGTCTCGGTTTCCCCAATCACCCCGCCTCGCATCCCCCGGACGCTCGCTCTCTTCGCTGGACTCGAATGCCGATTCCCACGTGGCGCTGGCAAGGGTACCCACAGATCGCCGGAATGCCACCTGTCGAAGGCTCAGGATGGCCTCCGGGCGTGTAAACCTCCCCGGGGGGTTGGGATTCGCCAGGGCGTTGTGGTGGTAATTAGCAGGCACGCCAACGGTGTGCTAAGCCTTCGCGGCGGTAAAGCGCGCACCGTTGGGTGAAGCGTCAGGGGAGAGGTCCAGACTGCGTACGAACGTCATTGCCGTTGGTATTGCGCCAGCGCTGCTCATCGGTCATGAGCACGATCCGCTGACGCTGCCCATCGACGCTCCGCGCGACGCCCTCAACGAGCTGGCCGAGGAGCTGCGCGGCGACAGCATCGCGATCCTGCCCGCCGGCCGCCTGGAACCGGCGCTGCGGCGCCTGCATGTCCTGCAGTCAGCGCTCGACGGCCGCTGCCGCATCGCCTGCTGCCAAACCGATCTGTCACCGCTGGCGGCGAGCGCCCTGGTCCGCCTGGCCGCCTCGGTGGCCCGCACGACGCCGTCCGCCGCGCTGCTGGCCGACGCCCTCCCGGCGCTCGAGCAGGAGCTGCTGGTGGCGGCCGTCCTGCCCAGCGTCCTGCGCCTGCGCCGCCCCAAGCCGCCGTTCGGGGCGCGCCTGCGCTCGCTCCTGCCGGGCGGGCGCTTCCTGGTCTCGCGCGAGCCCGAGCCGATGGTCGTGGCCCTGCGCCGCCACGGCGGCGTGCCGACGCTGCTCGACGACGCGGGCGACGAGGTCGCCGTCGTCGCGGCCGGCCGGGTGCGCGGCGTCGCCTCCCCGGAGGCCCTGCTGGCCGAGGTCTTCGGCGGGGCGCAGATCGACGAGGTCGAGGCGCCCCCGGGGCTGGCGGGGCGCTGGCGCGTGACCCAGGCGATCGAGGCGGTCGCCTACCCGACCGATGCCGAGGCGATGACCCGCCGGGTCCTCGGGCTTCAGGCGGCCCCGTGCCCGTGGTGCGGCGAGCCGCACGCGGCGCTCCCGTGCGCGCTCTGTGGACATGACCGAAACCGCGCCCTCGCGCGTCAGGAGATAGCCGTATGACGCCTCGCCAGCGCCGCGGTGTGCTGCTGCTCTTCGTCGCCGGGATCGGTGCCATCCTCGTCTTCAGCCTCGTCTCGGGCTACGTCTCCGACGTGCGCAAGGACGTGGAGCCCAAGACAGCCGTGCTCGTCCTGACACGCGCGGTTCCCGAGCTGCAGCCGATCCCGCCCGACGCCCTGGCCCTGAAGTCCGTGCCGGAGAAGTGGGTCGGCAGCCAGGCGCTGCGCGACCCGTCGCAGGTCGGCGCGCTGGTGCCCAACACGGCGCTGCCCGCCGGGGTCGAGTTGCAGCAGGGGATGCTCGTCGAGCCGCCGCAGCTGGAGAAGGGCCAGCAGGAGATCTCGATCCTCATCAACGCCGACACCGGCGTGGCGGGCAAGCTGCGCCCCGGCGACATGGTGGACGTGCTGGCCACCTTCCAGCCCGATGACAACACGCGCTCGCCGGCCAGCGCCCGCACGATCATCCGCCGCGCGCGCATCGTCACCATCGGCCTTCCGCGCGCGGCCGCCCGTCCCGGCAGCAACGACAGCGCCGTGCGCCAGGCCGCGGCCGAACAGCAGGTGCTGGTGCCGGTGACCTTCGCCCTGCGCCCGACGCTGGGCTTGCGCCTGACCTACGCGGAGACCTTCGCCTCGGAGATCCGCCTGTCACTGATCCGCCGCGGTGACGAGAGCCGCACGCTGCCGAACTCCAAGCGCGAGTACACGCTGCCGCCGACGCGCGCCCGCACGCCGGCGCAGGGAGGGTCGCAATGAAGGCGCGTCTCGCGCTCGGGTTGACCGACTCCGATCGCGCCGCCCAGGTCATCGCGCTGGCCGAGGAGGCTGGCGAGATCGAGGTCGTCGCGACGCCGCAGACCAGCGACGACGTCATCACGGTGCTCGCCCATACCGAGGTCGAGGTGCTCGTCCTCGACGAGGAGCTCGGACCGCTGCCGGTGCTCGAGCTCGCGCGCCAGCTGCAGGCCAAGCATCCCGCGGTGGGGCTGCTGCTGCTCGCGGCGCACGAGGCGTCGCCCGATCTGCTGCGCCAGGCCGTGCGGGCCGGCTTCCGCGACGTGCTCTCGGCCCCCATGACCGTCGAGGCGCTGGCCGACGCGACCGCCCGCGGGGCGACGTGGGCGCAGGCCGTGCGCGAGCGCTCCGAGGCCGACGACCTGGCGCGCGTGGCGGAACACATCGGCGGCACGATGATCGCCGTCGCCGGCGCCAAGGGCGGGGTCGGGTGCTCGACCGTGGCGCTGCACGTCGCGCTCGCCGCCGCCCGCCACGACGCCGACCGCACGGTGTGCCTGGCCGAGCTCGACCTGCAGACCGGCGACCTGCGCTCGCTGCTCGACCTGCAGAGCCACCGCAGCATCGCCGACCTGGCCAGCGTCGCCGAGGGCGAGGTCACGGTGCGCTCGCTCGACGACACGCTCTACGTCCATTCCACCGGCCTGCGCGTGCTGCTGGCGCCCGAGCGCGGGGAGGACGGCGAGGACATCGGCGCGTCCGCCGCGCGCCAGATCCTCGGCGCGCTGAAGTTCCAGTACGACATCGTCATCTGCGACGTCGGATCGGTCATGACCGAGGCCGGCGCGGTGGCCGTCGAGATGGCGTCCAACGTGCTGATCGTGACCACGCCCGACGTGCCGGCCATCCGCGCGGCCAACCGGCTGCTGCGCCTGTGGGAGCGCCTGCAGATCGACACGCCCGCGCGCATCCTGCTCAACCGCACGAGCCGCGAGCACGAGATCCAGCCCGACTTCGCGCGCCGCGTGCTGCAGGCGCCCGTCCTCGACACGACGCTGCCATCGGGCTTCCGCGACCTCGAGGAGCCGCTGAACACCGGCCACCCCGAGCGCCTGGAGCAGGGGTCGATCCACCGCGCGCTGGCCGAGGTGGCGGTGGCGATCGAGGCCGTCCCGGCGGAGGGCCGCCGCCGGCGCCTGCGGCTGCGCCGCGCCGCGCGCGCGGCGACGGGCCAGACGACGATCGAGATGCTCGGGATGCTGCCGATCGTGCTCATCGTGGTCCTCGGCCTCATCCAGATGCTGTTCGTCGGCTACACGTGGATGCAGACCAGCCAGGCCGCCCGCGCGGGCGCCCGGGCGTGGGCGGTCGACGACAACAAGGACTGGTGGACCGGCGCGGCCAAGGACCAGCTGCCCAAGAGCTGGCGCGATGACGCCAAGGTCGCCGAGCTCAAGGACGGCGGCGTCACCGTCACCGTCCACGTGCCGGCCGTGCTCCCGCTGCCGCACCGCCTGCGCGACGGGCTGAAGATCGAGGAGTCCAAGAGCTCGATGGCCGAGCAATGAGGCGGCGCCGCTCAGAGCGCGGGCAGGCCAGCATCGAGCTGCTGCTCATGCTGCCCGCGATCCTGCTCCTCGGCCTCGTCGTCTGGCAGGTGCACCTGACGCTGACCGTGGCCAACGACGCCGAGAACGCCGCCCGCACGGCGGCCCGCAAGGGTGGCGGCGCGGCGGCCGCGCGCGCCGCGCTGGAGCCCCAGTACCGCGACAACGTCACGCCGTGCAAGGCCGGCGAGACCGAGTGCGGCATCCAGGTCGCGGGGCGCTCCGTGAAGATCTGGCTCGACGTGCCCATCATCGTGCCGGGTGGCTCGAGCCTCGGGCTGGGCCTCAAGGTCCACGGCGAGGCCGCCATGCCGGAGGGTCTCTGACATGGGCCTGAAGGACCGCATGCTCGGCGACGGGGCGCCGAGCGAGCCCTCCGAGGACGGCGAGGTCGGGCTTCCCGACCGCGGGATCGGCTACTTCAAGCGCAAGCTGCTGGAGGAGGTCGATCTCGCTGAGCTGGTCAAGCTGGGTCCGTCGCAGCGCCGCGCGCGGCTGGAGTCGCTGGTCGCCGAGCTGCTCAGCCGCGAGGGCCCCGTGCTGTCCAGCGCGGCGCGCAGCCGGCTGATCCGCCAGATCGTCGACGAGTCGCTCGGCCTGGGCATCCTCGAGCCACTGCTGGCCGACGAGAGCATCACCGAGATCATGGTCAACGGGCCCAGCGAGGTGTGGGTCGAGCGCCACGGCAACCTGCACCGCATCGACGCCCGCTTCACCAACGAGGCCGAGCTCATGCAGACGATCGACCGGATCGTCTCCACCGTCAACCGCCGCGTCGACGAGTCCAGCCCCATGGTCGACGCGCGCCTGCCCAGCGGCGAGCGCGTCAACGTGATCATCCCGCCGCTGTCGCTCGTCGGGCCCGTGCTCAGCATCCGGCGCTTCCCGCGGGCCTTCACCTTCGAGCAGCTCGTACGGATGGGCACCGTCGATCCCGACACCGCCGACCTCCTTCGCGCGCTCGTGCGCGCGCGCATGTCGATCGTCGTCTCGGGCGGCACCAGCTCGGGCAAGACGACGCTGCTCAACGCGCTGTCGGGGTTCATCCCGGCCGAGGAGCGGATCGTCACCATCGAGGACTCCGCCGAGCTGCAGCTGCAGCAGCCGCACGTGATCTCGCTGGAGGCGCGCCCGCCCAACGTCGAGGGCAAGGGCCACGTCACCATCCGCGACCTGGTGCGCAACGCGCTGCGCATGCGCCCCGACCGCATCGTCGTCGGCGAGGTCCGCGGCCCGGAGACGATCGACATGCTCCAGGCGATGAACACGGGCCACGACGGCTCGCTGACCACGGTGCACGCCAACTCGACCGAGGACTCGGTCGTGCGCATGCAGACGCTGGCCTCGATGAGCGAGGTCGACGTCCCCTTCGCCGCCCTGCGCGACCAGATCAACTCCGCCATCGACGTGATCGTCCAGCTCGAGCGCAGCGCGGACGGCCGCCGGCGGATCGTCGAGGTGGCCGCGGTCTCCTCGCGGCTGCGCGAGGAGTTCCGCCTGGCGACGATCATGCGCTTCGACCCCGACCCGATCGGCGCCGATCGCGTGGTCACCGGGACCTGGGTGCACTACCCGCTGCCCGACATCGTGGCCGAGCGCCTGCGCGTCAGGGCCGAGGTCGCGCCGGCCGTCTACACCGAGGAGGCGGCCGACGAGCTCGAGGCGCCCGAGCGCGGGGCGACCGCATGAGCGGCGACCAGGCCGGCCTGCTGGTGCTCGCCGGCACGCTGGTGTTCGCCACCGCAGGCGCCTGGGACCTGCTCGCCGCCGGCGCGTCGCGCGAGGCGCTGCGCCAGCGCGCCACGGGCGAGCGCTCGGAGCCGCGCCTGGTGCGCCTGGCCGACCGTCTCAGCACCGCGTTCGAGCGCACGACGCCCGGGCACCGCCTGCAGATGCACCTCGAAGGGGCCGCGCTCCCGCTGCGCGCCCTGCCCGCCGCCCTGATCGCCGCGGCGGGCGCCGTCCTCGGGTACATGGTGGCGTCGCTGATCGTCGGTCACACCGCCAGCATCGTCACCGGCGCCCTCGTGGTCGTGGGCCTCTCGATGTGGCTCGAGCACAAGCGCGAGACGCGCCGCGACGCGTTCCTGGGCCAGCTTCCGGAGCTCGCGCGGATCCTCTCCAACGGGGCCTCGGCCGGCCTGTCGATGGTGTCGGCCTACGGGATCGCCGTGCAGGAGCTCGACGACCCTGCCCGCACGGAGCTGCGGATCGCCCTGGAGGAGATCCGCATCGGCCAGCCGTTCGAGCGCGCGATGCAGAACCTCGGCGAGCGGATGCCCTCGCGCGAGCTGGCGGTCCTGGTCTCGACGCTGGCCATTCAGCAGCGCTCCGGCGGCGACCTGGTCCGGGCGCTGTCGGACATGGCGGCGACGCTCGAGGCGCGCCGCGAGACCCAGCGCGAGGTCAAGACGCTCATGGCGGGCGCCACGGCGAGCTCCTACGTGGTCATGGTGATCGGCGCGGGGGCGCTGTTCCTGGCCGACCTCACGCGCCCCGGCACGCTCGACAAGGTGGCCGGCAGCCCGCTCGGCCTGGTCGCGCTGGGCGTCGCCTTCATGCTCTTCCTGACCGGCTTCCTGCTCATCCGCAGGATCACGAGGATCGAGACATGAACGGGCTCTACGGCCTGCTCGCCATGGGTGTGTACATCGTGGCCATCCTCGGCGTGGTGATGGTCCGCGACCAGGGCCTGGCCTGGCGCTTCGAGCAGGAGCTGGGTACCGCCACGCGCGAGCGCCAGAGCCTCCTGGCCGTCCTGGAGCGCCGCCTGGGGCCCGCGGGCGAGCCGCTCGTCAAGCGCATCCAGCTCGCCAATCCCGCCCGGCGCGAGAACGTGCGCCAGCGCGTCGACGCCGCGGGGCGCCCCGGCGGGCTCACCGTCGAGCGCTACGCGCGGCGCAAGGGCGCGTTCCTGGTGATCGGCATCGGGCTGGCGCTGTTCGCGTTGCTGTCGGGCAGCTGGCTATCGGCGCTGGCGCTGCTCTTCCTCGGCGCCTTCGGGTTCGACGCGTGGCTGCACGGCACGGCCCGGCGCCGCCAGGAGGCCATCGAGCGCGGGCTCCCCGACTTCCTGGACATCCTCGCGGTGTGCGTGAGCGCGGGCATCGCCTTCCGTCCGGCGCTGGGGCGCGTGGCCGAGGCCAGCGAGGGACCGCTGCGCGAGGAGATGCAGCTCGTGCTGCGCCAGATCGCGCTGGGCGCCCCGCGGCGCGAGGCCTTCGACGCGCTGCGCCAGCGCAACACCTCCGTCGGCATCGGCACGTTCGTGACGGCGGTCCAGCAGGCCGAGGAGCTCGGCGTGCCGCTCACCGACGCGCTGGTGGACCTCGCGCGCGACATGCGCCAATCGGCCTTCCAGCGCGCCCGCCAGCGCGCGCAGAAGGCGACCCCGCGCGTCTCGATCGTGACGACCGCGGTCATCGCTCCGGGCGCGGTCATCATCATCGTCGCGAGCCTCTTCGCCAACATCGACATCAGCCCGTTGAAGTGAGCGATGGGAGACGCCTCGTCAGACCAGAGCGTGCGGTCACTCGTCCGGCTCGTGCTCCTGTTCCGCCTGATCGCGCTGAACGTCACGGTCTTCGAGCTCCCCGGCAACCCCAGCCAGGTGCCCGGGGTCATGGTCGGGCTCGTGCTCGCGGCCTTCGCCTCGTTCCTGCCGCTGCGCTATTGGGACAAGTGGTCGGGTCCGCTCAGCACGCGCCCCGTGTTCCTGGGCGTCGACCTGATGCTCAACCTGACGATCTTCGCCTACCTCGGCCCGACGAGCCCGTTCTTCCTCTACACGCTGGGCACGCCGCTGCTGGCCGGGCTGCTGTTCGGGACCACGGGCGCGGTCGTGCTCGGCGGCGGGATGTTGATCGGCTACTACGTGATGGTCGTGCTCAGCGGCAACGGGCTCGACGAGCTGCGCGCGCACGAGGCGCGCGACATCCAGGCCCTCGTCGTCCTGCCCGCGCTGTACCCGCTGGCCGCCGCCGGCGGCGCCGCGGTGCGCGCGCTGCTCGATCGCCAGGCCACGACCCAGGTCGCGCTGGCCAGCGCCGAGCGGCGGGCGGCGGCCGGGGCCGAACGGGCGCGCGTCGCTCGTGAGATGCACGACTCGCTGGGCAAGACGCTGTATGGCATCGCGCTCGCGGCCCGGGGCCTCTCGCACCGCGTCGAGGCCGAGGCGCCCGGCGCCGCGTCCGCCGCGCGCGACCTGTCGGCGGCGGCGCAGGTGGCGGCCGAGGAGGCGCGCGGCCTGATCTCCGATCTGCGCTCGGACACGCTCGACCTTCCCCTGGGCGACGCGCTGGAGCGCTACGTGGGCGAGTGGTCGGATCGCAACGGGATCGCCGCGCACCTGCAGGCCGACGGCGTCGACCTGCCGCATCCGGGCACGCGGTATGAGCTCTTCTGCATCGTCCGCGAGGCGCTGGAGAACGTCGAGCGCCATGCGGGCGCCACGCAGGTACAGGTGCAGCTGCGCGACGTCGCGCCCGACGTCGTGCTGTGCGTGGCCGACGACGGGGTCGGCATGGAAGGCGACGGCGACGCGCGCTCACTGCAGACCAACGGCCACTACGGACTGATCGGCATGGCCGAGCGCGGCGAGCGGATCGGCGCGACCGTCCGGGTCGTGGGCCGGCCCGGGGCGGGCACGACGGTCACCGTGCGACTGCCGGCCGGCGACGTGCGCGCGATGGAGCCATGGGCACTCGAGGAGGCAGTGGAGTGATCCGGGTCCTGATCGCCGACGACAACGCGGTCATCCGCCAGGGGGTGCGCGCACTGCTGACGTCATCGGCCGACGACATCGAGGTCGTCGGCGAGGCCGCGACCGGGCGCGAGGCGATCGAGCAGGCCGAGCTCCTGGCGCCCGACGTGGTGCTGCTCGACATCCGCATGCCGGTGATGGACGGCGTCAAGGCCGCCGAGCGGCTGTCGGGCCAGTGCAAGGTCATGATGCTCACCTACTCCGACGACGAGCCGATGGTCGCGGGCGCGATCCGCGCCGGGGCCCACGGCTACCTCGTCCATGGGCGCTTCGAGCCCGACGAGCTCACGCGCGCGGTGCGCGACCTCGCCGCGGGCAAGCGCATCGTGTCCCCGTCGGTGGCGCCGGTGATCTTCGATCTGATCTCGCGCGGAGAGAGCCGCGCGCCGGGCCCGCGGCGCGAGACGGGGCCCGACGCCCTGACCGAGCGCGAGCGGGAGGTGATGGGCTTCATCAGTCGCGGGCGCTCCAACCGCGACATCGCCCAGCAGCTCGTCATCAGCGAGAAGACGGTCAAGAACCACATTCGCGCGATCTACGACAAGCTCGGCGTGGCCACTCGCGCCGAGGCGATGGCGGTGTGGCTGGGGATCGAACGGGAGGAGCAGCCGGGATGAGGTCCAGCACCAGGACTGCGCGTGCGGCATGGCTGGCCGCGCTGGTGCTGGCCGCGTGGTGTGCGGCGCCGGCCGGCGCCGAGCCGGTGGCCACCCTGGCCCAGGGGAGCGCGCCCTCGGCGGTGACCGACGCGGCGGGGACGCTGCACGTCATCTGGCGGCAGTTCAACGTGCCGGGGAACCTCCTGTACTGCCGCGTGCCCGCCGGGGGCGCGGCGTGCGCCCCGATCCAGATCGCCGAGCACGTGGGCGGCACGCCGCACCTGCTGCTGCGCCCGCAGGACGGCGCGCTGATCGCCGTGGTCCCGACGCTCGACGACGCCCTGGGCGAGGTCACGACCGTCGTCGCCTCGGGGGACGGCGGCACGACCTGGAGCGGGCAGGCGCCGGTCGGCGTCGGCATGGACTCGATCTCCGACGCCAAGCTCACGCCCGACGGCGGGTTCGTGGACACGGTGCGCTCGAGCGGCAACCAGGTCCTCTTCCAGCGCGTGGCGGTGGGCGGCCCCGTCGAGGCGCGGATCGTGCCGCTGGGCAGATACCACGGCTCACGCCTGCCGCACGTGACCCATCTCGCCGACGGCCGGCCCGTCGTCGTCGCCGAGTACGTCGACGACCGCCTCGGAACGCGCGTGGCGGTCCTGAGCGCCGACGCCGACCTGCCGGGCTCGTGGACCGCCCCGGGTGCATGGCGCTCGCTGGCCGGCGCGGACGCGAGCGCGGCCGATGCCGGACCGACGGGGACGTGGCTGCTGGCCACCAACCGCCACCGCACGAGCACGGGCACGCTGCCCGTGCGCATCTGGCGCTGGGGCACCCGCGGGTTCGAGCGCCCGCGGACGATCGGCGCGCTCGCCTTCACCGCGGGCCAGGACGTCGGCGGCGCGCAGGACACCAACAAGCTGGCGCTCGACGTCGACCTGGCCGGTCGCCTGCACGCCGCCTGGCCACTGGGCAAGCAGGCGTGCGGCGGACAGCAGTGCATCGTCTACCGGCGCACCGATCGCCGCGGGTTCGGCCCGCCGATCGTCTATCCGCTGGGCCCGGCGCTGGGCGACGTCATGAAGCGCTTCTCGATCGCCGCCAACAGCGGCGGCAGCGGCTGGCTGGTGTGGGACGACCTCTCCGATCGGATCCGCGCCGTGCCCCTGGTCACGCCCCCGCTGGGCTCGCGGGTCGGCTCGCGGCGGATCGGGAGCCTGCGCGTCACGATCCCCGACTTCTACGGCTGCGTGCCGTCGGGCGGGCGCTTCGTGCATCGCCTGCGCCTCGACGGGCGCCGCGGCACGACGATCGTCTCGGTGCGCTTCTTCTTCGATGCGGGCCAGCCCGCGCGGATCGACCACCGCGCGCCCTGGCGCACGAGCTTCCGGCTGACGTTCGCGCCGGGCACCCGGCACGTCGCGGCGGCGATCGTCCGCTACCGCCTGCCGGGTCGGCGCACGCTGCGCAGCGCGCGAATCGGACGCACGTTCGTGATGTGCTGAGGGCCCGCGGGACCCGGGGGGCCTAGGCCCGGATGGGCCCCTCGGCGCCGCGAAAGATGAGCCGCCGCGCCCATTCACAGGGCGGGGCCCCGGTCGTACCTTGACTCCCACAACGGCAACACGGCATCACGCCACGTCAAGCAGGGAGGAACTCATGTCCAGCGTCGTTCTCGAGCAGTACGTCCGGGCCCAGGTCGCAGTCAGCCAGTTCGCGCAGGATGTGCGCGACCGCATGCGCGAGCAGGCCGGGCAGACCACCGTTGAGTGGCTGGTCATCATGGTCGGGCTCGTCGCACTGGCCGGGGTCCTGGCGGGCTCGGGGATCTGGACCGACGTCGCCAACGCCCTCGGCGACGCCTTCACCACCCTGATCAACAACGTGAAGGACGCATCCGGTTGATCCAGGGCGCAACGCTCAGGCCCCGCGCGTGAGGCAGGGATTGCTGGAGCTCGAGATCCGCGCCCGGCTCGTGGCCGCGGATCTCGCTTCCGCTCTTCACACGCGCGCGCGCAGCGAGCGCGGGCAGACGACGGTCGAGTGGCTGGCGCTCATGGTCGGCTTCGTCGCCCTCATCACCGTGCTCGCCGGCAGCGACGTCTGGAGCCAGGCGGGGCAGATCGTGGTCGACGCGGTCGACCGCATCTTCGGCTCAGGCAGCGACAAGGTCTAAGACGGTCCACGCCGGTCCAGCGGTGCACGACAACCAGGTCCACCCCGTGGTCTTGGGCGGAGGGCGGCGCACGCAGCTGCGCGCCCTCCGCACGTCGGCACCGATCACCCGTGCGCGGTTGCATCGTGATGCCGACCTCACACCACCACACCCGCGCACGCCTCGCCTCCGAGCGGGGCCAGGCCAGCGTCAACTGGCTGGGGATCATGGTCGGCCTCGTGATCCTGGCCGGCGCGCTGGTGGTGGCGCTCCCGTCGGCGGCGCCGGTCATCGTCTGCGCGGCGCAGAACATGGTCGCCAAGGCGACCGGCGGCGCGGTCCCGGACTGCAACCACACCGCCGCGCTGGACGCCGACGTCCCCGACCCGTCGACCTGCGTGGTCAGCGAGCGCTCGGGCGAGGCGGGCGTCACCGTCACCGTGTTCTCGGTCAAGGGCGGCGCGAAGGTCACGCTCATCACCCGCCGCACGGCCGACGGCAAGGTCTACGTGACCGTGCAGGGCGGCAGCGAGATCGGCCTGGAGGTGGGGACCCCGGCCGGGGCGGAGGTCAGCATCGACGCCGGCGGCGCCGGCAGCACGACGCAGGGCGCCAACGCCAAGGGCGGGGTCAAGATCCAGGGCAACGGCCAGGTCACGTGGGCGTTCGACAGCGAGGACAAGGCGAAGGAGTTCGCCCAGATCGTCGCCAACAAGGCGCGCGACGCGGCGCTGGACACCAACCCGATCACGGGCATCGGCCGGCGCATCATCGGCGTCGGCGAGGACCGCCCGATCCCGGCGCCCTCGATCTACGGCCTGGAGGGCGGGGCGCGCATCTTCGGCGAGGCCGAGGGCGGCGCCGGCCCGTTGTCGGGCAAGGCCGAGGGCGAGATCGGCCCATCGATCGGCGGCCGCTACGACACCCGCAGCCACGAGACCACCGTGTACTTCAAGGTCAACGGCTCGGGCAAGCTGGGCGGCTCGCTGCTGGACACGGTCGGCGGCCGGGGACTCGGCGAGGCCGAGCTGCAGCTCGCCGTGACGGTGGATCGCAACGGCACCCCGATCAAGGCCACGGTGATCGGCTCGGGCACGGTCAACGCGCAGCTCACCGGCAAGCTGGCCAGCCTGACCGGCAAGGAGGGCGTCGCCGGCAAGCGCGCCGACGTGCGCCTGGATCTCGATCTCACCGATCCGGCCAATCGCCAGGCCTTCACCAACTTCGTCCAGGATCCGGTCCTCGGCGCCCCCGACCTCGTCGGCCGCTTCGCGGACGACTCGCAGATCGGCGTGCGCCTGTACGACGCCAGCCAGACCGATGTCGGCCTCGAAGCCGACGGCTCGATCGCGGATGTCGAGTTTGGGCTCGACGTGGGTGGTAATTACAAGACCGCGGACGTCCAGTCTGCGTATTACTACGACCGCGACACCGGGAGCTTCCAGCCGTGGGTCGAGTGCAAGCGTTGATGAGGGGGACGATCGTGGCACTGATGCTGACCGTGTCCCTGGCCGCCTGCGGTGGTGGCGGCAGTGACGACAAGGGCGCCGCGACGCCCAAGGGCTTTCAGAGCGCCAAGACCGACGACTTCAGCGTGGCCCTGCCGTCGGCCTGGAAGGTCGACAAGAACGACCAGCAGGGCGGCCAGGGCGTGTTCGTCGAGGCCCGCCCGCCGGGCAGCGACATCAACCGCGCGCAGCTGCGCGTCGCCTCCGAACGCCACTACAACTCGGACATCAACGGCGCGGTGCTCCTGGCCGAGGGCGAGATCCCGGTCCGGCGCCCCGGCGCCACGCGCGTCGTGAGCAAGCCGATCACGGTGCCGGGCGCCTCCGATGCCCGGCGCGTGGAGTGGACGGTGCCCGCCGGCGGCGGGATCGAGCCGGCGCGGATCGTCACCGTGCTCGCGCTGAGCTCCGACAAGACGCTCGTCAACCTGAGCATGGGCGTCTCCGAGAGCCAGGTCGCCGGCGCGCGCATCGACGACGTCGTGCGCTCGCTGCGGGTCGGCTAGCGATGAGCGCTCACGGCCACTCGCGCCTGCTGGGCGACGCCGGCGATCGCCGCTGGCTCGTGCGCGGCATCGGCGCGGGCGCCGGAGCGATGATCCTCGGCGTCCTCGTCGCGCTGTTCTTCATCACCGCGGTGATCGGCGACGCCGGACAGGGATGGGCCGAGCGCGGCACCTTGACCGCCGTCCTCTTCACCGCGCTGTGGTCGGTCGCCGCGGCCGCGGCGGGCGCCATCGGCGCCTGGCAGGCGGCCGAGAGCGGTGCGCCCAGCACGGCCGCTGCGCGCTTCGTGGGCGCGCTCGGGCCCGTCGCGCTGATCGTGCTCGTGAGCGTCGCGTCGCTGGGCGGCGACGGCGCCTCGGCCGGCGCCGTCGTGCTCGAGGGCGTGGTCGAGGCGGCGGCCGCGGTGGCGGGCGCGGACGCCCTGGCCCGCCGGCTGGAGGCCGGTTGGTGAGAGGTTCGGGGCCGGCGGGGGGCCTAGGGCCGGCCCAGGCCGAGCCTGGGCCCGTGGGCCCATATCGCCCCGGTGCGACAGCGCCTACCATGCGGGTCCGCGCGGACTCCAGGCGCTGCGCGACCGACGATGGACCTCCACGGCGAAAGCGGGCAGAGCACGATCGAATGGCTCGCCCTGATGGCGACGATCGTCGCGCTGGCGGGGGTGCTGATCACGACGATGCCGGGCGTCGGCCACACGATCGTCGACACGGTCGGAAAGCTGATCCGCAGCGTCGTCCCATGACGCGGCGCCAGCCGTTGCGCGGCGAGGACGGCCAGATCATCCCGCCGCTGCTGGTCGTCCTGCTGCTGTGCATGCTCTTCGGGTTCATGATGCTCCAGGTCGGCCTGGCCGCCGACTACAAGAGCCGCTCGCAGACGGCGGCCGACGCCGCGGCGCTGGCGGGCGCCGTCGAGGTCAAGCGCGAGATCATCGCGGCCTACGCGATGGACCACCAGCTGCAGCCCGAGGAGATCAACATGGCGCTGGTGTGCGCCCAGGCGGCGCTCTATGCGGCGCGCAACCGGGCCACGATCACCGGCTGTGAGCACGACCAGTACGACATCAAGGTCCAGGTCGAGGGCAACGACCAGCTGCAGAAGATCGGCGACACGGAGAAGCTCGACGGCGACCACGCCAAGGCGAAGGCCCGCGCGACCCCTTGGAGCTTCAGCGGCGGCGGGATCCTCGGTGGCGGGGGCGGCGGCCTGCCGATCGGCGGCGGGGGCGGCGGCTCGCTCATGGGCGCCAATCCGCGGATGGCGGTGTACGTCGACGTCGCCGCAAAGCAGTTCAACCTGCACGTCGTCTCGGGCCTGCGGCCCAATTCGATCACCGTCAGCGGCAACCACTCGCTGCACGAGACCGGCTACGCGGTCGACCTCAACGGCGCCCCGGGCGACATGCTCGCGTTCGCGAAGTACGCCGCGGCGCACTGGGGAAGCCAGCTCGAGGAGCTCATCCACACGCCGATGGGCTTCGGGGTCAAGAACGGCCAGCAGGTCGGGCTCTCCTTCTGGGGCGCCGCCGTCAACGCCCAGCACTTCGACCATGTCCACCTCGCCGACACCGACCCGCCCGACCCCGAACACCTCGACGACGCCGGGCCCGCCAAGCCCGGAAGCGGTGCCGGCGGCGACGGCGGCTTGGGTGGTGGCGGCGGCGGCTTCGGCGGCCTGGGCGGCTTCGGCCTGGAGGTCCATCTCGTGCGCTGGGACGGGCAGGGCGGGCGCGTAGGCGACATTCCCGGCGCGCCCGACAGCATCCCGGCGAACCTGCGCCAGCTCTTCTTCAACGTGATGATCTGCGAGTCGGGCGGCGATCCGCACGCCACCGAGGCCCCGGGGGGCAACGGCGGCCCGCTCGGGCACTACGGGCTCTTCCAGTTCGACTTCCCGACCTGGGAGTCGGTCGGCGGTCACGGCGATCCCAGGGACGCATCGCCCGAGGAGCAGTGGATGCGCGCCTTCATGCTCTACCAGCGGCGCGGCTGGCAACCGTGGGAGTGCGCCACCGAGAAGCTCGGCTACGCGTGACCGACGAGCCCTGGGGCGAGCGGCTGGCCGGGCTGCAGGAGCTGACGCTCGACGGCGGGCTGACGCTGATCGAGGCGCGCTCGTTCCGCGAACGCCGCCGTGGCCTGGCCAAGATGACGCCGCTGCCGCCGGGCTACGGCCTGCGCATCCTCAAGTGCAACTCGATCCACACGTTCGGCATGCGCTTCGCCCTGGACCTCGTGTGGGTCGGCCGCACGGGGCGCGTCGTGCGCGTCGATCACGCCGTCGCGCCGCGGCGGATGAAGCTGTGCGTGCGCGCGCGTTCGGTGGTCGAGGCCGCCGCCGGGGAGGGCGACGGCTTCGCCGCTGCCCTTGACGGGCAGTAGGCGGCTATAGTGGACTGTGTTGATCGACTCGTTCGCGACAGCGCCGCGCCCTTCTTGAGCCGCGGCCCACAGATCTAGTGCCGGTTCCCCGGCGTTTCGACCGGCGCCCGCCAGAGCGGGACTCGACGAGGATCAACGAGCGCATCCGCGTTCCCGAGGTCCGAGTGATCGGCGACGATGGCACCCAGATCGGCGTCATGCGCACCGACGAGGCTCTGCGCTACGCCCAGGAGCGCGACCTCGATCTCGTCGAGGTCGCCCCCGAGGCGCGCCCGCCCGTGTGCCGGGTGCTGGACTACTCCAAGTACAAGTACGAGCAGTCCCAGAAGCTCAAGGCCGCGCGCAAGCACCAGCAGCAGATCACGATCCGCGAGATCAAGTTCCGCCCGAAGATCGCCGAGCAGGACTACGCGACCAAGAAGCGCCACGTCGAGCGCTTCCTCAAGCACAAGGACAAGGTCAAGATCACGATCATGTTCCGCGGGCGCGAGGTCACGCATCCCGAGCGCGGGCAGATGATCCTCGACCGTCTGGCCGAGGAGCTCACCGAGCTCGCCATCATCGAGCAGCGTCCGAACCTCGACGGACGCAACATGACCATGCTCCTGGGCCCGTCGAAGGCGGTCCTTGCCGGCACGCTCGGCAAGGACGGCGAGGATGGGCAGACCGCCGAGAACGGCGAGGCCCCGGCGGCGGCAACCGCCGTCGAGGAGGCGGCGGTGCCGGAGGCCGAGACCAACGGCGCCGACCCCGTGGCGGCCGACGGCGCCGAGGCCGCGACCGACGACGCAGCGGTCGAGGCCGAAGACGACGCCGAGCCCGCGGCCTAGCGCCGCGCGCGCTCAGTCCCGCAGACCGGCGATCGCGTCCTGCACCGTCTCGGCGGCGCCGAGCGCCCGTGACGCGCCGGCGTACTCCAGCACCGTGGCGATCGGCGAGTCGGGTGCGACGACGAGCCTGACCGCCTGCCCGCGCTGGTTGAGGCGCTCACGGAGCTGATAGAGCACGTGGATCCCGGCGCTGTCGAGGTAGTCGACGCCACCGAGGTCGAGCACGACGGCGACCGCGTCGGCGGAGACGCGGCCCGTGATCGCCGTGCCGAGCTCACCCGCGTTGGACATGTCGATCTCCCCCGCCAGGCGCGCGATCACGACGCGGTCGGCCACCTCGAAACGGACGTCGGCGAGCGGCGTCAACGCATCGCGATCCGGTGGCGCATGGTCACCACGGTGCCGGCATCGGTCGTGGTGACGTCGAGCTCGTCGACCGCCGCCTCGACCATCTTCAGGCCGCGCCCGCGATGCGCGCTGCGCGGCGCGCGCCAGCGCCCGGTGTCGCGCACCGTGAGGGTGACGAGGCCCTCCGCGTGCGTCGCCTCGAGCTCGAAGTAGGCCATGCCGGGCCTGTAGGCGTGCTCGATGGCGTTGGCGCACGCCTCGCCGCAGGCCAGGGTGAGGGCGGCGATCGCGTCCGGCTGCGCTCCATGGCCCTGCAGCCAGCGGCGGAGCATGCGCCGGATCTGCGAGAGCATCTGCGGATCGGCGGCGAGCCGCACCCGGATCGCGTCCTCGACCGGCACGATGCGCAGAGCGACCACGGCGATGTCGTCGTCGCCCCCGCCCTGGGGCACGAGCCCCTGGATCACGTGCTGGCACAGCCGGTCGGCGCTGAGCGGCACCTCGGCCAGGGCGCGCAGGCCCTCCAGGCCTTCGGTCAGCGGCTCGCGCCGGCGCTCGATGAGGCCGTCGGTGTAGAGCAGGATCGTGTCGCCGGCGGCGAGGGTCGTCTCGACCTCGTGGTAATAGGCAAAGGCGAGGGTGCCCAGCGGCGGAGCGGCATCGATGGCCAGCAGGCTGGCCTCCTGGCCGCCCCGGACGAGCACCGGCGGCGGATGCCCTGCGCTGGCGTAGTGCATCAGGCCCGTCTCGGGCTCGATGACGGCGTAGGCCGCTGTGGCCATCCCGCGCCCGGAGATCGTGTGCAGCAGGCGATCGAGGCGCTTGAGCGTCTCGGCGGGCGCGTGGCCCTCCAGCGCGTAGGCGCGCAGGCCCGTGCGCAGCTGGCCCATGAGCGCCGCGGCCCGCAGCCCATGGCCGGCGACGTCGCCGATGGCGAGGCCGATCTGGCCGCCGGGCAGCTCGATGACGTCGTACCAGTCGCCGCCGACCTCGTCGCGCGCCGGCAGGTAGCGCACCGCCGCCTCGATGCCGACGAGGTCGGGAAGGCGGTCGGGCAGCAGGCTGCGCTGCAGGGCGATCGCGCCACGATGCTCGCGGTCGAGCGCGTCGAACAGACGTGCGCGGTCGATCGCGGGTGCGGCCTGAGCGGCGGCGAGCTGCAGCAGCGCGGCGTCGGCGTTGGTGAACTCGCGCGGCGTGACCGTCCCGACGTGCAGCACGCCGAGGGTGGCGCCCTCCACGAGCAGCGGCACGCCCAGCAGCGAGCGCACGCCCTTCATGCGCAGGATCGGGTTCAGCACGTCCGCGTGGTCGACGTCGGCGATGTAGATCGGCCTGCGCCCGGCCGCGATGCGGCCCGCGAAGCCGCGGCCGACCGGGATGCGCACACCGCGCTCGACCTCCTCCTCGAGTCCCTTGGCGGCGCGCGCCACGAGCTCCTGGGCGTCCTCGTCGAGGAGCAGGATGGCGGCGGTGTCGACCCCGAGGATGTCCTTCGCGCGGACCAGCAGCTCGTTGAGCAGGGGCTCGAGTGAGAGCTCGGAGAGCGCCGGATCCGCCAGCCGGTAGACGTGCTCCAGACGGCCCGGGGTACCCGGGCCGAGCGGCTCGTCGCCGATGCCGAGGAAGACCTGGCCCTCTCCCGCCGTCGCTACCGATGACTGGGGGTCGTGGCTCGTCAGAGGCCCACTCTACGACCGCCGGCGGGCCCGTGCGAGACCGTGAAGGAACCGTGAAGGGCGTGGAGGCGCGCCGCCGGTGTTCTACCTTGAAGGTATGGAGCGCGTCGAGCTGCACTTCCACCTCCTGCCGGGCGTCGACGACGGCCCGCCCGACCTCGCGACCGCGGTCGAGCTCGCCCGCGCGGCGGTGCGGGACGGGACGCGGCTGGTCACGTGCACGCCGCATGCGTCGTTCGTGGACGTGGCCGAGGTTCCCGAGCGAGTGCGCGAGCTGCGCCTCGCGCTGGCGCAGGCCGACGTCGACCTCGAGGTGCGCACCGGCGCCGAGCTCGCGTGGTACGACGTGCCCGACCTCGACGCCGCACAGCTCGAGACGGTCGCCCAGGGACCGCCCGGCCGGCGCTGGGTCCTGCTCGAGGCGCCGCTGCCGGGCACCGGCACGCTCGCCGACCTGCGCGACAGTGCCCAGGAGCTGCGCGATCGCGGCTACGGCCTGCTCATCGGCCATCCCGAGCGCTCGCCCGCACTGACCTCGGCGCCCGGCGCGATCGAGCGCCTGCTCGCCGCCGGCGACCGCCTGCAGGTCAACGGCTCCTCGCTGACCGGCTACCACGGGGCCGGCGCGCGCGCCGCGGGGCTCGAGCTCATCGAGGGCGGCCGGGCCACGGTCATCGCCTCCGACGCCCATCGCCCGAGCGAGCGCGCCCCCAGCCTGACCGCGGCGATCGCCGTCCTGCGCCGCCACGACACGCCCGCCGCGGAGGCCGAGCGGCTGGTGAGCACCGCGCCGCGGGGGCTGCTCGAGGACGGATTGGCGCCGCCCGTGCGCCTGGCCGCCTAGCGCCTCAGCCCAGCACGTGCTTCTGCAGCCAGGCGTTGCGGAAGGCGCCGCGCGGGTCCAGGCGCTCGGCGAGGCGCGCGAAGTCGGCCAGGCGTTCGTAGCGCGGCGCCAGGGTAGCGGCCTCGGCCAGGAAGACCTTGCCCCAGTGCGGACGCGCCTGGAAGGGCGCCAGCGCCGCCTCGAGCGCGACGAGCACACGCGCGACCGCCTCGGGCTCGCGTGTCCACGTGAAGTGCAGGCCGACGGTGGCCTCGCCGTACTGCGGGCTCATCCACAGCCCGTCGGCCGCGACGGTGCGGATCTCCGAGACCTGGAGCACGGGTGCCAGGGCGTCGGCAAGGGCGTGCACGGCCTGGATCGCCGCCGTCGCATGGCGACGTGGCACGTGGTACTCGGACTGGATCTCCTCGCCGTTGCTCGGCGTGAAGCCCATGCGGAAGTGCGGCAGGCGATCCGACCACGGGCCGGCGACGCCGAGCTGCGGGGTGCAGTTGACCGGGTCCAGGCCGAGGATCGGATGGCGGTCGAGCGTGGCGGCGACCGCGCCGAACAGCTCGCTGCGCTGCTGCTCGGGGGCATCCGTGACGCGGCTCTTGATCCACACCTGATCGACGGTCTCGCCCCAGCGCGTGAAGACGCTCACGCTGTAGCCGCCGGCGGTGATCGCGTCGAAGTGCTCGTGGAGGGCGGCCCAGCTCAGTCCCTCGAAGACGCGCTGGCGCACCTCGAAGGCGGGCTCGACGTCCAGCGTGATGCGCGTGACGGCGCCGAGCGCGCCGAGTCCGACGACGACGCCGTCGAAGTCGGCGTCGCCGCGGGAGAACGTGACCACGTCGCCGGTCGAGGTCAGGAGCTCGAGGCCGCGGACCGCGGTGGCGAGGTTGCCGTTGGCGTCGCCGGAGCCGTGGGTGGCGGTGGCGACGGCTCCGGCGATCGAGATGTGTGGCAGCGACGCGAGGTTGTGCACGGCGACGCCCTCGGCGGTCAGCGTGCCGGCCAGCTCGCCGTACTTCAGCCCCGCGTTGCAGGACACGGTGCCCGCCGCGTGGTCGACGCTCACGTCGGCCGGAAGGCCCTCGAGGCTGACCAGCTCGGCGGAGTCGGCGATCGCGTTGAACGAGTGGCGCGAGCCCAGCACCCTGATACGGGGCGCCCGCGCGACGATCTCGCGCAGCCGCTCGCGAGTCGTGGGCCGGTGCAGCGTGGCGGCCCCGAAGACGTGCGTGCCGGCCCAGTTGCGCTCGGCCATCCTCATGCCCTCCCGCGCGCGAGGTCGATCAGGTGGCCCAGGATGCGCGCGCCGTCGGCGCGCAGGCCGTTGTGCTCGTGCTCGTTGGTGAGCCAGGGCCGCAGGCCGCGGATGTGCGCCGCGGTCTCCTCGGAGAACGCTCGCTCGACGTACATGTCCTCGGCGTAGATGGCGGCGGCCACCGGCACGTCGTTGTCCGCCAGGCGATCGGGGTCATAGAGGCGCGGCCACTCGTGGGCGGCGAGGATGTCGGCGGCCTCGCGCAGCGGGGCCAGCGCGCCGTAGTCCTCGAACATCCAGGGGTAGACGTGCTCGCCGAAGAAGAGCTCGGGCTCGGCCTCGTAGGCGGAGGGCAGCAGCCGCTGCCCCGCCCACCGCGTCGCGCCGCCGTCGGCCCAGCACGCTTCCTGGAGCACGGCGTAGAGCGGGTTGCGCGCGAAGCCCAGCGCCGCCTCGACGTCGTGGTGGAAGGCGGGCGAGTCGGCGGGCAGCTCGAGGATGTAGTGCAGACCTTCGGCGCCGTCGCTCATCCCCAGCATGCCGCCCAGCTGCTGCACGCGCAGCGCGGTCAGCCGGTCGCCCGAGGGCAGGCGGACGTCGTGGGCCTGCAGATGCTCGCGCAGCGCGAGCACGCGGTCGCGGTCGCCGGGGTAGCGCTCGTAGTAGCGCCGGCCGCGCTCCAGCGTGCGCGCGTACGTCGCGCGGTAGACGTCGTCGATCCGCGGCCCGAGAGGGGCCAGGCCACCGGTCACCAGCGCCTCGCGCAGGCCCTCGGGCGCGATCGACAGGTAGCTCATCACGCACAGCCCGCCGAAGCTCTGGCCCAGCAGGCTCCAGCGCTCGATCCCCAGCTCCCGGCGGATGTGCTCGGCGTCGCGCACGATCGCGTCGGCGCGGAAGTGCACCAGGCGCTCGGCCTGCTCGGGCCCGGTCAGCCCGGGCAGCGCGCCGATCGGGCTCGAGCGCCCGGTGCCGCGCTGATCGAGCATGAGCACGCGGAACTCGTGCAGCGCGCGGTCCAGCCACCCCGGCGAGCTCGGATAGCGGGTCGGGCGCGGCGCCTCGCTGCCGGGCCCGCCCTGCAGGAAGACGAGCATCGGCCGGTCGCGCCCGTCGGAGTCGGCGACCTCGCGCCCGAACACGGTGATCCGCTCCCCTTCGGGCCGCGCGTGGTCCAGCGGAACGGAGAACTCGTGCTCGGTCAGCAGCAGGCCGCGGGTGGCGAAGGAGGCGGACATCCCTGGATTCTCTACGCTGCGTGCCCGTGGACCTCAGCGCGCCCGAGATTCGCGTCCTCGGCTGCCTGCTCGAGAAGCAGCGCACGACGCCCGAGGCCTATCCCCTGAGCCTCAACGCCCTGCGCCTGGCGTGCAACCAGGCGACCAACCGCGATCCGGTCGTCGAGTACGACGAGGCGATCGTCCGCGACGCGCTGCACCGCCTGTCGCGGCGGCGCTGGGCGCGTCTGGCCAGCGGCCCCGGCAGCCGCGCGCCGAAGTACCGCCACCTGCTCGACGAGGCGCTCGGGCTGCCCGAGGACGAGCTCGCGGTGCTGTGCGTGCTCATGCTCCGCGGCGCGCAGACCCCGGGCGAGCTCAAGCAGCGCACCGAGCGCCTGCACCCGCTGGGCGACCTCTCATCGGTCATCGCCACCCTGGAGCGCCTGATCGACCGCGAGCTGGCGGTGCGCCTGCCGCGCCGGCCGGGGCAGAAGGAGGAGCGCTACGCCCATCTGCTCGACGACGCGGCGGGCGAGCCGGCCGAGGCGGCCGTGGCGCCGGCGCCGCCTCTGCATGACGACTACCCCGCGCCGGCGCCGGCGCCGGCGACCGATCCTCGCGTCGGCCGGCTGGAGGCGGAGCTGGCGGCGCTACGCGCCGACCTGGACGCCCTGCGCGCGACGGTCGACGCCCTGCGCGCCGACCTCGGCGCCTAGGCCCTCGGTCCCGCCCGCGCCCGACTCCGCGCTGCGCACGATCTCCTTCGCGAAGCGCTCGCTGAAGCCGATGAGGAACCCGAAGGCGACGAAGAACGCGAACTGTGCCGCGGCGTCGTGGCTCGGTGGCCGCATCTGCGGCGCGAGGCCGCCCTTGACGGCGAAGTACAGCAGCAGCGCGAAGATCGCCCCGATGTAGGGACGGGCGAGGCCGAGGTTGGTCACGTACTCGCGCCCGATCTCGTGGTTGACGTCGAACTTGCCGGCGCTCATGCGCATGAGCACGCTCATCGTGGCGCCGAACGAGCCGGCCACCAGGCAGCCCGCGAGCACCGCCGGGTCGACGCTGTGCACCTTGAGCGCGGACAGCGCCAGGGCGAGCAGCGGCGCGAGCACCACGAGCGCGACGAGCCCGCGCATCAGGCCCTTGAGGTAGACGATCTGCGCCTGCCGGGCGCCCGCCTGGCCCGCGTACTGCTCGATGTTGCGCAGGTCGCTCTTGTACTCCGTCAGGCCGGTCGGCTTGACCTTCTCGTCCTCCAGGGACGCCATGACGTCGCGCGTCAGGGAGAAGAGATTGGACGTCGCGATCCGCTGGGTCATGCCGGACAGGACGTTGGCGGCGCGCACGGACTGCCGCGCGGCGTCGCGCAGCAGGCGCGCGAAGTCCGGGTGGTCGGCCGCCAGCCGCGCCGTGCTGCGATGCAGCGCCCACTGCTCGCGCCCCCAACGCGTGCGCAGGCAGCAGACCGCCACCGCGGCGGGCTCGCGGGCCGACCAGTAGTCGTCGACGATCTTGCCGTGCTCGGCCTCGAAGCACGCCCGCGTCGCCTCGTAGCGCTCGCGCCGGGCGTCGTCGTCGGCGCGCTCGTGCTTCCACTGCCAGTGGGCGTGGACGAGGTCACCGAAGGAGGCCGTCTGGCTCCGGGAGCGAGCGAGCTTGTCCGGGAGCACGCGTGCGGCGGCCGGCAGGCTGCTGGGGAGGGCGAAGGCGCTCATCGGGGGGAGGAGTCCGCGGCGCGCGTGCGTGATACCGCGCGCCGGCGGGGGTGGGCCGGATATTTCATCTGTGGGATGTATTTGCCGGCCCACCCCCGTCCGCGGGACGCGAAGCGGACGACACCGCTATCCTCCGCCGTCCGCCATGCCGAAGATGAAGACCCATTCGGGCGCCAAGAAGCGCTTCAAGCTGACCGCCAAGGGCAAGGTCCGCGGCCGTCACGCCTACTCGAGCCACATCCTCGAGAAGAAGTCGCCCAAGCGCAAGCGCAACTTCCGCAAGCCGGTCGAGATCTCCCCGCATGACGCCCCGCGCATCAAGAAGATGCTGGGGGTGGGCAAGTGACGCGCGTCAAGCGCTCCGTCCACGCGCGCAAGAAGCGCCGGGCGACGCTCGAGCGGGCCAAGGGCTTCCGCGGCGAGGCGAACTCGAACTACAAGCGCGCCAAGGAAGCGGTCATGAAGGCCGACTCCTACGCCTACAGGGACCGGCGCAACCGCAAGCGCGACTTCCGCCGCCTGTGGATCACGCGCATCAACGCCGCCGCGCGCCAGAACGACATGAGCTACGGCACCTTCATCCACGGCCTGAAGCTGGCCGAGATCGAGCTCGACCGCAAGGTGCTGGCCGACATCGCCGTGCGCGACCCCGAGACCTTCCGGCGATTTGCCGATGCCGCCCGCGAGGCGTTGGCCGCCTAGTACCGCAGCCGAACGCACCAGCCTCCCGGGCGCCGCATCCTCATCGGATCGGCGCCCTTCGTGTTTAACGCCCCAAAGTGATCACCAGCCCCCACAACGAGAAGCTCAAAGAGGTCCGCCGGCTCCAGCGCCGCCGCGAGCGGCGCTTCGTGGCCGAGGGCGAGGACCTGCTGGCCGCGGCCGCGCAGGCCGGCTGGCCGGCGGTCTACGAGCTGCGCGCCGGCGTCGACGTGGAGGCCGAGCTCCTCGACGGCGTCTCGGGCCTGGGCTCGGGCACCCGCGCGCTCGGCGTCTTCGAACAGCGCTGGCGCGCCGTCAGCGGCCCGCTGTGCGTGGCGCTGTGGGGCGTCCGCGACCCCGGCAACGTCGGCGCGGTGCTGCGCAGCGCGCTGGCCTTCGGCGCCTCCTCGGTCGCGCTGGGCCCCGACACCGCGGACCCGTTCGGCCCCAAGGCGGTGCGCGCCTCGATGGGGGCGATCTTCCAGATGCCGGTCGCGCGCGTGGCGAGCATCGCTCAGCTCCCGTCGCCCCGGGTCGCGCTGGTGGCCGCCGCGGGCGAGCCGGTGCAGGGGCCGCTGGAGGGGACGCTCGTCATCGGCGCCGAGCGCGCCGGCCTGCCGGCGGAGGTCGTGGAGGCCTGCGAGGCGGTGGCCCACATCCCGATCGCGGGCGACTCGCTCAACGCGGCGATGGCGGCCACGATCGCGCTGTACGAGTCAACTAGGGTCCCGGCGCGATGATCGAGCGCATCGACGAGCTGCGAACGCAGGCCGAGGGGGCGATCGCGACGGCCGACTCGACGGCCGCCCTCGAGGAGCTGCGCGTGCGCTACCTCGGGCGCAAGGCCGAGCTGCCGAACCTCCTGCGCGGCGTCGCCGAGCTGCCGCCCGAGCAGCGCGGCACGGTGGGCAAGGCGGCCAACCAGGCGCGCCAGGCGCTCGAGGGCCTCATCGAGGCGCGCACGCAGGAGCTCGAGGCCTCAGAGCTCGACGTGCGGCTGGCGGCCGACCGCGTCGACGTCACGCTGCCCGGCGAGCCGCCCCAACCGGTCGGCCGCCTGCACCTGCTCACCGCGACGTGGCGCGAGCTCGAGGACGTCTTCGTCGGCCTGGGCTTCACCGTGGTCGAGGGCCCCGAGGTCGAGACCGTCCACTACAACTTCGACGCGCTCAACCACAGCGCCACGCACCCGGCGCGCGATCGCACCGACACCTTCTACGTGGCCGACGACGTGGTCCTGCGCACGCACACGTCGCCGATGCAGATCCGCGCGATGGAGGCCCACCCGCCGCCGCTGTACGTCGTCATTCCCGGGCGCACCTACCGCCGCGACCAGATCGACGCCACGCACTCGCCGATGTTCCACCAGGTCGAAGGCCTGGCCGTCGACGAGGACATCACGCTCGCCGACCTCAAGGGCACGCTGCTGGCCTTCGCGCGCGCGGTGTTCGGCGAGGACCGCGAGGTGCGTCTGCGCCCGCACTTCTTCCCCTTCACCGAGCCCTCGGTCGAGGTCGACGTCTCGTGCTTTCAGTGTGGCGGCAAGGGCTACCTGCCCGACGGCTCGCGCTGCAACATCTGCCGCGGTGAGGGCTGGCTCGAGATCCTCGGCGCCGGCGAGGTCGACCCCAACGTCTTCGACTACGTCGACGACGACCGCTACGACCCCGAGAAGGTCCAGGGCTTCGCCTGGGGGCTGGGCATCGAGCGCGTCGCGATGCTCAAGCACGGCGTCACCGACCTGCGCATCTTCTTCGAGAACGACCTGCGCCTGCTGGAGCAGTTCGGATGAGGGTCCCGGTCGAATGGCTGAGCGAGTACGCCGACGCCGGCCTGCCGGTCGCGGAGCTCGAGGAGCGCCTGACCATGACCGGCACGAAGGTCGAGGCGGTCCACCACCACGGCGTCGACGCCCTCGATCGCTTCGTCATCGGCAAGGTGCTCGAGGCCGGCCGTCACCCCGACGCCGACCGCCTCAGCGTGTGCCTGGTCGACGTGGGCGACGGCGGCCCGCAGCAGATCGTGTGCGGCGCGCCCAATGTCGCCGCGGGGCAGATCGTGGCCGTCGCGCGGCCGGGCGCGGTGATGCCCGACGGCACCAAGCTCGGGGTGGCCAAGCTGCGCGGGGTGGAGTCCAACGGGATGATCCTGGCCGAGGACGAGCTGGCGATCGGCACCGAGCACGCGGGGATCATGGTCCTCGACGCAGAGCTCGAGCCCGGCACGCTGCTGAGCGGCGTGCTCCCCATCGCCACCGAGGTGCTCGAGCTCGAGGTCACGCCCAACCGCCCCGACTGCCTGGCCGTGTACGGGGTCGCGCGCGAGGTCCACGCGGCCACCGGCGCCCCGCTGGCGCCCCCGCCGTGGGCCGACGATCCGGGCACCGAAGGCGAGATCGCGGGCGTCGAGGTCGTGGTCGAGGCGCCCGATCTGTGCCCGCGCTTCACCGCCCGCGCCTTCGAGGACGTGACGATCGGCCCTTCGCCGCCGTGGCTGAAGGCGCGCCTCATGGCCGCCGGCCAGCGCCCCATCAACAACGTCGTCGACATCACCAACTACGTGATGCTGCTCGTCGGCAGCCCGATCCACGCCTTCGACCTCGACCGCGTGGCCGGCGGGCGGCTCGTGGTGCGCCGCGCCAAGGACGGCGAGCAGGTCACCACCCTGGACGGCCAGGTGCGGACCCTCGACGGGCAGATGCTGGTCATCGACGACGCCGACGGGCCGACCTCGATCGCCGGCGTGATGGGCGGCGAGCGCTCCGAGGTCCACGAGGGCACGACGCGCGTGCTGATGGAGGCCGCCAACTGGGACGGCCCCAACATCCACCGCACCTCCCAGGTGCTGGGCCTGCGCAGCGAGGCCAGCGGGCGCTTCGAGAAGGGCCTCGCGCCCGAGCAGGCGCTGCAGGCCGAGATCGTGGCCACCCGGCTCATGCTCGAGCTGACCGGCGCCCGGCTGGTGCCCGGGACGATCGACGTCGGCGGCGACGGTCCGGCGCCCGCCGTCATCCGCCTGCGCGAGCACCGCGTGGAGGAGATCCTCGGCCTGCCGATCCCGCGCCCGCGCCAGGCGGAGATCCTGCGCGCGCTGGAGTTCGCCGTCGAGGAGGCGCCCGGCGGCCTCGAGGTGCTGGTGCCCGCCTTCCGGCGCAACGACGTCACGCGCGAGGCCGACCTCATCGAGGAGGTCGCGCGCATGGACGGCCTGGAGAAGCTGCCCGCCACGCTGCCCAAGCGCCGCGGCAGCTCCGGGCGCCTGAGCACCGAGCAGCGCCTGCGCCGGCGCGCGATCGACGCCCTCGTCGGGCGCGGCATGTACGAGATCGTGGGCTGGAGCTTCACCGAGCCCAGGCTGGCCGACCGCCTGCGCCTCGCGCCCGACGATCCCCGCCGGCGCTTCGTCGCGCTGCAGAACCCGATGAGCGAGGACCACAGCGTGCTGCGCACGACGCTGGCGGGCTCGCTGCTGGACGCCGCGCGCCACAACGCCGCGCGCGGGCGCCCCGACCTCGCGCTCTTCGAGGCCGGCGCGGTCTACCGCGACCAGGACGTAAAGCTCCCGCACGAGCACCGCGCGCTGGGCGCCGTGCTCGCCGGGCGCCTGCACCCGCAGACGTGGGGGACCGCCGAGCCCGCGCGCGCCGGCTTCTTCTCGGCCAAGGGCCTGCTGGGCGCCGCGCTCGACGCCGTGCGCGTGCCCTGGGAGGTCCAGCCCGCGACGGAGCCGTTCCTGCATCCCGGGCGCAGCGCGCGCGTGCTCGCCGGCGGCGAGGACGTCGGCTGGATCGGCGAGCTGCACCCGCTCGTCGCGCGCGCGTGGGACCTCGACCACGGCGCCGCGCTGTTCGAGGTCGACCTCGACCGCGTGCTCGCGCACGGCGATCCGGTGCCGCGCTACGTCGACCTCACGAGCTTCCCCGAGCTGCGCATGGACCTCTCGCTGGCGCTGGACGAGGACGTCCCGGTCGCGCTCGTGCTGAGCATCGTGCGCCGGGCGGCCGGCGAGCTGCTGGCCGACGTGCGCGTGTTCGACCTCTACCACGGCGAGCAGGTGGGGGAGGGACGCAAGTCGCTGGCGCTCGCGCTCGCCTTCCGCGCGCCCGACCGCACGCTGACCGACGAGGACGTCGCGCCGGCGCGCGAGCGCATCGTGTCCGCGCTGCGCGAGCACCTGGGGGGCGAGCTGCGTGCCTAGCGCGATCGTCGCCGGCGCCTCGGGCTACACGGGCGCGCTGGCCGCCGCCCTGCTCGCCCGCCATCCGCGCTTCGACCTGGTGGGGATCACCAGCCGCTCGGACATCGGCACGCGGCTGAGCGACCTCTACCCGCACCACCGCGTGCCCCTCACCCTGGAGGAGTTCAACGCCGAGCGCCACGGCCAGGCCGACGCCGCGATCGTCGCCTACCCGCACGGGGCCGCCGCCCCGGTGGTGGCCGCATTGCACGAGCGCGGGGTGCGCGTGGTCGACCTGTCGGCCGACTTCCGCCTGCGCCTCGTCGACATCTACGAGCAGTGGTACGTCCCGCACGCGCACCCCGAGCTCCTCGGCGAGGCCGTCTACGGGCTGCCCGAGCTGCGGCGCGCCCAGATCGAGGGCGCCGACATCGTGGCCAATCCCGGCTGCTTCCCGACCGCGGCCCTGCTGGCGCTGGCGCCGCTGGCGCCGTGGCTCGACGACGTCGTCATCGACGCCAAGACCGGCGTGTCGGGCGCCGGGCGCACGCCGACGGCGACCACGCACTTCGTCTCGGCCGACGAGAACGTGACCCCCTACGGCGTGGCCGGCCATCGCCACGTGACCGAGATCGACCAGGAGCTGGCCTTCCTCGGCGCGCCCATCCGCGCGACCTTCGTGCCCCACCTGGTGCCGCTCGACCAGGGCGAGCTCGTCTCCTGCTACTGCACGCTGCGTCAGCCCGTCGACGTCGAGGCGCTGTTCGCCCACGCCTACGCCAACGAGCCGTTCGTCGAGCTGACCGACCGGCCCCCCGGCGTGCGCGACGTGCGCGACTCGAACTTCTGCCGCATCCACGCGCGCTTCGACGAGCGCACCCAGAAGGTCTTCGTCTTCGCCGCGATCGACAATCTGTGGAAGGGCGCCGCGTCGCAGGCGGTCCAGAACCTCAACCTCATGTTCGACGTCGAAGAGACGGTCGGCCTGCTGTGAGCGCCTTCTTCTCCTCACGCTGGGTCGAGGTGCCCGAGTGGGTGCGCGAGGACCCCGCGGGCGGGCTGCCCGCCGGCTTTCGCGCCGCGGGCGTGGCGGCGGGCATCAAGCCCAGCGGCGGCACCGATGTCGGCCTGCTCGTCTCCGATGCGCCCGAGACCACGAGCGCCGCGCGCTTCACGCGCTCGGGCGTGCTCGCGGCGCCGGTGCTGGTGACCCGCGAGCGCGCGCGCCTGGATGCGCTGCGCGTGGTGGTGGCCAACTCGGGCAACGCCAACGCCGCGACCGGCGGGCGCGGGATGGACGATGCGGCCAAGATGCAGGGCGCCGCGGCGATGGCCGGCGGGGTGCAGGCCGATCAGGTCGCCGTGGCGTCGACCGGCGTCATCGGCGTGCCGCTCGACACGCGCGCGCTCGTCGGCGGCCTGGCCCGCGCCAGCTCCGAGCTGCGCAACGACGGCGACGGCGACTTCTCCGCGGCGATCATGACCACCGACGCGTTCGAGAAGCGCGCGTCCCTCGAGGTCGACCTATCGGGCGGGACCGTGCGCCTGTGCGCGCAGGCCAAGGGCGCGGGCATGATCTCCCCGGCGTTCGCGACCATGCTGTGCTTCGTGCAGACCGATGCCGCCCTGCAGGCCGAGACCGCCGACCTGCTGCTCGGGGTGTGCGTGAAGCGCTCGTTCGATCGCATCTCGGTCGACGGCCAGCTCTCGACCAACGACACGGCGATCCTCATGTGCTCCGGGGCCAGCGGCGTGCACGTCGCGCCCGAGTCCGAGGACGAGCTGCGCTTCGGCCAGGCGCTCGACGCGCTGCTGCGCCAGCTCGCCCTGGGCATGGTGCGCGACGGCGAGGGCGCCAGGCGGATCGGCCGCGTCGTCGTGCGCGGCGGCCATGGCGACAGCGTCGAGGAGGCCGCGCGCGCCGTGGCCAACTCGCCGCTGGTAAAGGCGGCGCTGCACGGCGGCGACCCCAACTGGGGGCGGATCGTGCAGGCCGTGGGGATGGCGCTGCCCGGCGCCGCGCCGCTGGCGGTCGACGTCGGGATCGAGGGCGTGCAGGTGTGCGCCGGCGGCGGCGCGATCCCCTTCGACGCCCAGGCACTGGCGCAGGCGGTGGCGCGCGACGAGGTCGAGTACGTCGTCGAGCTGCCCGGCGACGGCCACGAGACCGAGGTCTTCTTCTCCGATCTCAGCCACGAGTACGTGACCATCAACGCCGAATACACGACATGACCACGCGTCGCGACGTCGGCACCCTGCTGGAGGCGCTTCCCTACATCCGGGAGTTCCACGGCAAGACGATCGTCATCAAGTACGGCGGCGCCGCGATGGAGGACCCGGCGCTGCGCGAGGAGTTCGCGCGCGACGTCGTCCTGCTGAAGTACGTCGGGCTGAACCCGATCGTCGTCCATGGCGGCGGCCCCGAGATCACCGCGTACATGGAGCGCCTGGGGATGCCCGTCGAGTTCATCGGCGGCCTGCGCGTGTCGAGTGCCGAGACGGTGGAGGTGGCCAAGATGGTGCTCGTCGGCAAGGTCAACAAGGACATCGTGCTGCGGTTGAACCGCCACGGCCAGCCCGCGGTCGGGCTGTGCGGCGACGACGGGCTGCTCTTCCGCGTCAGCCGCCAGGCCGGGCCGAACGGCGAGGACGTCGGCTTCGTGGGGCAGATCGACCGCGTCGACGTCGACGTGCTCAACCACATCGCCCAGGACTACATCCCGGTGGTGGCCTCCATCGGCGCCGACCGCGAGGGCGCCTCCTACAACGTCAACGCCGACGAGGCGGCCGGCGCGGTGGCGCGCGCGATGGGCGCCTACAAGGTCATGTTCCTGACCGACGTCGACGGCTGGCTGCGCGACCCCGCCGACCCCGACTCGGTGATCAGCGAGGCGGGCGCCGACGAGGTCGAGGCGGCGCTCGACGGCATCGACGGCGGCATGCGCCCCAAGCTCAAGGCGTGCCTGAACGCGATCTACGGCGGCGTGACCTTCGCCCACATCGTCGACGGCCGCATCCCGCACTCGCTGCTGCTCGAGCTCTTCACCGACGCCGGCATCGGCACCAAGATCAGGCCCGCGGTATGACTCTCTCCGACCTGCAGCAGCTCGAGCGCGACCACCTCGTCCCCGCCTACGCGCGGATGGGCGTCGAGTTCGTCCGCGGGGAGGGGGCGCGGCTCTGGGACGACGAGGGCAACGAGTACCTCGACTTCCAGACGGGCCTGGCCGTCAACAGCCTCGGGCACTGCCACCCGCGCGTCGTGCAGGCGATCCGCGAGCAGGCCGAGCGCCTGATCCACGTCGGCAACCTCTTCTACTCGGAGCCGGGGCTGCAACTGGCGCGGCGCCTGGCCGAGTCCTCGCTGGGCGGCAAGGTCCACTTCGCCAACTCGGGCACCGAGGCCAACGAGGCCGCACTGAAGGTCGCGCGCAAGGCCAAGCAGGGCGGCACCATCGTCTCGCTGCATCGCGGCTTTCACGGCCGCACCTACGGCTCGCTGTCGGCCACGCCCCAGGAGTCCAAGCAGGCGCCCTTCGCGCCGCTCGTGCCGGGCTTCGTCCCGGTCGAGCCGACCGCGGAGGCGATCACCGCGGCGGTCGACGAGCATACCGCCGCGGTCCTGCTCGAGCCCGTACAGGGTGAGAGCGGCGTCTATGAGCTGGGCGAGGACGTCCTGCGCGCGGCGCGTGCCGCGTGCGACGCCCACGGCGCGGCGCTGATCTTCGACGAGATCCAGTGCGGACTGGGCCGGGCGGGGACGCTGTGGGCCTACGAGCACTCCGGCGTGGTGCCCGATGCGCTGACCACCGCCAAGGCGCTCGGCGGCGGCCTGCCTATCGGTGCGCTCGTCACCGGCGAGCGCCTGGCCGACGTCTTCGCCCCCGGCGACCACGGCTCGACCTTCGCCGGCGGCCCCGTGCCGTGCGCCGCCGGGCTCGCCGTGCTCGACGTGATCGACGACGAGGACCTGCTGGCCAGCGTGCGCGAGCTGGGCGAGCGCCTGCGCCACGCGCTGGCCGAGCTGCCGGGCGTCATCGAGGTCCGCGGCCGCGGCCTGATGCTCGCCTTCGAGCTCGATCCGGACTACCGGCCCGGCGCCGCGGACATCGTCCTGCGCGCGCTGCGCGAGCAGCGCCTGGTCCTCAACGCGACCGGGCCCACCACCGTCCGCCTGCTGCCGCCGCTCGTCATCGACCAGGCGCAGGCCGACGACGCCATCGCCCGCCTACGCGCCGTCGTTCACTGACGGTATCCGCTCATCCCGTCGTTGCCCTTGTAGTAGCTGGTCAGCGCCTGGAAGAAGCAGCACAGGCCGCCGGTGACCAGGAGGATGGTCGCCCAGGCCGGCGTGTAGCCCGAGGCGACCAGGCAGACGATCGTGGCGAGGTACCAGCGCCAGGGCCGCAACTCGGGGATGCGATCCAGCAGCGGCTCGCGCTCGTCCTCGGGCTCCGGTTCCGGCTTACGGGTGTCGACGAGGCCGACGAACATGACCGTCGCAGGATGATGGCACTCCGAAGCGCTCGCTACCAGTGCCCACCGTCGCGCAGCCCGGGCACCGAGACGACGATGAAGTCGCTGTAGTCGGGCAGGGCGGGGTTGCGTCCCGTCGAGCCAAGTTGGTGTCGTTGACGATCGCCACGCGATCGCCGGGCAGCGGCAGGAGCGCCTCGATCGTCACGTAGGGCATCGCGAAGGGATCGCCGAGCCCCACGTCGCCGGGACGCGCCGGCAGCGAGATCAGCGCGGGGTCGCGCAACTGCTCGAGGTCGAGGATCTCGCGCTTGAGCAGCGCGCCGGTGGCGTCGGTCCGGCGCAGGTCGATCGCGAGCGAGGAGGCCGGTGGCGGCGCGTCGGGTCATGCGCATCCCAGCGCCGGCGCCGCGCGCAGATGTGATTCGTTGGTGAGCGCGTGAGCGATCTGACGACCTGCGCCGATCGCCGCCCGCCCTACTCGGAGGCTGGGCGCGTCCTGGGCGAGCGAGTCAGCATGCCGGCGCGCTCCAGGAGATAGCGCGCCTCGCGCTGGTGGATGTCGATCTGCGCCAGGCGGTCGGCGAGGCGGCCGGCGTCCTCGGTCGCTCTGCGCCCGGCCTTGCGCACGGCGATCTGCGCCTCGCTGGCATTGTCGGGGTCCGGCAGGAAGGCTCGTTCGTCCATGCACCGAGGGTCGGCGCTGACCGTCATCGGCGCCTCACGGGCATGTTGCCGTTGTGTTGGCGGCGGTAGCCTTCCCGCGCTCATGGCCGAGCAGAACCGCACGCCCCACACCCGTACCGCCTCCTACCTGGCCGAGCCCGGTGAGGTCCACCGCGTCCTGCTGCTGTATTCCGGCGGCCTGGACACGAGCGTGATGCTCAAGTGGATCCAGGACGAGTACGACGCCGAGGTGGTGGCGCTGACCGTCAACCTCGGCCAGCCCGGCGAGGACTACGACGTCGTGCAGGGCAAGGCGATCCACCTCGGCGCGGTGGCGGCCGAGGTGGTCGACGCGCGCGAGGAGTTCGCCCGGGACTTCGTGGTGCCGGCGATCAAGGCCAACGCCATCTACGGCCTCGCCTATCCGCTCTTCACCGCCCTCGGGCGCCCGTTGATCGCCAAGCTCGCGGTCGACTACGCGCGCAAGCACGGCTGCGACACGATCGCCCACGGCTGCACCGGCAAGGGCAACGACCAGGTGCGCATCGAGGCGACGGTGGCGACGCTGGCGCCCGAGCTGAAGGTCATCGCGCCGGTACGCGGCTGGCAGATGGGGCGCGAGGAGGAGATCGCCTACGCGCGCCAGCACGGCATCGCGATCAAGGGCGGCGCCGAGCACACGCCGTACTCGATCGACGACAACCTCTGGGGGCGTTCGTCGGAGGGGCGCTGGATCGAGGAGCTCGACCACGCGCCCGACGACGACGTCTTCCAGCTCGTCACGCGGCCCGAGCTCGCGCCCGACGAGCCCGAGGTCGTCACGGTGAGCTTCGAGCGCGGCGTGCCGGTGGCCCTCAACGGCGAGCAGCTGGGGCTCGTCGAGCTGCTCGAGCGCGCCGCCGAGATCGGCTGTCGCCACGGCGTCGGGATCGTCGACCACATCGAGGACCGGATCGTCGGCCTGAAGGTGCGCGACATCTACGAGGTCCCGGCGGCGGCCATCATCCTCCCGGCGCACGCCGAGCTCGAGCGGCTGGTCGGCACCATCCACCAGAACCAGTTCAAGGGCGAGCTCGACCGCAAGTGGGCCTACCTCGTCTACGCCGGGCTGTGGTGGGAGCCGCTGCGCTCCGACCTCGACGCCTACATGGAGGCCGTCAACGCCCAGGTCACGGGGACGATCGGGATGAAGCTCTTCAAGGGCATGGCGCGGGTCGTGACGCGCGAGTCGCCGAACGCCGTGTACGACGCGGCGCTCTCCACCTTCGAGACCAGCGGCGGCCTGTTCAGCCAGCAGGCGTCGCCCGGGTTCATCGAGCTGTGGTCGCTGCAGTCGCGCATGGCCCACCGCTTGCGTACGCGCGACGAGGGGTAAGGCCAAGAGCGATGTTCTACAAAGCACTGGGATACGCCGTCTGGCAAGGCGCGAAGTGGTACGTGAGCCGCAAGGTGCCCTCGCCCGGCTCGGGCAAGCGCCCCTCGCGCAAGCTGATCGTGGGCGGCGCGCTCATCCTCGCGGCGGCGACGCTGATCGCCGCCGGGGCCAAGCGCGAACACGGAGACTCGCCGGCCGCCTGACCTGAGCCGTCCGGCGGGGGGTCTACCGTCCCGCCGCGATGGAACCCGCGTTCCCGCCCGAGGACCACGAGGCGCGCGTCGTCGACCTGCGCCCACGCGCCGCCGCGCGCAGGCTGCTCGACGCCGAGTCCGAGCTCGACGAGCTGCAGGGCCGGCTCGGCGACGTCATCCTCGAGCGCGACGCGGCGCGCGCCGCGGTGCGCGACGCCCAGGCCGATGCGCTGGCCGTCCGCGAGGAGCTCGCGGGGCGCCTGGCCGCCGAGACGGCCGCCATGTCCGCCGTCGCGGTGCTGCGCGGCCAGGTCGAGGAGCTGCGCGTGCGCGCCGACGCGCGCGACGCCCGCGACCACGCGCTGGCCAAGCTGGCCGGCGAGCTGGCGGTCACCGCGCGCACCGCGCGCGAGGAGGTCGAGCGCCACGCCGCCGCGCGCATGCAGGCCGAGGCCGCCGTCGTCGTCGAGCGCAACCGCGTCGCGGAGGTGGAGGCGGCGCTGACCGCCGAGCGCGAACGCGCCGCCCACGCCGAGGGCGCCCTGCGCGCCGAGCTCGAGGCCCTGCGCACCGCGCGCGACCGCGCCACGACCGCGGAGGCCGAGGCGCGCTCCGCCCGCCGCGCGGAGCTCGAGGCGCTCACCGCCGCGGGCGACCGCCTGCGCCCCGTCGACGTCGCCTCCATGCCCGACGGCCTCATTCTCGACCTCGGCCGCGCGGCCGAGCGCCTGCGCCACGGCGTGATCGCCGCCGACGTCCCGCGGCGCTCGGGCGTCCGGCGCCTCGTGGCCCGCCTGCGTGGCCGGTAGGCGCCGGCACTGGGGGCTGTGGCGCCGCCGGCGGCGGCGTTGGCTGCCCGCGTTCATGGCGCGCTGAGCGCGCCAACGCGCGCGACTACTGCCTCCACGCGCCAGCAAGGGTGACGCGGCTCGAGTGGACCGGAGGTCGGTCCTACGCCGATGAGTTTCCTGACCTCACCCGGTCTCGTGTCTGAACGGGCCCAAACCCCGTGAAGGGACCCGACACGCCGACACAGGGAGGCTTCATGAATTGGACGCTCGAAGTGGTGGTGGTCCCCGTCTCGGACGTGGACCGCGCCAAGGCCTTCTACGCCGAACAACTCGGCTTCAACTTGGATCACGACATCAAGGACACCAAGATCACCGGGGGGAAGCGGATCGTTCAGCTCACCTCCCGGGTCCGGCTGCTCGATCGTCGTCGGTGAGGGGATCTTCCCGGACCTGCAGCCAGGCTCGCTCAAGGGCCTGCAACTGGTCGTCTCCGACCTCCACGCGGCGCGTGCTCAGCTCGCGCAGCGAGGCGTGGAGGCTGGTGAGATCCAGGTGATGGGCGAGAACCCCACCCCCCAGCCCGACCCGCTCGACAATGTCGGGTTCGTCTTCTTCAGCGACCCGGACGGCAACGAGTGGGCCGTGCAGCAGATATCCGCCCGCGGCTAGCCGAAGCCCGCATGCCGCGCGGGGTTCTCGGGCCCGCTGCTTCTGCTGTCGCCCAAGCGACCTCTTCTCAGAGTGAGAAGACGTGCCCGGTGGGGCGCACTCTCGTCAGTCCCGTGTTCGTCGGCCGAGACGCCGAGCTGGCGACGCTGACGGCGGCGCTCGACGCTGCGATCGCGGGGGACCCTGCGGTGATGCTCCTGAGTGGCGAGGCCGGCGTGGGCAAGACACGACTCGTCGAGGAGGCGGCCGAGCGCGCGAGCGAGGCGGGCGCGAGGGTGCTCGCGGGCAGCTGCATCGAGATGGGCGGCGATGGCCTGCCGTTCGGCCCGCTCGCGCACGCGTTCCGCTCGCTCATGCGCAACACGTCGCCCGAGCAGCTCGATGAGTTCATCGGGCCGGCGCGCTCCGAGCTGGGGCAGGTGCTACCGGACCTCGATCCCGACAGCGCGCTCAGCAGGGCTCCCCTCGGTGAGGGCGGCACGGCGCGCCTGCTCGAGCTGGTCGTAGGCGTGATCGAGCGGCTCGCCGCCGACCGCCCGCTCATGTTCGTGATCGAGGATCTGCACTGGGCGGATCGGTCGACGCTGGACCTCGTGGCCCTGCTCGTGCGCGCGCTGCACGGCGCTCGCGTGCTCGTGGTCGTCAGCTTCCGCTCCGACGAGCTGCACCGCAGCCATCCGCTGCGACCGCTCGTCAGCGGCTGGGAGCGCGTACGGGCGGTGCAGCGCATCGAGTTGGAGCGCCTTGGGCGGACGGACGTGGCGCGCCAGCTCGAGGCCATCCTCGGTGCGCCGCCGAGCGCGCGGCTCGTGGACCAGGTCCACGAGCGCTCGGAGGGCAATGCGTTCCTGGTCGAGGAGATCCTCGGAGCGGTGCAGGGCGGCGCGGACCCCGACCAGCTGCCCCTGTCCCTGCGCGACGTCCTCCTCGCCCGCGTCGAGCGCCTCGACCCATCCACCCAGCGGCTGCTGCGCACCGCGGCGGCCGCGGGCCGCGCCGTGTCCGACCGGCTGCTCGCCGCGGTCGCGGGCCTCGAGGAGGCCGAGCTCGACGCGGCGCTGCGCGAGGCCGTCGAGCACCACGTGCTCGTGGTCGACGACACCGAGCGCGGCTACGTGTTCCGCCATGCGCTCACGCGCGACGCCATCTACGGCGACACGCTTCCGCGCGAGCGGGTGAGGATCCACACCGCGTACGGCGAGGCGTTGTCTGCCGATCCGGCGCTCGCCGGCGGGAACGTCGCCGTCGCCGCGGCGCTCGCGCTGCACTGGCGGGCGGCCCACGACCTGCCGCGGGCGCTCGAGGCGTCGATCGAGGCGGCGCAGCTGGCCTCCGGTTACGCGCCGGCCGAGGCGCTGGGTCACCTCGAGCGGGCCCTCGAGATCTGGCCACAGGTCCCGGATGCCGCCGAGCGCAGCGGCATCGACGTCGTCGAGGCGCTGCGCCGCGCGGGGCAGAGCGCGTATGCGGCCGGTGCGCTCGATCGGTCGCTGGCGATGTTCGACGAGGCGCTCGCCGAGCTCGGGCCCGATGCCGATCCCGAGCGCCGCGCGCTGCTCATGGAGGCGCGGGCCGCGACCGTGCTCGATTCCGGGCGCGCCGACGAGGCGCGACTCGAGCTCGAGCGCGCCGCCGCGCTGCTGCCCGACGAGCCCAGCGACGCCCGGGCGTTGGTGCTCACCGAACTGGCCTCTCAGCGCGTGGTCGCCGCCGACTTCCTGGGCGCGCGCTCGGCGGCGGAGCAGGCGGTGGCGGCGGCGAAAGGGGTCGGCGCCCTCGGGCGCGAGGCCACGGCGCGCATCATGCTCGGATTGGCGCTCGTCTATGTCGAGGGCCAGCGCGGATTGTCGGAGGTCGAGGCGGGGCTGCGACTCGCCGAGGAGGCCCAGGACCACGCGACGGCGCTCCGCGGCTACCTGAACCTCTCAGACGCACTGCAGCAGCTCGGCCGGTCGCGCGAATCAGCGGAGGTCGCGGAACGAGGCATGGAGCTGGCGGCGCGCGTCGGCCTCACGCGCTCGATCTACGGGGTGCTGGTGGCGATCAACCTCGCCGAGGCGCACTTCCACCTCGGCCACTGGGACGAGGGGCACGGGGTGCTCACGCGCGCGATGGACACCGGGCTGGCGAGCCCGTTCGCGAGCGTGATCCTCGATCACCGCGCCAGGATCGCGGCGCTCGCAGGGCGCCGCGAGGAGGCCGGGGCCGACCTCGAGGCCGCACATCGGCTGCTGCCGGCGCGCCACGGCACCCAGTACTCGTTCGCCCGCGCATTCGCAGCCGCCGAGATGGCGCGTGCGCTTGGCGACGTCGCCGGTGCCCGCGAGGACCTCCGCCGCGCACTGGAGCACGAGGCGGTCGCGCCGGTTGCCCGCTACGCGTGGCAGCTCCTGTGGCTGGGCCTGCGGGTGGAGGCCGAGGCCTCCGAGCCCGCGCCCGACCAGGTGGCCGCGCTGGAGGCGCTCTTGAGCGGACTGCCCGCGGCCACGCCGCCGGCGCTCGCCTACCGCGCGCTCGCGGCCGCCGAGTCGGCCCGCGTGGCCGGCCGCGACGCGAACTGGTCAGAGGCGATCGACGCGTCCCGGAAGGCCGGGGACCCGTACCTCATCGCGTACGCGCTCCTGCGCCAGGGCGATGTGGCGTGTGCGGCGGGCGATCGCGAGGGCGCGTCGGCGGCCGTACGGGAGGCCGCGCGGCTTGCCGCGGCGCTCGGCGCGGCACCGCTGCTCGCCGAGACGCACGCCCTCGCGCGACGCGCACGCGTGCGGATCGACGCGGACGTACCCGAGGTGGAGACTGACGGGACCGGGATCGACGCGTTCGGCCTGACGCCGCGCGAGCGCGAGGTGCTCGAGCTGGTCGCCGACGGGCGCTCGAACCCGCAGATCGCCGAAGCGCTGTTCATAAGCCGTAAGACCGCGAGCGTTCACGTGTCGAACATCCTCGGCAAGCTCGGCGTCGCGAGCCGGGGCGAGGCCGCCGCCGTGGCCCATCGCCTAGGGCTGCGAGCCACCGCCAGCCCGACGCCCTAGGGCAGTTGCCCGCGCCGCCGGCGGCGCTGCTCGCGTATCTAAGCCGCCGCACGATCGGAAGACCGGTCAGCAGCCCGATGTGCGCAGGGGGGTCTTAGACGCATGCTCTGCCCATGCCGACGACGACCCCAAGGAGCCACGAGATGAACGTGCACCCGCGCTACCGCTAGAGCCAGCAGCCCGCCCTCGTCACAGGAAGGAGCTCCACATGGTTTACCGCTAGAGCCACGACCTGACTGTCCTCCGCGGCCGCGGAACGAGCCACGTTCCGCGGCACGCGTTCCTCCCACCATCCCGGTGATCGCATGTTGAATCCCGCCCGCCCGTTCCTCATCTCGCTGCGCCAGCGCGACCTGCGCGTCCTGTTCAGCGGCCTGGTCATCTCGCAGGCCGGCGACTGGCTGTACAACCTGGCGCTGCTCGCGTTCGTGTACGAGCGCACCGGCTCGACGGTCTGGGTCGGGATCACGACCGCGGCGCGCATCGTGCCGGAGGTCGTGCTGGGACCGCTCGGCGGCGTGCTCGCCGACCGCCACGACCGTCGCGTGGTCATGATCCTCTCCGACGTCCTGCGCGCCGCCTCGATGGGCGCACTCGCCCTCGTCGCCTTCGCGGGCGCTCCGATCGTCCTCGCCCCGATCCTCGCCGCGCTGTGCACCGCCGCGGGCGCCGCCTACCCGCAATGCGTCGTGGCCGTGCTGCCGCGCCTCGTCGGCGCCGGAGACCTGGCCGCGGCCAACGCCGCGCGCATCAGCATTACGGCCCTCTGCGTCATCGCCGGGCCGGCCATCGGCGCCGCGCTGCTCATCCTGAGCTCGGCCGCCGTGGTCTTCGCCGTCAACGGCGCCACCTTCCTCGTCGGCGCCGCGCTCGTGGCCGCGCTTCCGCGCGAGGCGCTGCGCCGCCCCGCGGGCGCCGTCGAAGAGGCCCATGCCTCGATCCGCTCCGACCTCGCCGTCGGCTGGCGGGCGCTGCGCGAGAATCGCGAGGCCCTCCCGCTCGTCGGCGCCGAGATCGTCTCGAGCTCCGTCTACGGCGCCCTCACCGTCCTCTTCGTGCTCATCGGCGAGCGTCTCGGCCTCGGCGCAGCCGGCTACGGCTATCTCGTGTCGGCGCTCGGCGTGGGCGGCGTGCTCGGGGCCGGCCTCGCGCACCGTGCCGCCTCGTCGGATCGCCCGCGCCGGGCGCTCATCGCCGCGGCGGCGGCCATCGCCGCGCCGCTCATGCTCCTCACGGTCTCGGGGTCCGTCGCGGCGGCGCTCGCGCTCGCCGCCTCCATCGGCGCCGGACAGTTCGTCACCGAGGTCGTCTCCGACACCACTCTCCAGCGCTCGCTCGATCCGACCGTCTTCGCGCGCGCGTACGGGCTGGCGGTGCCGGCGTGCGTGGCCGGGATCGCGCTCGGAGCGCTCCTGGCGGCGCCCTGCGTCGCGCTGATCGGCCTCGATGGCACGCTCGCGCTCACCGGGGCGCTGGTGCTGGCCTACGGCGCGGTCGCGTTCGCCCGGCCGGAGCCGGCGCCGATTCTCGAGAGCGCCTGACCAGGGTCGGCCCCGACCTGGGCGTCGCAGTCACCGCCGACGAGTTCCACACGTCGACTCTTTCGGCTGCCAGCGATGAGTTTCCAAAGTGGGCCGAGTCCCTGTGCTTATGACTCTGACCGCGAGACGAGGAGATCGGCCGATGCGCAAGGTAGCGGCCTCGCTGTTTCTGTCCCTCGCCGGTGGCGCCGAGCAGCCGGACGAGTTGGTGACCGACGTCGATGACGCCACGGAGGCGAACCTGAGGGGCGTCTCACGATGACCATCGTCATCACCGCCTTTGAGCGCTCGCCCGATGGCGGCCAGGGCCTGGCGCGCGATACGCGCGTTCGCTGGGCGCTTGAAGAGGTGGGCCAGCCCTACGAGGTTCGCCTTGTCTCGTTGCGCTCGAAGATGGAGCCCGCGCATCTGCGCCTTCATCCTTTTGGGCTGATTCCGACCTATGAGGAAGGCGATCTTGCCCTGTTTGAGACAGGCGCGATCGTCTTGCACATCGCCGAGCACCACGCGGGACTGTTCCCGGACGATGCCAATGCGCGGGCGCGGGCGATCACCTGGATGTTCGCCGCGCTCAACACCGTGGAGCCGCCGATCCTCGAACTCGTGACCGCCAGGATCGTGGAGGGCGACGAGCCATGGGCCGAAGAGCGCCTGCCGCTGGTCAAAGACCGCATTCGCGATCGACTGGTCCAACTTTCTGCCCGCTTGGGCGATGCCGACTGGCTCGATGGGGACTTCAGCGCGGGCGACCTCATGATGGTGTCGGTGCTGCTCAGGCTGAGACCTTCGGGCCTTCTGGACGAGTTCCCGAAACTTGCTGCCTATGTTGCCCGCGGCGAAGCCCGGCCCGCATACGAACGGGCTTTCGCCGCCCAATGGGCGATCAACGCCGGACAATCGCAAGCTGGGTGACGAAGTCCTGTACCTGTCCACCGAGCGCGGCGCCGAGCTCTACCGACTACGACACAACTGATCGAGCCGGTGTTCGCCAACACCGAGTTCAACCGCAAGCTCGAGCGCTTCCACCGCCGAGGCGGATCAGCAGTCCGCACGGCATGGCGCCTGATCACCGCCACCCACGATCTTCTCGAGCTCCACCGCCACCAGCTCGCCACCGCGGCCGCCTGAGGGCCGCGGCCGGCGGCACCCGCCGTTGCCGGGCCTCTCCGACCGCGGCGAGCCCCCGGACTTACGCGACAGCCTCACGCGAAAGGAGAACCGCGTGCCCGCGGACGTTCGACGCGCCCGGCGAGGGCCGCGCCGCACGATCGGCGGCAACCCGGCGCGGAACGATCAACCGACGCGTGGCAGGTAGAGAGACGCACAAAATCAGGCGAAGGAGGAAGCAGGGCTGCGCGCCCGGGCGACCGCTGCGGACGGGACAGACGACCCGGATACGCGCTCGGAGCACGCGACCGGGACGGGTCCTGCGGATCGACTGGGTTGACTTGTCGTGCTGAACGGAGAAGTGTTGCTGACGCCGGCAGCTCCGAGGGTCCAGTCAACAGAAGAGCTCGATGAGAAGAGGGCGCGCACCGCTTCCGGGATTGCTGCTTGCGGGTGGCTCTACCGCTCGGGGTTGTCGCGACGTCAGCCGCCGCGGCGCCGCCCGTCCACCTGACGTTTCCCATGAGCGACTCGTTCATCGGCGATGGCGCGAGCGCCGCCTGCGGATCTCAGGCGAGCGCGACCGACTCGGGTCAGGGGCCACTTCGAGGTCTTCCATGTGCCGATCACGCGGCATTCCGGAGCCGTTCGGCAATGCCTGGACGGCAAAGGCTCGCTGCCGCCACGCGATTTCGGCGACGGAGAGCACCGGCCGCGGTTAACCCCAACCCAAGGAGGTCAAGTCATGTCCGCTCCGCATCCCAGAGGCCGTATGCGCAGGAGAAGGAGGGCGGTGTTCATCGTCGCTGTCGGCGCCTTGGTGGCGGGAGCTCTGGCTGCCTTCATGGGCCAGGGCGTCGCCGCCTCCACAAACCGGGCCAACGCTCCGTGGCTCGATGCCCACAAGCCCATTCAGGCCCGTGTGAACGCCCTGCTGGGTGCGATGACCTTGCCCGAGAAGGTCGGCCAGATGGACCAGCAACTCGTCGACGACGTGACCGGTCCGTCCAACGCATGCGGAAGCCAGGGGTGGGCCCAGCTGAACCAGAACTGCCTGAAGACGTGGCTCGTCGACAACAACACGGGCTCGCTGCTTGCGGGCGGTACAGACAACCCGCCGGATACGACCGGGCACGGCGGCACCGGGAACACCGGCTACGACTGGGCCAACGAGTACAACATGATCCAGCAGTACGCGATCCAGAATTCGCGGCTGCACATTCCGTTGATCTTCGGGGTTGACGCAGTGCACGGCTTCGGCCATCCCTGGCAGGCGCCGCTCTACCCCCAGTCCATCGGCATGGGCGCCACCTGGAATCCATCGGCGGCTCGCGCCGGCGGAGCTGCGACCGCTGACGCGGTCCGCGCGACCGGCTGGAACTGGGTCTTCGCCCCGGTCCAGGATCTGGCCCGCGACAACAGGTGGGGACGTACATACGAGACCTGGGCCGAAGCGCCGGTGCTTGCGGGGGCATTGGGCGCCGCGAACATCCAAGGCATGCAGGCGCCCGGTCCGGCCGGTTCGCTCGGTGTGGCGGCAACGGTCAAGCACTTCGCCGGCTACTCGCAGTCGATCAACGGCCACGACCGCAACGAGGCGCTGCTGCCCCTGAGCTACCTGCAGAGCGTGATCCTTCCGTCCTATGCCCGCGGTATCGACGCCGGATCTGGGACCGTCATGGTGGACTCCGGTTCCATCAACGGCGTGCCGGCCACCGGGTCGCACTACCTGTTGACCGACATCCTGCGCAACCAGATGCATTTCCAGGGCGTCGTGATCAGCGACTACCAGGACGTGCAGGCATTGCAGACTGCGTACCACGTCGCGGCCAACCCGGCTGAGGCGATCGCCAAGGCCGTGAACGCCGGTGTCGACATGGCCATGTACGTGACCGGCCCCGATCAATGGCAGACCGCCATCCTTCAGGCCGTGCACTCTCACCTGATCTCGGTGGCACGGATCAATGAGGCAGTGCGGCGGATTCTCACGCTGAAGTTCCAGCTCGGCCTGTTCGACCAACCGTGCGTCGGCGACCCGAGCATGGCGTGCGTCGACGCCAACGCCGCCAACGCAGCGGTCACCGCTGGGCGACCCGGAACACTCCAGGCGGCGCAGGAATCGATGACCCTGCTGCGCAACGAGAACAACACGCTGCCGCTCTCCTCGTCCGCCAAGGTCGTCGTCACCGGTCCGAGCGCGGACTCGATGACGAACCAGCTCGGCGGGTGGAGCGTCAGCTGGCAAGGCGTCTTCGGTGCCGGTCACGTCTGCTGCATGGGTCCGCCTGACCAGATTCCGCCCGGTACCACGGTGCAGGAGGGGATTCGGAACGTCGACAGCAACGCTCAGTACGTACCGGACGGCGATACCGCCGCGCAGACGGCCGCCGACGCCTACGTCGTGGCGGTCGGTGAGAAGGCGTACGCCGAGGGGCTGGGCGACAACCCGGCGCCCCAATTGCCGCCTGACCAGAAGGCTGAGATCAAGGCGCTCGAGGACACCGGCAAGCCGGTGATCGTCGTCGTCATCGCCGGACGTCCGGTCGGCCTGGGGCCCGATGCCGAGAAGGCGAACGGGATTCTGATGGCCTACCAAGGCAGCACCGAGGCCGGCCAGGCAGTCGCCGACGCGATCTTCGGCAGGATCGATCCGAGCGGCAAGCTGCCGATCAGCTGGCCGTCCGACGCCGCTGCGCCGGGCGGGGACTTCGACGGCTCCGCACCCTCACCGCTGGGCGACCAGCCGAAGTTCTTCGACCAGCTACCGGGCACCGGATCCGGGCAGGGACACGCCTACAACCCGCTCTACCCGTTCGGGTTCGGCCTGTCCTACACCACGTTCACGACGAGCGGCCTCTCGGTGACAGCGAATGTTTCCCGCCACGGCACGGCGACGGCGACGTTCACGGTCAGCAACACCGGATCTCGCAGCGGGACCGACATCGTTCCCGTCTACGTGTCCCAGCCGGTCAGCAGCGTGGTCGTGCCTCCGCAGAGGTTGGTCGGATTCACGCGGGTCACGCTCGACGCCGGCCAGTCCAAGACCGTTCACGTCGCATTCCCGGTCTCCACGCTGGCCGAGACGCAGGGAGACATCGACGCGTCCGGACCACCGACTGTCGAGCGAGGTAGCTACGTCGTCCAGTTGAACAACAACGTCACGACGCCGTACAACGTCGCCGTGTCAGCAGCCTTCACCATCCACTGATTTTCACGAACGCGGAATCGCCGCGCCAACTCTGGCGCGGCGATCCCCCGCCAAGCTCGACGACGGTCCTCTCGGCCAACGGTCGCACCGCCACCGCGGTGGGTCATGCGAACGTTGCTGGACTGCTGCCTCGCACGAGTGGTCGGGCGCGCGCTGCGCCGAGCGCTCCCGCTCGCGCGTTTGCGGCGCTCCGCAGCCGCCCGCGTTCGCGGTTGTCTGCGTCCCGTCCTCAGCCCCTTGACGCTTGGAGTTCAGACGCGCGGGCGCTGCTCGCCGGCGACCTCGAGCTCGGTCACCTTCAGCCGCGTGACCTCGAGCTCCTCGATGGTCAGACGCTTGATGCTCACCCGCCCGAGCGCCAGCCGGCCGATTGCCACCGCGCCCACCGCGAGCGCACCGATGGCGACGGGCGCCATCGCGGTCGGTCCCCGCAGCGCTGGCCCGCGGACGTCTGCGCCGGTGACGCGAAGCGCGAGACGTTCGACCATGGTCCGCTGTCGCCGGGTGGCCACAGCGACAGCGTCTCAGAGACCACGGCCACCGCGCAAGCGCGCTCCACCGCAGCATTCGCCACCTCGGCCGCGAGCAACCAGCGCAATGCCACGCCCGGTCGGCCGCAGCGACGCGATCGCCGCCGCCTTCCCGGCCGCCGGACCGCCCGGCCGCGTCCGAGCCGCTACCGCGTCCGCACGCGCAAGCGGAAGCTCCGGTCGTCACTGCCGCACCGAGTGGGACACGATGCAGCGTCAGACGAACCTCGCCGCAGGGTTTCGCTGGATTCGGGCAGCGTCACCTGGTCGGCCGCCAGGCTCGTGGGGTCGGCGTGGTGCAAGCGAGTAGTCGACCCCTTAGGGGCGCGCAGCCCTGTGCCCTCGATCGGCGTGGCCGTTCAAATTGCTTAAGGGACGACGCGGGAGACGGCAGAGCCTTGTTATCTTCGTTATCTGCCAACCGTTTGATAGGAGAAATGGATGACCGCATCTGCCGAAACGCCCGACGAAGCCGTGGTGCTCGAGTTCTTCGAGCCCTGGGAGCACCGCGATATCGAGAGCATCCTTTCCTTCTTCACTCCGGACGCCTCGTATATCGACATGCCGCTGCCACCACGACACGGTGTCGATGCGATCCGCGCCTACCTCACGGAGATCTTCGGGGCATTCACCGTGCGGATCGGGACACTTGCGATCGCCTCCCGTGACGATCTCGTGCTCACCGAGAGGGTCGACTACCTCATCCGTGACGGCTATCCCACCGTCGACCTCCCGGTCATGGGCATCATGCGGATCAGCAACGGCAAGATCGCCGAATGGCGCGACTATCTCGATCTGAAGACCGTCGAGGCCGGTCTGGGCGTCACCTACGACGCGGCCGACGACGCCACCGACACCGTGGCAGTGCGCGCCGCCTCGACCTCCGGGAGCACGCAATGACGCCACGCGCAACCGAGGGGCTCTTCGCCCGCGTCCGGACGGAGCTTGGCGCGCGCGCCGAGGAGCTGCTATCCGCCCACCCCGCGCAGGGACCCATCCAGATGCTCAATTTGCTGAAGTTCGTCCCGGACGGGGGGGCGGACGACTATGCCGCGTACTCGGCTGCGAACCTCCCGCTCGTGGAGCACTTCGGGCTCGAGGTGGTCACGGCCGCGACGCCGGCCGAGGCGTTGATAGGCGAGCGCTACTGGGATCTGGTGCTGATCGTCGGCTATCCAAGTCGCCAGGTCTTCGTCGACATGCTCAATACGAGCTTGTATGCGGCCAACGAGCCGCTGCGGACACGGTCGGTGCAGGACTCCCAACTGCACGTCATGGATCCCGTCTCGGGCTGAACGGCTCCGGCCGATGGATGGCCCTGTCAGGGCCGGTCGAAAGGTGGGTCGGTGTTCATCAGAGCCGTGGCTACCGCGCGCCGCCTGAGAGCGGGCAGTAACCGGCCCCGATCCTGAACGGGCGAAGCGCAATGCGCCGCGCGGCGCCTTCGCCCAGAAGCGAGCGCACCGGAGTGAGCCCCGCAGACACTCGTTCCGGACGACGAGGGTCGCGCCTGCGTCCGTTGAAAAGCAGCGTCGCCGAACCACTCCTATCCCCGCGTGTGGCAATCGCGTCTCGTACACGCACTGCTCCGTTCGCGTGAGGCTGTCGCACAAACGGGGTGCCGTCCGAGGGGTTTAAGACGATCTGGTGATGGGGCAGAAACTTCATTGCGTGTGATCGCGAGCAGTCGTTTCTGATGCCGCCCGATGTGCGCGAGTGGCTGCCCGAGGGTCACCTCGCGTGGTTCGTCCTCGACGCCGTCGCCGAGATGGACCTCGTGCCATGACGCCGACAATGCTGCGTCCGCGTCCGAACGCCGACCGCTGAGTTCCGGGACGTCACACGGTCTACGTTGGGAGATCCGAGACCAAGGAGGCACATCGTGCTGCTCGAGAACAAGAACGCGGTGATCTACGGAGGGGGCGGATCGATCGGCGGCGCCGTCGCGCGCGCGTTCGCCCGCGAGGGCGCCCGGGTGTTCCTCGCCGGCCGTACGCCGGCGACGCTCGAGGTGGTGGCCGAGGAGATCCGTTCGGCGGGGGGCAGGGCTGAATCGGCCCAGGTCGACGCGCTCGACGAGCAGGCGGTCGACGCGCACGCCGACGCCGTGGCGGCGGACGCCGGCGGCATCGACATCTCGTTCAACCTGATCGCCCACCCCTACACCCACGGGACGGCACTCGCCGAGATGGCGGTCGACGACTTCCTGGCGCCGGTGCAGACGGCGGCGAGGACGACCTTCCTGACCGCGAGGGCGGCCGCGCGCCACATGATCCCCCGGCGCTCAGGGGTGATCCTGGCCTTTGGCGGTCCCGGCGACCGCAGCGGCCCGATGCGCGACTACTACCTGGGAGGGACGCAGGTCGCCTTCGACGCGATCGAGACGATGCGCCGCCAGCTCGCCACCGAGCTCGGGCTGCACGGCATCCGCGTCGTCACGCTCGCCAGCGGCGGGGTGCCCGAGTCGCTCCCCGAGGGCATCGAGGGTCGCGCGGAGATCGTCGAGATGATCGCGGGGCAGACGCTGCTCGGGCGGCCCGCGACGCTCGAGGACGTCGGCAACGCGGCCGTCTTCGCCGCTTCGGATTGGGCCCGCAGCATGACCGCGGCGATCGTCAACGTCAGCTGCGGGGCGCTGATCGACTAGCGCGACGGGATCGCCGCCCATGCGAGCGCCGCCGCGGCCACGTAGAGCGTCGCGGCGCCCAGCGCGACCGCGTGGAAGCCGTCGACGAAGCCGGCGCGTGCCGGGCTCCCGGCGACCGCGCCGAAGGCCGCGATCCCGATCGCCCCGCCGGCCTGGCGGGCGGCGTTGTTGACGCCGGCGGCCAGCCCGGCGCGGTCCGCGCCGACCGCCGCCATCGATGCCCCGACGACGGCGGGCGTCAGCATCCCGAGCCCGGCGCCCCAGAGCAGGAAGGCGGGCAGCCCGGGACCGGCCACGAGCAGCGCGAGGCCGCAGGCGGCGCACAGCAGCCCTGCGGCCATCGGCCCGCGCGGGCCGAAGCGCCCGACCGCGCGTCCGGCGGGCGGCGCCACCAGGGCCAGCGTCGCGAACGCGGGGAGCACCGCCAGGCCGGCGCCGAGCGGCGAGCGGCCGTGCACCTCCTGCAGGTACAGGGCGAGCACGAAGAGCATGCCGTTGGAGCCGAGGTTCATCGCCGCCGCGACCCCGGTGGCCGTCACGAACGCCGGCCGGCGGAAGAGCGCCGGCGGGAGCATCGGCTCGCGCGCGCGCCGCTCCGTGACGATCAGGCCGACGAGCAGCGCGGCGGCTGCGGCCGCGGCGAGCAGGTCGGTGGCGACCAGCGCATAGGTCGCGGTGCCCAGCAGGGCGGCGGCCAGGACGGTGCCCGCCACGTCGGGCCGGCGCCCCGACAGCTCGCGCGTCTCGCGCACGACCAGCGCGGCGGCGGGCAGCGCCACGGCGATCACCGGGAGGTTGACGAGGAAGGCCCAGCGCCAGCCCGGCCCCTGCACCAGCGCGCCCCCCGCGATCGCCCCGGCGGGCAGGGCGGAGGACGAGATCGCCGCCCAGATCCCGATCGCCCGCGCCCGCTCGGCGGGCTCGTCGTAGGCGCGCGAGACGACCGCGAGCGTGCCCGGCAGCAGGAGCGCGGCGCCCGCGCCCTGCACGACGCGACCCGTCACCAGGATCGCCGGCCCGGGAGCCAGCCCGGGCGCCAGCGAACCGGCCGCGAACACCGCCAGCCCGGCGAGCACGACGCGCTTGTGGCCGTGGCGGTCGCCGAGATCGGCGCACGGCAGCATCAGCGCCGCCAGCGCCACGCCGTAGCCGTCGACGATCGACTGCAGACTGCGCACGCCCGCGCCCAGCTCCTCACGCAGGCGCGGGAGCGCGACGTTGACGATCGTCACGTCGAGCAGGACGAGGAACATCCCGACGCACATGACGACGAGCGTGAGCGTGCGGCGCTGCGAGGTCATGCGGCCACGGTAGGACCGTGACGCTTCGTCTCACGACGAAGCGTCGCTTGGGTACCCTGGTCCGATGGCCGGGGACACCGATCTCGCCCGCGTGGGCGCCCTCATCGGAGATCCGGGGCGCGCGCTCGTCCTGCGGGCGCTGGCCGACGGCCGCGAGCTGCCGGCCAGCGTGTTGGCCGCCGAGGCGGGCGTCGCGGCCTCCACCGCGAGCGTCCACCTGCGAAAGCTCGTGGACGGCGGCCTCGTGACCGCCGAGCGCCACGGGCGCCACCGCTACTTCCGCCTCGCCGGACCCGACGTCGCCCGCGCGCTGGAGGCGCTGGCGCGCATCGCTCCGCCGGCGCCGGTCCGCTCACTGCGCGAGGGCACCAAGGCGCACGCCGTCCGCGCCGCGCGCACGTGCTACGACCACCTCGCAGGCCGGCTCGGCGTGGCGCTCATGGGCGCCCTCGTCGACGACGGGCTGCTGGTCGGCGGCGACGCGCGCCACGAGCGCACCCGCGCCGAGGCCGACCGCCCGTCGGCCATCGGGCGCGACGTCGACTACCGCCTCTCCGAGGACGGCGCGCGGCGGCTGCGCGCGCTGGGCGTCGACGTCGACGGCGCGCTCGCGGGTCCGCGCACGCCGATCCGCTACTGCGTGGACTGGAGCGAGCAGGACCACCATCTCTCCGGGGCGCTGGGCGCAGCGCTCGCCGCGCGGCTGTTCGAGCTGCGATGGGTGGCGCGCCTGCCGCGCACGCGCGCGGTGCGCCTCACCGACGACGGCCGCGCCGGGCTGGCCGAGCACTTCGGCGTGGCCGTCGCCTGAACCCCGCAACGTGCGGAATCGGGCGTGATCCTCCGACCGGTCGGCCGCCTATCCTCGACAACCCGTGAGCACTCCGGCCGTCGCCCACCTCCACGTCCACTCCGAGTACTCGCTGCTCGACGGCGCGTGCAACATCGATGCGCTCGCCAAGCGCGCCGCCGAGTTCGGCCAGCCCGCGCTGGGACTCACCGACCACGGCGTGATGAACGGCGCCATCGAGCTCTACAAGGCGTGCCGCAACTACCAGATCAAGCCGATCCTCGGCTGCGAGATCTACTTCGTCGACGACCACGAGAATCGCTCGTCGGGCCGCGTCGAGCGCAACCACCTCACGCTGCTGGCCGCCTCGGACGTCGGCTACCGCAACCTGGTCAAGCTCTCCTCGGCGGGCTTCCTGGAGGGGCTGCACCGGGGCAAGCCCAACCTCGACATGGCCCAGTTGGCCGCGCACGGCGAAGGGATCATCGCCCTCACCGGCTGCCTGGCGTCGCGCTTCTGCCAGCGCCTGGTCGACGGCCGCCCGGACGAGGCGCGCGCCCACGTCGACGACCTGATGAACGCGTTCGGCGCCGACAACGTCTACTTCGAGGTCCAGAAGAACGGCATCGCCGACCAGGACAAGGCCAACGAGGGCATCGTGCGCATCGCGCGCGAGGTCGGGCGCCCGCTCGTGGGCACCGGCGACGTGCACTACCTGCGCCGCGAGGACTACCACCACCACACGGCCCTGCTCTGCGTGCAGACGAAGTCCACGCTGGCGGCGCCGAAGATGACCTTCGACACCAACGAGTTCTTCCTGCGCACCAGCGAGGAGATGGCGGAGGCCTTCACGGAGTGGCCCGAGGCGATCGCCTCGACGATCGAGATCGCCGAGCGCTGCGACGTGACGATCGAGCTGGGGCGCCAGCTGATCCCGCGCTACCTGCCCGAGGGCGAGGACGAGCGCGCCTACCTGCGCGAGCGCGTCATGGAGGGCCTGCGCGCGCGCTACGGCGACCCGGTGCCCGCCGAGGCCATCGAGCGCGCCGAGATGGAGCTCGCGGTCATCGACCGCATGGGCTACAACGCCTACTTCCTCATCGTCTGGGACTTCGTCAAGTGGGCGAAGGACAACGGCATCGCCGTCGGGCCGGGACGCGGCAGCGCCGCCGGCTCGATCGTGGCCTACACGCTGCGCATCACCGACGTCGATCCGCTGCGCTACGACCTGCTCTTCGAGCGCTTCCTGAACCCCGAGCGCGTGTCGATGCCCGATATCGACATCGACTTCTCGGTGCGCGGGCGCGAGCGCGTCATGCAGTACGTCGTGGCCAAGTACGGCCGCGAGTCCGTCGCGCAGATCATCACGTTCGGCAAGATGTTCCCGCGCGCCGCCACCCGCGACGCCGCGCGCGTGCTCGGCCACGACTACGGCGTGGGCGACCGGCTGGCCAAGCTGATCCCGGACCCCGAGCAGGGCCGCAACCCGACCTTCGATCGCTGCCTGCGTCCCGGTGAGCCGTTGCGCGGCGCCTACGACACCGACGCCACCGCCAAGCAGATCATCGACGTCGCGCGGGGCCTGGAGGGGATCGTGCGCAACGCGTCGATCCACGCCGCCGCGGTCGTCATCGCCGGGAGCCCGCTCACCGACATCGTGCCCCTGCAGCTGGCCGATTCCGGCGGCAACGGCAATGGCAACGGCGAGCGCGACTACCGGCTCGTCACCCAGTTCTCGATGAAGCCCGTCGAACAGCTCGGCCTGCTGAAGATGGACTTCCTGGGCCTGCGCAACCTCGACGTCATCGAGGACGCGCTGGACATCATCGAGCGCTCCAGCGGCCAGCGGCCGGACATGACGAGCCTGCCGCTCGACGACCAGAAGACCTACGAGATGATGGCCCGCGGCGACTCGGTCGGGGTGTTCCAGTTCGAGTCCGAGGGCATGCAGAGCGCCCTGCGCCAGGTCAAGCCGACCGAGTTCGACGACCTCGTCGCGCTGGTCGCGCTGTACCGCCCGGGCGCGATGGACCAGATCCCGGCCTACGCGCGGGGCAAGCGCAACCCCGATGCGGTGACGGTGCCCGACGAGCGGCTGGAGCCGATCATCGGCTCGACCTATGGCGTGATCCTGTACCAGGAGCAGGCCATGCAGATCTCCAAGACCATGGCGGGCTTCTCGGGCGCCAAGGCGGACGACCTGCGCAAGGCGATCGGCAAGAAGGACCGCAAGGCGATGGCCGAGCTGGAGCCCGAGTTCCGCGCCGGCTGCCGCACGTCGAACACGGGCATCGACGTCATCGACTGGCTGTGGATGACGAACGAGCGCTCCGCCGACTACTCGTTCAACCGCAGCCACGCCGCCTGCTACGCGCTGATCGCCTACCGCACCGCGTGGCTGAAGGCCAACTACCCCGCCGAGTACATGGCCGCGCTGATCTCCTCGGTCATGGACACCAAGGACAAGGTCCCGTTCTTCGCCGCGCAGGCGGAGGGCATGGGGATCGACATCCTGCCGCCCGACGTCAACGTCTCAGACCACGAGTTCGTGGTCGACGCCGGCAACATCCGCTTCGGGCTGGACGCGGTGAAGGGCGTGGGGTTCGCCGCCGTGGAGGCGATCAAGTCCGCGCGCGACGAGGGCGGCGAGTTCTCGTCGCTGTGGGACTTCTGCACGCGCGTCGACCCGCGGGCGGTCAACAAGCGCGCGATCGAGGCGCTGATCAAGTGCGGCGCCTTCGGCTCCACGGGGGCCACGCGCAAGGGCATGCTCGGTGTGCTCGAACAGGCGCAGGCGGCCGGCCAGCAGGCCCAGTTGGACGCCCAGATCGGCCAGGGCTCGATCTTCGATCTCGGCGATGTCGGCGGAGGCGACGGCGCCCCGTCGCCGTTCATGGCGCCGCAGCATCCGCCGATCCCTGGCGAGGAGTTCGAGCAGGCCGAGCTGCTCGCCATCGAGAAGGAGGCCATCGGGCTCTTCATCTCCGCGCACCCGCTCAAGGAGGTGCGCGAGGCGCTGCGCGCCGCCGTCGATGCCCCGCTGGCCACGCTGCCCGACCGCAAGGACGGCGATTGGGTCACGGCCGGGGGGATCATCACCCAGGCCAAGAAGATCCGCACCAAGAAGGGCGATCCGATGATGTTCGCCACCCTCGACGATCTCGAGGGCTCGATCGAGGTCCTGATCTTCGGCAAGGCGCTGGCCGAGTACGAGGGCGCGCTCGGCGTCGATGAGGTCGTGCTGGTGCGCGGGCGCGTCGATCACGGCGACAAGGGCACCTCGCTCATCGCCCAGACCGTCGATCCCTTCCGGCCCTCGGTCGAGGAGGTCGAGGCGGCGCGCGAAGCGGCTGCCCTCGAGCCGGTCGGGCCGCAGGCGCTGACCGTGCGCGTCGACGCCACCACGCTGCCGGCGACGATCATCGACGAGCTCAAGCACGTCTTCGGCAACCACGCCGGCGACTCCGAAGTGGTGCTGGCCATCGAGACGTCGGCGGGCCCGCGCACGCTGCGCCTGGGGGAGGGCTACCGCGTCAACGAGACGCCGAGCCTGCGCGCCGAGCTGGGCCGCATCCTCGGCCCAACGGCGCTTCAGCTGGGCTGAACGGCGCCGCCCTAGACCTTCGGGTGGGCGAGCGGTTCCGACGACGAGGAACCCGCCGAAGTTGTGGCGTTTTCCTATGCAGATGCGCGATGTGCGCCACACGCGGGTGCGCTTCTCCGCTACGTTCGCGCCAGCGGCCCCTCGCTCTACCGCTGGACCGGGGGCGGGGGGTCGCCCCTGATTAGTTGCGCGCGGTGGTGCACCACCACGCGACGATGGACCGGGGGCGGAGGGCCGCGGACTCCTTGTGTACCCGAAGCGTTCTCCGCCTAACGGCGGCGCTTGGCTCCCTGGCCAAGTAGACGACGCGTCATGGTGATCTGCGCCTTCGTGGGCCCCTGGCGATCGGGTCCCGGCGTCTCCAGCACGCACGGCAGGTCCGCGAAGCGCGGCTCGGAGAGGAACACCGCGCATCCGCGGCGTCCCAGCTCGCCCTCGCCGACATCGGCGTGGCGGTCGCGGTTGGAGCCCAGCGGCGTCTGGGAGTCGTTGAGGTGCAGCGAGCCGAGGCGATCCAGGCCGACGACGTCGGCGCACTCGTCGAGCACCTCCGTGAGGCCCTCCTCGGTGCGGATGTCGTAGCCGGAGGCGAACAGGTGGCAGGAGTCCAGGCACAGGCCCAGGCGCGGTGAGCCGCCCGCGGCGTCGATGAGGTCCGCGAGCTCCTGGAAGGAGCGCCCCAGCGTGCCGCCCGTGCCGGCGGTGTTCTCCAGATGCAGCGCGCACGTCTCGCTCTCGGCGAGCGCCTGTGCGATGACCTTGCCGGCGCGCTTGATCGCGGGGGCGACCTTGCCGGCCAGCGCGCTGCCGGGGTGCAGCACGACGCCGTGCGCGCCGAGCGCGTCCCCGGCGCGCAGCGAGGCGATGAGCGAGGCGCGCGTCTTGTCGCGCATCTCCTTGTCGGTGGTGGCCGTGTTGAGCAGGTAGACCGCGTGGATGAGCAGCGCGTCGACGCGGCTGGAGGTCATCGCAGCGCGGAAGTCCGCGACCTGCTCGTCGCTGTAGACGGTGGGCTTCCACGCGCGCGGATTCTGGTTGAAGATCTGGATCGCGTCGCAGCCGCGCTCGACGCCGCGCGCGACGGCGTTGGCGGGACCGCCGGCGGGGGAGACGTGGGCACCGATGAGCATGGTCTGGCTTCTATCGCACGGACGGGACGCTGCGGCGCGCGGTGGGTAGGCAAGCCCCGTCCTGTGCCCCCACCCAACGAGGAGGATCACCATGCGGAGGAGCCTCATCGCGGCGACCATCGCCGCGGTGCTCACCGCCGCCGGCGCCGCCGGCGCATCCGCTGCCGAGCCGTCGCTGTGGCAGCTCTATGACCAGTCGCTGAAAGGCGCGCGCTACGTCGACCTGACCCACACGATCACGCCGTCGATCCCCGTGTGGGCGGGCTTCGGGCCGTCGCAGTTCGCGCCCTCGATCAACCCGGCGACGGGCAACCCGTACACCTACAAGGCCGACGGCTTCGAGGCGACGCGCTACACGCTGGCCACCGATCAGCTCGGCACGCAGCTCGACCCGCCCGCGCACTGGGCGCCCGAGTACGCGTCGATCGCGGAGCTGCCGGCCACCTTCGCCGTGCGCCCGCTGGTCGTCATCTCGATCGTGCCCCAGGTCCGCAGGGACTTCAACTACTCGCTGAAGGTCTCAGACATCCGCGCGTGGGAGATCAAGCACGGCACGATCCCGCCCGGCAGCGTGGTCTTCGTGCGCTCGGACTGGTCCAAGCGCTGGCCCAGCCCGCAGCTGCCCAAGCTCAAGAAGTTCCCGGGCGTCTCGCTCGACGCGCTGAAGTTCCTGCATCTGCAGCGCCACATCCTCTTCCACGGCCACGAGCCGCTGGACACCGATTCGAGCCCCACGCTGGTCGGGGAGTCGTGGCTGATGCACCACGGCTACGCGCAGGCCGAGGGCGTGGCCAATCTCGATCAGGTCCCGCCCACGGGTTGCCTCGTCGACATCGGCTACCCGAAGTTCGGCGGCGGCGTGGGCGGCTACGCGCGCTTCGTGGCCATCTGCCCGCCGAGCTGGCGCCACGGACAGCGCATCGGCCAGGTGCCCGAGGCGCCGCTGCGCAAGTACTCGAGCCCGCTGCACTGGGATGCGCAAGCGGGCATGCGCGTGCGCTAGCCACGGATTGAAGTCGTACGCTGGGGGCGATGCGCGTTCGCTTCGCCCCCAGCCCGACGGGACAGCTGCACATCGGCGGTGCCCGCACCGCGCTCTACAACTGGCTCGTGGCCCGCGGGCAGGGCGGCACCCTCGTCCTGCGCATCGAGGACACCGACCGTGAGCGCTCGACTCCCGAGAACGTCGAGCAGATCCTCGATGCGCTGCGCTGGCTGGAGATCGACTACGACGAGGGCCCGATCTCGCAGATCTCGCGCTCGGACCGCCACCAGGAGGTCCTGCAGGGCCTGCTGGACTCCGGCCACGCCTACCGCTCGACCGCCACGGCCGACGATGTCAAGGCCTACAAGGAGCGCCACGGCGCCGACCGCGGCTTCCGCGCCGAGGCTCAGGACGAGGGCGCGGTGCGCCTGCGCGTGCCCGACGACGGCGAGACCGTCGTCCACGACGTCATCCGCGGCGACACCACCTTCCAGCACGTCCACATGGACGACCCCGTCATCGCCCGCGCCGACGGCAGCGTCCTCTACAACTTCGCGGTCGCCGTCGACGACCTCGACGCCGGCATCACGCACGTGATCCGCGGCGAGGATCACCTGTCCAACACCCCCAAGCAGCTGCTCGTGCTCGAGGCGCTCGGCGCGCAGCCGCCGATCTACGCGCATCTGCCGCTCCTGCACGGCCCCGACGGCAAGAAGCTCTCAAAGCGCCACGGCGCCGCCTCGGTCCAGGAGCTGCGCGACGCCGGCTACCTGCCCGAAGCCGTGCGCAACTACCTCGCGCTGCTCGGATGGGGCGACGCGGACGATGAGACCCTGATCTCCACCGATGAACTTGTTAAGCGCTTTCGCATCGAGCGCGTGTCGCGCAACCCCGCGCAGTTCGACGAGCAGAAGCTGCGCTGGATGAACGGGCGCTACATGCGCGAGCTGGGCACCGACGAGATCACGCGCCGCCTGGAGGAGCTCACCGGCCACTCGGGCCTGCGCGACGCGGTCGCCATCTCGGAGGAGAAGATCCAGACGCTCGCGGACTTCTGGCCGTTGGCGGGCTTCATCTTCGACGGCCCGGCCGACGACCCCGGCGCGCGCGAGAAATGGCTCTCCGACGGGGGTCGCGAGGCCCTGATCGACGCCCGCGCGGCGCTCGAGGCCACCGAGCCCTTCGACACCGAGCACATCGAGCAGGCTCTGCGCGGCGTGGTGCAGGCACGCGACGCCAAGCCCAAGGATGTCTTTCAGCCGGTCCGGGTCGCACTGGCCGGAACCACCGTCTCACCGGGGATCTTCGAGACCCTCGAGGTGCTCGGACGAGACGAGTCGCTGGCGCGTATCGACGCCGCTTTGCGGACCTGAGAAGCTCCCCTGACGCAAGTCGATCGGGCACGGGCCTCAAACACCCGTCCATACCTGCCGATAGAGGGAGGGTCAGCTTCCCCAGCACGAATGCAAAGGCCCTGACCCGATCGATATGACCCCGCCTGCCGCCAACGTAAAGCCCATCCGACCCACCGCCACCGAGGCCGCCGGCGCCCAGCGCCGCCACAACGAAGGCCATGGCCGTCGACTGACGGCTGCCTTCGAAGCGCTCGAGAACTTCCCGGCGCTCGCGGAGTCCCGCGACCGCCTCCTGCGCCTGGTCACGGCCGAGCGGGTCTCGCCCGGCGACGTCGTCGCCGCCGTCGAGTCCGACGTCGCGCTCGTCATCTCGGTCCTGCGCCTCGCCAACCAGGTCGAGGGCCGCACCCGCGGTCGCGTCGAGTCGGTCGTCGAGGCCGTCGAGCTGCTCTCCCCCGAAGCGGTCCAGGGCCTCGCCGCCCGCGCCCGCACCTTCGACTTCTTCGAGCGCTCGTCCGTATGGGACGCCGCGCCCGAGCGCTTCCGCCTGCACGGCGTCGCCACCCAGCGCGCGGCCGACCGCCTCGCCATCGAGGCCGGCTACGAGTTCCGCGACCGCATCATGGTCACGGCGCTGCTGCACGACATCGGCAAGCTCGTGCTCATGCACGCCTACCCCGGCTATCCCGGCCAGGTCCACGGCAACGCACGCACCCCCGAGGAGCGCATCCATCGCGAGCGCCGCGAGCTGGGCGTCGACCACGCGCTGGTCGGCGGCGTCCTGGCTCGCCGCTGGGGCCTGCCCAAGTCCGTCGCCTCGGTCATCGAGCGCCATCACGCCGAGGACGCCGTCGGCGAAGCCGCCTTCGTGCGCCTGGGCGACATGCTGGCCCACTACTCGCAGGGCAGCTCCGTGAGCCCCACCGAGCTGCTGAAGTGCGCCCGCACCGTGGGCCTCGGCCCCAGCGAGCTGCGCAGCGTCATGTACGACCTGCCCTACCCGACCGGCACGCGGACCCGTCAGATCGACCCGTGCCCGCTGTCCACCCGCGAGGTCGAGGTGCTCAAGCGCCTGGCCGAGGGCAAGGTCTACAAGCAGATCGCCCACGAGCTCGCCCTCTCGACGAGCACCGTGCGCACCCACCTGCACAACATCTACGGCAAGCTCGGCGCGGTCGACCGCGCCCAGGCCGTCCTCATGGCCACCGAGCGAGGCTGGCTGTAGGAGCCCCGCGCGCTCGCGATGCGAGCGCGCGCATGTCAGAGCGTGAACGCGCCACGCCATGCCGTGACACGGCGAGGCGTCATCCGCGCGAGCGAGGGTATGGGCGGGCCGCCGCGTCCCCCCACCGAGGAGCCCGTCCGTCCGCGCCCGCCGCGAGACCGCCGACGTCGTGGCGGCCTACGACTTCTCCGGGCTGCGCGACCTCGTCGACGTGGGCGGCGGCTCGGGCGTCCTGCTCGAGGCGATCCTGCGCGCGACGCCGCATCTGCGCGGCGTCCTCGTCGATCGCCCGGAGGCGGTGCGGCGGGCGCGTGCGCGTTTGGCGCAGGCCGGCCTCGACGATCGCAGCGAGTGCGTCGTGGGCGACTTCTTCGACTCGGTCGAACCCGGCGCCGACGCGTACGTGCTCTCGCGCGTGATCCACGGCTGGGACGACGACGACGCTCGGCGGATCCTCGCGACCTGCGGTGCGGCGATGCCCGGCCACGCGCGACTGCTGCTCGTCGAGGGGATCGTGCCCGAGCGCGCGCGTGACGGCGCCGAGGCCGTCCGCATGGACCTCCACATGCTGATGCTGTTCAACGCGCGCGAGCGCACTCAGGCGCAGTACGCGCGCCTGCTGGCCGATGCGGGATTGGAACTGACGCGGGTCGTGCCCACCGGCTCGTCGGCCGGCCTGAGCGTCCTGGAGGCCGTGGTCGCGTCGCCCAGGCATTGAGGGGTGCCCGTGCCATACGATCGCTCGCGGCGATGCTGTCGATCACGACCAAGAGTCCCTATGCCCTGCGCGCCCTGGCCGAGCTGGGGCGCTCCGGTGAGGGGCCCGTGCCGATCGGCGAGCTCGCGCGCCGCCGCGAGATCCCCGTGCAGTTCCTCGAGCAGCTCTTCGGCGTCCTGCGCCGCGCGGGGATCCTGCGCTCCCAGCGCGGGGTGAAGGGCGGCTACTCGTTCGGCCGCCCGCCGCACGAGATCACGGTGCTCGAGATCGTCGAGCTCCTCGACGGCCCCCTCGGGCCCGATGCCACCGGGATCTTCGCGGACGCCGCCACCGCCGCCCGCGAGGTCCTCGCGGCCGCCACCATCGCCGACGTCATCGAGCGCGAGGCGCGCGAGGCGGGCGCGGCCATGTACCACATCTAACGCTGGCCGCCAGCCGGCGCCGGATGCTCAACATCTCAGGCGCCCGGTTCTGAGCGCCGCCAAGGGGAAGGCCACAGCCCGCCCTGGGCAAACGGCTCACCGTGGTGGGGCCGTTGGTGCGTATTCCAGGGTCCATTGACCGCGTGGGTACGCGCGGTAGCACCGGTGGCCGCTCGCGCAGATACCCCTCTGTATGGGGCCACCGCTCAGGCCGACGAACGACCGGATCTCAAGTGGTTGGACGCTGTGGGTGCATCCGGGCCAAGGACACGTTGCCATGGCGTTGACCGTAACGCGCCAGGGAGGCATTTGCACGACGGTCTTGCTCGGCGCGGGCCACAGCCCGCCCTGCAGCTAAGGCTCTGGCCCGAGGCGCCGCAGCTTCTCCGGATTGCGGACCGCGTCGATGCGCGTGATGCGGCCATCGCCGACGACGAACGAGAGCGCCGCACGATGGCCGTCGTTGCTCGGGACCACCAGTCCGAGCAGCCCGTTGAGCTCGATCTCCATCGGTTCGTGCGTTGCCCTGCGGCTGAACGCCACCCACACACGCGCGACCCGCGCCCCGCCGTGCAGGGGCTTGCGCGCCGCGGTCACGCGCCCGCCGCCGTCCGACGTCCAGACGACATCCGGGTCGAGCACAGCGACGAGGCCCTCGAGGCTGCCGTCGGCGACCGCCTGCGCGAACGCTCGCACGGCGCGATCGTGCTCGTCGCGCGAGGCCGCGAAGCGCGGGCGCTCGAGCGTGACGTGGCGGCGCGCGCGCGAGGCGAGCTGCCGCACCGCCTCGGGCGTGCGGCCGACCACCTCGGCGACGTCGCCGAACGGCACGTCGAACACGTCGTGCAGCACGAACGCCGTGCGCTCCGCGGGCGAGAGCTGCTCGAGCACGGTCAGCAGCGCGTAGCTGACCGACTCGTCGAGCGTGACGCGGTCCGCCGGGTCGTCCGACACGAGCGGCTCGGGGAGCCACGGACCGACGTAGGTCTCGCGGCGCGCGCGAGCGGACCGCAGGCGATCGAGCGCGAGCCGGGCGACGACCGTCGTCAGCCAGCCGTCGAGGTTGTCGATCGCCTCGGCGTCGGCGCGCTCCAGCCGCAGCCATGCCTCCTGGACGACGTCCTCTGCCTCGCCGAAGTCGCCGAGCTCGCTGTACGCGAGCCGCAGCAGCCGCGGGCGCGCGCGCGCGAAGCGGTCGGCGGCGGTCATGCGGCGATCCGGTCGGCGCGCCCCCAGAACTCCGTGCCCGCGCGCATGCGCGGCGCCCAGCCGCTCGCCTCGCGCAGCCGCCGGCTCGACACGCGCTGCGAGCGCGCCATCGGCCCGTCCTGCGGGGCCCGCGCACGCAGGGCCTGCACGCCGACGGCGGCGGCCAGCGCGGCATCGATCTCGGCGTTCGTCGGCGGGTCGGCGTCGGCGACGTTGTACGTCCCGGCCGGGGCGCGCAGCGCCGCGGCGATGGCCGCTGCCGCGTCATCCAGCCAGAGCGTCGGCCGGTACGCGCCGGGCGGTCCGATCGCGGTCGAGGCGCCGCCGCGCGCGGCCTCCAGCGCGGCCTGCGCGGACCCGCTGTCGGGTCCGATGAACAGCCCGAAGCGCAGCACGACGGTGTCGCCGTCGAACAGCTCGCGCGCGTTGCGCTCGGCGGTCAGCGCGGTCGTCGTCACGCCGCCGCCGGCGACCGGCGCATCCTCGTCGAGCCACGCGTCGCCGCCGTCGGCGTAGACGAAGGCGATCGACTCCTGCACGAGCCGTGGCGCGCGGGCCGCCCGGGCGGCGCGGGCGACCGCCGCCGAGGCCTCGGTGCGCAGGCGGTCGTTCTCCTCCCAGGCGGAGGGATCGGCCATGCGATCGGCGCGCGGGATGTGGGTCAGGAGGTTGACGACGGCGTCGGCCCCGTCGAACGCGCGGCACAGCGACGCCTCGTCGAACACGTCGGCCTCGACCGCGCGCGCCCCGAGGCTCGCGAGCCGCTCGCGGCCCTGCGCGGAACGCGTCACGCCCGTGACGCGGTGGCCGGCGGCGACCAGCGCGCGGACGGCGCGCTGCCCGATGGCGCCCGTGGATCCAGTGATGATGATCTCGTTCATGCCCAAATGACGAGGTACCCGGGTTGATCGTGACATCGAGCAGCGCCCGCCGAAATCAAATCCCCCGGATTCCGGTCGCGATGGTACGGTCGGCCTTCCGGCCGAGTCGAGGGGGCAGGTCTTTCCATGAACAGCCGAGCAGGTCGCCGTCGCCGGGCAGTGCTGGGTGCGCTGGCCGCCGTGCTGGTCGTCGTCGGGCTGGTGCTCGCCACCACGGCGCCGGCCGGGCCGTCGACGAACAACAAGGTCGACGCGTACGGCGGTCCGGTACCGACCAAGCCGACGAACCCCAAGAACCGAGCGGCGTGCGACTCCTACTACTCGGCCACGAACAAGCTGGCCGAGGCGCAGGGCTGCCGGGCGAAGGCCGCCTACAACGTCGCCAAGAAGGCGTGCGCCAAGAAGTCCGGCGCGAAGAAGGCCGCGTGCCTGAAGGCCGCCAAGCGCAAGTTCAGCGCGGCCAAGGCCAAGGTCGCCAAGCAGGCGAAGGCCGAGAAGGCCTGCCAGGACGCGTACACGAAGGCCTTCAACGCGATCGAGGCGCAGATCTCCGCGCTCGATCCCAACGCCCCGGACTACGACGCGCAGCAGTCGGCGCTGCAGGCGCAGGAGACGGCCGCCGGCGCGACGCAGCAGGCCTGCCTGAAGAAGGCGCAGCGCGGCTGAACGCCGGATGACCGCCGCCGGCGCGGCGTGGCGCTGGGCGCCGCTCCTCGCCGCCGTGGCGGTCGCCGTCGCCTGGCGCGGCGGATACACCGATGACGCGCGCGGGATCATCGCCGCGCTGGCCGGCCTGGCGGCGCTCGCCGCGGTGGCCGTCGCCCCGGAAGCGGCCGGCCGTGCGGCGCGCCATCCGATCGTCGTGGCGCTCGCCGTGCTGGCGCTCGTCACGGCGCTCACCGCGGCGTGGACCATCGGGGCCCCGAGCGACGCGGCGCGTGACGGCGCCGCGATCCTCGCGCTGTGCGCGGTCATCGTGGCCGCGGCGTCGGTGCCGGGGCCCTGGGCGCACGGCGCCGTGCTGCTCGTCGCCGCGGTCGGCTGCGCGATCGCCGGCCTCGCGGCGACCATCGCCACCTCCGAGCCGCTCGCGCTGAACCTGTGCGGCAGCTGGCGCCCCTCGGGCCCATTCGAGTACCCGCCCGCGCTCGCCCTCGTGTGCGCGGGCGCGCTGCCCGTCGCGCTCGGCGTCGCCACCGCGCGCCCGCGCGCGCTGGTGGCCGGAGGGGCGCTCGCGGCGTGGCTCTTGGTCACGACGGTGGCGCTGACCGCCAACCGCACCGGCATCGGGCTCTGTGCGCTGGCCGCGACCGGCTGCGTGGCGTTGGCGCCGCGCGGGCGCCCGGTCGGCCCGGTGGCGCTCGCGACGGTCGGCGCGGCTGCGGCCAGCGCCCTGATCCTCCACGGCGATCTCGCGCGCGCCGGCGACGGTGCGCGCCTGCTGGCGCTGCTCCCCGGCGCCCTCGTCGTGGCCGCGGCGCTGTGGGCAGGCGGCGCGTCGCGCAACGCACGCGGGCGCTGGACGGCGATCGTCGGCATCGCCGCACTCGTGGCGACCGCCGCCGTGGTGCTCGGCGACCGCGGCTCGCCCTGCGGTGCTGATCCCAGCCACGGGCGCGTCGGCATCTGGCGGGCCGCTCTGCACACGGCGGCCGAGCGGCCGCTCCAGGGCTTCGGCGCCGCCACCTTCCTCGCCGCCACGCGCGAGCGCCAGTTGCGCGAGCGCCCCGTCCCGACTCGCTTCGCCCACGACCTGCCCCTGCAGGAATGGGTCGAGCTGGGGATCGGCGGGCTGCTGGCGGTGGTCGCCTGGTACCTGGCCGTGGGGTGGACCCTCGCCCGCGAGCTCTGGCCGGGGCGCGTGAACGGCGCGGCCTGGCTGCTGGCCCCGGCGGTGGCGGCCTTCCCGCTGGCGAACCTGCTCGACTGGCCATGGGCGCTCACCGGGACCGGCGTGCTGTGGGCGCTGGCCGTCGGCGGCCTGCTGACCGGGCGCCGGGCGTGCGCGTAGCGCCGAACGTCGGTCCTACCCCCTCCTGAGGGGGGAAGACCGACGTTCGGCGCTCCCGCCGCGCGCCGGCGGCCGCTGAGGCGTCAACCGCCCGAGCCCTGCGGCGGCGCGCTCGGGGCCGCGCCGCCGCCGCCACCGCCGCCACCACCACCGGGGAACCCGCCGCCGCCGCCGAAGAAGCCGGCGAGTCCGCCGGCCGCCGACGAGGACGTCGCGTTGATCTGGGTCGCGGTGATCGTCCCGCCGGCGCTCTTGGTGCCCTGGACGATGACCGTGTCGCCGGGGTGAATTGCGCCGACGCTCGCCGTCGCGGTGCGGTTGACCTTCGAGTGGCTCGTGGTCTTCACGCGCACGGTGTTGCCGTCGCTGTCCTTCACGTACAGCGTGCTGCCGTGCTTGTTGGCGACGGAGCCGACGGTGGCGTTGCCCTGGGCGCCGCCGCGCCCCGGGAAGCCGCCGCGCGCCCCGGCCGCCGCGCCGCCCCCACCGGCGCCGGCGGCGAGCGCCGCGGGCCCGCCGGCGGCGCCGCCGGCCGCCCCCGAGTTGTCGGCCTGACCCTTCTGGACCTCGACGCCGCCGATGAAGCCGGCGGCGGCGATCAGCACCACGGCGAGGGCCGCGGAGACCGGTGTGACGAGCCGCCGACGCGGGCGCGGGGGGAGGGCGCGCTCCTGGGCCGCCGGCTCCCAGCCATCCTCGTACTCGTCGACGTCGACGTCCACGTCGTCGTCGAGGTCGAGGAGGCGGTCGTCGCGGTCGGGCATGGGTCGCTCCGGTTCTGGGTTGGTCATTCGAATCTGAGGGCGTCGATCGGGCGCATGCCCGCGGCGCGCGCGGCGGGGTAGGTGCCGAACACCAGGCCGCACGCCAGCGCGGCGCCGAAGGCCAGGAAGATCGAGTAGACGGCGATCACCGGTGTGACGCCGACGATGGTGAAGTGGCTGCCCACGATGCCGGCGGCGACCCCGAGCAGGCCGCCGAAGACCGACACGAGGACGGCCTCGGTGAGGAACTGCGTGAGGATGTCGGCCCGCCGCGCGCCGATGGCCTTGCGGATGCCGATCTCGCGCGTGCGCTCGGTGACGCTGACGAGCATGATGTTCATGACCCCGATCCCGCCGACGAGCAGCGAGATGGCGGCGACCGCCCCGAGCAGCGTGGTGAAGACCTGGGTGCTCTGATTGGACGCCTCGCGTACCGAGCCCTGGTTGATGACCTGGAAGCCGGGGTTCGCGGTGTCGGTGACGTGGTGGCGCTGCTCGAGGATCGACGTCACCTGGGCCTGCGCGGCGTCGAGCGTCGCGGTCGCGCGACCCTGCACGGTGATGTTGCTGATCGAGCCGTAGCCGCTGATGGCGTCCTGCACGGCGGTGATGGGCGCGATCACGACGTCGTCCTGGTCCTGGACGCCGTTGGACCCCTTCGGCCTGGTCACGCCGGTGACCTCGAAGCTCGTGCCGTCAATGCGCACCGACTGGCCCACCGGGTCCTGGCCGGCGAAGAGGTTCGATACGACCGTCGGGCCGAGGATCACCACGCGCCGGTGCTTCTTGACGTCCTGGGCCGTGAACATCGAACCGGCCGCCACCTGGAAGTCGCGCGTCGTGGCGTAGGTGGGCGTCGAGCCGACGACCGACGAGGGCGAGTAGCTCGTCGAACCCGCGACCAGCGTGGTACCCGTGGCGTTGACCACGGGCGCCGCGGACTTCACGTCGGGCGCGTTGAAGGCGTCCTGCAGGGCGGTGGCGTCCTGGGTGCTCAGCGTCAGCCCGCCGCCCCCGCCGAAGCGAAAGCCGCCCGGGCCGCCGGGGCCGTTCTGGGCCTGGACGATGAGCACGTTGGAGCCGAGCGCGTCGATGCCGGCCTGGACCTGCTGCTTGGACCCGTTGCCCACGGCGACGAGGACGATCACCGCCGCGACCCCGATCGTCATGCCCAGGATGGTCAGCCCGGAGCGCAGCTTGTTGGCGGCGATCCCTGACACCGCGATGCGCAGTGTCTCGGCGGGCGTCACGCGGCCTCCTCGCGCGCGGGCGCGTGCTCATCCGACAGAACGCGCCCGTCGCTCAGGCGCACGACGCGCCGCGCGCGCGCCGCGACGTCGCTCTCGTGTGTGATGAGGATGACCGTGCGCCCCTCGGCGTTCAGGCGCGAGAAGATCGCGAGGATCTCCTCGGTCGAGTGGGAGTCGAGGTTGCCGGTCGGCTCATCGGCGAGCACGATGGCGGGGTCGGTGACGATCGCCCGCGCGACCGCGGTGCGCTGCTGCTGGCCGCCGGAGAGCTCGGAGGGGAGGTGGTTCTGGCGGTCCTCCATGCCCACCGCGGCGAGCGCGGCGACCGCGCGGCTGCGGCGCTCGCGACGCCCGAGGCCGGCGTAGGCCAGGGGCAGTTCGACGTTGGCCAGCGCCGTCGTGCGGGCCACGAGGTTGAAGCTCTGAAAGACGAAGCCGATCTTGCGGTTGCGCAGATCGGCGAGGTCGTCCTCGGGGATGTCGCGCACGTCGACCCCGTCGAGGAGGTAGCGCCCCGCGGTCGGAGCGTCGAGGCAGCCGAGGATGTGCATCAGCGTGCTCTTGCCGCTGCCCGAGCTGCCCATGATGGCCACGAACTCCCCGCGGGCGATGCGCAGCGAGACGCCCGCCAGCGCCCGCACCTCGACGTCCTCGCCGAGCCGGTAGACGCGCTCGACGTCCTCGATGTCGATGACCGGCCGGCGGACGCGTCGCGCGGCGGGAAGCGCGCTCATGGCGTTCTCGCGCCGCCCCCGGCGGCGCCGCGGAGGCCCCCGCCGCCACCGAAGCCGGCGCCCCCGCCGAGTCCGCCTCCCAGCCCGCCCGCGCCGACCCGGCTGCGGATCGCGTTGTTGAGCTGGTCCGAGCCCGAGGCCGCCGCCCCCAGGGCCGCGGCGGCCGAACGGACGACGAGCGTGTCGCCCGCCTTCAGGCCACTGACGATCTGCGTGGTCGAGTCGCCCACGACCCCGGTCTGCACACGCTGCTTCGTCTGGGTGCCGTCGGCGGCCTGGACGGTGACCGTCGAGCCCGTGAGCGCCTGCGAGGGGACGGCCAGGCCCGTGACCTGCGAGGTGACGATGTCGGCCGTGGCGCTCATCCCGGCCTTCAGATGGCTGCTCGTCTGATCGAGGGTCAGGGTGACCGGGTAGCTGACCGCGCTGCTGGTGTCCGAGCCGGAGGACGACGAGAGCACGCCGATCTGCGACACGCGGGCGGCGAACTCCTCGCCGGACGCCGCGTTGACGGTGACCGTCGCGGGCTGGCCCACCTTGACCGAGCCGATGTCGGACTCGCTCAGGGAGACCTGCATCCTGAAGCGGCTGAGCTGCGCGAGGGTGATGAAGCTCGAGCTCGAGGACGAGCTCGACGTGCTCGTGCTCGCCCCGCCTCCGAGGCCGCCGGTGACCGTCGCGCCGCCCGAGCCGCTCGAGGAGGACGAGGAGGAGGACGACGAGCTGCCGCTCACCGTCGTACCGACGGCGCCATTGACCGCGGTGACGGTGCCCGCCATCGGGGCGCGCAGGGTCGTCGCGGCGACGTCCTTCTCGGCGCTCGTGACGCTGAGCTGCGCGCTGTCGAGGCTGGCCTGCGCCGCGGCGACGGTCATGGTGCTGGTCGCGCCGGAGCCGGAGGAAGATGAGTTGCCGCCTGCGCTGTTCGCAGCGGTGGCGGTGGTCGCCGCGGTCGTCGTGGTGCTGGCCGCCGTCTCGGCCTGGTCGAGCGCGTCCTGCGCCGACTGCAGGCTCGCCTCGGCCTGGGCGAGCGCCACGTTGGCGGCGTCCGGGTCGACCCTCGCCAGAAGCTCGTCGCGGGCGACATGCTGGCCGGCCTTGACGTAGATGTGCGTGATCTCGCCGCTGGCGGCAAAGTCAACGTCGGCCTGGTTGGCGGGCTCGAGGTTCCCACTGCCCGACACGGTCGACTGGATCACGCCGCGCGCGACGGTGACCGTCCGCTCCTGAGCACTGGTCGTCGCCGGCGAGCCGACGACGACCACCGCGCCCACCACTGCGGCGGCGGCCAGCACGGCGAGCGTGACGGTGATGAGGGCCGGCCGGCGCATGTCAGCTCGCGTTCGTGGTCGTGGTGCCCTGGCCCTGCGGCGGCTGCCCGTTCGGCGGCCGGCCGCCGAAGTCGACGCCGCACTTCTGCAGCGCCGCGCGCAGCTTCTGGAACTGCGCCGAGCCAGGGCCGTTCGGAGCACCCTGGCCGGATGGCGGTCGTCGGTTCGTGCCCGTCGGCGGCTGACCGTTCGGCGGCTGACCGTTCTGGCCGCCGGGTGGGCCGCCGTTGCCACCACCGCGACCGCTCGGGATGGTCACGCCCTGCTGCTTGAGGCACGCGACGACCTTGGGGTCCTGCAGGAAGCCGCGCCTCCCGTTGCCCGGGGCATTGGCTCCGGCTCCGGCGCTCGCGGTGGAGGTCGCGTTCGAGCCGCCGCCGCAGGCGGCAAGTGCGACGGCGACGACGAGGGCGCCGGCGATGGCGCAGACCGGCCGAAAGATGCTCACGGGCAGCCAATCAACCAGCCTCCTCTAATAGGAAGCGAAGAAGGTCGCGGCCTCAGTCGGCCGCCGAGAACTCCGTCTCGCTCAGCTCGGAGGCCATCAGCGTCGAGAAGGCCAGCAGCTCGCGGCGCTCGAGCATCTCGAGCACGTCCCAGACCGCGTTGGTCCCCGCCCGCTGGCTCAGGCCGCACAGCGCGTCCATGGCGGTCATCGCGGTGGCCAGCCAGCGCTCGCGCGTCTCCGCCGGCGTGTCCTGGCGCAGCTCCAGCAGGCGCGCGCCGCGGATCAGGCCCGCGATCTCCTCGGGCTCGAGCACGATCCGATCGGTCATCGCCCCAGCCTACGCGCAGCCCACCGCAAGTTCGGCGGCGGGCCTGCGTTCAGGTGTCCATGCTCCACCAACGCAAGGCCGAGCCTGCACGCCGGGCGCCCGCGACGACCGCGCTCGACGCCGGCGCCACCATCCAGGACGCGCTCGTGCGGCGCCTGCGTCTGGCGCGCCCGCCGCGCCCCGACGCGAGGCCGCTCCTCGACGAGGATCGCGCCCCGATCGCAGCCGTCGTCGGACGCAGGCGGTAGCTCACCTACGGGCCGCCGGTAGTCTCCGTGGCGGCCCGAATGCCGCGAATCCCGATCAACATCGCCGAGACCGTCGGCAACACGCCGATGGTCCAGCTCACACGGCTGGTGCCCGACGGGCTCGACGTCGAGCTCTACGGCAAGCTCGAAGCCTTCAACCCCGGAGGATCGGTCAAGGACCGCATCGGCGTGGCCATGCTCGACGCCGCGGAGCGCGACGGGCTGATCGAGCCCGGCCGTACCACGATCGTGGAGGCGACCTCGGGCAACACCGGCATCGCGCTGGCCTTCTGCTGTGCGGCCATGGGCTACGACCTGTCGATCTTCCTCCCGCAGGGCATGAGCCGCGAGCGCGAGGCGCTGCTGCGCCTCTACGGCGCGCAGGTCGAGATCGTGGAGTCGCTCGGGGGCATGAACGAGGCCGTCGACGCCGCCCGCGCCGCGGCGCGCGACCCCGATGTCTTCCTGCCCGACCAGTTCTCCAACCCGGCCAACCCCGAGGCCCACCGCACGGGCACCGGCCCCGAGATCCTCGCGGCGCTCGACGGCAAGGTCGACGTCTTCGTGGCCGGGGTGGGCACCGGCGGGACGATCACCGGCGTCGGCCAGGCGCTCAAGGCGCACAACCCGAAGGCGACCGTGATCGGCGTCGAGCCCGAGGCGTCGCCGGTGCTCTCCGGGGGTACCCCGGGGCCGCATCGCATCCAGGGGATCGGCGCCGGCTTCGTCCCCGCCGTGCTCGACCGCGACGTCCTCGACGAGATCCTCACCTGCTCCGACGGCGACGCGATCGCCACGGCGCACGCCGCCGCCGCGCGCGAAGGCATCCTCGCGGGCATCTCGTGCGGCGCGGCGTTGTGGGCGGCGCTCGAGGTCGCCCAGCGTCCCGAGTCGCGGGGCAAGCGCATCGTCACCGTGCTGCCCGACTCCGGCGAGCGCTACATCTCGGCGCCGTTCTTCGCCCCGCGCGCGGATCAGACGGCTGCCGGCTAAGGAGTGCCGAAGGCGGCCCGGGGGGGCTACGGAGTCCCGATGGCAGGCACGCCGCCTGAGGTGGGTCTCCCCGGCCGGAGGCCGGTTGGTGTCTGCGTGAGCGCGGCGCGCTCGCCCAGGCACCACGCTTCCATCTCGGGCCACGGGCCGAACCCGGCCTCGACGTTGATGTGGCCGGCGCCCGGCAGCAGGTCGACCGCCAGGCCCAGCGGCTGCGCCCAGAAGCGCGCCGCGTTCTCCCCGGGGCAGTACGGGTCGTCATCGGCGCACACCAGGCGCGTCTCGCCGGCGGCCGCCGCGACGGCCGCGCGCTCGGCGCCCGTCGGATAGAAGCCGGCCAGCTCGGGCACGGCCGCGCCCGGGCACGGCGGGCAGACCAGGGCGACGCGGTCCACGCGCCGCGACGGCGCGACGTTGGCCGCCTCACGCAGCCACAGCACGCAGCCCAGCGAGTGCGCCACCACGACGCGCTGGTCGTCCGGGCGGGCGGCGAGGCGCCCCAGCTCGGAGCGGAAGGCGATGCCCCAGCGATCGGGGCACGGCTCGTCGCAGGCCGGCAGCTCGGGGTACTGGACGTGGTGTCCGGCGGCGCGCAACCGGGCGGCGAGCCACGTCTGCCAGTGTTCGGGACCCGAACCTTGCCAACCATGCAAGATGAGGAAGCGCACCCGGTTATCGTACGTCCCATGCTCGGTCTCGGCACGCTGCGGCGGGTCGCCGGTGAGATCCGCCGCGACGTCGCCGCTGCACACGATCGCGACCCCGCGGCGCGCGGCGTCTCGTCGGTCGAGATCCTCACGAGCTGGCCGGGCGTGCACGCCCTCCTGGCCCATCGCGTGGCCCATGTGCTGCACCATGCCGGCGTCCCGTTCGTACCCCGTGCGATGAGCACCTTGACGCGCGCGGTGACCGGGATCGAGATCCATCCGGCAGCGCAGATCGGCGACGGCCTCTTCATCGACCACGGCACCGGCGTCGTCGTGGGCGAGACCGCGGAGATCGGCAGCGACGTGACGCTCTATCAGGGCGTGACGCTGGGCGGCACGGGCTTCGCCACCGGCAAGCGCCACCCGACCGTGCAGGACAACGTCACCATCGGGTCGGGCGCCAAGCTGCTGGGACCGATCACGATCGGCCACGGCGCCAAGATCGGCGCCAACAGCGTCGTCATCACCGACGTGCCGCCCAACTCGACGGTCGTCGGGAACCCCGGGCACGTCGTCCGCGTCGACGGGCGCAAGGTCGAGGGCCCCGACGCCGACTGGATCCATCTTCCCGACCCCGTGGCGGACGCCATCAAGGGGCTCGCGGCACGCATCGAGGCGCTCGAACGCGCCCTGGCCGAGGTGGCAGGCCGCGAGGCCGAGCCCGTGGCCGAGGTTCGCCCACTCCGTCCCGCCCAGGGTCGAAACCCCGCCGGCGGCTGAACCCCAGGACCAACACAGGAGACCGTATGACCGAGACCACGACGACCACCCCCGAGCTCCTGGACGAGGCGCGCCGCCTCGAGGCGCTCATCGACGAGCACGCCGCCGAGGGCGACGAGCGCGGACGGCTCTCCGACCCGGTCGTCGACGCCCTGCACGACGCGGGCCTCTTCGGCATGTGGGTCCCGAAGGAGCTGGGTGGCTCCGAGCTCGATCCCGTCAGCTCGCTGAAGGTCATCGATCAGCTCGCCTACGCCGACCCCTCGACGGGCTGGGTGACGATGGCGGCCGGGCTGGCGATCGGCACCGGCGCCGCCTACCTGGGCGATCAGGCGGTCGAGGAGATCTTCGGCGGCGAGCGCTTCCCGGTCATCGCCGGGCAGGGCACCCGGCCGGGTAAGGCGGTCGCCCAGGACGGCGGCCACGTGCTCAGCGGGTCCTGGCAGTTCGCCTCGGGGATCAAGCACTCGGGCTTCATCCACACGCTCGGCGTCGTCGAGGGCACCGGCGAGCCGCGGATCTTCGTGCTCCCCGTCGAGCAGGCGACCCTGATCGACAACTGGGACGTGATGGGCCTGCGCGCGACCGGCAGCATCGACTACGAGATCGACTCGGTCTTCGTCCCCGAGCACTTCTCGCACTTCGCGGTCACCGAGACCCCCGAGCGCGGCGGCAACCTCTACCGCCTGGGGATCATCAACATCGCCGGGATCTGCCACTCGGGCTGGGCGCTGGGCATCGCGCGGCGCCTGATCGACGAGCTGGCGAAGATGGTGCAGGCGAAGGCCGGCCGTCCCGGCGCGCTGGCCGACAACCAGAGCTTCCAGGAGGGCTTCGCGCGCGCAGAGGGCATCCGCCGTGCCGCGCGGGCGCTGATCTTCGAGACCTGGACCGACGTGACCGAGACGCTCGCGCGCGACGAGGACCTGTCGGTCGACCAGAACACGAACATCCGCCTGGGCACGATCCACGTCACGTGGGCCGCGCACGAAGTGGCGAAGTTCGTCTACGCCTCCTCGGGGACCACCGGGCTGCGCTCGGGCAAGGTCCAGCAGCTCTTCCGCGACATGCACGCGGGCACCCAGCACGTCATCCCGTCGCTGCCCATCCAGCAGACGATCGGGCGCAAGCTGGCCGGGCTGGCCGACGACAAGAAGTGGCAGTTCCTCGAGCTCGTCGACGCGTGATGTAGATCGCTGTGGCGCATCGTCGGCGGCGGTGCTACCGTCGTCGGCGATGTTCCTCGCGCACCGCTAGGGCCACCCTCGTAGCCGAGCACCGCCTCGGACACTGGCCCCTGTCCGGTTCGTTTTTCGCGTGAGGAGCATGTCGTGCCTGCAGTCGAAGTCGTCGGTCTCACCAAGCAGTTCGTTCGCCGTCAGGGCCGTCGCCGCGTGCGCGTCGCGGCGCTCGACGGCGTGTCGTTCACCATCGCCCGGGGCGAGTGCGTGGCCGTGCTGGGATGCAACGGGTCGGGCAAGTCGACGCTCGTGCGCGTCCTGTCCACGTTGCTGATCCACGACGGAGGCAGCGCCCGCGTCTTCGGCCACGACGTCCTGCGCGAGGAGCGCGAGGTGCGCCGCCTGGTCAATCGGGTCTCGGTCGAGGCGGCGTTCTTCAAGCGCCTGTCGGCCAACGAGAACCTGTCCTACGCCGCGCGGTTCTACGGCCTGACGCCGGCGTACACGCGTGCGCGGATCCCCGAGATCCTCGCGGCCGTCGGCTTCCCGGCGCGCCGGGCGGCGGCCCCGATGGAGGACCTGTCGCGCGGGATGCAGCAGAAGGTCGCACTGGCCCGCGCGCTGCTGACCTCGCCGACCCTGCTGCTGCTCGACGAGCCGACCACCGGCCTCGACCCGCGGGCCAAGCGCGAGGTCCAGGCCTTCATCGGGGAGGTGCGCCGCACCCACGACACCACGACGCTGCTGTGCACGCACGACATGGCCGAGGCCGAGGTGCTCGCCGACCGCGTCGGGATCCTCGACGGTGGGCGGCTGCTGGCGCTGGACACCTCCGCCGCCCTGCGCCGGCGCTACGGCGCGAGCACGCTGGAGGAGGCGTTCATGGCGGCCACGGGCCGGGTGCTCGAGGACGCGGATGATGACGACGACGAGGAGGCCGCGTGATGAGCACCACGACCACCCGCGGCGCGTGGCGCGGCCAGGCGATCGCGCTCATGGGCGTCGTCGAGCGCAACTCCTACCTGGTCAAGCGCTATGGCTGGTGGGAGCTCGCGTTCTTCGCCTGGACGGTGGCCAACACCCTGACGATCGTCTTCATCGCCAAGGGCGTCGAGGCGACCGGCGGGCAGCTCGACGTCGAGCGCCAGGCGGCGAGCCTGCTCATCGGCGCGGTGATCTGGTCCTACCTGGGGATCATCTTCGAGATCCTCACCGAGACCGTCGCGTGGGAGCGCTGGGAGGGGACCATCGAGTACACGTTCATGGCTCCGCTGGCGCGGCCGGTGCACCTGCTCGGCATGGGGACGTTCGGCGTCCTCTACGGGCTGCTGCGCACGGCGGCGCTCTTCGGAGTGGTGGCGCTGTTCTTCGGCCTGGCCTTCCCGCAGGCGGACTTCCTGGCGGCCCTGGTGCTGCTGGCGGTGGCGTCGATCTCGTTCGTCGGGGTCGGGATGGTGACCGCGATCCTGCCGCTGGTCTCGCCGGAGAAGGGCGCCCAGCTCGGCTTCATCGCCCAGGGGCTCCTGCTCGTCGTCTCGGGCGTCTACTACCCGGTCGACGTGATGCCGGGCTGGATGCAGGCGATCGCCACGATCTCGCCCGCCACCTACGCCCTGCACGGGATCCGCGCGAGCGTGCTCGACGGCGCCGGCCTGGGGGCGGTGTGGGGCGACCTGTGGCCGCTGCTCGTGCTGGGCACCGTCGCGATCCCGCTCGGCCTCGCCGTCTTCGCCGCGGGCGAGCGCTACGCCAAGCGCCACGGCAAGCTCAAGCGCAGCGGCTAGTAGTAGACGGTGCGGCAGCGGTGCCGCGGCCGCGCCTTGTACTCGGGGCGCTGGCCGCGGTACCAGAGCGCGTTGTCGATGTCGCGCTCGGTCCAGCCGCTGCGCTGGGCAATGGCCGCGCACGCGTGGATGGCGCAACCGCGGATCTCGCGCTCCTGCGGGCCGGGGCGCAGGAGCCGCTCGGCGTCGATGTGGGCGGCCAGGCCCTCGTCGTAGATGAGCACGCCCTCGCAGCGCAGGACGTGGGGCACGAGGTTGTCGGCGAAAATCGTGAGCGCGTCGAGGTCGCCGAACTCGGCGACGCCGCCCAGCGCGAGGTCGCTGGGAGCGATCTGCGCGCGCTTGTAGAAGCCGGTGTCCTGCCACATGGTCATCCCGCCGGCGAGCAGCTCGGCCATGCGCACCGCCGAGCCGCGCGCCTGCTCGACGACGTCGAGGGCGCGCCGGGCGCCGAGGAAGCGGCCGAGCTCGCGCAGTGCCTGGGCGTAGATGGCCATGAGCTCGTGGTCGCGGCGCTGGCCGAGCGTGTCGGCGACCTCCTCGGTGCGCATCGCGCGCAGCTGCGCGGCGGTCCACCCGGCGCCGGCGCGCCAGCGATCGGCGAGGCCCCAGGCGACGGTGAAGTAGCCCGACGAGCCCGTGCGCTTGCGCAGCGTGGGAAACCACCCGGAGCCGAAGTTGATCGCGTCCAGCGTCAGGAGGTAGTCGGCCACGTCGGCGGCCGGGCCCTCCAGGTAGTGACGCTGAGGGTCGAGCTCCGGCGGGTCGCCTAGCTCGAGCGCTTCGAGCGCGTCGAGGTCGATGCGCACCGAGCGCGCTTGTGCTGCGATGTCCGCGCCGTGCGCGCGCACGAGGTCGCCGAGCGCCATCGCGGCAGCGTAGGCGACGAGGTGCGGAAGCCGAAGTCCAGGACAGCGGTGGCGCCGAGCCCGCTCGAGCCGTCGGTCAGCCCCGCCGTCACGCCGATCCCGACATCGCGGAAGACGCGATCGAGGATGATCGCGCGGTGGTCGGGGCTGCCCAGCCAGGCGCGCATGAGGGTCGCGGGCGTGTCGAGCGGCTGTTGGGCCCAGGCGATCGCCTCGCCGAGCTCCCAGTCGCGGCGGTGCGCGATGTAGCCGGTTGCGTTGACCCGGTCGCCGAGCGTCGAGCCGCCGGGCGTCACGTGATCGAAGAAGTGCCGCACGACCATGTCGTCGGCGTGGCCCTGTGCCGCGAGCGAGAGCTGCGGGTTGGCGCGCACGGCGGGGATGTCGCGTGCCGTGCGCTCCGCGTCGATCACGCAGAGCAGGGCGGCTCGACGGTCGGGCGCCGAGAGCGCGGTGACGAGGTCCCCGCTGTGCGGGCAGTCCGTTGCTGAGGCCACAGCTGGTGGGAGAGCGAGCAGGAGGACCGTCGCAACCGCCAAGCCGAGCGCATCCTTGCCGCTCATGGGCGAAAGGGCTGCCCCAGGCGGTCACCGATTGACCAAGCGATCGGCCGACGGTCTCCACAGCCTGCTCCCCGGCGGATTTTGGCGCATAGACGGTTTGCGCCAGCCGGTCGCGTGCGCCAAGCGGCCCCCGCCGCCCGCCGTCGTATGCTCAGCGGTCGTGCCCGAGGCCGCCGCCGACGACCGCATCAAGGCTCTGCTGGAGGGCCTCAACGCGCCCCAGCGCGCTGCCGTGACCCACGGCGAAGGCCCCCTGCTCATCCTGGCCGGCGCCGGCTCGGGCAAGACGCGCGTGCTCACCCATCGCATCGCCTGGCTCGTGCAGACCGGGCGCGCGCGCGCCGGCGAGCTGCTGGCCATCACCTTCACGAACAAGGCCGCGCAGGAGATGCGCGAGCGCGTCGAGCTGCTGCTCGGGCACTCCACGCGCGGCATGTGGGTCATGACCTTCCATGCCGCCTGCGCGCGCCTGCTGCGCGCCGAGGCGCCGCGCCTGGGCTACACGCGCCAGTACACGATCTACGACGCCGCCGACTCTCGCCGGCTGGTCAAGCGCTGCATCGACGAGCTGGGTGTCGACCCCAAGCGCTTCACGCCCGCCGCCATGCAGCACCAGATCTCCGACGCCAAGAACAAGCTGCGCGACGCCGAGGCCTACCGCCAGCAGGTCGGCTCGTTCTTCGAGCAGACCGTCGCCGACGTGTACGAGCTCTACGAGCGCGACCTGCACCGCATGAACGCGATGGACTTCGACGACCTCCTCGTGCGCACCGTCAACGTCCTCGAGCTGTTCCCCGAGGTCCGCGCCCGCTACGCCGCCGCGTTCCGCCACGTGCTCGTCGACGAGTACCAGGACACCAACCACGCCCAGTACCGCCTGCTGCAGCTGCTGGCCGGCGAGCACCGCAACCTCGCGGTGGTCGGCGACGATGATCAGTCGGTCTACTCCTTCAGAGGAGCGGACATCACGAATATTCTGAATTTCCAGGACGACTACCCGGACGCCGAGGTCGTCCGGCTCGAGCAGAACTACCGCTCGACGCAGACGATCCTCAGCGTGGCCAACGCGGTCATCACGCACAACCGCGGGCGGATGGGGAAGTCGTTGTGGACCGACCTCGGCGAGGGCGATCCGGTCAAGGTCCGCGAGCTCGACGACGAGCACGCCGAGGCGCGGTTCGTGGTGGGGGAGATCGAGCGGCTCGTCGACGAGGGCGTCTCGCGCGCGGAGATCGCGATCTTCTACCGCACCAACGCGCAGTCGCGGGTGCTCGAGGACACGCTCGTGCGCCGCGAGATCGGCTACCAGATCATCGGCGGCACGAAGTTCTACGAGCGCGCGGAGATCAAGGACGCGATCGCCTACCTGACCGTCCTCGCCAACCCGCAGGACGTCATCTCCTTCACGCGCGTGGCGAACTCGCCCAAGCGCGGGATCGGGCAGACGTCGCTGTCGCGCGTCCTGGCGCACGCGGAGACGATGGGGGTGGCGGTGTGGGACGCGGCCGCCGACCCGGGCTCGGTGCCGGGGCTCGGGACCGCGGCCGTACGGGCCTTCGAGCGCTTCATGGCCACCATGGCCTTCCTGCGCGAGCGCCTTGAGCAGCAGGTGCCGATCGGCGACCTGCTCGACGCGATCCTGCACGAGACGGGCTACCTCGACGGACTGGAGGCCGAGCGCACGATCGAGGCGCAGGGCCGCATGGAGAACCTCCAGGAGTTGGTCGAGGTCGCCCGCGAGTTCGATGCCGCCTCGGAGGAGGACACGATCGACGTCTTCCTGCAGCAGGTCGCACTGGTGGCCGACGCCGACAGCCGCCGTGACGACGAGGGCCTCGTGACCCTCATGACGCTGCACAACGCGAAGGGCCTCGAGTACCCGATCGTGTTCATGATCGGCTGCGAGGAGGGCGTCTTCCCGCACTCGCGCTCGCTCGACGAGGGCACGCTCGAGGAGGAGCGCCGGCTCTGCTACGTCGGGATCACGCGCGCCATGCGCGACCTCTATCTGACCTACGCCCGGCGCCGCGCGGTGTTCGGCGCGCAGAGCTACGGGCTGCCCAGCCGCTTCCTCAGCGAGATCCCGCCCGATCTCACCGACCGCGAGGGAGGGCTGCAGGCGATCGGCGCCGTGGCGGCGCAGAACGCCCGGCCGCGGGCGATGTCGTGGTCGAGCACGCGCTCGGACGCGCCGAGCGCCGAGTACCGCATGGGCGACGATGTCATCCACGCGGCCTTCGGCGACGGCGTGGTGGTCGGGTTGGAGCCCGGAGGCATCGTCGTGGTGCGTTTCGCCTCGGACGGCAGCGAGCGCAAGCTCATGGCCGAGTACGCGCCGATCCAGAAGCGGTGAGCACGCCTCGTGAGAGGCTGAGCGCGCGTCCGAGGCCGGGCCCAAACGATCGTTTGAGGGGCTGCCCCCGGTAGCCTCCGCCGCCGCAATGCCAGCACGAGTCATCGATGGCAAGGCCGTGGCGGCGCGCGTGCGCGCCGTGGTCGGCGAAGGCGTGGCCGAGTTCACGGCGCAGCACGGGACGCCCCCGGGGCTGGCGACCGTTCTCGTCGGCGAGGACCCCGGCTCGGCGATCTACGTCGCCAGCAAGCAGAAGGCGACCGCCGAGGTCGGCATGCGCGGCTTCGACCATCGCCTGACGGCCGACGCGACGCGCGAGCAGGTCGTCGACCTCATCCAGCAGCTCAACGCCGATCCGGCGGTCAGCGGGATCCTCTGCCAGCTGCCCGTTCCCGACCACCTCGACGGCGTCGAGCTGACCAGCCTGGTCGACCCGGGGAAAGACGTCGACGGGCTGACGCCGGTCAGCGCCGGGCTGCTCGCCCTGGGCCGCGAGGGTCTGCGGCCGTGCACGCCGACCGGCGTGATGTTGCTGCTCGAGGACGCGGGCGCGCAGCTCGAAGGGGCCGAGGCCGTGGTCGTCGGGCGCTCGAACCTGTTCGGCAAGCCCATGGCCCAGCTCCTGCTGGGCGCCAACGCGACCGTCACGATCTGCCACTCGCGCACCCACGATCTGGCCGAGGTCTGCCGGCGCGCCGACGTGCTGATCGCCGCCGTCGGCCGCGACCGGATGGTCAAGGGCGACTGGGTCAAGCCCGGCGCGACGGTCATCGACGTCGGCATCAACCGTTCCGACGACGGCCTCCACGGCGACGTCGACTTCGACGCGGCGGTCGAGGTGGCCGGCGCGATCACCCCGGTGCCGGGCGGCGTGGGCCCGATGACGATCGCCTGCCTGCTGCGCAACACGCTGCAGGCCGCGCGGATGGCGGTGCGGTGAGACGGCTGCGGGTGGGGGAGTGGCTCGCGGTCGTCGGGGCCGCGGCGCTGCTCGTCACCTTGTTCCTGGACTGGGTCGGCCCGGCGGACGAGAGTGGCTGGTCCTCGCTGGGGTGGGTGACGCTGGCGTTCTGCATCGCGGCGATCGGGTGCGCCGCGTGGCTGGCGATCGCCAACGCCACGAACCGCCCGGTCGCCCAGGCGGTCGCCGCCTCGGTGCTGACGGCGAGCGTCGGGACGCTCGCGTTCGTCGCCCTCGCCCTGCGGGTGCTCGTGTTCCAGCCCGGCCCCAACGACAGCGTGGTGCTCCGGACCGGCGCGTACTTCGGGCTGCTCGCCGCGCTCATCCTCGCCCTCGGGGGGTGGCTGGCGACCAAGGACGAGCGCACGGACGCACCCGAGAGCGCCTACACCGCGCCCGAGCCGCGCCCGCTGCCGCCTGGCGCCTAGACTCATCCGGACCCATGATCGATCGTGAGCAGGTCCTGCACGTCGCGCGCCTGGCGCGCCTGGAGCTCAGCGACGAGGAGGTCACGAAGATCTCCGGCGAGCTGTCGAACATCCTCGAGCACATCGAGAAGATCGGCGAGCTCGATCTCGACGGCGTGCCCCCGACCTCGCACGTCGTCGACGTCCCGAACGCGCTGCGCCCCGACGTCCCGCGGCCGTGCCTGCCGCGCGAGGTCGCGCTCGCGCAGGCGCCCGACGTCGCCGACGGCGGCTTCCGCGTGCCCAGCCCCACGGCATGAGCGCCGCCGGCGAGATCATCGCCCTGACCGCCGCGCAGGCGGCGGGCGCCGTCGAGCGCGGCGAGCTCGACCGGCGCGAGCTCTTCGAGGCCTATCGCGACCGCGCCGCGGCCGACGAGCTCAACGCCTATCTGTGGGTGGCGGACGAGGCACCGACGGGCAACGGTGGACCCCTCCACGGCGTCCCGCTCGCCGTCAAGGACCTCTTCTGCACCGAGGGCGTGCCCTCGCAGGCCGGCTCGCGGATCCTCGAGGGCTACCGCCCGCCCTACACGGCGACGGTCGTGCGCCGGCTGGCCGAGGCGGGCGCACCGCTGCTGGGCAAGACCAACCAGGACGAGTTCGCGATGGGCTCGTCGAACGAGAACTCGGCGTACGGCCCGGCGCTCAACCCATGGGATCGCACGCGCGTGCCCGGCGGATCGTCGGGCGGCAGCGCCGCCGCGGTCGCGGCGGGGAGCGCGCCGTGGGCGCTGGGCACCGACACCGGCGGCTCGATCCGCCAGCCCGCCGCGCTGTGCGGGATCGTCGGGCTCAAGCCCACGTATGGCGCAGTCAGCCGCTACGGCATGATCGCCTTCGCCTCGAGCCTCGACCAAGCGGGGCCGCTCACGCGCGACGTGACCGACTCGGCGCTGCTCTACCGCCACATGGTCGGCCACGACGATCGTGACGCGACGTCGGTCGCCTTCCCCGAGGAGGTGCGGCTCCCCACCGCCGAACGCCTGGACGGGATCCGCCTGGGCGTGCCCGACGACCTCACCGGCGAGGGTGTCGAGCCGGGCGTGATGGAGAGCTTCGAGGCCACCCTGGCCATCGCGCGCGAGCTGGGCGCGACCGTCGAGCGCGTCTCCCTGCCGCACGCCGACTACGGCCTGAGCGCCTATTACGTCCTCGCTCCCGCCGAGGCGTCCTCGAACCTCGCCCGCTACGACGGCGTGCGCTACGGCCTGCGCCGCGAGGCCGACGACCTGCTGACCATGTACACCAAGACGCGCCACGACGGCTTCGGCGCCGAGGTCAAGCGGCGCGTGCTGATCGGGACCTACGCGCTCTCCAGCGGCTACTACGACGCCTACTACGGGCGCGCCCAGCGCGTGCGCACGAAGATCGCCGACGACTTCCACGCCGCCTTCGAGCGCGTCGACTTCGTCGTGACCCCGACGAGCCCGGGGGTGGCCTTCGGGCTGGGCGCCAAGACCGGCGACCCGCTGGCCATGTACCTCAACGATTACTTCACGGTGCCGATGCCGCTGGCCGGGATCCCCGCGATCTCGATCCCCAGCGGGCTGAGCGAGGGGCTGCCCGTCGGCTTTCAGCTCACCAGCCCCGCCTTCAGCGAGAATCGTCTCCTCGACGCCGCCTACGCCCTCGAGCGGGCGATCGGCTTCGACAACTCGCCCGCGCGCGCATGACCGACTACGAGCCCGTCATCGGCCTGGAGATCCACGTCCAGCTCAACACGCGGACAAAGATGTTCTGCGGATGCGAGCTGTCGTTCGGCGAGCCGCCCAACACGCGCACCTGCGAGGTCTGCCTGGGACTGCCTGGGTCGCTGCCGGTGGCCAACGCCGAGGCCATCCACGACGGCCTGCTCATCGGGCTCGCGCTGGGCTGCGAGCTCGCGCCGCGGTCGATCTTCCACCGCAAGAACTACTTCTATCCCGACAACGCCAAGAACTACCAGATCTCCCAGTACGACGAGCCCCTGTGCCGGGGCGGGCGCCTGGGGGACGTGCGCATCCATCGCGTGCATCTCGAGGAGGATGCGGCCAAGCTCGTGCACGCGGGCGCCAGCGGGCGCATCCACGGCGCCGAGACCTCGGTCGTGGACTTCAATCGCGGCGGCACCCCGCTGGTGGAGATCGTCTCCGAGCCCGATGTGCGCTCGGCCGAGCAGGCGAGCGAGTGGCTGCGGCTGCTGCGCACGACGCTGCGCCAGCTCGGCGTCAGCGACGTGAACATGGAGGAGGGGTCGCTGCGCTGCGACGCCAACGTCTCCATCCGCCCGGTGGGCACGCGTGAGCTCGGGACCAAGACCGAGCTGAAGAACATGAACTCCTTCCGCTTCATCGAGCGCGGCATCCGTGCCGAGATCGCCCGGCAGGAGGCGATCGTGCGCGCCGGGGGCGAGGTGGAGCAGGAGACGCTGCACTTCGATCCGCGCACGGAGACGATCAGCTCGCTGCGCTCCAAGGAAGAGGCGCATGACTACCGCTACTTCCCCGAGCCCGACCTCGTCCCGATCGCCATCAGCGAGGCGATGCTCGACCGCGCCCGCGCCGCGCTGCCCGAGCTGCCGGCGGCCCGCGCCGAGCGCTTCGAGCGCGACCTGGGCCTGACGACGGACTCGGCCCGGCTGCTGGCCTGGCGCGCCGAGCTCGGCGACTACTTCGAGGCCGCCCTATCCAGCAACGGCGTGGAGGCCCAGCCGCTGGCCAACTGGGTCAACGAGCTGGTGGCGCGCATCGAGGTGGACGACCCCGCCGAGTCCAAGGTCGAGCCCGGGGCGCTCGCCAGCCTCGTGGGGCTGGTGAGCGAGAAGAAGGTGACCCAGGGCGGTGCCAAGCAGGTCCTCGATCGCCTGGTGGCGGAGGGCGGCGACCCGGCCGCCATCGTCGAGGCCGAGGGCCTGGGCGCCATCGGCGGCGGCGACACGCTCGGCCCGGCGGTCCAGGCCGCGCTCGACGCCAACCCCGACATCGCCGAGCGCCTGCGCGGCGGCGACATGAAGCCGATCGGGGTCATCGTCGGCCATGTCATGCGCGAGACCCGCGGGCGCGCCGACGGCGGCGAGGTCACGCGGATCGTGCGCGAGAAGCTCGGGCTGTAGGGGGTGCCGGAGGCGGACGGACGGCGAAGCCGTTGATGCTCGCCGCCGAAGGTGGGGCCCCCTGAGGGTGTGATGTCGGCGCGCCAAGCGCCGCGGAGCCTTGCGGTGCGGGCGTACCATGGGTTGACCGAGCCCGAGGAGGTGCGCATGTCTCGTCTCATCCGCATGGACCAGTCCGGCCACACCACGCTGGCGCAATGGACCGCCGACGATCCCGAGGCGGTGGAGGCGGCGGTCGCGGCCTTCCGCGAGGAGCTCGATCGGGGCTACTTCGGGATGGTCTCCACCGGTGAGGGGCAGGCCGAGCAGGTCCGCGAGCTGCCGGTGGGCGCCGAGCTCGTGATCATGCGCCTGCCGATCTCCGGCGGCTAGCGCGGCCGGTGGCTGCCGAGCCGCTCCCCGAGCTCGCTGCCGTCCACTGGCGCCCGCGCGCCGATGCGCGCCGCCTGGACCGCAGCGGGCTGATGTGGACCGCGATCACCGTGGCCCACGTGGTGCCGTTCATCGCCGCGGGGGTTGTGCTGTTCCTCGTCCAGCCGCTGGCGCTGCCGGTCAGCCTGGCCAGCCTGGCCCACGCGTGGGTCATCCCCGAGCTCTACGCCCAGCGCGGGGCCAATGTCGTGCGGCCGAAGGCGAGCCGCTCGCCCGCCGAGGCCGAGGCGCGCTCGGTCGGGCTGCTCGGCGACCTCGTCGGCCACGAGGCGCGCGCGCTGCATGCGCGTACGGGGCTGGTGCTCGAGCGCGGGCGCCTCGGGGCTTGGCTGGTCGGGCCGGCGGGCGCGCTGCTGGTGCGGGGAGGTGGGGGCCGATTCCATCGCGTCTTCTGCTACTGCGTGGGGGTCAACGACCCCGGTCTGCCCAGCGGCGATCGCATCGCCCACCTGCTGCTGGCGCTGCGCGCCGACGAGGAGGGCTTCGCCACCGTGGCCAACCTCGCCTTCAGCGGCGCGCCCTGGCGCGTGCGCCGGCGCCTGGCGCCCGCGGTCCGTCCCGCACTGCAGGCGGGCGTGGCCGCCGCACGGCGCATGGACATCCGGGCCATGCCCTGAGCAGGGACTTCGGACCCGCGGGCGGTGGCAGCGGGGGCCGCCAACCGCCACCATGCATGCCATGAGCGCCCCCTCCGCCGTCTCCGCCGCACGCGTCCTGCTCGTCGAACGCCGCGACACCGTCGCGCAGCGTGATCCCAACGCCCCGAAGATCCGCCGCTACCGCCTCGCCCGCCTGCAGCTCAACGGCCGTGCGACCGGGCGCAACCGCTTCGAGCATCTGCGGCGCACCTACGACTGAAAGCCGGCGACCACACCCCTCCGCGGGAGTACCCTAGGGGTATGGAGAACGAGAAGACCGGCCCTTCCTTCGGAGCGCGCATCCTCGCCGCCATCGTCCTCGCCTTGGGGGCGTGGCTCCTCTTCAAGGTGATCATCGGGATCGTCGCCGGCGTCGCCTACTTCCTGGTGGTCGTCGTCGCGGTCATCGCCGTGATCTGGGCGGTGCGAACGCTGTTCTAGCGTGCCCTTCCTCGTCATAGCCTTCTTCTTCGGGCTGGCCGGCGGGATCGTCGGCAAGATCAAGGGCAGCTCGTTCTTCCTGTGGTTCCTGATCTCGGCCATCCCGCCGTTCATCGGGGTCGTCGCCGCTGTGCTGTACCGCAACGAGTACGACGAGCCGCACCGGCGCTGCCCCACGTGCCGCAAGATCGTGCCCGTCTACGACGCCCTGTGCACGCGCTGCGGGACCGAGCTGGAGTTCCCCGGCGCGCCGGCGCCGACGGTCGAGCCCGTGGCTCACTGACGGTACACTCGGACCCCGCGAGCCGCCGTGGCGGCTCGCTGCACATCTGGCTACTGCACCGAGAGGGGTGAATGCGCATGCGGGCGGTCGATGCCCTGATGGAGTGTCTGAAGGCGGAGGGTGTCGACGTCGTATTCGGCCTGCCCGGCGGCGCGAACATCCCCACCTACGACGCCCTCTACGACGCGGGCATCCGCCACGTCCTCGTGCGCCACGAGGCCGGCGGGGGACATGCCGCCGAGGGCTACGCCAAGGCGACGGGCAAGGTCGGGGTCTGCCTGGCCACGAGCGGCCCGGGCGCCACCAACATCGTGACCCCGATCCAGGACGCGATGATGGACTCGGTCCCCACCGTGTTCATCACCGGGCAGGTGCGCACCGACCTGCTGGGGACCGACGGCTTCCAGGAGGCCGACGTGCTCGGCATCACCATGCCGGCCGTCAAGCACTCCTTCATGATCCAGCACCCGCTGGAGATCCCGCGCGCGCTGCACGAGGCGTTCTATCTGGCGCGCTCGGGCCGGCCGGGCCCGATCGTGGTCGACATCCCGACCGACCTCTCGCGGGCCGACATCCCGTACGAGCCGGTGACCGATCTGCGCCTTCCCGGCTATCAGCCCACCACCGAGGGCAATACGAAGCAGATCCGCCAGGCGGCCAAGGCGCTGGCGGCGTCGCGCCGGCCCGTGCTGTACGCCGGCGGCGGCGTGGTGAACGCCAACGCGTCGGCCGAGCTGGTCGAGCTGGCGACGTCCGACAACTTCCCGATCACCTGCACGCTCATGGGCCTGGGCGCGTTCCCGGCGCCCCATGAGCAGTGGCTGGGCATGCCGGGCATGCACGGGACCCGCACGGCCAACTACGCGATGGACGAGGCCGACCTCATCTGCGCGATCGGCGCGCGCTTCGACGACCGCGTGACCGGCAAGCTCAGCGAGTTCGCGCCGCGGGCGAAGTTCATCCACATCGACATCGACCCAGCCGAGATCTCCAAGAACGTGCCGGCGCACATCCCGATCGTCGGCGACGCGAAGAACGTCCTGGCCAAGCTGGCGGCCGAGTACCGCGCGCTGGAGACCGACAGCTCGCGCCTGGACGAGTGGTGGCAGCGCATCCACGCCTGGCAGGAGCGCCATCCGCTGCGCTACGAGGAGTCCTCGACGGCCGAGATCAAGCCGCAGTACATGATCGAGGCGCTGTTGGAGGCCACCGGCGGCGACTGCATCCTCACCAGCGACATCGGCCAGCACCAGATGTGGGCGGCGCAGTACTTCCCGTTCAAGCGCCCCCGCCAGTGGATCAACTCCGGCGGCCTGGGCACGATGGGCTTCGGCCTGCCGGCCGCGATGGGGGCCAAGGTCGGCTGCCCCGATCAGGTCGTGGCCTGCATCTCCGGCGACGGCTCGTTCCAGATGAACATCCAGGAGCTCGCCACCTGCGCCGAAGAGGAGATCGACGTCAAGGTCTTCATCATGAACAACGGCTACCTGGGCATGGTCCGCCAGTGGCAGGAGCTGTTCTGGGATCGCCGCTACTCCCAGGTCGCGCGCGGGCGCTGGCCGGACTTCGTCAAGGTGACGGAGGGCATGGGCTGCACGGGCATGCGCTGCACCGACAAGGCCACGCTGGTCGACCAGATGCGCGAGGCGATCGAGACCCCCGGCCCCGTCGTCGTCGACGTCGCGGTCACCGAGGAGGAGAACGTCTATCCGATGATCTCGCCCGGCGCCGCCGCGCGCGACATGGAGGGCTAGCGCTATGGGCGAGCCAGGAACCAAGCACGAGGTGCTCAGCCTCGCGGAGCTCGAGGCCGCGGGCGGCATGCGCACCGGGCGCAAGCACGTCCTCACCATCCTCGTCGAGAACCGCCCGGGCGTCCTCACCCGCATCGCCGGGCTCTTCGCGCGGCGCGGCTTCAACATCGACACCCTCACGGTGGGGCCGACCGACGATGAGCACCTGTCGCGCGTCACGCTCACCGTCGACGGGGCACTGCATCCGATCGATCAGGTCACCAAGCAGCTGCACAAGCTCATCAACGTCCTGAAGATCCGCGACCTCGAGCCGGCCGACACCGTCGCGCGCGAGCTCGCGCTGTTCAAGATCGCCGCCGACGGCGCCCAGCGCGCCGAGGTCATGCAGGTGTGCGAGATCTTCCGCGGCCGCGTCGTCGACGTGACCAAGCGCTCGATCATCGTCGAGGTCACCGGCACGACCGACAAGATCGAGGCGTTCGAGAAGATGGCGCGCCCGTTCGGGCTCATCGAGATGATGCGCACGGGCGAGATCGCGATCTCTCGGGGCCGCGGCGAAACCTGAGCGGCGCGTGCTGCGCGCCCTCGTCGCCTTCGCGCCGGTCGCGGCCCTGCTGACCGTCACGCCGGGCGCGGCGACCGCGCTGGTCGTGCGCAGCGCCGTGAGCGGCGGGCGCCGCCGGGCGCTGGCGACCACGATCGGCAACTCGCTCGGGGTGCTGGCGTGGGGTTGTTTCGCGGCGATGGGCATCGCCGCGGTGGTGGCGACGTCGGCCGCGGCGTTCACCGCGGTCAAGCTGGCCGGCGCGGTGGTGCTCGTCATCCTGGGGCTGCAGTCGCTGCGCGGCCGGCGCGAGCCCGCGGCGCCCGTCCCGGCCCCGGCGCGCGGCGCTCCGCTGCGCGACGGCCTGCTCACCAGCGTGGCCAACCCGAAGCTCGCGGTCTTCTTCGTCGCGCTGTTCCCGCAGTTCGTGCCCGCCGGCGCGCCCGTGCTGCCCTGCGCGCTGCTGATGGCGGCGATGGTCGTGGCCTTCGACCTCGTGTGGTACTCGACGCTGGCCTACCTCGTGGCCCGCGCGCGGCGCGCCTTCGTCGACGGCCCGTGGCTCGCGCGCGTGCAGCGGATGACCGGCGCCGTGCTCGTCGGCCTCGGCGTGCGGCTGGCCTTCGAGCGGCGCTGAGGCGTCAGCTCTCGGGCGCGGGGGCCGGGCGCTCCCAGTCGCGCAGCAGCAGGGCCGAGCCGCCCACGCCGGCGGCCAGGGCGGCCAGCGCCCATCCGGTGCCGCTGTGCTCGGTGCCCAGCGCGGCGTCGAGCGAGACCGAGCCGGGCCCGATCTGGGCGATGGTCAGGACGGTGGCGATGATGACGGCGGGGTACTCCCAGCCGTTGTCGGTGACCCACGGGCCGTTGGGCTGGTGGACGGTGCGGATGGCGGTCGCCATTACGCCGGTGATCGCCGCCGCGGCTGCGGGAGTGGCGAGCCCGGCGGCGAGCAGCGCTCCGCCGCCCATCTCGGAGGCGCCCGCGGCCATCGCGTGCTGTTTTCCGGGCTTGACGCCGAGCGATTCGAGCCAGCCGCCGGTGCCGTCAGGGCCGAAGCCCCCGAACCAGCCGAAGACCTTCTGGGCGCCGTGACCGAAGAACAGCCCTCCGAGCAGCAGGCGCGTGACGAGGACGAAGAGCTTCATGGGATACCGCCTACCCGGTCGAGTCGTCTTCCTCTCCCCGCGGGAGATCGCGGGTGTCGTCTGAGTCTGGAAGCTGGAGCTCGTCCTCGTGTCCGGCCAGCTCGGGCGTGGCCTGGGCCGCGCGCAGCCGGTCGCGCTCACGGGCGCGGTCACGGCGCGCGGCGCCGTCCTCGAAGGACTGCATGAGCGGCTTGATGAGGTCGATCGGCACCGGGAGGACGATCGTCGAGTTCTGGTTGGTCCCGATCTCCAGCAGCGTCTGCAGGTAGCGCAGCTGCAGCGCCGCCGGGTTGCCGCTCATGACCTCGGCGGCGTCGAACAGGCGCTCGGAGGCCTGGAACTCGCCCTCGGCGTTGATGACCTTGGCGCGGCGCTCGCGCTCGGCCTCGGCCTGACGGGCCATGGCGCGCTGCATCCCCTGGGGGATCCCGACGTCCTTGATCTCCACGGTGGTGACCTTCACGCCCCAGGGCTCGGTCTGCTCGTCGATGATCTGCTGGAGGTTCTCGTTGAGCGTCTCGCGCTCGGCCAGGAGGGTGTCGAGGTCGGCCTTGCCGAGCACCGAGCGCAGCGTCGTCTGCGCGATCTGCGACGTGGCGGTGCGGATCCGCTCGACCTCGACGACCGACTTGACAGGGTCCAGGACGCGGAAGTAGGCGACCGCGTTGACCTTGGCCGGCACGTTGTCGCGCGTGATCACGTCCTGGGGCGGGATCTCGAAGGTGACGGTGCGCAGATCGACGCGGACCATGCGATCGACGAGCGGGACGAGCAGCACGATGCCCGGCCCCTTGGCGCCGATGAGGCGGCCGAGGCGGAACACCACGGCGCGCTCGTACTCGCGCAGGATCCGGACCGAGGCGCCGGCGGCGGCGGCCACGAGCGCGACGATGATGAGGAGCGCGACGATGACGGCGGTCATGGGTCGATCTCCCACTCCTCCGCGCGGCGCACGGAGAGCACGAGCCCGTTGACGCGCTCGACGACGACCGGGTCCCCGGCCACGAGATCGTCCTCCAGGCAGGGCCGTGCCCGCCACAGCGCGCCGTCGATGAAGACCTGGCCGAGCGGGGCCGGCGCGCTGCGCATCACGCCGACGTGGCCGACGAGGCCCTCGACGCCGGTCTTGACCCGCGAGCGGCCGGCCATGAGCGTGGCGCGCGCGATGACCGCCAGGAGCGCGAGCGCGGCGAGCGCCACGAGGACGACCACGGCGACGACGAGCAGGGTCCCGCCGCCCGCGCCGTCGACCGCCAGCGCGGCACCGCCCGCGAGGGCGACCACGCCGGCGAGGCCCAGCGCTCCGTAGGTGGGCAGGTGGGCTTCGGCGATCAGGAGACCTGCGCCGATGGCCAACAGCACGATGCCCAGGACGACCATGGCTCTCAGGCCATCGTAGCGCCGCGCGGTCGCGGGATCGCGCGGCTCGGGTGCCTAGACTGCCGGCATGCCCACCGCGCTCCTGCAGGCCGCGGGCCGGCCGCTGCTCGGCGCCGGCGACCACGACCGGCTGCACGCGCGCGCCGCCGAGGGCGTTCGCCGCGCCCGGCGCGCGGGCGAGTGCCTGGTCGCGATCACGGTCGCGCTGGGCCCGGGCGTCGACCCCACCGCGGTGGCCGTCGCCTCGCGCCGACCCGGCGAGGACTGGTTCTGCTTCGAGCATCCCGATCGCGACCGCTTCGCGCTGGCCACCGTGGGCTGCACCGCGGCGCTTGACGACCGCGGGGAAGGGCGCTTCGGGCGCGTCGCCGCGCGCTGGCGCGCGCTGCTGGCGGATGCCCTGGCCGACGACCGCGGCCCGGTGGCCGTCGGCGGCTTCGCCTTCGCCCCCGACGGCGGCAGCACGCCGCACTGGGCGGGCTTCGAGCCCGCGTCGCTGCACGTCCCCGAGGTGGCGCTCGCGCGTCGCGGCGAGCAGGTGACCCTGACGCTGGCCGCCGTCGTCGCTCCCGACGACGACGCCGACGCGGTCGCCGAGCGGCTGGTGCAGCGCTCCGCGTCGCTGGCCAGCGCCCCGCTGCCGCTGCTCGATCCGGACCCGACGGGGCGCTACCGCGTGGTCAGCGCGATGCCGCCCGAGCACTACGAGTCCGCGGTCGCGCGGGCGGTCGAGCGCATCCGCGCCGGGGCGCTGGACAAGATCGTTCTCGCCCGCGAGGTCCAGGTCCTCGCGCCGCGCGCGCACGACCCGGCGGCGGTGCTCGGCGTCCTGCGCGAGGCGTTCCCGTCGTGCTTCACCTTCTGCGCCGGGCGCGGAGAGGGCGCGTTCATCGCCGCCAGCCCCGAGCTGCTCGTTCGCCGCGACGGCCTGCGCGCGGGCACCCTCGCGCTGGCGGGCTCGACGCGCCGCAGCGCCGATCCGGCGGTCGACGACCACCTCGGCGAGCAGCTGATGCGCTCCGACAAGGACCGCGAGGAGCAGGCGATCGTCACGCGGCGCATCGTCCGCGCCCTGCGCCCGGTGAGCGTGTGGGTGACGGCGGCCGAGGAGCCCGTCGTGGCGCGGATGGCCAACATCCAGCACCTGGCCACGCCGATCCGCGCCCAGCTCGCGCGGCCGGTCAGCGCCGTCGAGCTCGCCGGGATGCTGCACCCGACGCCCGCGGTCGGAGGCGAGCCGTTCGCCGCCGCCGAGCCGCTCATCCCGGCGCTGGAGGGCCTTGATCGCGGCTGGTACGCCGGGCCGGTGGGCTGGACGGACGCCAACGAGGACGGCGAGTTCTGCGTCGCGCTGCGCTGTGCGCTGCTCGCGGGCGCGGTCGCCCGCTGCTACGCGGGCGTCGGCGTCATGGGCGACTCCGACCCGGCCGCCGAGCTGGCCGAGACGGAGGTCAAGCTGCAGGCGCTGCTGCCGGTGCTGGCCGGCTGAGGAGCTGCGCGCAGGCGGTGTCCGCGAACCACTGCTCCCACTCCTCCGGCGTCCAGCCGCGCTCGCCGACCAGCAGGTGCCAGACGTCGGGGTGATTCAGGGTCCAGAGGATGTCGGCGGCGCGCGCGGCGTCGAGCCCGGGAGCGAGGGCCCCCTTGGCGTCGATGGTGTCGACGACCGCCCGCTGGTTGGCGAGGAAGTCATCCTGGATGCGACGCCACAGCGCGGCGCTGTCCGCGTCGGTGCCGGCCGCGTCCCGCATCACGCGCATGAGCTTCGCGGCGCGCTCCTTGACCAGCCGCGCGTTGCGCGCGCCGAGGCGGAGCTGGCGCTCGGGGTCGGGCTCGGCGATGACGTCGCGGTACCACCGGCGCTCGGCGATCGGGACGTCGGCCTCGTCGCCGCGTAGACGCAGATGCCACAGCGCGCGCAGCAGTCCGGCCTTGGTGTCGAACGCGAGGTAGACCGTCTTCAGCGCGACGCCCGCCTCGACCGCGATGACCGCCATCGTCGTCGCGACATAGCCGTCGCGCTCGAACAGCCGCTGGGCCGCGTCGAGGATCTCGTGGCGCGTCGCCGCCGCCTGCTCGCGGCGGCGCGTGGAGTCGTAGCGGCGCGTGGGCTTGACAGCTTCAGCCATTTCGTTACCCTACTACTAACTTCAATACAGGTGACATGTAGTTAATATCCGTGGGGGGTCGACATGGGCAGCAGCACGATGATGGTCGAGCAGTCGGACGAGCGCGATGCGCTGCGCGCGCGGCTCGCCGGCATGTGGACGTCGGTCGCCGGGGGCTGGTCGCAGCACGCCGAGTACGCCGACGCGCGCGGGGCGCAGAGTGCCCAGCGGATGCTCGAGCTGGCGCAGGTGAGCGCCGGCGACCGCGTGCTCGAGCTCGCGTGCGGGCCGGGCGGGCTGGGGCTCGCGGCGGCCCAGCGCGTCGGGCCGAGCGGCGAGGTGGTGCTCACCGACGTCGTCGAGGAGATGACGCGATCGCCCCTGCGCGGGCCAGCGCGCTGGGCGCGGGCAACGTCGCGTTCCGGCGGCTGGACCTCGAGCGCATCGAGGAGCCCGACGCCGCCTACGACGTCGTGCTGTGCCGGGAGGGCCTCATGTTCGCGCTCGAGCCCGCCCGCGCCGTCGGCGAGATCCGGCGCGTGTTGCGCCCGGGGGGCCGGGTTGCGCTCGCGGTGTGGGGGCCCCGCGAGCGCAACCCGTGGCTCGGGCTCGTCATGGACGTCGTCAGCGCGCACACCGGGGCGCCGGTGCCGCCGCCCGGCATCCCCGGCCCGTTCGCGCTCGGCGACGCCGGCGAGCTGCACCGCCTCCTGGTGGGCGCCGGCCTGGCCGACGTGCGCGTCGGCGAGCTCTCGGTGCCGCTGCACAGCGCCTCGTTCGACGAGTGGTGGGAGCGGACCTCGGCGCTGGCCGGTCCGCTGTCAGCCATCCTCGCGGGGATGCCCGACCCGGCGATGCAGGCGTTGCGCAAGCGCGCCCGCGCAGCCGTACGCGAGTACGAGACCGCGTCGGGTGGCCTCGACCTCCCGGGCGTGGCGCTGATCGCCTCGGGCCGGCGCGGCTAGCGCCCGGCGCGCCGCCAGACCGCCACGACCTCGCGGACGGTCGCCTGGCGGTAGGAGATGCGCGAGTCCAGCGGGCGCACGCTGAGCTGGAAGCGCCCCGACTCGCCCTGCTCGAGCTCGACCACCAGGGCGTGGAAGCGCCGGCCCTTCTTGTCGACCTCGACGATGTCGCCGGGGGCGATGCCTTTGGAGCTGCGGCGCGGTGACATGGGCTCGGGCGGGGCCGGGAGGAGGGTGGTCTGGCTCATGGTCGCCCGAAGCTAGCTGGCGAGCCGGACGGCGACGGCCTCGTGCACGCGACGATGCAAGGCGACGTTCTCGCCGCGCTCGGTGCGGACGTGCAGCAGCCTACCGGGGGCCTCGCGGATCGCGGCGAGGTCGTCCACGCGCTCGTAGGTGAGGCCGAAGAGGGCGGCGACCCGCTCGGCGTCGAGCCCGGTCGGCGTGGCGACGTGCTCCTCGAAGGCATCGATCTGCGAGGCGACCGGGAGGAAGTCGAAGATCCCGCCGCCGGCGTTGTCGACCAGCACGACGGTGAGCGCGAGCTTCAGCCGCGTGGCGCTCAGCAGGGCGCCGAGGTCATGCGCGAGCGCGACGTCGCCGAGATGCACGACGACGCGCGCGCCGGCGGCGGCGGCGCCGAAGGCCGCAGCGAGCGTGCCGTCGATGCCGTTGGCGCCGCGGTGGGCCAGCAGTCGCGGCGGCGCGTCGCGCACCGGCCAGAAGCCCTCCACGTCGCGCACCGGCATCGAGGACGCGGTGAAGACGGTGACCTCGCTCGCCAGCGCCGCCAGCGCGCGCGCCACGCCCGGCTCGCTGATCGCCTCGCCCAGCGCCGCGGCGATGCCCTGCGCGGCCAAGGCGTCGGCGGCGCGCCACGCCTCCAGCCATGGGGTCGGGCGCGGTGGTCCGGCGAGCGAACGCGCCCACGCGGCGGGGTCCGCGTCGAGGACCTCGCTGACGACGGCCGCCGGGTCCTGCCAGGCGGCCTCGGGGTCGAAGGCCACCTGGCGGGCGTCGAGGGCGGCGAGCCACTGGCGCAGCGGCTTGGAGGTCGGCAGGTCGCCGACGCGGATGACGGTCTGGGGGCGATGGGCGGCGGCGAAGCCCGCGTCGCGCAGCAGCTCGTCGTAGTGCGCGACGGCCGCCGGACCGCGACGCGCCCACGAGAGCGGGTCGGCCAGCAGCGGCGTCCCGAGCGCCGCCGCGGCCGTGACCAGCGCCTCGGCGAGGCCGTCGTGGCGCTCGTGGCGCCCCGCGACGATCACGGCGCGCTCGCCGGGGTCGAGGTCGATCGCCGGCGGCGCCGGCGTCCGCCGGGCGCGGGGAAGGGGCGCGTCGTTCGCCGCGGGCAGCGGCGCGTCGAGCACGAGCGGCTCGCGCAGCGCGAAGTTCAGGTGCACGGCGCCCGGACGCCCCGACACCGCCGTCTGGTAGGCGCGGAAGGCCAGCTGGCGGATCCAGCGCAGCCGGTCGGCCGTGGCCTCGTGCGTCCCGACCTCGAAGAACCACTTGACGGCGTCCCCGTAGAGCTTGAGCTGGTCGATCGTCTGCCCGGCGCCGATCGCGCGCAGCTCGGGCGGGCGATCGGTGGTGAGGACGAGCAGCGGCACCCGCGCCTCGTGGGCCTCGATGACCGCGGGCAGGTAATGCGCGGCGGCCGTGCCGCTCGTGCACGCCACCGCGGCCGGCCGCCCGCTCTGCTTGGCCACGCCGAGGGCGAAGAAGCCGGCGACGCGTTCGTCGACGTGCGACCACGTCGGCAGGCCCGCCTGGCGCGCCAGGGTGAGCACCAGCGGCGTCGAGCGCGAGCCCGGCGAGGTGCACGCGCCGGCCAGGCCGCAGCGCGCCAGCTCGTCGACGAAGGCGCGCAACAGCAGGTAGGTGTCGGTCGTCTCGGTCAAGATGCGCGGCCGATGCCCACCACCGTCGTCCTCCTGCACGGCTTCGCCGGGACGGGGCGCGCCTGGGATCCGGTGGTTGCGCGGCTGGATCCCGAACGCTATACGGCCCTGGCGCCCGACCTGCGCGGGCACGGCGCCGCGCGCGATGCGCGGCCGGTGAGCTTCGCCGCCTGCGCCGCCGACGTGCTCGCCGCCGCCCCCGACTGCTTCGACCTCTGCGGCTACTCGATGGGCGGGCGGATCGCGCTGCACGTCGCGCTGGCGGCGCCCGAGCGCATCGGGCGCCTGTTGCTCGTCGCCACCACGGCGGGGACCGAGGACGCGGCGGCCCGCGCGGCGCGCCGCGCCGACGACGAGGCTCTCGCCGCCTTCGCCGACACGGCGAGCATCGAGCAGTTCGCCGACCGCTGGGCGGCCCAGCCGCTGTTCGCCGGCACGCCGCCCGATGCCGCCCGCATCTGGCGCGAGGACCTGCTGCGCAACGACCCGCGCGCGCTGGCCGCCTCGTTGCGGGGCGTGGGCAGCGGCGCGATGGCGCCGCTGTGGGAGCGTCTAAGCGAGCTCACGATGCCCGCTCCCGTCCTGGTGGGCGAGCGCGACGCGAAGTTCATGGCGCTGGGCCGGCGCCTGGCGACCGCGCTGCCCCGCGGCGAGCTGGTCGTCGTCGCCGGGGCTGGCCACGGCCTGCCGCGCGAGGCGCCGCAGGCGGTTTCCGCCGCCATCGCCGCTGGGTAGGAGCGGCGCCGAGCGACCGGAGGTCAGCGATGACGTCGCAGGGCGGAGACGCGCAACCCCGAGGAGGCCGGCGGGCTGCGCCGCGAGCTGCGCTTCTGGGAGGCGATCGCGCTCTCGATCGCGATCATGGCGCCGACCGCGGCCATGGCGCTCAACGGCACGCGTGATCTTCGTCCCTACGCCTTCATCCGCCTCAGCGGCTGCTTCAGCCACGCGGGCTCGGTGTACGCGTTCTCCGGCGTGACTCTCGGTCCGCGCGCGGGCTTCTTCTCGGGCTGGGCCCTGCTGGGGACCTACCTCGCCATCACGGCCGCGTCGACGGCCGAGGCGGGGCTGTTCGGGGGTGGCGTTCTTCCAGGGCTCGGGGATCTGGGACGGCGCCGAGTGGCTGGTCATCGCGCTCGTGGCGGGCGCCCTGATCGCGTTCTTCGCCCGGGCACGATCGGCGTGCTGAGCCTGCTCGTGGCCTACATCGTCACCAACGTCGGTGCGCTGCGCTTCCTCTTCATCGCCGCCGGCCGCGCGCCCCTGTGGCAGGTGGTGATCCCGATCGTGGCCATCGCCTTCCTGGGCTTCACCATCTACAAGAACTAGACGCCGAGCCCGGGCTGCACGGGCACGGTGATCGCCCCGTGCTCGACCGGGAGCACGGTCAGCTCGTCGGCGAACAGCTCGAGCGTCCCCAGCCCGCACGCCGCGGTGGTCTTCAGCGCCGCGGCGCAGTGGACGGCGGCGGCGATGCCCAGCGGCCCGTCGAAGGTCGAGGCGAGGTAGACGTCGGCGCCGGAGGCGCGCACGAGCGCGGCCTGGGCCAGCAGCCGCGAGATGCCGCCGCAGCGCGAGACCTTCAGGCACACCGCGTCGGCCACCTTGGCGGTCAGCGAGCCCGGCTGCCCCGCGGTCTCGTCCATCGCCACGCGCACCGGTACGCGGTCGCGGACCTGGCGCATGGCGCTCACCCCGTGGACGGGCTCCTCGACGAGCTCGAGGCCCGCCGGCGCGAGCGCGAGGATCGAGGAGACGGCCTCGTCGACCTCCCAGGCGCCGTTGGCGTCCAGGCGCAGCTCCATCTCGGCGCCTGCCGCGGCGCGCACCGCGGCCACCCGGCCGGCGTCGTCGCCGATGCCGACCTTGACCTTGACGCAGGTGTAGCCCGCGTGCGCGGCTGCGGCCGCCTGCTCGGCGGCGTCGGTACGGTCCTCGGCCGGGATCGTGGCGTTGACGCGAACCTCGGTGTCGGGGTTCTCGGCGATCAGCTCGCTGACCGGCTTGCCCTCCCGGTTGCCGGCGAGGTCCCAGAGCGCGAGGTCGACCGCGGCCAGCGCCTGGGGCACGTCGGCGACGATGCGGCAGCGCTCGAGCAGGTCGGGCGCCGGGTTGCCGTCGCCGTCGCGCAGGATCGCTTCGTAGGCCTCGAAGGCCGCGCGCACCTTGGCGGGGGAGACGCCGTCATAGGGCTCCAGCGGCGCCGCCTCGCCCCAGCCCACCGAGCCGTCGGCGTCGCGCAGGCGCAGGAGCAGCAGCTCGCGCTTGCGCAGGATGCCGAACGCGGTACGCATGGGGTCGGCGAACGTCAGCGTGACGGTGGCGACGCGAACGTCCATCAGCTCAGCAGCAGGCCCGCGGAAAGCAGCACGCAGAACGCGAGCTGCAGCATGCCCGTGCGCGCCAGCGCCAGGTTGAGGGTGGGTCCGTCGGCATGCCGGCGCACCAGGCGCACGAGTGAGACGGCCACGGGCAGCAGCACCAGGGGGAGGAGCAGCCATGCCGACAGCGACCCCGCCACCCAGGGAGCCGGCGCGGTGACGAAGGCGCCGTAGACCATGAGTCCGTACAGGGTACGCGCGCGCTCGCGGCCGAGTCGTACGGCCAGCGTGCGCTTGCCCGCGCGCCGGTCGGACTCGAGATCGCGGACGTTGTTGACGACGAGGATCGCGCTCGCCAGCAGTCCGACGGGCACGGCCAGGACGAAGGCCTCCCACGTCACCTGCTCGGCCTGCACGTAGTAGGAGCCGGTCACCGCGACGATGCCGAAGAAGGCGAAGACGAACACCTCGCCGAGCCCCTCGTAGCCGTACGGGCGCGGCCCGCCGGTGTAGAGCACGCCGGCGAGAATCGAGGCGGCGCCGATGGCCAGCAGGATCGGGCCCGCTAGCCACACGAGGTAGACGCCGCACAGCACGGCCAGCCCGAACGAGACGTAGGTCGCCACCAGGACCTGGCGCGGCGGGACGAGGCCGCCGGCGGTCACCCGCACGGGGCCCAGGCGATCCTCGGTGTCGGCGCCGCGGCGCGCGTCGGAGTAGTCGTTGGACAGGTTGGTGCCGACCTGGATGAAGATCGAGCCCAGCAGCGCGGCGATGAATCCGCCGACGCGCAGGTCGCGCTCGGTGGCCGACAGCGCCGTGCCCACCAGCACCGGCGCGACGGCGGCGGGCAGCGTGCGCACGCGCGCCGCCATGATCCAGATGCGAATGCTCGACACGCGGCCTTAAGCGCGCCGGGGGAAGCGCGAGAAGTCGGGCGCGCGCTTCTCCTTGTAGGCCTCGCGCCCCTCGCGCGCCTCGTCGGAGCCGTAGAACAGGAGGTTGGCGTCGTGGGCGAGTTGCTGGACGCCGGCGTAGCCGTCCTCGTGGGCGTGGAAGCTGGCCTTGACCAGGCGCAGGGCGAAGGGGGAGAGGGCGAGCATCTCGCGGCACCAGCCGACCGTCTCCTCCTCGAGGCGGTCGAGCGGCACCACCGTGTTGACGAGGCCCATCTCGAGCGCCTGCGCGGCGTCGTACTGGCGGCACAGCAGCCAGATCTCCTTGGCCCGCTTGGTGCCGACGAGGTCGCGCAGCAGCGAGGCGCCGAAGCCGCCGTCCCACGAGCCCACCCGCGGCCCGGTCTGGCCGAAGCGCGCGTTGTCGGCGGCGATCGTGAGGTCGCACACGAGGTGCAGGACGTGCCCGCCGCCGACCGCGTAGCCGGCGACCATCGCCACCACGGGCTTGGGCAGCCGGCGGATCTGGACATGCAGGTCGGTGATGTGGAAGCGCCCGACGCTCCCGGCCGCCGACGGATCGGTCATGTAGCCGGTGTCGCCGCGGACGCGCTGGTCGCCGCCCGAGCAGAAGGCGAGCGGCCCCTCGCCGGTGAGGATCACCGCGCCGACCGACGCGTCCTCGCGGGCGCGCTCGAAGGCGGAGGACAGCTCGACCACCGTCTGGGGGCGAAACGCGTTGCGGACCTCGGGGCGGTCGATGGTGATCTTCGCGATCCCGTCGCCGCTGAGCTCGTAGCGGATGTCCTCGTAGTCGGCGCCGGGCGCCCACGTCACGGCCATGCCCGGCAGGCTACTTCGACGCGACGGCTCAGCGACCCCACACCTCGTCCGCCGTGCGCGCGACGGCCTCGAGCTTGGCCCACTGGTCGTCGGCGGAGAGCGCGTTGCCCTCCAAGACCGAGGCGAACCCGCACTGCGGGCTGATGGCCAGCTGGCCGACGTCGACGTGGCGGGCGGCCTGCTCGATCTCGCGCACGAGCTGCTCGCGCGTCTCGACCGGCGGGTGCTTGCTCGACACGACCCCCAGCGCGGCGATCTTGCCCGCCGGCAGGTGGCGCAGGGCCGAGTAGTCGCCCGCGCGCTCGGGCTCGTCCCACTCGACGAGGAAGACGTCGTAGGGCAGCTCGTTGAACACCCGCTCGGCCACCGGCTCCAGCGACCCCTGGTAGATCCACATCGACCGGAAGTTGCCCCGGCAGATGTGCAGCCCGAAGGTCACGTCGGTCGGGAAGCCCTCGATGACGCGGCGGTCGAGCTCGAGCGCCTTGTCGAAGAAGTCGTCGGGGTCGATGCCCTGGCGCACGATCGCGTACTCGCGCGCGCCCTCGTCGATGAGCTGGACGTAGTTGGGGAAGTCGAGCTGGACATAGCGCGCGCCGGCGCCGATCGCCTCGGCGATCAGCTCGCGCTGGATGGCCAGGGTGTCCTCCAGCAACTCCTCGTGGGAATCGTAGAAGCGGTCGGTGATCCCCTTCTCGTAGAAGGCCGCGGGCAGGAACCACGACGCGGCGGGCAGCGTGACCTTGAACGGGCGGTCGGTGATCGAGCGCAGGCGATCGGTGTCGCGTACCAGCGGACTGTCGACCTTGCGCAGCCGCCCGCAGATGCGCGGCACGCCGTTGTAGAGCACCTTCTCGCCGGCGGCATTGCGGAAGCGCACCGGCACCGGGCTGGGTTCGATGCCCTCGATCGCGTCGTAGAAGGAGTGGGTGAAGGCCGGCCGCGCGAACTCGCCGTCGGTGATGACGTCGAGGCCGAGGTCGACCTGGCGCGCGACCGCCGCGCGGACCTCCGCATCGACGATCTCCTCCAGGGCGCTGTCGCCGGCGGCGCGCGCGTCGAGCAGGCGCGGCGGGCGCAACAGGCTCCCCACGACCTCGGCGCGAGCGGGCTGGCGCGGCGTGTTCACCCGCCGATCTTCTCAGGAAGCCTGATAGTTCGGCAACGGGGTTGGGCCCCGACTACCGCTACCGTCTCCTGCGTGCTCGTGGATGCCTGGCTGCCGCGAGCGGCCGAGCGTCATCCCGACCGCCCGGCCGTGAACGCGATGACCTATGCCGAGTTGCTCGGTGAGGTCGACGCGACCGCGCGGCGCCTGGCCGGCCGCGGGGTCCGCGCCGGCGATCGCGTGGGGGTGGCGCTGGCCCCCGGCGAGGGCTTCTGCATCGCGCTGCACGCCGTGCATCGGCTCGGGGCGGTCGCCGTCCCGGTCGACCTGCGCCTCGGGGGGCGCGAGCGCGAGCGCGTGCTCGACGGCACGACGGAGGTCATCGACGGGCCCGTCATCGCGACGCCGGCCTCCGAGGCGCGCCTGCGCGACCGCCACCACCTCGACGCGCCGGCGATCGTGGTGCACACCTCGGGCACGAGCGGGACGCCCAAGGCGGTTGAGCTGACGTTCGGCAACTGGCTGTGGAGCGCGCTGGGCTCGGCGGTCGCCCTCGGCCTGGATCCGGCCGAGCGCTGGCTGTGCGCGCTGCCGCTCTCGCACGTCGGTGGCCTGTCGATCGTCATGCGCTCGGCGATCTACGCCACGACGGCGATCGTCCACGAGCGCTTCGACACCGACCGCGTGCTCGATGCGCTCATGGCCGACGACGGGCCGACGATCGTCTCGCTGGTTCCCACCACGCTGCAGCGCCTGCTCGACGCTGGCCTGCGCGAGCCGCCGGCGCTGCGCTGGGCGCTGCTCGGGGGCGCGCCCGCGACGACCGCGCTGCAGGGGCGCGCCGCCGCGGCGGGCGTGCCGGTGGCGCCGACCTACGGCCTGACCGAGGCCTGTTCGCAGGTCACCACGCTGGGCGCGCCGTTGTTCTGCACGCGCGTGCGGATGGCCGGCGACGGCGAGATCCTGGTCAGCGGGCCGACGGTCGCGCCGGGCGCCGGGCCGGTGCTGGCCACCGGCGACCTGGGCGAGTGGCGCCCGGACCGGGCGCTGCGCGTCGCCGGGCGCAAGTCCGACACGATCATCTCCGGCGGCGAGAACGTCGCGCCGGGGGAGGTCGAGGCGGTCCTCGAGGCCCACCCCGACGTCGTCGAGGCCGCCGTCCACGGGCGCGCGCACCCGGACTGGGGCGAGGCGGTCGTCGCCACCGTCGTGGCCGAGGCCGACCTCGAGCCCGAAGAGCTGCGCGCGTGGTGCGCGGCGCGCCTGGCGACCTTCAAGGTGCCCAAGGAGATCGCCTTCACGGTGGCGCTGCCGCGCACGCCGTCGGGCAAGCTCGCACGAAAGGACCTCAGATGAGCGACGAGCGCGACGAGCTGATCGCCCATTGGGACACCATGGCCGCCGGCTGGAAGGCGACGCGCGCCAACTTCCAGCACTCGATGGAGCCGGTGTCGCAGTGGCTCGTGGAGGCGATCCACCCCCAGCCGGGGCACCGCGTGCTCGAGCTGGCCGCAGGGCTGGGCGACACGGGGCTGCTCGCCGCGCAGCTGGTCGCGCCCGGCGGCAGCGTGCTCATCACCGACGGCTCGGACAACATGGTCGCCGCCGCGCGCGAGCACGTCGAGGAGGTCGGCGCCACGAACGTCGAACTACGGAGCATGCAGGCCGAGTGGATCGACCTTCCGACGGCGTCGGTGGACGCCGTCATATGCCGCTTCGGCTACATGCTGCTGCTCGACCCCGAGGCGGCGTTGCGCGAGACGCGGCGGGTGCTCAAGCCCGGCGGCCGGGTGGCGCTCGCGGTGTGGGACGAGCTCGACCGCAACCCGTGGATGAAGGTGCTGCGCGAGGCGCTGCTGGCGCGGAGCCTCACGCCCTCGGTGCTGCCGGACGGCCCGGGGCCGTTCGCGCTGGGCTCCGAGGAGCTGGTCTCCGAGCTGCTCGCGACGGCCGGGTTCGAGGACATCGAGGTGCTTGGGATGGACCTCGTCATGGGTGCCGCCAGCCTCGACGCCTGGTGGGATCACGTGATGCAGACGTCGGTCACCACGGCCGAGGTCGTCCACGGCCTGGCGCCCGCAGAGCACTACCAATTGCGTGATCTCGTCGATGCGGGGTACTCCCCCTACGTGCGCGACGACGGAATGCTCGAGGCGCCCGCGCGGGCGCTCCTCGCGGCGGCAGCCGCGTAGAAAGGCCTGCCCGTGCGCATCGTCGCCCGTAGGGCCTTCGCCTTCTACTGGGGTACCGGGATCGCCGACGACGTCCCCGCGCTGACGTACTACCTCGTGCTCTCACTCGCGCCGGTGGCCCTGGGCCTCGCCGCGCTGGAGGCGCTGCTGCTCTCCAACACGGAGGCCGCGGTCAACGTGGCCGACGGCCTCAACCGCTTCCTGCCCGACGCGGCGCACGCCGACATCCTCCACCTGGTGCTCGGCACGCGCGACAACTCGCCGGCGCTGCTGGCCATCGCGCTGGCCACCATGCTGTGGACGACGTCGGGCGCCATCGGCGTCATCGAGCGCTGCGAGTCGCGCATCCTCGACTGCGAGCGCCACAGCATCGTCACCGGGCGCCTGCGCAACATGGCGCTGGGGGCGGGCATCGTGATCATGGTCCTCGCGGCGAGCGCCGGCGCGCCGGTCATCGGCGACGTCGCCGACGCGCTGAACCTCCGGCGCACGCTGCCGGGCAGCCTGCTGGTGGTCGTCAACACCATCGGCTCGATCATCGTCTTCGCGCTGCTCTACCACTGGGCGCCGCGCGCCCGGCCGAACTGGCGCGCGTGCCTGCTGGGCGCCGTGCCGGCCGGCATCGCCATCCAGGCCGTGCCCTCGATCGTGGGCCTCTACTTCGGCGCGGGCGCCGGCTTTGCGGCCGTGCGGCTCTTCCTGCTGCTCGCGGTGATCATCGCCGGGCTGTACATCATCGCCCTGGTCACGCTGGTCGGCGCGGGGGTCGCCGTCAAGTACGAGCTGCGCCGCCGGGATAGGATCCGCCGCCCATGTACTACGACGACGACGCTGACCTCACCCTCCTCGACGGCAAGACCGTTGCCATCATCGGCTTCGGCTCCCAAGGTCACGCCCACGCCCTGAACCTCAAGGACTCCGGGGTCGACGTGGTCGTCGGCCTGCGCGAGGACTCCTCGAGCGCCGAGCAGGCGCGCGCGGGCGGCCTCGAGGTGGTGTCCGTGGCCGACGCGGCCTCGCGCGGCGACATCGTCATGGTCCTCGTGCCCGACGAGCTGCACCACGAGGTCTACGAGAACCACATCAAGGACGGCATCGCCGAGGGCAACACCCTGCTCTTCGGCCACGGCTTCTCGATCCACTACGGCGAGGTCGAGCCGCCGCCCGGGGTCGACGTGGGGCTCGTGGCGCCCAAGGGCCCGGGGCACCTCGTCCGCCGCCAGTACCTCGAGGGCAGCGGCGTGCCGTGCCTGGTCGCGGTGGCGCAGGACGCCAGCGACAGCGCGCTGGCGCTGACGCTCGCCTACGCCAAGGCCATCGGCGGCACGCGCGGCGGCGTCATCGAGACCACCTTCAAGGACGAGACCGAGACCGACCTCTTCGGCGAGCAGGCCGTGCTGTGCGGCGGTGCCTCCGAGCTGGTGCAGGCGGGCTTCGAGACCCTGGTCGAGGCCGGCTATGACCCGCAGATGGCGTACTTCGAGTGCCTGCACGAGCTCAAGCTCATCGTCGACCTGATGTACGAGAAGGGCCTTCAGGGCATGCGCTACTCGATCTCCAACACGGCCGAGTACGGCGACTACACCCGTGGGAAGCGGGTCATCACGGATGAGACGCGCGTGAAGATGCGCGAGATCCTCGCCGAGATCCAGTCGGGCGACTTCGCCCGCGAGTGGATCGCCGAGAACCGCGCGGGCCAGGAGAACTTCAAGCGCATGCGGGCCGAGCAGGCCGGCACCCAGGTCGAGTCCGTGGGCGAGGAGCTGCGCTCGCACATGGACTGGATCAAGCCGAGCTTCTGACCGTCGCAGCCACCATCGCCGGCTCATGCGTGAGCTGGCGGTGGGTGAACCGCAGCGTGCGATAGCCCGCCCGGGCGAGGATCGCGTCGCGCTCGCGATCGCGCTCGAACGCGCGGCGCGTACGGTGGTAGCGGTAGCCGTCGGTCTCCACGACGAGGCGGCCGCCGGCGAAGAGGAAGTCGACCCTGAGGCCGGCGACCCACGCCCGCGGCTGAGGGCGCGGGAGGCGGTGGTCCACGCAGAGGGCGAGCATGAGCTCTTCGAGCTCTGAGTCGGTGAGGGTGAGCTCGCCGTCGTCGGCGAGCGCTCGCTGCAGGGCGGCCGTTCCGCGCTCGCCGGCGTGGGCTCTTGCCAGGGCACTGAGGGAAGTGAGGTCGTAGAGCCCTTGCACCTCGGCTTCGTCGAGCGCCCGCTCGAGCGCGCGGCGGGGGAGGGTGGCGGCGAGGTCAAGGAGGGTGCGGGCGGGCGTGGTGACCCGGATGCCCTGGTGCTCGGTGATCTCGTCGTCGCGGAGGGTCGGCGTTCGGTGGATGCGCAGGCCGGGGCGCTTGGCGCGGCCGGCCGTGCTGCGCACGGTGACGTCGATGCGCGTGGCGCTGGTGCGGCGGATCTCCCACAGCGCCGCGGCCGACGCGTGGCTCAGCACCGCGCCGGGCCCGGCGGCGAGCACTGCGGCCATCCGGCGCCCGTTGACCGTGAGCACCGGGTGCCCCACCGCGTAGACGCCGCGATGGATGCGATGCAACCGTCCGGCTTGCGCGCGCGCCGACGCCGCGTTGCGCGACAGGCCAAGCGCTGCGAGCTGCCGAGCCGCCACGACCCCGTGCTGGCGCTCCGCCAGGTGAGCGACGAGTTTGTCCCATGTGCTGGGACAAAATCGTCGTTCACTTTCCATGCACCCAGGCTGGCACGGAAGAACGCGCGCGTGGCGCGCTGTTCGTGCCAACTCAGCTCAACCGCAGCACCAGCCCTGCACGGTGGGCGCGCTGCCGAAGCGCCGCGAGATGCCGGCGATGGCGGTGATCGGGGCGTGGGCGGTGGCGGGCGAGAGCAGGAGCCACTGATCCGCCTCGGCGCGGCGCACGAGCAGGCGCCGGCCGTTGGGCGACCACGCCAGCGAGCGCAGCGTGCCGGTGGTGGTGAAGACCGCCCGCTGCGGCACCCGGGCCGACGTCGTGACCAGGATGCTGGTGACCGCGCCGGTGCGGACCGCCAGGGCCATCCGATCGCCCCGCGGCGCCCATGCCACCGCGCTGACCGAGGCGCCGGCGGGGAGCCGCACGCGCCAGGCGCGGTTGCCGGTGACGTCGAGGATCGTGAGACGCCGGCCTCCTCGCGCCAGCAGGCGATGGCCGTCGGCCGACCAGGCCAGCGCCCGCGCCGCGCCGACGCTTGCCGCGGAGCGCCAGACGAGCGCGCCGGTGTCGACGTCGCGGATCTCGACGCGGCCGCTCGCGCCCACCCAGGCCAGCGTGTGCGGCGCGCCCGGGCGCCACGCCGGCGCCACGGGCCGCACGGGCTGGGCCAGGACGCGTGCGCCCGTCCCGTCGCCGGCGACGACCGCGAGCGCGTCGTCGCGGCGATAGGCGATCCGGTAGCCGTCGGGTGACCAGGTCGCGTCGCGGACCGGCCCGCGCGCCGCGATCGTCCACGCCACGCGCCCGTTGGGCGCCACCGCGCTCAGCTCGCGCCCGCGCCACGCGGCGACGTAGAGCCCGCGGGGCGACCACGTCGCCGCCGTCCACGGCCCCAGCCGCAGCCGCGTCCCGTCCCCGCGCACGATCCACGTCCCCTGCGCCGAGGAGACCAGCAGCCGGCCCGCCGGCAGCGCCCCCAGCGACGAGTGGACGTGCGGCGCCAGCGCGGAGCCGAGCACGTGGCGCACCCACCGCGGCGGCTGCGCCGCCACCGCGACCGCGGCCGCGACCAGCACGGTCACCAGTGCCAGTGCCAGCACCCTGCCTCGCCGCCCAACCCGCGGCGCGCGGGGGCGCTCGCGATGGGCGTCGGCCAGCAGCGCCCAGGCGCGAGCCTGTGCGCCCGACGGGTCGGGCAGCGGCGCGCCCTCGAGGCGATCACCCAGGGAGCTCATCGCTCGATCGCCTCCTGCAACCCGTCCAGCCCGCGCCGCAGCCGCGAGTTGACCGTGCCGCGCGGCAGCTCGAGCGCCGACGCGATCTCACCGGGCGTGAATCCGAGCAGGTGGCGCATCACGATCACCGCGCGCTGGTCGGGCGGCAGCGCCGCCAGGGCCACGAGAACGTCGTCGCCCGGGGCGTCGGCGCGATCGATCGCGGCCGGCTCGATGCCGGCGTCGGCCACCTCGCGGCGCAGCTCGCGGGCGCGGGCGTAGTCGATGGCGCGGTTGACGACGATGCGATGCAGCCAGGGCCCGAAGGGCCGGCGGCGGTCGAAGCGGTCGAGCGCGCGGACGGCGGCGAGGAAGGCCTCCTGCGCGACGTCCTCCGCGGCGGTGGCGTCGTGCACCACGAGCCACGCCGCCCGGTGCGCGCGCGGCCAATGGCGGCGGAAGAGCTCGGCGAAGGCCTCTGCCGAGCCGCGCTGCGCCGCCTTCACGAGCGCCGGCTCGGACGCGCGCGCCCACGCCCGGCGCGGGGCGCCGGCGCGCAGCGTCTGCAGGGCGACCGTCTGCACGCCCACGATCGTCGCACGGACCACTCCCCTCCTACGAGCGCGGCTGCGCGGGAGGTCCCTGCCATGATCCGCAGCGTGCAGCCCGAGTTCCTGCCGCCCGACCCGTATGCCGAGGCACCGCCGCCTGCCCAGTCGGCGTCGCGCCCCGTCTTCCTGCCCCCCAACGCGACGCATACGGCGCCCGCGCAGGCCCAGAACAATCGCGCCGTTGCCTCGCTGATCTTCGGGTCGGGCAGCCTCGGGCTGCTCTTCTTCAGCGCCGGCGTGCTCTTCTTCCTCACCCTTCCCGGCTCGATCGTGGCCTGGATCCTGGGCAATCGCGCCAAGCACGCGGGCACCGCGCGCGATCAGGCCAACGTCGCGGTGATCATCGCCATCGCCGGGGTCGTGCTCGGGGTGATCGCCGGCGCGGTCTGGATCGTCCTCCTCGCGACCGGCGCGTACTCGACGAGCACCCAGGTCGACCACACCCCGGACCGCGGGCTGCGCTTCGACGTGATCCGCCTGGTCCTGCCGGGCTCCTAGCGTTCGCTACGGTCCAAGCCCTGTGAACGCCACCACCACTCCGCTTCAGATCCCTGCCGCCATCAAGCCCGCCGACGGGCGCTTCGGCTGCGGACCGTCGAAGGTCCGCCCCGAGCAGCTGACCAACCTCGCCGGCGCCGGCGCCGCCCTGATGGGCACCTCGCACCGCCAGGCGCCGGTCAAGGGGCTCGTCGGCCGCGTCCGCGCCGGCCTGGGCGAGCTCTTCGCGCTGCCCGACGGCTACGAGGTCGCGCTCGGCAACGGCGGTACGACCGCCTTCTGGGACGCCGCCGCCGCCGGGCTCGTGCGCGAGCGCGCCCTGCACCTCGTCTTCGGCGAGTTCTCGCAGAAGTTCGCGACGGTCACCAAGGGCGCGCCGTTCCTGCAGGACCCGATCGTCGTGGCCGCCGAGCCGGGCGACGCCCCCGAGCCGACGAGCGACCCCGGCGCCGACGCCGTCGCGTGGGCGCACAACGAGACCTCAACGGGCGCCATGATGAGCGTCCAGCGGCCGCCGGGCGACGCCCTCGTCCTCATCGACGCCACCAGCGGCGCCGGCGGCCTGCCGGTCGACGTGGCGCAGGCCGATGCGTACTACTTCGCGCCGCAGAAGTCCTTCGCCTCCGACGGCGGGCTGTGGCTGGCGCTGCTGAGCCCGGCGGCGATCGAGCGCGTGGGCGAGCTCGCGGCGAGCGACCGCTGGATCCCCGAGTCGCTGTCGCTGGCCACGGCCCGGGACAACTCGCGCAAGGACCAGACCTACAACACGCCCGCGGTGGCCACGCTCTTCCTCCTGGCCGACCAGCTCGACTGGATGCTCGGCCTCGGCGGCCTGGACGGCTGCGTGCAGCGCACGCGCGCGAACTCCGCCCACCTCTACGGCTGGGCCCAGGACAGCGCCTTCGCGACCCCGTTCGTCGCCGATCCCGCCAAGCGCTCGCTCGTCGTGGGCACGATCGACTTCGCCGACGAGGTCGACGCCGCCGCCGTGGCCGCCACGCTGCGCGCCAACGGGATCGTCGACACCGAGCCGTACCGCAAGCTGGGGCGCAACCAGCTGCGGATCGGGCTCTTCCCGGCCATCGACCTCGCCGACGTGCAGGCGCTCACCGCGTGCATCGACTGGGTCGTCGACCGGATGGCGCCGTGATGCGCGTTCTCGTGGCCGAGAAGATCGGTGCGTCCGGCGTGGCGCTGCTGCGCGAGCACTTCGACGTCGACGAGGGCGAGCACCTCGACCGCATCGACGAGTACGACGGCATCCTCATCCGCTCGGCCACCAAGCTGACGGCCGACGTCATCGAGCGCGCAACGCGCCTGAAGGCCATCGGGCGCGCCGGAGTGGGCGTCGACAACGTCGACGTCGCCGCGGCCACGAAGCGCGGCATCGTCGTGGCCAACGCGCCGCAGTCCAACGTCGTCACTGCGGCCGAGCACACGATGGCGCTGCTGCTCGCCCTGGCCCGCAACGTGCCCCAGGCCCACGCCAGCCTGATCGCCGGCAAGTGGGAGCGCTCGCAGTTCTCGGGCGTCGAGCTGCTCGACAAGACGCTCGGGATCCTCGGCTTCGGGCGCATCGGCCAGCTCGTGGCCCATCGCGCCCAGGGCTTCGGCATGCGGGTCATCGCCTTCGACCCCTTCGTGGCCGCCGAGCGCTACCGCGAGCTCGGCGTCGAAAAGGCCGAGTCCTCCGACGACGTCTACGCCGAGGCCGACTTCCTGACCGTGCACCTGCCCAAGACGGCCGAGACCGAGGGCTGGCTGGACGCCGAGGCGCTGGCCAAGTGCAAGGACGGCGTGCGCATCCTCAACGTCGCGCGCGGGACGCTGATCGTCGACGAGGACCTCGAGGCGGCCCTGGACTCGGGCAAGGTCGGGGGCGCGGCGCTCGACGTCTTCCGCTCCGAGCCGATCACCGAGCACCCGCTGTTCGGGCGCCCCAACGTCATCGTCACCCCGCACCTGGGCGCCTCGACCGCCGAGGCCACCGATCGGGCGGGTTTCCAGGCCGCCGAGCAGGTCGTGGCCGCGCTGACCGGCGGCGTGGTCTCCAGCGCGGTCAACGTCCCCGCCGTGGCGGCCGAGGACATGGAGGTGCTGGGCCCCTTCCTGCCGCTCTCGCGCCAGCTCGGGCGGCTAGCCGTGGCGCTGGGGGAGGGGTCGAGCGTCGACCGCGTCGACGTCGAGCTGCTCGGGCGCATCGCCGAGCGCGACACCCGCCCGCTGGCGGTCGAGGTCCTGCTCGGCGTGCTCACCGGCCACACCGAGGAGGACGTCAACGCGGTCAACGCGCCCTCCATAGCCGAGGAGCGCGGGATCGAGCTGACCGAGACGCGCGGCACCCAGGCGCGCGACTTCTCCGACCTCGTCCGCGTGACCGTGGTGGCCGGCGAGCAGCGCGTGCGCGTGGTGGGCACGACGCTCGGGCGCCGTCACCGCCCGCATCTGCTCGAGGCGTGGGGGCACCGCTTCAACCTCCAGCTCGAGCACCACATCGCGCTCTTCCGCTACCGCGACGTGCCGGGGATGATCGGGCGCGTCGGCACCTGCTTCGGCGAGAACGGCATCAACATCTCCTCGGCCGCGGTCGGCCACGTGCCCGAGGACGGCGACGAGGACCTCGCCGTGATGATCGTCACCACCGACGAGCAGGTTCCCGACGCCGTCGTCGAGCAGATCGTCGGTCTCGAGGGGTTCGTCGCCGGGCGCGCGGTCGCGCTCGGCTAGCGCCCGACCGCCGCGCCTGGTTCACTGCCGGCTCACGCGGGTAAGTGCGCCGCCAAGAGGAGACACGGGAGAGGGGACTGCACATGGCCGAGATCGAGTTCGACGACGTCGTCAAGCGCTATCCGGACGGCTTTGAGGCCGTCAAGCACATGAACCTTGAGATCACCGATGGGGAGCTGCTCGTCCTCGTCGGCCCCTCGGGGTGCGGCAAGTCGACCGCGCTGCGCATGATCGCCGGGCTCGAGGACATCACCGAAGGCGACCTGAAGATCGGCGGGGAGGTCGTCAACGACCTGGCCCCCAAGGATCGCGACATCGCGATGGTGTTCCAGAACTACGCCCTGTACCCGCACATGAGCGTGCGCGACAACATGGGCTTCGCGCTGAAGCTGCGCAAGGAAAAGCCCGAGGAGATCAACCGGCGCGTGACCGATGCCGCGAAGACCCTCGACCTCGAGGCGCATCTCGACCGCAAGCCGGCCAACCTCTCCGGCGGCCAGCGCCAGCGCGTGGCGATGGGCCGCGCGATCGTGCGCGAGCCAAAGGCCTTCCTCATGGACGAGCCGCTCTCCAACCTCGACGCCAAGCTGCGCGTCGAGATGCGCGCCGCGGTCTCACGCCTGCAGCAGCGCCTCGAGACGACCACGGTCTACGTGACCCACGACCAGACCGAGGCCATGACGCTCGGCCACCGCGTCGCCGTCATGCGCGCCGGGATCCTGCAGCAGGTCGCCGCGCCGAAGGAGCTCTACGAGAACCCGCGCAACCTGTTCGTGGCGGGATTCATCGGCTCGCCGGCCATGAACTTCTTCTCCGGCCACATGGACGGCCAGACGATCAAGACGCCGATGGGTGCGATCCCGCTCGACGACGAGCTGCGCCGGCGCCTGGAGCGTCACGGGTCGGGCGTCAAGGCGGTCATCGTCGGCATCCGCCCGGAGGACTTCGAGGACGCGCAGTTCGCCCCCGAGGGCCATGTCGGCTGGGAGTTCGAAGCGCCGATCGAGCTCACCGAGTCGATGGGATCGGAGATCTACGCGCACTTCGACTTCGAGGGCGGCGACGACATCGAGGCCGAGGAGCTGCGCGAGCTCCAGGAGGACGCCGGGACCGCCGACGTGCCCGGCAGCGCCAGTGGTCATGCGGTGGCGCGCGTCGACGCCAACAGCACCGTCAAGGCGGGAGCGCGCAGCAAGCTGTGGCTGAACGTTCAGAAGCTGCACGTCTTCGATCCCTCCGACGGCGCCTCGATGACGCGCGCGCCCGACACGTCCGCCGACGCGCCCGCCTCGACCCCGGCCTAGGCCGCCGGCAGCCGCAGCGTCGTCCGCCCGCCGCCGTCGGGCTCGTTGGCGGCGTGCACGTCGCCGCCGTGCGCACGTGCGAGCCGGCGGGCGATGGCCAGGCCCAGCCCCGTGCCGCCCGTCGCGGTGGCGCGGGCGCGATCGGAGCGGAAGAGGGGCTCGAAGACGTGAGCGAGATCGTCGGGGGCAAAGCCCGGCCCGTCGTCGACGACCTCGATCTCCACAGAGCCGTTGGAGCGTTGCGCGGCCAGCACGACGCGTCCGCGGCCGTGGTGGATCGCGTTGTCGAGCAGGTTCGTGAGCACGCGCAGCAGGGCATCCGCGTCGCCGCGCACCGTGAGGCCCTGCTGGGCGCCGTGCACTTCGAGCACGCAGCCGTGCGCCGCCGCCATAGCTTCGACGTCCTCCGCGGCACGGCGCGCGAGCCTCGCGACGTCGACCTCGTCGGTCCCGATCGTGTCCGGCGCGTATTCGAGCCGGCTGAAGGTGAAGAGGTCGCTGACGAGCCGGTCGAGGTGCGCCGCCTTGGCCTGGGCGCGGTCGAGGTAGCGCGCGTCGCCGACGCCGCGCTCGAGCGCCTCGAGCGAGCCGCGCAACGTGAACAGCGGCGTGCGCAGGTCGTGGGCGATGGCGGTGACCATGAAGCGGCGCTCGTGCTCGGCGGCGGTCGAGGTGCGCAGCGCGTCGCTCAACCCGCGCGCCATGCCATGCAGCGCGTCGCCGACCTGCGCGACCTCGCGAGCGCGGGTGGGCAGCGGCGCCACGTCGAGCTCGCCGCCGGCGATGTGCTCGGCGTCGGCGGCGAGCTGCGCCAGCGGTTGCAGCACCCAGCGCCTGAGGAGCACGACGACGACCGCGAGCGCGGCGGCCAGGGCGGCCAGGCCGGCGCCCAGCGCGATCGCCCAGCGCGTGGCCGAGCTCTCGCGGGGCACCCACAGCACGCCGGCGACGCTCCCCACGCTGACCGCAGACTCGCGGTAGCGCTGCGGCTGCGCCTTGACGTCGGCGCCATCGAGTCCCGGGGTCAGCACCTCGGGTTTGGCGGCAAGCGCGATCTTGGCCGCAACTTCGGCCCTGGCCTTGACGTCGGGCACGGAACGCCCGAGCTCGGCCCGGACACCGAGTGCGGCCAGACGACGCGCGACCGCGTCGCGTTGGTCGGCGGTGTCCAGCTGCGCCGTGCGCAGCACCGCGACGGCCTCCTCGCGGCGGTGGCCCTCGCGCCCCGCCTGCCACCGGCCCGCCGCGGCCCACGCGGCCAGCCCTGCGAGCGCGGGCGCCGCGATCGCAAGGGCGAGCGCGCACCCGAGCCAGACGTGCAGCGACAGCGCGCGGCGCATCAGCCCGCGGCCGGCGGGTCGAAGCGATAGCCCACGCCCCACACCGTCACGAGCAGCTGCGGGTGGCGGGCGTCGGCCTCGAGCTTGTCGCGCAATTTGCGCACGTACACCGACACGGCGCTGCGGTCGCCCCACGAGCCCCACACGCGCTCGAAGATCTGCTCGCGGCTGAGCACCTGGCGCGGATGGGTCACGAGCAGCGTCAGCAGCTCGAACTCGCGCGCGGTCAGCGCGACGGGGCGCCCGTCGACGAGCACCTCGTGGGCGGCCAGGTCGATCTCGAGGCGGCCGTAGTGACGCCTGCTCGTGGAGCGCCCGTTGGCGCTGCGGCGCAGCACCGCCTTCACCCGCGCCACCACCTCCGCAGGCGTGGCCGACTTGACGATGTAGTCGTCGGCGCCCAGGGCCAGGCCGCGCAGCTTGTCGTCGTCCTCGCCGCGGGCGCTGAGGAACAGCAGCGGCACGTCCGAGCGCTCGCGGATGCTGCGGCACACGTCGAAGCCCGAGGCGCCGGGGAGCATCACGTCGAGCAGGACGCAGTCGACGTCGTGGCGCCCGAGCGCGGCGATCGCGCCGCGCGCATCGTCGGCGGCCACGACGCCGAAGCCCTCGACGGCCAGGAAGTCGGTGAGCAACCCGACGATCTCGGGCTCGTCCTCGACGAGCAGGACGGTCGGGGCGCTCACGTGCGCCAGTGTCGCGCAGCGGCCGCTCACGCGCGGCGGTTTTCCTCGGATCTTCATCGCCGCTTCGCAGCGCGATCACCTGCGGCTGGTCCACTCAGAGGTCCAGCGAGCAAGGAGAGAGAGCATGAGCAGGTTCACGATGACCCTGGCCGTGGCCTCGGCGTCAGCGGTCGCGGCGATCGCAGCGGTGGCGCTGCCGGCCGTGGGGGCCGACTCGAAGACGCCGCGCAAGCAGGCGAAGACAGACGGCGACTTCGCCGCGTTCGTCTCGTGCCTGCGCAGTCATGGCCTCGCCGACGCGCCGGCGGACCCGGCCGCTCTCAAGCCATGGCTGGGGACCAGGGAAGCCTCCGATCCAGACTCGGTGAAGGCCGCGATGGCGGCCTGCAACGCGCCGGACGAGAAGCGTGTCGTCGTGCGGGGCCCCGACAGCAAGGAGTTTGCCGCCTGCCTCCGGGGCCGCGGACTCGACGCGCCCACCGCACCGGACGCGTTCAAGCGCTGGTTCGCCGAGCAGGCCGCCGCGAATCCCGACGCGCTGAAGACCGCCATGGGTGCCTGCAAGATGGCCCTTGCCCCGGGGTCGTCCGATGGCCCGGCCAAGCCCGGCTCCTGCGGCGAGGACGTGCGGCCCCCCGACGCCGCTGCCAAGCCCGGCACCTGAGCCCCCGCGCCGGCCCCGGCGAGGCAGCGCTGCTCGCCGGGGCCGAGGCGCTCAGCCGCCGCGCTCGTCCTCGCGCACGCGGGCGAGCACGTCCTCGCTCCACTCGTGCGTGCGCATCAGGCGGTAGCGCTCCTTGGAGACGCGTAGGTAGGCGTCGGTCTCCGTGCCGTCGCCGAGCATGTCGGCCTCGCGCAGCATCTCGACGACGGGCTGGTACTCCTCGTCGAACCACAGCCGCGCCGCGCTGGCGCGGTCCAGGAACTCCGCGCGGTCCTGCATGAGCCGGAAGGCCCACGCCTCCACCGCTCCGGCCAGGACGCCGTAGTCCCACGCGTCGGTCACGCTGATCCGCCCGCGGGCGCGGCTGGGCAGCGGGACGCGCTCGTGGAAGAGGCGCTCGTGGCTCTTCTTGGGCAGGTCGTCGACGCGCAGCGTGCGGTCGGCGCCGACCCGCGTGTGGACCTCCACGACGTAGGCGTCGATCTCCGTACGCCCGAGCGCGCGGGCCACCGAGACGCGGTGATGACCGTCGCGCACGAAGTAGACCTCGCCGATCTGAAAGAGGGAGATCGGAGGCATCGGCTCCCCCCTCCGCACGGCGTTGGCGATCCGCTCCCAGCGCGCCCGCACGCGCGCAGTCGTGGGGCGGAACTGACGGTCGAACCCCTTGGCGCGGTCGACGGTGCCGAGGATCGAGTCCAGCGGCACGGTGCGCAGCCCGACGTAGGCCTCGTCGAGGTAGCCCAGCGCCGCCACCACCTCGTCGTAGGGCAGGATGACGTCGACGTCGCCCGGCTCGCGTCCCACGCGGCGCGCCAGGCGCGACATGACCTGGCGCCGGCGAACGCGCTGGAAGTCGTCCTGGGCGTCGGCCGAGGGAAAGCCGGTGTCAAGGGGCGGGCGCAAGCTCTACTCAAGGTACCTCGCGCCACGGCGCCCGCACCACGCCACCGTGGACAACCCAACCCCGACCGTCGGTGGATGGCTGTAGGGTCGCGCCGCAACAGGGCCCGTTCAGCGAGGAGGAGGCGAAAGTGGAATCCGGATCGATGGCAGCGCCGCCGCCGGCGGTGGGGGCGGGCCTGGGTTCTGCCCCGGGCGACAAGGGGCTCAAGACCGGCGCCCTCGGGTTCGTCTCCAACGTCGTCATCGGCGTCGCCTCGACGGCGCCGGGCTACAGCCTGGCCGCGTCGCTCGGCCTCGTGGTGGGCGTGGCCGGCATCGGCCTGCAGTCGCCGGCGATCCTCCTGTGCGCCTTCATCCCGATGCTCTTCATCGCGGCGTCGTACTACTACATGAACCGCGCCGATCCGGACTGCGGCACCACATTCTCGTGGGTCACCCGGGCGATGGGCCCATACGCGGGCTGGATAGGCGGCTGGGCGATCATCGTCGCCGACATCATCGTGATGGCCAACCTGGCCCAGATCGCGGGCCTCTACAGCTTCCGGCTCTTCGGCTGGCAGAGCGCGGCGGATTCGACGACGGCGGTGACCATCGTCGGGATCCTGTGGATCGTGATCATGACCGCGATCTGCGTCTACGGCATCGAGCTGTCAGCGCGCACCCAGGTCGGCCTGCTCGGCGCCGAGCTCATCACCCTGGCCATCTTCTCGGTGGTCGCCCTGGTCAAGGTGGCGGCCGGCGACGCCGGACCCAACGCGGTCGACCCCAGCCTCTCGTGGCTGAACCCGTTCCAGGTCGACAGCTGGAGCGCGTTCGTCGACGGGGTGCTGCTGTCGGTCTTCATCTATTGGGGCTGGGACAGCACCGTCACCGTCAACGAGGAGAGCGAGAACTCCAACGAGACGCCCGGCCGCGCCGCGGTCGTCAGCACCTTCATCCTGCTCGCGACGTACGTCATCGTGGCGGTCGCCGCGCAGGCCTACAACGGCCCCCAGGATCTCATCGATCACTCCGACGACATCTTCAGCGCGCTCGGCACGGCGGTCCTCGGCTCGCCGCTGGACAAGCTGCTGATCATCGCGGTGCTGACCTCGGCGGCGGCCTCGACCCAGACCACGATCCTGCCGACCGCGCGCACGTCGCTGTCGATGGCCCGGGCGCGGGCGATGCCCGAGTCGCTGGGGCGCATCCACCCGCGCTTCCTCACGCCCCACGTCTCGACCATCCTCATGGGGACGCTGTCGATCATCTGGTACGTGGGGCTGACGATCGTCAGCGAGAACATCCTCTTCGACTCGATCGCGGCGCTGGGGCTGATGATCGCCTTCTACTACGGCCTCACGGGCTTCGCCTGCGTCATCTACTACCGGCGCGAGCTCTTCAACAGCGCGCGCAACTTCGTGATGATCGGCGTGCTGCCGACGCTCGGCGGGCTCATGCTGCTGGGCATCCTCGTGAAGTCCTGCATCGACCTGAGCGACCCGGCCAACTCCGAGTCCGGCGACTCGTGGCTCGGCCTCGGACCGCCGTTGGTCATCGGGATCGGCTCGATGCTCTTCGGCGTGCTGCTCATGCTGTGGTGGCGGTCCGCCGGCCACCGCGAGTTCTTCTCGCGCCGGCCCGAGGTCGTCGACCCGGCGGTGCTCGCGGGCGCCCCCGCAACCGGACCGGAGGTCTGAGATGGCCAAGCAGGTGCTGGGCTACGACGGAACCGAGGGCGCGCGTGCCGTACTGCACGCCGTCACGGCACTGGCCGCCGAGCTGGGCGACTCGCTCGTGGTCGTGTTCGCCCATCAGGTCAGCCGGCTCGGGGGCGAGGTCCACGACTACGAGGAGGTTCTGCGCGAGCACGGCCGCACGGTGCTCGAGGAGGCGCGCAGCGTGGCCCGCGAGGCCGGCGTCGAGGTCGAGCTCGTCCTGCGCGAGTCCTCGCCGGCCGAGGCGCTGATCGAGGTGGCCGACGAGCACGACGCGCGCCTCATCGCCGTCGGCTCCTACGGCGAGCGCCCGCTCAAGAGCGCGCTCGTCGGGTCGACGCCGACGCGGCTGCTGCACCTCTCCGAGCGGCCGGTTCTCGTCGTCCGCGCGCCCGAGTGATGCCGGGTCCGGGCGCGGCGCCTTGCGCGCCGCGCCGGGGCTGGGCTACGCTTCTGACGCGCATGACGTTCTCGCTCGCCCTCCGACTTCTCATCCTCCCCCCTCGGGGGGAATAGCGCGTGGCGGCCGCGAGCCGCAAACCGACTACGAGAGAAGCCGCAGGACGAAGCCCATCGAGAGGACGACATGCCATCCGAAAGCCCTGACCGAGTACTGATCTTCGACACCACGCTGCGCGACGGCGAGCAGTCGCCGGGCATCTCGCTCAACACGACCGAGAAGCTCGAGATCGCCCACCAGCTCGCGCGCCTGGGCGTCGACATCATCGAGGCGGGCTTCCCGATCGCCTCGCCCGGCGACTTCGAAGCCGTGCGGGCGATCGCCCGCGAGGTCCATGGACCGGTGATCGCCGGCCTGGCGCGCGCCAATCCCGCCGACGTCGAGCGCGCGTGGGAGGCGGTGCGCGACGCCGAGCGCCCGCGCATCCACACCTTCGTCTCGACCTCCGACATCCACATCGTCCACCAGCTGCAGAGCACGCGCGAGGACGTCAAGGGCCTGGCCCGGGCCTCGGTGGCGCAGGCCCGCGAGTTCTGCGAGGACGTCGAGTTCTCGCCCATGGACGCCACGCGCGCCGACCTCGAGTTCACGGCCGAGGTCATCCAGATCGCGCTCGACGAGGGCGCGACGACGATCAACATCCCCGACACCGTCGGCTACGCGATGCCGCAGGAGTACGCGGCCTTCCTGACCAGCCTCTACGAGCGCGTGCCGGCCCTGCGCGACGCCGTGCTCTCGGTCCATTGCCACGACGACCTCGGGCTGGCGGTGGCCAACTCGTTCGCCGGCGTGCTGGCCGGCGCGCGTCAGGTCGAGTGCGCGATCAACGGCATCGGCGAGCGCGCGGGCAACGCCTCGCTCGAGGAGATCGTGATGCTGCTGCACACCCGCCAGGCCGACGTCGGGCTGAGCACCGGCGTCGTCACCCGCGAGATCGCGCGCTCCAGCCGCCTGGTCAGCCGCCTGACCGGCTATCCCGTGCAGCCCAACAAGGCGATCGTCGGGCGCAACGCCTTCGCCCACGAGTCGGGCATCCACCAGGACGGGATCCTCAAGGAGCGCTCGACCTACGAGATCATGGACGCGACCACGGTGGGGCTGGACGCCAACCAGCTCGTGCTGGGCAAGCACTCGGGCCGCCATGCGCTGCGCGCGGCGCTCGAGGAGCTGGGCTATCAGGTCGACGGCCAGGTCCTCAACACCGCCTTCAAGCGCTTCAAGGAGCTGGCGGACAAGAAGAAGCAGGTCACGGCGATGGACCTCGAGGCGCTCGTGACCGACGAGCTGCGCGAAGATCGCGCCGCCTACACGCTGGAGTGGTTCGACGTCGAGGCCTCATCGCGCCGTCCGCCGCATGCCACGGTGGGCGTGCGCACACCCGCCGGCGACGAGGTCCAGGGCTCGTTCACCGGCGACGGCCCGATCGACGCGGTCTTCCGCGCCATCAACGCCGCCACCGGGCTCGACGCCCGGCTGCGCGAGTTCCGCGTGGACGCGGTCACCGGCGGCCAGGACGCTCTCGGCGAGGTCTCGGTCGTCGTCGAGCTGGGGGCGAACGCGGGCGAGCGCGTGGGCCTGCCCGGCGTGCTCCTGCGCGAGCGCGCCACGGGCGCCGGCCAGGCGGTGACCACCGACATCATCGAGGCGGCGGGCATCGCCTATGCGCGCGCGCTCACCAACGCCGTGCGGCGCATCCAGGACGGGGCCGCCGAGGACGTCGAGCCGACCGCGGAGCTCGCCACGCCGTGATCGACGCGCGAGCGCTGGCCGGCGATGCGGCCGCGCTCGTGCAGGTCCCCAGCGCGACGGGCAACGAGCGCGCCGCGCTGGAGCGGCTGGCCGCGCTGGCCGACGGGCTCGGCCTGCGCGCCGACCTGCACGAGCACGACCTCGCGGCGCTGCGGGCCCATCCCGCGCATCCCGGCGAGGAGGCGCCACGCGGCGAGCTGTGGGGCCTGACCGTCGAGGTCGGCGGACAGGGCGCCGGCCGGCTGGCGGTCAGCGGCCACATCGACACCGTGCCCGAGGGGACGGTGCCGTGGCGCCACGGCCCGTGGTCGGGGGCGCTGGAGGACGGCTGGCTCTACGGCCGCGGCAGCGTCGACATGAAGGGCGCCGTGGTGGCCGCGCTGCATGCCCTGGCCGAGGTGGCCCGGGCCGGTGGCGCGGCGGCTGACGTCGTCCTCGTGGTCGTGGCCTCGGAGGAGGACGGCGGGCTGGGCGCCTTCGCCGCGCTCGAGCGCGACGCCGCGTTCGACGCGTGCCTGATCGCCGAGCCGACCGGCTTCGACGTCGTCTGCGCGCACGCCGGCGCGCTGACCTTCGAGGGCGTGGTCCCCGGCGTCGCGGCGCACGCCGCCCATCGCCTGGAGGGCATCTCGGCCATCGACCGCTACGTGCCGCTGCATCAGGCCCTGGCCGAGCACGAGCGCGCGCTCAACGCCGACGTCGCGCACCCGCTCATGCGCGCCCTCGAGCTGCCCTACCCGCTGCTCGTCGGGCGCCTGGAGGCGGGGGAGTGGTCCAGCAGCGTCCCCGATCGCCTGCGCTTCGAGGGCCGCGCGCCGGTGCGCGTGGGGGAGGACGTCGTGGCCGCGCGCGCCGGCGTCGAGGCGGCGGTCGCCGGGGCCTGCCCGCAGGCGCGGCTGAGCTGGGCGGGCGGGCAGTTCGCCCCCGGCGAGACCGACGCGGGGCATCCGTTCACGACGCTCGTCCGCGATGCGCTGAGCGCTGAGCTGGGCCGCGAGGCGGCGCTCGCCGGCGTCCCGTGGGGCGCCGACATGCGCCTGTGGACCGCGCGGGGGATCCCGACGGTGATGGCGGGCACGCCGGGCATCGAGCTCGCCCACGCGGTCGACGAGCGCGTCCGCGTCGAGGACCTCGTGACGCTGGCGCGCACGATCGCGCGCGTTGCGATGCAATTCGCGGCGTGACGATCAAGGCGTGCCTGAACGGTGCGCGCCGCCGCGGTCGCCGCCGGCGCCCAGGCCCTGCACATCCACCCGCACGACGACACTGGCGCGCAGCTGCGCGGTCGCGACGTCCAGCCGCCAGCAGCCGGCCTTGGGCACGTCGATGATCGACGCGAACGATGGCGCCCGGCGCCGGCCGCCGTAGGAGATCGCGCCGAAGTGCTGGGTGAAGGTCCCGCGCGCATCCAGGCGCGTGCCCTTCACCACGAGCTCGTGCCCGCCCCGGCCGCGCTGCGCCCGGCCCACGAAGGTCCACAGGACCTTGGTCGACCACCCCTGGGGCATCTCCCCGCCGGTGTAGATCGCCGCGTGGGGCCGATGGCGGTCGGTCCATTCCTGCGGCCAGTACCACAGCACGGCAGCCAGCCCGGCCGTGGTGGGCCGTCCGCGCAGCCACGGGGTGCGATCCATGCTGTGGTCGCCGCCGCCACACCCGTCGTAGCGCACCTGTGAGACGGGGCACGTCGCGGCGCCGGGCGCCGAGTGCGAGTCGCCGCCGGCGACGAGCGCGGCGCCCAGGACGACGACCGCGGTGGCGGGTGCGAGCCTCATCTCGCGACGATACGCCGCTCGGATGCGGTCGGTTCCCTCAGCCGGCGGCCAGCGCGCGGCCCTGGCGGTGCCCGGCCGCCAGCGCCGCGGCGGACTGCCCGGTGGCCATCAAGTCCGTCCCCATCGCCTCGGCCGCCTCGGCGTCGGGGCCGACGTGGCGCACGCGGGCGCCGCGCCGGCGCAGCACCTGCAGCTCGACCGCGATGGCCACGCGGAAGGCCTGGCGCAGCGGCGAGCGCAGCGACGCCGTCGGGTCCAGGCACAGGACCTCGGTGTCGCGGCGGGCGGGGGCGGCATCGAGGTTGGTGACGCTCCACACGCCGCCGTCGACGTAGTCGCGCTCGCCGATGCGCACGGGGGCGAAGACCCACGGGATGGAGCACGACGCCGTCACCGCATCGGCCACGGTGGCGCGGGGCGCGCCGGGCGCCCCGAACACGACGCGCCGGCCCGAGCGCCGGTCCACGCAGCACACGCGCAGGCGCCCGTCGAAGCGAGCGCCGGAGCGCTCGAGCTCGTCGTGCAGCCGCCCGAGCGTGCGCCCGGTCTCGGGGGCGCGCGACAGCATCGCCGAGCGCAGCAGCGCGCCGCCGGGTGCCGAGACCGCGGTGGCCACCGGGGCCAGCGGCGAGGTCGCGGCCCATCCCCAGCGCGCGGCGTTGCGCAGCAGGCCGCGGCGTTCGCCGTCGGCCTCGGACGCCGGCGGTGACGAGGCGGGCCCCGGCGGGCGGCGCAACGGCTTGCCCGCCGCCAGGCGCGCGCCCACGATCGCGCCGGCGGATGTGCCCACGAAGGACTCCACCGCGCGCATGTCGGCACCGGACTGGTCCTCGATGCCGGCGAGGACGCCGGTCATCCAGGTCTCGCCGATGACGCCGCCCGCGGCGAGGACGAGGACGTCGGGTGCGACGAAAACGGGCACCCGCCCCAGCCTACGGGGGACAGGCGATCGGCCGACCCCTCACGCCACTGTATGCGATAGCATACGTTTGTATCGTGGCTGTCGCCGAGGAGATCCACATCCACATCGGCCCGCGGGTGCGGGCGCTGCGCGAGGCGATGGACCTCTCGCTGCGCGACCTCGCCGAGCGCTCGGGCGTCAGCGCCCCGATGCTCAGCCAGGTCGAGCGCGGTGAGACGAGCCCGACGCTGCAGATCGCCAGCCGCATCGCCGGAGGGCTGGAGCTGCGCCTCAGCCAGCTCCTGCGCCTCGACGAGGCGGGCACGGTGACCATCGTGCGCGCCGGCGAGCGTCGCAGCGGCGGCTCGCCGCAGGCCGGCCATCGCGTCGAGGTCCTGACCGCGCCGCTGCCCGGCCAGCGCGCCGAGCTCAGCCGCCACGTCCTCGCGCCCGGCGCCCAGACCGGCGGCCCGGGCGATCCCCCGATGCACGAGGCCGGCAGCCGTGAGATCGCCGTGGTCGAGGGCGGCACCGTCGTGCTCGACATCGACGGCGAGCGCCACGAGCTGGCCACCGGCGACTGCGTCACCTTCGACGCCGACCTGCCCCATCACTTCGAGAACCCCGGCCCCGGCGAGGCGGCCCTGTTGGCCGTCGTCTCCGCCGGGCTGCGCAGGAGCTGATCCGACCATGCCCCGCACGCTGTTCGACAAGATCTGGGACGCCCACGAGGTGGCCGAGAGCCTGCTCTACATCGACCTGCACCTCGTCCACGAGGTGACCTCGCCGCAGGCCTTCGACGGCCTGCGCCTCGCGGGCCGCGGCGTCCGCCGGCCCGACCGCACGCTGGCCACCGCCGACCACAACGTGCCCACCGACGGCACGCCGGTGGCGGCGCGCATCCGCGACGAGCTCAGCCGCGTGCAGGTCCAGACGCTCGAGCGCAACTGCGAGGAGTTCGGCATCCCGATCTACTCGCTGGGCTCCGACCGCCAGGGCATCGTCCACGTCATCGGGCCCGAGCTCGGCGTCACCCAGCCGGGGATGACGATCGTCTGCGGCGACAGCCACACCGCCACCCACGGCGCCTTCGGCGCGCTGGCCTTCGGCATCGGCACGAGCGAGGTCGAGCACGTCCTCGCCACCCAGTGCCTGGTCCAGCGCAAGCCGAAGTCGATGCGCATCCTCTACGAGGGCGAGATGGGCTTCGGGGTCACCGCCAAGGACCTGATCCTCAGCACCATCGGCCAGATGGGCGTGGACGGCGCGGCCGGCCACGTCGTCGAGTACGCCGGCCCGGCCATCGAGGCGCTCTCCATGGAGGGCCGCATGACGGTCTGCAACATGACGATCGAGGGCGGCGGGCGCGCGGGGATGGTCGCGCCCGACGCCACGACATCGGCGTGGGTGTCCGAGCACGGCGCCGACGTCGATCCCGCCTGGACCGAGCTGTACACCGAGGAGGGCGCGAGCTTCGACCGCGAGATCGTCGTCGACGCCGGTGCCCTCAGCCCGATGGTCAGCTGGGGCACCAACCCCGCGCAGGTGGTGGCCGTCACCGCCGCGGTGCCCGAGCCCGCCAGCGAGGGCGAGGAACGCGCGCTCGTCTACATGGACCTCGAGCCGGGCACGCCGATGCAGGACATCCGCCTGGACCGCGTGTTCATCGGCTCGTGCACCAACTCGCGCATCGGCGACCTGCGCGCGGCCGCGCGCGTGGTCGAGGGGCGCAAGGTCGCCTCCGACCTCTACGCCATGGTCGTCCCCGGCTCGGTGCAGGTGAAGGCGCAGGCCGAGGCCGAGGGCCTCGACGAGGTCTTCCGCGCGGCCGGGTTCGACTGGCGCGGCGCGGGCTGCTCGATGTGCCTGGGCATGAACCCCGACATCCTCAAGCCCGGCGAGCGCTGCGCCTCGACCTCCAACCGCAACTTCGAGGGCCGCCAGGGGCGCGGCGGGCGCACGCACCTCGTCAGCCCCGAGATGGCCGCCGCGGCCGCCATCGAGGGCCACTTCGTCGACATCAGGGAATGGGCATGAAAGCGATCGAGACCATCACGGGGCCGGTGTCGGTGCTCAACCGCGACGACGTCGACACCGACCAGATCATCCCCAAGCAGTTCCTCAAGCGCGTGGAGCGCACGGGCTTCGGCGAGTTCCTCTTCTACGACTGGGCCAAGGAGCCCGACTGGGACCTGCCGCGCAACGAGATCCTCGTCGCCGGGCGCAACTTCGGCTGCGGCTCCAGCCGCGAGCACGCGCCCTGGGCGCTGGAGGACTACGGCTTCCGCGCGATCATCGCGCCGAGCTTCGCCGACATCTTCCGCTCCAACTGCATGAAGATCGGGCTGCTGCCGGTCGAGCTCGACGTCGACGACGTGCGCGCCATCGCCCAGGCGCGCGAGGCGCAGGTCGACCTCGCCGAGCAGGAGGTGCGCTGGCCCGGGGGCAGTGCGTCGTTCGACATCGATCCGCAGATCAAGTACCGGCTGCTCAACGGCCTCGACGACATCGCGCTGACCCTCGAGCAGGACGACGCGATCGGCGCCTACGAGCGCGACCGCGAGCGCAGCGGCCCGGTCACCACGGCGCTCTGACCGTCCGCGACGCCACCCCGGACGACGCCGCGGCGGTCGCCGCGCTGCTCGACGAGCTCGGCTACCCGGCGCCCGCGCCGGACGTCGCCGCCCGTCTGGTGCGCTTCGCCGCCCACCCGCTGTCGCGCATGCTCGTGGCCGAGACCGGCGGCGAGGTCGCCGGCCTGATCGCCACCCACCTCGTCCCGCGGATCGAGGACGACGCGCCCTCGTGCCGCGTGATCGGGATCGTCGTGGCCGCGCGCCGCCGCCGCAGCGGCGTGGCGACGGCGCTCCTCGCCGCCGCCGAGGCCGAAGCGCGCGCCCACGGCTCGCGCCGCCTCGACCTCTCCTCGGGCGACTGGCGCGCCGACGCCCACGCCTTCTACGAGCGCGCGGGCTTCGAGCGCCGCGCGCAGGCGTTCATCAAGCGCCTCGGCTAACCCGCACGCACGCGCGGGTCCAGCCATGCGTGCACGAGGTCGGCCGTCAGGTTGGCCAGCACGACGAGCAGCGCTCCGGCGATGGCCACGCCCTCGATGACCGGCAGGTCGGCATTGCCCAGCGCCTGCGTCATGAGGCTGAACATCCCGGGGATGCTGAAGGTGTACTCGAGCAGGATCGCGTTGGTGATCAGCGTCCCCATCGTCACGCCGACGAGCGAGATGACCGGGGCGCTGGCGGCGGGGATCGCGTGGCGGCGCATCACCCGGCGGGCGGTGAGGCCCTTGCCGCGCGCGGTGCGCACGAAGTCCTCCTCGAACGTCTCGTGCAGCGAGGCGCGCATCATCCGCATCGTGATGGCCGCCAGCGGCAGGCCGAGGATGATCCACGGCAGCCACAGCGCCTGCAGCCACGCGAGCGGGTCGGCGGTCAGCGGCTTGTAGGTGTTGGGCTTGCTGATCGGCAGGCGCGCGATCTCGCCCACCTGCGGATGGAAGAAGACGACCGTCATCGCCCCGACCCAGTAGACCGGCGCGCTCATGCCGAACGCCGCGAAGCCGTCGAGCCCGCGCGCGACGAACGTCCCGCGCCGCTGCTGGGCCACCGCGCCCAGGGCGATGCCGGCCAGCGTGCCCGCCACGAGGCCGCCGGCCACCAGCGAGAGGTCGGCCGGGAAGGACGCCTTCAGCAACGGGAAGATTGGCTGGAAGCTGAGCGTGCGCTCCTGCGAGGAACCGAGGTCCAGGTGCAGGAAGACGCGCTCGAGGAAGTGCGCGAGCTGGGGGAAGTACCCGGTGCCGTCTGCGATGCGCTCGGGCCGCAGGCCATAGAAGACGCTGAATACCAGCGCGGCGACGCCGACCATCACGGCGGCGACGGAAAGCAGGCGACGGACGACGTAGACGAGCATGCGGGAGCGGGCTGGACCGCTCTCTACGGTAGCGGCAGCGTGAGCCTGAACACGCTGCCACCGCCGGCGTTGGGCTCCATCCAGAGGCGCCCGCCGTGGCGCTCGACGATTCGCCGCGAGATGGCCAGCCCCAGCCCGGTGCCCTGGTACTGCGCGCCGCGACCGCGGATGCGGGCGAACATCTCGAACGCCCGCTCGACCTGCGCGGGGTCGATGCCGATCCCGTTGTCGGCGACCGCGATCTCCGCGCCCGCGTCGGTGGTGGCGCCGCTGACGACCACGCGCGGGGCGACGCCCGGCGCGGTGTACTTGATCGCGTTGCCCAGGAGGTTCTGGAACACCCGCTCCAGCTGGCCCGGATCGCCGCGCAGCGTGGGCAGGTCGCCGACCTCCACGACCGCGCCCCGCTCGGCCACGGCGGTCTCGAGGTCGCGCAGCGCGGCGGCGACCAGGTCGCCCGCGACGACGCGCTGCATCCGCAGGTCGGTCGTCCCGGCGCGCGCGTAGAGCAGCAGGTCGTCGATCATCCGCTGCATGCGCTCGACGCCGTCGACCGCGTAGGCGATGAACTCGCGCGCGCGGTCGTCCAGGCGGTCGCCGTACTGGCGCTCGAGCAGCGCGACGAAGCCCGCGACCGAGCGCAGCGGCTCGGCCAGGTCGTGCGAGGCGACGTAGGCGAAGGCCTCGAGATCCGCGTTGGAGCGCTCGAGCTCGCCGCGCGCGCGCTCGCGCTCGACCACCCGCCCGAGCTGCACGCCGATCTGGTCCATCACGTGCAGCAGCGCCGGATCGGGCGCGGCGTGGCCGGCGGTGAAGAACTCGAGCACGCCCGCGGGCCGGGTGCCGATGAGGATCGGGAAGGCGAAGCCGGCGCGCAGCCCGGCGTCGCGCGCGACCTCGGCACGCTCGAGTGCGGGGTCCTCGCCGATGTCGGTCACCCACGCCGACTCGCCGGTGGCCATGACGTGGCTCGGCAGCGACGCCACGAGCTTGGGCGGCTCGCTCGCGGCGCGGAAGGCCGCGTAGCGCGCCTCGTCCTCGAGATACCAGATGCCCGTCGAGCCCAGCGCGTGCGTCGCGGGGTCGACGAGGTAGGCGTGGCCCACGGGCCAGCGCATGTGCGCGCAGACATGGACGATGGCCGCGCCCAGCGCGGGCTCGATCGCGGTTGCCTCGTTGGAGGCGGCCGCCACCATCTCCAGGAGCTCGAGCTCGTCCTGGCGGTCGTAGAGCAGGCGGGCGTTCTCGGCCGCGAGGCGCTCGGCCTCGAGCCGGGCCCGCCGCTCGGCCTCGAGCTGCTCACGAAGGTTGTGCGCCTCGTCGGTCACATCCGTCATCGACTGCGCGACACCATAAGCTGCCCGCCCCATGGCTGTGAGCATCGCTGTCCTGCCGGGCGACGGAATCGGCCCGGAGATCACCGCGCCGACCCTCGAGCTCCTCTCGCGCGTGGGCGACTTCGGCTTCGCCGAGCACCCGTTCGGTGGCGTCTCGATCGACGCGCACGGGACCGCGCTGACCGACGAGACGCTGGCCGCCTGCCGCGCGTCGGACGCCGTCCTGCTGGCCGCGGTCGGCGGACCGAAATGGGACAGCACCGATCCCCAGGCGCCGCGGCCCGAGCAGGGCCTGCTCGGACTGCGCAAGGCGCTGGGCCTGTACGCCAACCTGCGCCCGGTGCGCGCGGTCGAGGCCCTGCTGGACTCGAGCCCGCTGCGGCGCGAGGTGGTCGAGCGCACCGACCTGCTCGTCGTGCGCGAGCTCACGGGCGGCATCTACTTCGGCGAGAAGACGCGCACGCAGGACAGCGCCAGCGATCTGTGCATCTATTCCACCGCGGAGATCGAGCGCATCGCCCGCGTCGCCTTCGGCGCCGCGCGCTCGAAGGTCACGAGCGTCGACAAGGCCAACGTGCTCGAGACCAGCCGCCTGTGGCGCGAGGTCGTGCGCCGCGTCCACGCGCAGGAGTTCCCGCAGGTCGAGCTCGAGCACGCGCTCGTCGACTCGACCGCGATGAAGCTCATCACCGCACCGCGCCACTTCGACGTGATCCTCACCGAGAACTTGTTCGGCGACATCCTCAGCGACGAGGCGTCGGTGGTCACGGGGTCGCTGGGACTGCTGCCGAGCGCCTCGATCGGGGAGGGCGGACCGGGCGTCTTCGAGCCCGTCCACGGCTCCGCGCCGGACATCGCGGGGCAGGGGATCGCCAACCCGCTGGCCATGTTCCTGTCCGCCGCGCTGATGCTGCGCCACGGCCTCGGTCGCGAATCGGAGGCCTCGGCCGTAGAATCGGCGGTGGATCGCGCGCTCGACGAGGGCCTGCGGACCCGGGACCTCGGCGGCACCGCGAGCACGGCCGAGGCGACGCAGGCAGTGCTCGCGCACCTCGACTGAGCAAGGAGCACGACGTGGAGCAAGCGGACCTCATCTGGATGAACGGGGAGTTCGTCGCCTGGGAGGACGCGAAGGTCCACGTACTCACGCACGGCCTGCACTACGGCACGGGCGTCTTCGAGGGCGTGCGCTGCTACGACACCGAGATCGGCCCCGCGGTCTTCCGCCACGCCGACCATCTCGACCGCCTCTACAAGTCGGCCGAGCTCTATTACATGCCGATCCCCTTCGAGCGCGAGCAGCTGCGCCAGGCCACGCTCGAGCTCATCGGCCGCAACAACTTCCGCGCCTGCTACATCCGCCCGATCGTCTTCCGCGGGTACGGGACGATGGGGCTCTTCCCGCTCGACGCGCCGGTCGACGTGACGATCGCCACGTGGCAGTGGCCCGCCTACCTCGGCGAGGAGGGCAAGCGCGACGGCATCCGGGCCAAGGTCTCGTCCTGGCGGCGGATCAGCAGCGACTCGCTGATCCCGCACGCCAAGGCCTCGGGGCAGTACCTGAACTCGATCCTGGCCAAGATCGAGTCCCACAAGGCCGGCTACGAGGAGGCCATCCTCCTCGACGACCACGGCTTCGTCTGCGAAGGCTCGGGCGAGAACATCTTCATGGTCCGCGAGGGGACGATCTTCACGCCACCGCAGACGGCGGGGATCCTCGACGGCATCAACCGCAAGTCGTGCATGCAGATCGCGCGCGACCTCGGCTTCGAGGTCATCGAGCGCAACATCGCGCGCGCCGAGCTCTATCTGGCCGACGAGGTGTTCATGACCGGCACCGCCGCCGAGCTCGTGCCCGTGCGCGAGGTCGACGACCACGCCGTGGGGACCGGCAAGCCCGGCGAGATCACGCGCGCGGTGCAGACTGGCTTCGAGGACGCCCTGCACGGGCGCACCGAGCGCTACCGCGAGTGGCTCGACCCGGTTCCGGTCCGCGAGCAGGTCGCATGAGCGGAGGCGGGCGGCGAATTCGGTAGCGGCGCGCGCCACACGCGCCGCCGCTCCCCGTTCGCCCGCCCGCCATCGAAAGGAACCCCCGCCGTGTCCGACATCCAGCTCTACGACGCCACATTGCGCGACGGCATGCAGGGCCCCGGCCTGACGCTGTCGGCGGCCGAGAAGGTGCGCGTCGCGCGCAAGCTCGACGAGCTCGGCGTCCACCTCATCGAGGCGGGCTTCCCGTCCTCGAACCCCAAGGAGCTCGAGCTCTTCGAGCTGCTGGCCCACGAGCGCTTCGAGCACGCCGACATCGCCGCCTTCGGCATGACGCGCCGGCGCGGCCTGGCCGCCGCCGACGACGAGGGCCTGCGCGTGCTGGCCGAGTGCTTCGCGCCGGTGTGCACCATCGTGGGCAAGACCTGGGCGCTGCACCTCGAGAAGGTGGTGCGGGTCGACCGGGCCGAGAACCTGGCCATGATCGCCGAGTCGGTCGCCTTCCTCGTCGGTGCGGGCAAGCGCGTCGTCTACGACGCCGAGCACTTCTTCGACGGCTATCGCGACGACGCCGGCTACGCGCTGGACTGCCTGCGGGCGGCCGCCGGCGCGGGGGCCGAGACGGTCGCCCTGTGCGACACCAACGGCTCGTCGCTGCCGCCGCAGATCGCCGAGGCGACGGCCGCCGTGGTCGCCGCCGTCGGCGACCGCGTCCGCGTGGCCATCCACTGCCACAACGACGCCGAGTGCGGCGTGGCCAACACGCTGGCGGCCGTCGAGGTGGGCGCGCGCCAGGTCCAGGCGACGATGAACGGCGTCGGCGAGCGCACCGGCAACGCCAACCTCGTCTCGATCATCGCCAACCTGCAGCTGAAGATGGGCCGGCCGGTGCTGTCCGACGAGCAGCTCGCGCACCTCACCGAGGCCGCGCACTTCGTCGACGAGCTGCTCAACCGCCCGCCCAACCGCGCCCAGGCCTACGTCGGGCGCGACGCCTTCGCCCACAAGGGAGGGCTCCACGTCGCCGGCGTCCGCGCCGACAGCGCGACCTTCGAGCACATCGAGCCCGCGCTGGTCGGCAACACGCGCGAGCTGCTGATCTCAGAGCTCGCCGGGCGCCACACGGTGGCCGAGCGGGCAGCGGCCGCCGGGCTCGACCTCGACGACGATGCCGCCCAGCGCGTCATCGACCGCGTCAAGCTGCTCGAGCACGGCGGCTACCAGTTCGAGGCCGCCGACGGCTCGTTCGACCTGCTCCTGCGCCGCGAGTCCGGCAACTACGAGGCGCTCTTCCGCCTGGAGTCCTGGCGCGTGATCGTCGAGCAGCGCGCCGACGGCAAGGTCGAGACCGAGGCGACCATCAAGATTTGGACCCCCCCACCCGACGGCGAGCGCTACGTGCGGACGGCGGAGGGGAACGGCCCCGTCAACGCGCTCGACGCGGCCCTGCGCGACGCGATTGGCGAGATCCATCCGCACCTCAAGGACATCGAGCTCGTCAACTACAAGGTGCGCATCCTCGACGAGGACCACGGCACGGGAGCAACGACGCGGGTGCTCATCGACGCCTCCGACGGGCGCGACATATGGGGGTCGATCGGGGTCCACCAGAACATCATCGCCGCCTCGTGGGAGGCGCTCGTCGACTCGCTGGCCTATGCCGAGCAGCCGGGGCGCCGGGGTGGACGGGCCGTGCAGGCGACACCGACGGACGCCGCGTGAGCGAGGCCGCCACCGAGGTCATCCCGCTGGCCCAGCCGGTCCTCGGGCCCGAGGAGGAGGCGGCGGTCATCGAGGTGCTGCGCTCGGGCCAGCTCTCGCTGGGCCCGCGCGTGCCCGCCTTCGAGGACGCGTTCGCCGCGTGGCTGGGCGCCGAGCACGCGTGCGCGGTGTCCAGCGGGACGGCCGGGCTGCACCTCGCCCTGCGCGCCGTCGGCGTCGCGGAGGGCGACGAGGTCGTGACCTCGCCCTTCTCGTTCGTGGCCAGCGCCAACGCCGTGCTCTTCGAGCGCGCGCGCCCGGTGTTCGCCGACATCGACGCGCGGACCCTGAACCTCGATCCCGCTGCCGCGGGCGCGGCCATCACCGCGCGCACGAGCGCGCTGCTGCCCGTGCACATCTTCGGCTACCCGGCCGATCTACCCACCTTCGAGGGCATGGGCCTGCCGATCGTCGAGGACGCCTGCGAGGCGTTGGGCGCCGTGCACGACGACGGCGTGCGCGTCGGCGCGCGCGGGCATCCCGCGGCGTTCGGCTTCTACGCCAACAAGCAGCTGACCACCGGCGAGGGCGGGATGGTCGCCGTCGGCGACGCGGCGCTCAAGGCGCGCATCGACTCCGAGCGCAACCAGGGCCGGGCGCCCGACATGGGCTGGCTCGACCACGACCGCCTGGGCTTCAACTACCGCCTCACCGACATCGCCTGCGCCATCGGCTCGGTCCAGCTCGCCCGGCTGGACGGCATGCTCGCCGACCGCGCGCGCGTGGCGCAGTCCTACCGCGAGGCGCTGGCGGACCTCGAGGGCCTCGGGCTGCCGTGCCCGGACGCCGGTGGCGAGCGCCGCGGGTGGTTCGTGTTCGTGGTGCAGGTGCCACGCGGGCGCGACCGCGACGAGGTCATCCATGCCCTGCGCGCCCGCGGCGTGCAGTGCAAGCCCTACCTGCCGGCCATCCACCTCATGAGCTTCTACCGCAAGCGCTTCGGCCATCGCGAGGGCGAGTTCCCGGTCTGCGAGGACATCGCCGCGCGGTCGGTCGCGCTGCCGTTCTTCCCGGCCATGACCGAGGGCCAGGTGCAGCGGGTGGCCGGCGCACTGGCGGAGGCGGTCGGTCAGGCTCCATAATCGGGACATGGCGAGCCTGCGAGCCGACGCGGAGCGCGCGCGCCGCCGCCGGGCGCGGCGGGTCGGCGCCGTGGGCTTCGTCGGTGCCGTGGCGCTGCCGATCGTGCTCTGGCACCGCGTGATCGGCGACATCGCGAGCGAGTTCCACCTCGATGCGCAATACCTGATCACGGGCTGGTCGCCGTGGGTGCTCATGGCGCTCGGCCTGCTCTGCTTCGTGCCGGTGGCGCTCGAGGACTGGCGCGATCGCGACCGGCGCTTCCACCGCTCCGGCACGGGCGCGTGGCTGGGGTGGGCGATCACGCTCTACCTGCTCGGGTTCGCCCTCGCCACCCAGGTCGCCCAGATCGCCGATGGTCTGAGCGCCGCGTAAGCTGCGCCGCCTTCGTGTCGCGCTTCCGCGAGCCCCAGGACCCCGCCTTCCAGGCCCTGAACGCGTCGATCGGCTTCGACCGGCGCCTGTGGCCCCACGACATCGCGCAGTCGCGCGCCCACGCGCGCATGCTCGCCGCGCAGGGGATCGTCTCGGCGCAGGACCGCGACGCGCTGCTCGCCGGGCTCGACGCCGTCGAGGCCGAGTTGCGGGCGGGGACGTTCCCGTTCGCGCCCGACGACGAGGACATCCACATGGCCGTCGAGCGGCGGCTCACCGAGCTGGCGGGGGCGGTCGGCGGCCGGCTGCACACCGCGCGCTCGCGCAACGACCAGGTGGCGACCGACGTCGCGCTCTTCACCCGCGAGGTGGCCCTGTCGGGGGTCGATGCGGTCACCGCGCTCATGGCCGCGCTGATCGACGCCGCGGAGCGCCACCTCGACTGGCCGCTGCCGGGCTACACCCACCTGCAGCGCGCCCAGCCGGTCTATCTGAGCCATCACCTGCTGGCCTACGTGTGGATGCTCGAGCGCGACCGCGCGCGCCTGCGCTTCGCCGCCGCGCAGACGGCGGCGCTCCCGCTGGGCGCCGGTGCGCTGGCGGGCGTCAACTTCGACACCGACCGGGGCGCCGTCGCCGCCGAGCTCGGCTTCGAGCGCGTCGCGCCCAACTCGATCGACGCCGTCTCCAACCGCGACTACGTCCTGGACTACCTGGGCGCCGCCGCCACCTGCGCGACGCACCTCTCGCGCCTGGGTGGCGAGCTCGTGCTGTGGTCCACCGAGGAGTTCGGCTTCGTCGAGCTGCCCGACGCCTGGACGAGCGGCTCGTCGATCATGCCCCAGAAGAAGAACCCCGATGCCGCCGAGCTGCTGCGGGCCAAGGCGCCGCGGATCGTCGCGCACCTCGCGGCGCTGCACGGCGTCATGCACGCGCTCCCGCTGACCTACAACAAGGATCTCCAAGAGGACAAGGAGCACCTCTTCGACGCGGCCGACACGCTCGGGCTGTGCCTCGCCGCCGCCACCGGCATGATCGCCGGGGCGCGCTTCGGCCGCGAGCGGATGGCCGCGGCCGCCGCCGACGAGCTCATCGCCGCGACCGACCTGGCCGACCTGCTGGTCAAGCGCGGCACGCCGTTCCGTGAGGCGCACGGCGTCGTCGCCGGGCTGGTTCGCGAGGCCGTCGAATCGGGCCGGCCGCTGGCCGAGGTGGCGGTGCCCGCGCTGGGCGAGGACGCCGCGCAGGTGCTCGAGCGCTCGTCGTGGCTGGAGTCGAAGGTCAGCGAGGGCGGGACGGCGCTCGCGCGGGTCCGCGAGCAGCTGGAGCGTGCCCGCGCGCTGCTGTGATCGACCTCGCGTTCTATGACCGCCCCGTGCTCGAGGTCGCTCCCGACCTCATCGGCTGCGTCGTGCGCCACGGCGACACCGCGGGCGTCATCGTCGAGACCGAGGCCTACCACCGCTCCGAGCCCGCCTCGCACGCGTGGGCGGGGTTGACGGCTCGCACCGAGCCGCTGTTCGGGCCGCCCGCGATCGCCTACGTCTATCGCTCCTATGGCATCCACGCGCTGCTGAACGCGGTCTGCGACCACGTCGACTCGGGCGCCGCGGTCCTCATCCGCGCGCTGCAGCCGCTCGACGGCATCGAGGTGATGCGCGCGCGCCGGCGCGTCGCGCGTGACGAGGAGCTGTGCAACGGGCCGGGCAAGCTCACGCAGGCGCTCGGCATCGGCCTCGAGCTCAACCGCAGCTCGCTGCTCGACGGGCCGATCCGGATCGAGCCCCGCGCGCCCGGCTGGGAGGCGCCGGCGCTCGATGTCGGCCGGCGCATCGGGATCACGAAGGCCGTCGACCTCGACTGGCGCTTCTGCGCCCGGGGCAACCGCTACGTGTCGCGGCCGTGGCCGCCGCGCGCGGGCGCGCGCAGCGCCGCCTGACCGCGATCAGGCGGCCGGGCTTACGGGGGCGCGCTGGCGCCGCCGCTGGCGCCCGTACCGCCGGTGGCGCCCGCGGCGGGCGGCTGCGTGGTGGTCTGGGCCGGCGGCTGGGTCGCCGTGCCCGTGCCCGTGCCGGTCGCGCCGCCGCCGGCGGTGCCGGTCTTCGGTGCCGTCGGGGTCTGCGGGGCGGGCGGCGCGCTGGCGCCGCCCTCGGGCACCGGCGCCGGCTTGGTCGGGATGACGGGCGCCGGGGTGGTCGTGGTCTGCGTGTCCTCGGGCGGCTTGGGCGGAAGCCCCTTGCGCTCGCGGTCCTTGGCGTTGCGGTCGTCCGCGATCGCGTTGGCCTGGACCATGAAGTCGTGCCAGATGAGCGCGGGGTAGGTGCCGCCCTCGACCGGCGCGCCGGCGAACTCGGTGAGCATCGGCTTGAGCTTGTCCGCGTAGCCGACCCACACGGCCACGGTCCAGCGCTCGTTGAAGCCCACGAACCACGCGTCGCCGCTGTTCTCGGTGGTGCCGGTCTTGCCGGCCGCGAACTTGCCCGGGCCGAGCGCCGCGCGGCGCCCGGTCCCCTGCGAGATGACCGTGGTCATGATCCCGACGGTCTGGTCGGCGATGTTGTGCTCGAGCACCGGCGTGGACGTTCGATGGTTCTGCTTGAGCACCTTGTCGTTCGGCGCGAGCACCTCGTCGATCCCGACCGGGCCGTCGTCGCCGGCGCCGAGCGTGCCGCCGATGCGCCGGCCGTGCTCGATGAAGGTCTCGTACGCGTGGGCCATGTCGAGCGGCGTGACGCCCTGATGCAGGCCACCGAGGGTCATCGCGTAGTTGGTGGAGACCGGCGTGCGGATGCCCATCCGCTCCGCCAGGCTCGCGATCTTCTTCGTGCCCACCGAGATGCCGACCGCCGAGAAGACGGCGTTGTCGGAGTAGGTGAGGCCCCCGGCGAGCGTCTGCGAGCCCGCGTACTTGCTCTCGAAGTTGTTGACGACGAACTTCTCGTGCCCCTTGGTGCCGGGCACGGTGAAGATGCGCTTGCGCGACGGCCACAGCGACCCCGGCGCGTAGCCCTTCTTCAGGGCGGAGGCGAGGATGAACGGCTTGATCGCCGAGCCCGGCTGGCGCTGCCCCTGGGTGGCGAGGTTGAACGGCCGCGTGGCGTAGTCGCGCCCGCCGACCATCGCCCGCACCGCGCCGGTCTGGTTGTCGATGGCGACGACGGCCGCGGATGGCCCGTTGGCATTGGGGAGGTAGTTGTTGACCGCCTTCTCGGCCGCGTCCTGGAGCTTGAGGTCGAGCGTGGTCTTCACCTTCAGCCCGCCCTCGAACGCCTTGCGGGCGCCGAACTGGTCGACGAGCTGCTGGCGCATCCAGGTCGTGAAGTACGGCGCCTTGGTCCGCACGGTCGGCGGCTTGATGTCGACGGGGGCCGGAAGCGCCTCGATGCGGGCGCTGCGGTACTCGCGCGCGGCAGCAGGCCCTGGTCGAACATGTCCTTGAGCACGAGGTTGCGCCGCGCGAGGGCCGCCTGCGGGTGGGCGACGGGGTCGTAGGCCGTCGGGTTGGCCACGACGCCGGCGATCAGCGCGGCCTCCTCGGGCTTGAGCTCCTTGACGCACAGGTGCGTGCGCGTGCCGCAGTCCTGGTGGTCGGGCTGGTTGCCGAAGTAGGTACGCGCCGCCGACTCGACGCCGTAGGCGCCGTTGCCGAAGTAGATCGAGTTCAGGTACTGCGTGAGGATCTTGCTCTTGGGCCACTTGCGCGTGAGGTGATAGGCGAGCGCCGCCTCGCGCATCTTCTGGAACACGGTGCGGTCGGACTGCGCGCGCAGGGCGTTCTTGACGAACTGCTGGGCGATGGTCGAGCCGCCCTGCGCCGCCTTGCGGCTGAGCACGTCCTGCACGAGCGCGCGGCCGATGCCTCGCACGTCGACGCCCGAGTTCTCGTAGAAGCGGCGGTCCTCGATGGCGATGATCGCGTTGCTCATGTACGACGAGATGTCCTCGTAGCGCACGAGCACGCGGCTCTGGTTGTTGGTCAGGACGCCGAGCGTCTGGCCCTGGGAGTCCAGGAGCGTCGGAGTTGCGCGCGTCCTGGTACTCCTTGCGGTTCTCGAGGTCCGGCAGGTCCGACGCGACGGCCATCATCATCCCGAACAGCGTCGAGACGATGGCCAGGATGCCGAGCGGCAGGAAGATGGCCAGCAGCCGGCGCTTCTTGACGCGCGGGCGAACGCGCCGGCGGGTGGCTCCGGCGGCTCGTGATCGCCGAACAGCGGCGTGATGTTCGATCCGTACTCGACGCTCATGCGGCGGGGGGCTACGCGGCGTGACGCGCCGCTGCGGGGTGGTCGCGACCAGGCGGCGCAGGGCGTCGCGACGGCGCTCAACACTAGCATTGCCCCGCGATGGGAACCCCCGCTGAGGACGCCGCCTTCCTGGCGCGCAACGCCGCCGAGTCGCTGCCCGCGGGAGGCCTGCAGGGCCGGCTGGAGGCCGCCGCGGCGCGAGGGCCGCCAGCTGCGGGCCAAGCTCGGGCTCGACCCGACGGCGCCCGACATCCACCTCGGCCACACGGTCGTGCTGCAGAAGCTGCGCGAGTTCCAGGACCTGGGCCACCGCGTGGTCCTGATCGTGGGCGACTACACCGCGCGCGTCGGCGATCCGAGCGGCCGCACGGCGACGCGCCCGGTGCTCTCGGGCGAGGAGATCGACGCCAACGCCCGCACCTACCAGGAGCAGGCCTTCCAGGTCCTCCTCGACGATCCCGAGCTGCTCGAGGTCCGCTTCAACTCCGAGTGGCTCGACATGAGCATGGAGGACCTCTTCCGCCTGGCCCGCACGACGACCGTCGCCCAGCTGCTCGAGCGCGACGACTTCGCCAAGCGCTGGGCGGCGCAGGCCCCGATCTCGATCCTCGAGCTGCTCTATCCGCTCATGCAGGGCTACGACTCGGTCGCCGTGCGCTCCGACGTCGAGCTGGGCGGCACGGACCAGACCTTCAACCTGCTGCTCGCGCGCGACGTCCAGCGCGCCTACGGCCAGCCCGAGCAGGCGGTGCTGACCATGCCGATCCTGCCCGGGCGTGGACGGCGTGGAGAAGATGTCGAAGTCGCTGGGCAACCACATCGGCATCACCGAGGCGCCGGCCGAGATGTACGGGCGCACGCTGTCGCTGCCCGACGAGGCGATGGACACGTGGTTCGCGCTGCTCGCCGTCGAGCGCCCGCCGGCCGGGACCTCGCCGCGCGATGCCAAGCACGCGCTGGCGCGGGCGCTGGTGGAGCGCTTCCACGGCGCCGAGGCGGCGCAGGCGGCCGCCGTCGCAGTTCGAGCGCGTCCACGTCCAGCGCGCGGCGCCCGAGGAGATCGAGGAGCTCGCGGTGGCCGCCGCCAACGGCACGGTCCACCTGCCCGCGGCGATCGCCGACGGCTTCGGCATGTCGCGCTCGGACGCCCGGCGGATGCTGGCCCAGGGCGGCGTCAAGCTCGACGGCGAGCCGCTGGCGGGCGAGGACCTCGACCTGCCGCGCGAGCGCCTCGACGGGGCGGTGCTGCAGGTCGGCAAGCGCCACTTCCGCCGCCTGCGGGTGAGCTGAGGGCCGCCGAGGATGGCCGTCCACACCGGCCTGCTGCGCCTGGAGACCGCCGGCGACGGCGCGGTGGTCGACCTCACCGAGGGCGTGCGGTCGGTGGTGGAGCGCTCCGGCGTCGCAGTCGGGAGTGGCGGCCGTGTTCGCGGTGGGCGCCACGGTCGGCGTGACGACGATCGAGTACGAGCCCGGCGCGGTGGAGGACCTCCAGGCCCTGCTGGACCGCCTGATCGCGCCCGAGGGCGAGTACCGCCACAACGCGCTCAACCACGACACGAACGCCCACAGCCACCTGCGCGCGGCCCTGATCGGGCCCAGCGAGACGATCCCGATCGTGGGCGGCGAGCTCGGCCTGGGCACCTGGCAGCAGGTCGTCCTGCTGGACTTCGACGACCGTCCGCGCGAGCGGATCGTCTCGGTCCAGGTCCTGTCCTGAGATGCGCTACAGTTCCGCGGCTGCTCGGGCCGCGCCGACGTCGAGACCTCTTGGAGGGATCGCGGATGGCGCGCTATACTGGGCGGTCGCGCCGGTCGCTGCGTGCGTCCGGTCGCGTCTCTTGAGAAGGAATCCCCTTCCCGACAGGGCGCGGCGGTCTTTGAAAACTCAACAGCATGCGCACTTGGGTCGAATTTCGACCCGGTGTGCGTCCAGGTTCGATCCACCGATCCCAGCCGGGCTCGGTGGACCTGAGAATTGACCCGTCATAGATCGCGGCGCCACGGTGTACTCGGTGCCGCACAAAGATCCATGACAGCTCTACGTGACGGGTGTGGGCCTTCGGGTCCGTGCCCAAATGCAGTTCTTCACGGAGAGTTTGATCCTGGCTCAGGACGAACGCTGGCGGCGTGCTTAACACATGCAAGTGGAGCGACGAACCAGGGCTTGCCCTGGGGCAAAGCCGCGAACGGGTGAGTAACACGTGGGTAACCTGCCCCGATGACTGGGACAACCCGAGGAAACTCGGGCTAATACCAGATGAGCTCCTGCCACATGAGTGGCTTGAGGAAAGGAAGCTTCGGCCTCCGCATCGGGATGGGCCCGCGGCCCATTAGCTTGTTGGTGAGGTAACGGCTCACCAAGGCTTCGATGGGTAGCTGGTCTGAGAGGACGATCAGCCACACTGGGACTGAGACACGGCCCAGACTCCTACGGGAGGCAGCAGTGGGGAATCTTGCGCAATGCGCGAAAGCGTGACGCAGCAACGCCGCGTGCGGGAAGACGGCCTTCGGGTTGTAAACCGCTTTCAGTTGGGACGAAGCTCTTCCGGTGAATAGCCGGATGGAGTGACGGTACCTTCACAAGAAGCCCCGGCTAACTACGTGCCAGCAGCCGCGGTAATACGTAGGGGGCAAGCGTTGTCCGGAATCATTGGGCGTAAAGAGCGTGTAGGCGGCCCGATAAGTCCGCTGTGAAAGTCCAGGGCTCAACCCTGGGATGCCGGTGGATACTGTCGGGCTCGAGTCCGGAAGAGGAGTGTGGAATTCCTGGTGTAGCGGTGAAATGCGCAGATATCAGGAGGAACACCAATGGCGAAGGCAGCACTCTGGGACGTGACTGACGCTGAGACGCGAAAGCGTGGGGAGCAAACAGGATTAGATACCCTGGTAGTCCACGCTGTAAACGATGGGCACTAGGTGTGGGGGGTGTCGACTCCCTCCGTGCCGAAGCTAACGCATTAAGTGCCCCGCCTGGGGAGTACGGCCGCAAGGCTAAAACTCAAAGGAATTGACGGGGACCCGCACAAGCAGCGGAGCATGTGGTTTAATTCGACGCAACGCGAAGAACCTTACCTGGGCTTGACATGTGCCTGACCGCCCTGGAAACAGGGCTTCCCTTCGGGGCAGGTTCACAGGTGGTGCATGGCTGTCGTCAGCTCGTGTCGTGAGATGTTGGGTTAAGTCCCGCAACGAGCGCAACCCCCGTCGTATGTTGCCAGCATTTAGTTGGGGACTCATGCGAGACTGCCGGTGACAAACCGGAGGAAGGTGGGGATGACGTCAAGTCATCATGCCCCTTATGTTCAGGGCTACACACGTGCTACATTGGCGCGTACAGAGGGCTGCGATACCGCGAGGTGGAGCGAATCCCTCAAAGCGCGTCTCGGTTCGGATTGCAGGCTGAAACTCGCCTGCATGAAGGTGGAGTTGCTAGTAATCGCGGATCAGCATCGCCGCGGTGAATACGTTCCCGGGTCTTGTACACACCGCCCGTCACACCACGGGAGTGAGCAACACCCGAAGCCGGTGGCCTAACCCGCAAGGGAGGGAGCCGTCGAAGGTGGGGCTCGTGACTGGGGTGAAGTCGTAACAAGGTAGCCGTACCGGAAGGTGCGGCTGGATCACCTCCTTTCTAGGGAGCACCAAAATGGTGCCCGTACGGCACGGCGCCGCCCGCCCCGCTCGCCACTTCGGTCGCGAGCGATCAGGCAGGGTCGGCACTCCGACCGTGCGGCCTAGCATGTCGACCGAACCTGGCCGGGCCAGCGAGGCATACCGCCGAGCTCGAGCCCGTGCATGCTGTTGAGTTTTGAGAGACCGCGTCGCCCGTCGCCGGCCACCGTGCCGGCGTACGCGCGCGTAGCCTTCTCGGACGGCCCTTGAAAACTGCACAGTAGCCACATGTCACCCGTACTCGATAAGCGCGGGTGACAACGGGTATCACCGGCCGAACCCTGGCGGGTTCGGTCCGATCACCGTCAAGATAGTAAGGGCACATGGTGGATGCCTTGGCACCTAGAGTCGATGAAGGGCGTGGACGACTGCGATAAGCCACGGTGAGGCGTTGAACGGCCTTTGATCCGTGGATTCCCGAATGGGGAAACCCAGCGCCGGTAATGCGGCGTTACCCCCGGCTGAACACATAGGCCGGGAGGAGACAAGCGGGGGAAGTGAAACATCTCAGTACCCCGAGGAAAGGAAATCAACCGAGACTCCCTGAGTAGTGGCGAGCGAAAGGGGATCCAGCCCAAACCCGGTGCGTGTAAGCGGCCACGCGTTGCGTACCGGGGGTTGTAGGGCAGCTGTTCCGAGCCGTGGCCGGCTCGGCGGAAGTTACAAAGCCAAGTGGTAGTCGAAGCGTGTGGAACCACGCACCAAAGAGGGCAATCGTCCCGTAGACGAAACCTCTTGGCCTTCCGTCAGTTGTTCCTGAGTAGGTCCGCACCCGTGAAACGCGGACTGAATCTGGGGGGACCACCCTCCAAGGCTAAGTACTCCTAGGTGACCGATAGCGGACTAGTACCGTGAGGGAAAGGTGAAAAGTACCCCGGAAGGGGAGTGAAATAGTACCTGAAACCGCGTGCCTACAAGCGGTGGGAGCAGGCTTGTCCTGTGACCGCGTGCTTTTTGCATAACGAGCCGGCGAGTTACGCGTCTGCGGCAAGGTTAAGCGATGAGCGGAGCCGTAGCGAAAGCGAGTCCTAATAGGGCGACAGAGTCGTAGGCGGTAGACCCGAAACTGAGCGAGCTACCCATGGGCAGGCTGAAGCGGGGGTAAGACCTCGTGGAGGGCCGAACCGACCTAGGTTGAAAACTGGGCGGATGACCTGTGGGTCGGAGTGAAAGGCTAATCAAGCTCAGTGATATCTGGTTCTCTCCGAAATATATTTAGGTATAGCCTCGAGTAAATTGCGTTTTGGCCGTAGAGCACTGTTTGGATTAGGGGCCCTACCAGGTTACCGACTTCAGGCAAACTCCGAAGACCACTACGTCTACCTCGGGAGTCAGTTGCTGGGGGATAAACTTCAGCGTCAAAAGGGAAACAGCCCAGACCGCCAGCTAAGGCCCCTAAATGCATGCTAAGTGGGAAACGATGTCCGAGTGCATAGACAACCAGGAGGTTGGCTTAGAGGCAGCCACCCTTGAAAGAGTGCGTAACAGCTCACTGGTCAAGTGTTCGGGCGCGGACAATTCAACGGGGCTCAAGCATGCTGCCGAAGCTGCGGGTGCGTGAGGTCTTCGGACCGATCGCGCGGTAGGAGAGCGTTCCCTCGCCAGTGAAGCGGCGGCGTAAGCCAGCCGTGGAGGCGTGGGAAGTGAGAATGCCGGCATGAGTAACGAAAGAGGGGTGAGAATCCCCTCCGCCGATTGCCCAAGGATTCCTGAGTAAAGTTCGTCTGCTCAGGGTTAGTCGGGACCTAAGGCGAGGCCGAAAGGCGTAGTCGATGGCCAACAGGTTGATATTCCTGTACCACGTCGCATCCGTTTGACCGATGGAGGGACGAGGAAGGCTAAGGGAGCCCAGGCGATGGTTGTCCTGGGGTAAGCATGTAGGGGTGGCCCCTGGCAAATCCGGGGCCGCATTAACCCGAGGTGCGATGCCAGCTGGCTCATGAGCCGGCGAGTCCCTGACGCCATGCCTCCTAGAAAAGCTCCTAGGGAGGAAGCGCGTGCCCGTACCAAAACCGACACAGGTGGGCAAGTAGAGAATACTAAGGTGATCGAGATAACCCTCGTTAAGGAACTCGGCAAAATTGCCCCGTAACTTCGGGAGAAGGGGCGCCCCAGTAGGGTGAAGCCGCTTGCCGGCGGAGCCCGAGGGGGCCGCAGTGAATAGGTCCAAGCGACTGTTTACCAAAAACACAGGTCTCTGCTAAGTCGAAAGACGACGTATAGGGGCTGACGCCTGCCCGGTGCCGGAAGGTTACGTGGAGGTGTTAGGGCTCGACCCGAAGCACTGAAGCTAAGCCCCGGTAAACGGCGGCCGTAACTATAACGGTCCTAAGGTAGCGAAATTCCTTGTCGGGTAAGTTCCGACCTGCACGAATGGCGTAACGACTTGGACGCTGTCTCAACGAGGGGCTCGGTGAAATTGCAGTCTCGGTGAAGATGCCGAGTACCCGCGGCTAGACGGAAAGACCCCGTGAACCTTTACTACAACTTGGTATTGGGATTCGGTGCATCTCGCTCAGGATAGGTGGGAGGCTTTGAAGCGCAGGCTGCGGCTTGCGTGGAGCCAACCTTGAGATACCACCCTTGGTGTATTGGATTTCTAACACCGCGCCGTATATCCGGGCGGTGAACAGTGCCAGGCGGGTAGTTTGACTGGGGCGGTCGCCTCCCAAAATGTAACGGAGGCGCACAAAGGTTCCCTCAGTACGGTTGGAAATCGTGCGTAGAGTGTAAAGGCAGTAAGGGAGCTTGACTGCGAGACAGACGTGTCGAGCAGGTGCGAAAGCAGGTCTTAGTGATCCGGCGGTAGCAAGTGGAAGTGCCGTCGCTCAACGGATAAAAGGTACTCCGGGGATAACAGGCTTATCGGGCCCAAGAGTCCACATCGACGGCCCGGTTTGGCACCTCGATGTCGGCTCGTCGCATCCTGGGGCTGAAGTAGGTCCCAAGGGTTGGGCTGTTCGCCCATTAAAGCGGCACGCGAGCTGGGTTCAGAACGTCGTGAGACAGTTCGGTCCCTATCTGCCGTGGGCGTTGGAGAGTTGAGAGGATTTGTCCCTAGTACGAGAGGACCGGGATGAACGCACCTCTGGTGTATCTGTTGTCCTGCCAAGGGCACCGCAGGTTAGCTACGTGTGGATCGGATAACCGCTGAAAGCATCTAAGCGGGAAGCCGGCCTCGAGATGAGCTCTCCCATCCCCTTGAGGGAGTAAGGACCCTGGTAGACCACCAGGTTGATAGGCCGGATCTGGAAGCACAGTGATGTGCGAAGGAGACCGGTACTAATGGTCCGAGGGCTTGACGGTATTTTTATTGTGGTACCCAGTGTGGCACTGTGCGGTTTTGAAGGGCCTCCGGGAGGGCGTGGTCTCGCAAGATTCCGGTGGTCATGGCGAGGGGGAAACACCTCTTCCCATTCCGAACAGAGCAGTTAAGCCCCTCAGCGCCGATGGTACTTGGCCCGCAAGGGCCCGGGAGAGTAGGACGCCGCCGGTTATTTGTTGGAACGGGCCGCCCCTCGGGCGGCCCGTTCTGCGTTCTGGGCACTCGCGGCCGTTCTGGGCACTCGCGGCGGAGGGTTCGGCCGCGGGCCGCGGTACGCTCGCGCCCGTGCAGACGGCACGCCTGGAGCTGCGCCCGATCGCCGAGGATGACGTCGAGGCGCTGGCGCAGCTCGACGCCCGCCCCGAGATCCGCGCCGCCATCGACCCGTTCGGCGAGCACATTCCCGAGGACCCGCCGCCGCGCTCGCGTACGAGCGCCGGCTCGTCGGCCACCGGGGCTTCCTCGCGGCGGTCGAGCGCCAGACCGCGGTCCTGGTCGGGTGGTTTCAGTTCGAGGAGTCCGCTGGCCGTCCGGCCGAGCGCGAGCTCGGCTACCGGCTGCACCCCGACGCCTGGGGCGAGGGCTACGCCACCGAGGGCGCCGCGGCGCTGCTGCGCGACGCCTTCGCCCGCCCGGGCATCACGCGCGTCTACGCGCACTCGCTGCTCGACAATCCGGGTTCGATCCGGGTCATGGAGAAGATCGGCATG
>CAWDWM010000004.1:0-396308 GCA_963806015.1 uncultured Actinomycetes bacterium | reverse complement strand
GCGTACGCCGGGCCGTGGGACTACCGGGGGCTTCCGGGCGCGGAGTACGAGGCGCTGGCCCAGGGCACGCACCCGTGAACGACCACGGGCCGCTCCCCATCGGCGGCCCGGATCGTTCTTGGCGGCCCTCCCAGGCCGGTCAGCGCACGAAGCGATGCGCGCTGCGGTGCCGCGAAGGTGCCCGGTGGGGCGTGACGCAGCAATGGGTCCGCGCGGGGACCGTCCCGGCACGCCCGGGCCGCACCTGGGCGCTCAGGGGCGCGCGGTGCGGATGGGGCGTGGGGACGTCGACGGGACCGTGCGGGCTCGCGCTCGAGGAGGCCGCGACCGAGCCGCCCGACCAGAGGTCGCGAGCGGTGGTGCAGCTCTCGAGCGTGGCGAAGGCGACGGCCAGGTCGACGGCGCGCCGGACGGTCGCTCGCCAGGAGGACGAGGCCGGCCGGGGGTTCGAGACAGGGGAGAACATGTGTTCGTGAACCTAGGCCGGGCGTCGGACGGAAGGGGGGTGCTGCAAGCGAACTTGCAGCGGCCCCGCGGCTACACCGTGGTGCCCAGCGAGGACCAGACGTCGATCTTCGTGCGCACGCGCGCGACGACCTCGCTGGTGAAGCCCGACGTGGTGGCGTGGCCGCCCAGATCGGGTGTGCGGACGCCGGCCGCGGTCGCCTCGAGGACGGACTCGTAGATCGCCCGCGAGGCTCGCTCGGCGCCAGGGTGGCCGCGCACGCCCGCGTAGTGCAGGACGGCGCCGCCGGCCAGGATCATGGCCATCGGGTTGGCGATGTCCTTGCCCTGGAGGGCCGGGGCGGTGCCGTGGGGGGCCTCGGCCATGGCGACCTGCGTCGAGAACTGCTCGTCGAAGGCCAATAGGACCGATTCGGCCCCGGCGATCGAGCCGAACATCGGCATCACGAGGTCGCTGAGGCAGTCGCCGTCGCGGTTGAGCGCGGGAATGACGAGCGGCGTCTCCGGCGGCGAGGTGATGAGCCCCGCGTAGGTCGCGTCGATCAGCACCGGCTCGTAGGGCACCTCGGGATTGCGCTCGGCGGCCGCGTCGAGCTCCTCCTTGAGCATCCCCTCGTAGACCGGAGAGACGGTCCACTTCGGGCCGCCGTAGACCTTGCCGCCCATCTTGCGCGCCGTGCGGAAGGCGTACTCGGCCACGGCGCGGCACGTCGAGCGCGTGACCTTCTCGGTGCGGTAGGCGACCTCGTCGAGGGCGCCCTCGGTGCCTTCGCGCCACTGCTTGGCGCCGTAGGCGTCCTCGACGGCCATCCGCACCACGCTGATCGGGTGATGGATGCCGGCGATGGGGGTCACGCCCGGGATCCGGCGGCCGGTGCGGATGATGACCTTGCCGTCGACCTCCTCGCGCAGGATGCGGTTGGGCGAGCCGACGTCGTCCTTGCCCTCCGGCGTCACGGTGGCGGCCTTGACGCCGTAGCCGGCCTCCCTCATCGCCCGCGCGGCCTCCACGACGACCGCGTTGCCGGTCGCGCGGCGGCGCTCGAGCGAGAGGTCGTAGCGCTCGAGGTCGAGCTCGATCCCGATGACCTCGGGCCTGAGCACGAGGAGGGCCTGCTCGAGCAGCTCCTGCCCGGTCTCATCGCCCTCGAGCACGACGATCTTCAGCGCGTCGGCCATGGCTCGCCACGATAGCCGGAAGGTCGCCGCCGGCGAGGCTAGGCTCTGCCCCCGAGGATGAACGGCGTCCCATGCAGCTGGTGCGGGGTTGAGGTCGGTATCGACGAGGGCTTCCGCGCGTCCGAGCCCGAGGGCGAGCGCAAGGCGGCCTTCTGCCGCCTCGAGCACGTCGTGCCCTGGGCCATCCAGGGCGCCCACTGGGAGCCCGGCACGATCCTGCAGCCGGGCGAGCCCGACGACGGCCTGGGCCGCTGCGCGCACTGCGGCGGCCCGCTGGGCGACCGCCGCGTCCTGCTCGTCCGCCACCGCGGCGAGCACCGGATCGCCGACGCCTTCTGCGGCGTCGACCACCTGCTGCAGTGGGCGAAGGCCGGGGGGCGCTGGCAGACGCCGAGTTGAGCCGCTGCGGCGGGTCTCGGTCGTCGTCCCCTTTGGGCGTGTGGCGCTGCGCGGCGTTGAACTGCCTCATCGAGGGGAACGGAGTCAGCCGCGGCCGGGGCGCGGGCGGTTCCGTGGGGCGCACGCCTTGGGGCACACATCGCGCGTATCTCGCAACACCTCGCAGAGCGCCAGGAAGGGGGTGGGCCGGCAAATACATCGCACAGATGAAAAATCCGGCCCACCTCCTATGCCCGCGGCGGAACGTGTTGCGAAACGCGCGTGAACTGCGCACCAACTCAGCACCAACTGCGCACCCCGGGGACCGTCCGAGCGCCGGGACCCCCTTTCCCTCGGTGATGCAGTTCGCGAAGCGCCGCTACGCCCGCACCGTCGCCCGCCCTGCCACGGCGATCAGCGCGGCGACGGCCCCCGCCGCGACCACCGCCACGAACCCCGGGCGCCAGCCCCACGTCTGGGCGATCGCCCCCGCGGCGGCGCTGCCGCCGGCGGCGCCCAGGCCGATGGCGGTGATCGGCCACGCGAAGGCCTCGGTGACGGCGCCCGCGGGCGCGACGTCGCCCACGAGCTGGTTGGCGGCCGCCATGTAGGGCGCCAGGCACAGGCCCGCGATCACGGCCAGGGGCGCCATCACGGCGATCGAGGGCGCGAGCAGCAGCGGGATCGAGCACACCGGGAAGAGGACGGCCAGGCGCACCCAGCGCGGCCCCGGCGCCGACGTGTGCTCGCGCCCGCCGTAGGTCAGCGCGCCGAGCAGATGACGCTCGTGGTCGCCCGCGTCGGGCCGCCAGGCGCGCGAGGCCGGCGACACGACGAGGACGATCGTGCCGAGGATCACGAACCCGCAGGCGACCAGGAGCGCCGCGGCCGGCGAGGCGACGATGACGATCGCCGCCGTGAGCAGCGGACCGGTGACGAAGACCACCTCGATGGCGATCCCGTCCAGGGCGTAGGCGGTGGGCAGCAGGCCGCCGTCGTCCTCGAGCAGGCCCGCCAGCAGCGGCCGGACCACGGACCCCACCGGCGGGATGGTGATCCCCGCCGCCAGACCGCACGCCACCAGCGCGCCGGTGGGCGCCCCCGCCAATCCGAAGGCCACGAGCGCCCCCAGCGATGCCGCGTGCAGACCGGCCAGCGGCAGCATGACCCGCGCATGCCCGTGGTGGTCGATCAGCCGCCCGAGGACGGGGGCCGAGCAGCCGACGCCCAGGCCGAAGGCCGCCGCCACCAGCCCGGCGCGCGCGAACGAGCCGGTCTCGGCGCGCACGAAGAGGACCGTCGCCAGGCTGTCGATCCCGATCGGCATCCGCGCGAGGACCGCGGCGCCGACCAGGCGCGCGACGTCCGGCACCCGCAGGACGCGGGCGAAGCGCTGTACGCCCGGCACCGGGGCGCTTATCCGGTGCTGGCGGCGTCGCGGCCGTGGAGGCCGAGCTCGTCGGCGCGCTCCTCGAGCGCGGCGATGACGAAGGCGACGTGCTCGTCGAAGTCCACGCCGAGCTCCTCGGCGCCGGCGCGGACCTCGTCGCGGTTGACGGCCGCCGCGAAGCTGGCCTGCTTGAGTTTCTTCTTGACCGATTTGGGCGTCAGCCCGTGGATCCCCTCGGGCCGCACGTAGGCGCAGGCGAGGATGAAGCCGCTGAGCTCGTCGACGGCGAAGAGCGTCTTCTCCAGCGGCGAGTCGCGCGAGACGCCGAGGAAGTCGGCGTGCGAGGCGATGGCGCGCACCACGACGGGGTCCACGTCGCGCGCCTCGAGCTCGGCCAGCGCCACGCGCGGATGGCCGGTCTCGAGGTCGGGATGGCGCTCGTAGTCCATGTCGTGCAGGAGCCCGACGACGCCCCACAGCTCCTCGTCCTCGCCGCCGCGCCGCGCGTAGGCGCGCATCGCGGCCTCCACGGCCAGGCAATGGCGGCGCAGGGACTCTGACTGCACCCATTCAGAGAGAAGGTCCCAGGCCTCGTCGCGCGAAAGCTGCACGGACATGGCTGTTAGGCTAGCCGAGCCGCCGATCCCGCCCCCGGGCGCGGCGCCCCCTCACGTCATGGAGAAGTTCGTCATCGACGGCGGCGTGCCGCTGCGCGGCACCGTCACGCCCGCCGGGAACAAGAACGCGGCGCTGCCGATCCTGGCCGCGTCCGTCCTGACGACCGACGAGGTCCTGGTGCGCAACGTGCCGCGCATCCGCGACGTCGAGGCGATGCTGGGCGTGCTGCGCGGCCTCGGGGCCACGGCCGAGTGGCAGGACGAGAACGAGGTGGTGATCTGCGCCGCGGGCGTCGACCGCGAGGCGCAGGTCGATCGTGAGCACGCCGAGCGCATCCGCGCGTCATTCCTGCTCGCGGGCCCGCTGCTGGCGCGCTTCGGCCACGCCGACATGCCGCCGCCCGGCGGCGACGTCATCGGCCGCCGGCGCCTGGACCCTCACCTCGACGCCTTCCGCGCCCTGGGCGCGACCTACGAGCACGGCCGCGACATCGTCCTCGTGGCGCCCAGCGGCGGCCTGCGCGCCGGCGAGGTCTTCATGGACGAGCCGTCGGTGATGGCCACCGAGAACGCGCTGATGGCCGCCGCGCTGACGCCCGGGACGACCATCATCGGCAACGCCGCGTGCGAGCCCCACGTCCAGGACCTCGCGCGGATGCTGGTCAAGATGGGTGCCGACATCCGCGGGATCGGCTCCAACGTGCTCGTGGTCAGTGGCAAGCACGAGCTGGGCGGCTGCACCCACGACGTCGGGCCCGACCACATCGAGATCGGCTCGTTCATCGCCCTGGCCGGCGTCACCGGCGGCGAGCTCGTGGTCAAGGACACCGAGCCCGAGGACCTGCGCATGATCCGCCTCGTCTTCGCGCGCCTCGGCCTGCAGACCCACCTCGACGGCGCCGACGTGATCGTCCCCGGCGACCAGCAGCTCATGGCCCAGCGCGACGTCGGCGAGTACAAGGCCAAGGTCCAGGACGGCCCGTGGCCCGCGTTCCCGGCCGACCTGACCTCGATCGCCATCGCCCTGGCCACCCAGTGCAGCGGCTCGGTGCTCATCCACGAGTGGATGTTCGAGAACCGCATGATCTTCACCGACAAGCTCGTCGTCATGGGCGCCGACATCACCCTGTGCGATCCACACCGCGCGATCGTCACCGGACCGAGCCGGCTGCGCGGCGGGCGCATGGAGTCCCCCGACATCCGCGCCGGGATGGCGATGCTCATCGCCGCGCTGTGCGCCGAGGGGCGCAGCGAGATCGGCAACGTGCCCCAGATCGATCGCGGCTACGAGCGCATCGACGAGCGCCTGCGCGACCTCGGCGGCCAGATCGAGCGCGTCGCCAGCGAGCCCGCGCGCGTGTGATCCACCGCATCCCGAGCGGAACCCGCGACGTGCTCCCCGACGAGATGCGGGAGCTGCGCGCGATCACCGACGCGCTGCGCAGCGTCTTCGAGCTGCACGGCTACGGCGAGGTCTACACACCGGCGATCGAGTACGAGTCGGTCCTGCGCCGCGGCGACGGCGGCGTGCAGCCGGCGTATCGGGTGGTCGACGACCACGGCGACGTGCTCGCCCTGCGCGCGGACATGACGGTGCCGATCGCGCGCGTGGTGGCCACGCGCTACCAGACGGCCGAACCGCCCCTGCGCTTCTGCTACGTCGCCCACGCCTACCGGCGCGTCACGCCCCACCGCGGGCAGATGCGCGAGTTCCTGCAGGCCGGGATCGAGCTCGTGGGCGCCCCCGGCGCCGCCGGCACGGCCGAGGCGCTCACCGTGCTGTGCCATGCGCTGGACGCCGTCGGCCTGGAGGGCTATCGCGTCGGGCTCGGCGACGCCGCGCTCTATCCGGCGCTGCTGAGTGGGCTGCGGGTCGACGAGGAGCACCGCGAGCGCCTGCTGCAGGAGCTCGCGACGAAGGACTTCGTCGGACTGGAGCGCGAGGTGCGCGAGCTCGGCCTTGCCGCCGGCGATGCCGAGCTGCTCGTGCGCGTGCCCCAGCTGCGCGGCGGGCCCGACGTGCTCGAGGCGGCGCCCGGTCCGGTGGCCGATGCGCTCGCCGGGCTGCGCGGGGTGCTCGACCTGCTCGAGGACACCGTGGCGGAGCGCGTCATCTTCGACCTCGGCCTGGCCCGCGGCCTGGGCTACTACACCGGCGCGGTGTTCGACGTCTATGACCCGGCGCTCGGCGAGCCGCTGGGCGGCGGCGGGCGCTATGACGACCTGCTCGGGCGTTTCGGGCGCGCGCTGCCGGCGGTCGGCTTCGCCATCGGCGTGGACCGTCTGCACGCCGCGCTGGCCGGGGTGCACCAGTGAACCGCTTCGGGCTGACCTTCGCCGTGCCCCGCGGCACGCTGCTCGACGAGACCCTCGACGCGCTGGAGGGCCTCGGCGTCGACGCCGCGGAGGTGCGCACCAACGACCGGCGGCTGCTGTTCGCCGACGTCGGCATCGTCACCATGCGCCCCTCCGACGTGCCCACCTACGTCGAAGCGGGCGCCGCCGACCTCGGGATCGTGGGCAAGGACGTGCTCATCGAGCAGTCCGAGCGCCAGGTCTTCGAGCTGCTCGACCTCGGCTACGGCGGCTGCACGATGGTCCTCGCCACCGTCGCGGGCGAGCCCGACCCTGCGGCCGAGGCGCTGCGGCGCCTGGGCGTCATGCGGGTGGCGACGAAGTACCCGCGCCTGGCGGCGCGCTTCCTCGAGGACACCGGCCGCCAGGCGGAGATCGTCGAGGTCAAGGGCTCGGTCGAGCTGGCCCCGCTCACCGGGCTGGCCGAGGCGATCGTCGACCTCACCGCGACGGGGACCACGCTGCGCGAGAACGGGCTCGTGGTGCGCGAGGAGATCGTCACCTCGACCGCGCGGCTGATCGCCAACCCGGTGGCCCACAAGCTCAAGGCGGCGGCGATCGACGAGGTCGTGGAGGGGCTGCGTGGCCGTTGAGCGCTTCGCGCTCGGCGATCCCGCCGAGGCCGCGGCGCGCGTGCGCGGGCTGGCACCGGACGCTGCGTCGGTCACCACCGCGGTGGGGCAGATCCTCGCCAACGTGCGCGGGCACGGCGATGCTGCGCTCGAGGCCTACGTCGAGCGCTTCGACGGCGCCGGCGGCCCGCTGCGCGTGGACCCGGCGGAGCTGGCCGCCGCGCTCGAGGATCTCGACCCCGCCGTGCGCGCCGGGCTGGAGGTGGCGATCGCCAACGTCCGCGCCGTGGCGGTGGCCGGGTGCGACGACGAGCGCGAGGTGGTGCTGCCCGAGGGTCAGATCGTGCGCCTGCGCGAGGTGGCCGTCCGGCGCGCGGCCATCTACGTGCCCGGCGGCCGCGCGCCGTACCCCTCGACCGTCGTCATGGGCGTGGTCACGGCGCGCGCGGCGGGCGTCGAGGAGGTCGTGGTCTGCGCGCCCGGCGCGCACCCCGTCATCCTCGCCGCGTGCGCGCTGTGCGGGGCCGACGCGGTCTTCCGCATGGGCGGCGCCCACGCCGTCGCCGCGCTGGCCTACGGCACCGAGACGGTGCCCCGCGCCGACGTCATCGCCGGTCCCGGGAACCTGTACGTCCAGGAGGCCAAGCGCCTGGTGAGCGGCGACGTCGGCATCGACGGCTTCGCCGGACCCTCGGACGTGCTCGTGCTGGCCACCGAGGGCGCGGCCCCGGCGCTGGTGGCGATCGACCTCGCCGCCCAGGCCGAGCACGGCGAGGGCAGCATCGTCTGCGCGGTGAGCGACGACGCCGCCCTGCTCGACGCGATCGAGTTCGACCCCGGGGCGGCGGCCGCGGCGCTGGTGGACGCCCCCGACGTCGAGGCCGCGCTGGCCTTCGCCGAGGCCTTCGCGCCCGAGCACCTCGAGCTGACCGGCGAGGACGCCGAGGCGCTGGCGCCGCGCGTGCGCAACGCCGGCGCCGTGTTCATCGGGCGCGACGGCGCGACCGCCTTCGGTGACTACGTCGCCGGCTCCAACCACACGTTGCCCACCGGCGGCGCGGCGCGCTTCGCCTCCGGCCTGAGCGCGCGCCACTTCCGCCGGCGCATGAGCGAGGTGCGCATCGGCCCCGCCGCGGCGGCGCTGGCGCGCGCCGGCGCGCCGATCGCGCGGGCCGAGGGCTTCGAGCGCCACGCGGCGTCGATGGAGGTTCGGGAGAATCCCACGCCGTGACACGCAGCGCTGAGATCAGCCGGGACACCAAGGAGACGAGCGTCGCGCTCGCGCTGGCCCTCGACGGCACCGGTGAGGGCACGCGCGCGACCGGCGTCGGCTTCCTGGACCACATGCTCGATCTGGTGGCCCGCCATGGCCGGATCGATCTCGCTGTCGAGGTCCGCGGCGACCTCGAGACCGGCGCGCACCACACCGTCGAGGACACCGGGATCGTCCTCGGCCAGGCGCTCGACCGCGCGCTGGGCGACCGCGCCGGCATCACCCGCTACGGCGCCGCGACGATCCCGATGGACGAGGCGCGGGCGTCCTGCGCGATCGACATCTCCGGGCGCCCGTACTGCCACTTCGTCGCCGACCTGCCGCCGGGCGGCACCGGCGGCTTCGATCACGAGCTGGCCGAGGAGTTCTTCCGCGCGGTGGCCAACGCCGCGCGCATCACCCTGCACGTCGAGGTCGAGACCGGCACCAACGCGCACCACATGATCGAGGCGGCGTTCAAGGCCTTCGCCCGGGCGCTGCGCGCGGCCGTGGCCATCGACCCCACGGAGACGGGCGTGCCCTCGACCAAGGGGACGCTGACGTGACCACGATCGGCATCGTCGATCACGGCATGGGCAACCGCCGCAGCGTCGAGAAGGCGCTCGAACGGGTCGGCGCCCGCGCCGTGCTGACCGCCGACCACGACGCGCTGCGCGCGGCGGACGGGCTCGTCGTCCCCGGCGTCGGCGCCTTCGCGGCCGCGATGCGCGCGATGCGCGAGCTCGGCCTCGACGAGCTCGTGGTCGAGCGCGCGGGGGAGGGGACGCCGGTCCTCGGCCTGTGCCTGGGGATGCAGCTGTTGTTCGATGCCTCCACCGAGCTGGGCGGCGATCGCGGGCTGGGACTGCTGCCCGGCCGCGTCGTGGCGCTGCAGGCGCCGGAGCTGAAGGTCCCGCACATCGGCTGGAACGAGGTCGCCTTCACGCGCGCCTCGCCGCTGCTCGACGGCCTCGGCGAGCACGCGGCCTTCTACCACGTGCATTCCTTCGTGGCGATGCCCGACGAGGAGGGCGACGTGCTCGGCCGCGGCGACTACGGCGGCGCGTTCACCTCGATCGTCGGGCGCGGCGACGTCTACGGCGTGCAGTTTCACCCCGAGAAGTCCTCGGCCGCCGGGCTGGCGCTGCTGGCCAACTTCACCTCGGTGTGCGCGCGGGTGGCAGCCTGAGTTGATCCTCTACCCGGCCATCGACATCTCCGAGGGCCAGGCCGTGCGCCTGGTGCAGGGCGACTTCGCCGAGAAGACCGTCTACCGCGACTCGCCGCTGGAGGCGGCGCGCGCGTGGGTCGACGCCGGCGCGCGCTTCCTGCACGTGGTCGACCTCGACGGGGCGCGCACCGGCACGCCGAAGTCGCTCGGGCACCTGGAGCAGATCACCCACGAGCTGTCGGTGCCCGTTCAGTACGGCGGCGGGCTGCGCTCGCTGCCTGCCGTGCGCGACGCGCTGCGCGCCGGCGCCGAGCGGGTCATCCTCGGGACCGCGGCCTATACCGACGTCGACTTCCTCGACGACGTGCTCGGGGCCTATCGCGAGCGGGTGATCGTCTCGGTCGACACGCGCGGCGGCAACATCTCGACCTCCGGATGGCAGCAGACGACGCAGATGCCCGCCGAGTCGGTCATCGAGCGCCTGCAGAATCGCGGCGTGCGCTCGTTCATCTACACGAACGTCGACAAGGACGGGATGCTGCAGGGCCCCGACCCCGACGAGGTGCGCCGGATCGCGGCCGTCGTGCGCGGGCGCTTCCTGTACTCGGGCGGCATCGGCACGCTCGATCACCTGCGGGCGCTGCGCGACCTGCGCCAGGTCAACCTCGGCGGCGTGATCGTGGGCAAGGCCCTCTACGAGGGCAACTTCACCGTGCCCGAGGGCCAGCAGGCGCTCGAGCCGGCCCGTGACTGACCGCTACGTCCCCGCCGCCGGGCGCCGCGCGTTCACGCGCCTGTACGACCCGGTGGTGGCGCTGTCGATGCGCGAGGCGACGTTCCGCGGGCGCCTGTGCGCGCAGGTGCTCGACGGAGTCGCGCCCGGCGCGAGCGTGGTCGAATGGACCACCGGCTTCGCCGGCGGTGCCCCGCTGTGGCACGGGGACGCTGGCCATCGCGCTCGCCGCGCGCGGCGCCGAGGTGGTGGCCGTCGACGGCGATCCCGAGGCGCTCTCGCTGGCGCGCGCGAAGGCAGGCGCCGATGCCGTGCAGTGGCGCAAGGGGATCGCCACGGCGCTGCCGCTGCCCGGGAGCAGCGCAGACCGGGTCGTCATGTCGCTGCTGCTGCACCATCTCGGAGCCGACGCCAAGCGCGCCGCGCTGGCCGAGGCGGTGCGCGTGCTGCGCCCGGGCGGGCGCCTGCACGTCGCTGACTGGGGGCGCCCGCGCGACCCGCTCATGCGCGGGGCGGCGGCGGCGCTGCAGCGCCTCGACGGCGCCGACGGCCTGGCCGAGCACCTCGAGGGGCGCCTGCCCGGCCTGCTCGCGGACGCCGGCCTCACGGCGGTCGCGGTCCACGGCCGCCTGCGCACGGGCTGGGGCAGCCTCGAGCTGCTGTCGGGGCTGCGCCCCTAGGTCGGGCAGCGCAGGTCGTCGTCGACGACGACCTCGGCGTCTGCGTCGGGCGCGAGGAAGCGCGCCTTGAAGGTGAAGGCGAACGGCGTCGGGCCGTGATCGCGAAGGTGGGCCAGGCGCTCCTTGGCCTCGTCCACCGTGGGCACGTGGCCGGCGGGCACCCACCAGAGCACCATGTAGGGCTTCATCGGCTCGAACCACTCGCGCCGGCGACGCATGACCTCGACATGTCCGCTGCGGTAGACGAAGGCCGCGAGGGCCTCGATCGACTCCCACACCGACATGTTCACGATCATGCGCTCGTCCTCGTAGGGGCGCAGGGCGGTCGCGTTGCCCTCTTCGGTCTGCAGGCGCCAGACGAAGCCGGGCGACGCGTCGGCGACGGCGTTGACCGGGTCGAGCAGCGCCATGAACTCGGCCATGATCGGGCCGTCGACCGGGCCGCGGGCGCGCCCGATGTTGAGCTGTGCGATGTGGAAGGCGGTCACTCGTACCCCGCGATGTCGGCCTGTGCGAAGACATGGTCGGCGTGCAGGCGGACCAGCAGCTCGCCGTCGACCGCGTTGCGCTCCCCGAACTCCTCGGCGCGATCGGGCCCCATGTAGCGCGCCCCGATCGCGGTCGCCCAGCGGCGCAGGTCGTCGCGGTCGGTCGTGATGGTCACCGTCCCGGTGACGCTCACGAAGCCGAACGGCGGGCGCTCGTCGTCGACGCACAGCGCGGCGATGCCGGTGCGCGCGACCGCGCGGCCCTTGATCGTGTGCGCGCCGGTGTTGAAGACGAAATCGTCGCCGTCGAGCACGAACCAGATCGGCACCACGTGGGGCCGGCCGTCGTGGCGTGTGGTGGCGAGCTTGCCGGTCCGCGTGCCCTCGCTCACGAAGGCGCGCCACTCGGCGTCGTCCATGCGGCGGGGCATCGGCCGACCATAGCGCGCCAAGATGCCGGGCATGAGCGGCCCGATCCCCGACCTGTTCGCGGCACTGCCGGAGCAGTACTTCACCCGCATCGTGGGCGCCGCGGCCGCGGCGAGTGCGCTGCCGGGGCCGCGAGTGATCAACCTCGGGCGCGGCAATCCCGACCTGCCGCCGCCGCCGGTGGCGCTCGACGCGCTGAAGGCCGAGCTCGCGGCGTCGGGCGGCATGCACGGCTACCCGCCCTTCCAAGGCCGCCCCGCGCTGCGCGAGGCGATCGCCGCGCACTACCTTCGCGATCACGGCGTCGCGCTCGACCCCGAGCGCGAGGTCGCGGTGGTGCCGGGGACCAAGACCGCGATCATGCTCGCCGTCCTGGCCTGCGCGGGCGCCGGCCAGGCGGTCGCGCTGCCCGACCCCGGCTACCCGGACTACCTCTCCGCCGTCGCTCTGGCGCGCGCGCACACGCTCCCGCTGCCGCTCGAAGCGGCCGCCGGCTGGCAGCCCGACTTCGACGCGCTGGGCGGCGAGCGCCCGGCGATCGTGGTCCTGAACTACCCCTCCAACCCGTGCGCGGTGTGCGAGGCGCCGGGCACCTTCGAGGCCGCCGTCGCCTTCGCGCACGAGCGCGGCACCTGGCTGCTCAACGACCTCGCCTATGCCTTCCTGGCCTTCGACGGGCGCCGCGCGCGCAGCGTGCTCGAGGTCGACGGCGCGCGCGAGGTGGCGGTGGAGCTGTGGTCGCCGTCGAAGGTCTACGGCATGGCGGGCTGGCGCGTGGGCTTCGCGGTCGGCAACGCGGAGATCGTGGGGCGGATCCGCCTGCTGCTCGACCACCTCGCCGCCGGCGTGCCGGTGGCGCTGCAGCACGGGCTCGAGGCCGCCCTGAGCGGCGAGCAGGGTCACGTGCGCGAGCGCTTCGAGGTCTACCGCCGCCGCCGTGCGGTGCTCGTGGAGGGCCTCGGCGTCGAACCGCCCGAGGGGACGTTCTACGCGTGGTGGCGCCTGCCCGACGGCGTCACGGCCGAAAGCCTGCTGGCCGAGGAGCGCATCGCGGTGGCGCCCGGGGAGGGCTTCGGCGCCCGCGGCGCCGGCTACGCGCGGCTGTCGCTGGCCCTCGACGACACCGACCTTCAGGAAGGCGTGGCGCGGCTGGCGGCGGCGAGGTAGCGTTGCGCCATGAAGCTTCTCACCGTGCGGTACGCGCGTGAGCGCGGCCAGGACGACCCCGACCAGGCGGCCGCGCTGCTGCAGGCCGCCGAGCGCATCTCCGGCCTGCCGGGCCTCGTGTGGAAGGTGTGGATCCACGCGGACGCCGAGCAGGCCGCCGGTGGGCTCTACCTCTTCGACAGCGAGGAGCACGCCCGCGCCTGGGGCGACGACATGCTCCACGCCTCGCTCGGCCACATGCCAGGCGTGAGCGACATCGAGACGCGCTACTACGATATCGACGAGCGCCTGAGCGCGATCACCCGCGGGCCGCTCGCGGTCGCCGCCACGTAGCCTGGGGGGCGTGCACCTCAAGCGCGTGATCCCGTGCCTGGACGTCGACGCCGGGCGCGTGGTGAAGGGGACCAACTTCGTCGACATCCGCGACGCGGGCGATCCCGTCGAGCTCGCCGAGCGCTACGACGCCGAGGGCGCCGACGAGCTCGTGTTCCTCGACATCACCGCGACGCACGAGAAGCGCGACACGATGGTCGCGCTGGCCCGGCGCACGGCCGACAACGTCTTCGTCCCCTTCACCATCGGCGGCGGGATCCGCTCGGTGGCCGATGCGCAGGCCGTGCTCGACGCGGGCGCCGACAAGATCAGCGTCAACTCCGCCGCGGTGGCGCGGCCCGAGCTCATCGACGAGCTGGCCGATCGCCTCGGCGCGCAGTGCGTGGTGCTGGCGATCGATGCCAAGCAGGCGGATGGCTCGTGGGAGGTCTTCGTGGCCGGCGGGCGCACCGCGACCGGGCGCGACGCGGTCGCCTGGGCGCGTGAGGGCAGCGAGCGCGGGGCCGGGGAGATCCTGCTGACCAGCATGGATCGCGACGGCACCAACGACGGCTACGACCTCGCTCTCACCAGCGCTGTGGCCGGTGCGGTGCCGGTGCCGGTCATCGCCTCGGGCGGCGCCGGCACGCTCGATCATCTCGCCGACGCCCTGCGCGCGGGCGCCGACGCGGCGCTGTGCGCCTCGATCTTCCACTACGGCCACTACACGGTGGCCGAGGCCAAGGCGCACCTGGCGGCCGCCGGCGTCGCCGTGCGTGCGTAGGCACGCGCGGCTGCGGCTTTCGGTCCGCCCGCGTCTGCTAGAACAAAGGAGAGGCCCGCCTGTGCCACCTCGGTGGCGCGCAGCCCCTTCGCCGCCCCCGCGGGCGCAGTCGCAAGACGATGTCGTCACAGCCCAACACGCAACGGAGGGTCGACCCGCCACCCGGGACGTCCGCTCCCCAGCCGGTGGCACCGCCTCAGCGCGGTGGCCTCGACCTCGGCACGCTCGTGGTGGCCGCGATCTCGGCGGTGGCCGCCGCCACCGTCGTCTCCCGGCTGTGGCAGGCGGGCACGGTGTGGGCCACGGCGATGACGCCGGTCATCGTCACGGTCATCAAGGAGGCCCTCGATCGCCCGGCGAAGCGGGTGAGCTCGATCGCCGCACGCGCGGCGCCACCGCTGGCGCGGGCCACGAAGGCCGTGGCCGAGCCGCCGCCCGAGGCCTACGCGCCGCCGCCGCCGGTCTCCGACCCCGGGCTCACGGAGATGCGCGTCTACCGCCGCGAGCGCGCCACGGGCCGGCACTGGAAGCTCGCGGTCGCCACCGGCCTGCTGGCCTTCGTCATCGGCGTCGCGGTCCTGACCCTGCCCGAGCTCGTGGCGGGCCGCTCGGTGGTCAGCGGCACCCATCACACGACGATCTTCGGCGGCCCCCGCAGCCACGCGGCGTCCAAGACGACCACGACGACCGCGAAGAAGACGACGTCGACCGGCGACAGCCTGTCGACGAGCACCGACACGCAGCCGCAGGGCACGACGACGCAGCCGAACACCACGACGACGGCTCCCAACGCGACGACGACAACCGCGCCGCCGGCGGCCACGCCGACGCCGCAGTCCGGCACGACCCAGCCCGCCCCGGCGCAGACCCAGCCGCCGCCGACGACGCCGTAGCGGCGGCCCTACGGCTTGCGCGGCCGGCAGACCGTGCGCCCGTCGCGGTGCTTGACGCACACGAGCGGGCGCGGGATGCGGCAGACCGTGTGGCCGTGGCTCTTGAAGCAGACCGCGCGGTGCTGACGACGCAGGCGGGCGTTGCGGCGTACCGCCGCGCGCCGCGCCGCCACCCGGCGCGCGACCTGGCGCCGGTGGCTGCGCACGCGCTGGGCGCGGCGCTGGTCGGCCTTGCGCTTGGCGCGCGCCGCGCCGGCGCCGGCCGCGCCCGCCAGGCGGTCGCGGGCGCGCTCGTCGCGCCGTGCCTGGGCCGGCGGCGCGAGCATGAACAGGCTCGAGTAGCCCAGGAAGTACAGGCGCTTGCCATCGGAGATGACCGGGTTGAAGGCGCCGCGCCCGGTCGCCCACACGAGCTTGCCGGTCACGGCGCCCAGCGCGGCCGACGAGCGCCGCGCGAGATTCGAGTAGAAGACGAGGTCGCCCACGACGACGGGGGCGCCCGAGATCTTGCCGCCGGCGTTGTGGGCCCAGCGCACGCGTCCGGAGCGCGCATCGAAGGCGTACACGCGCCCGTCGTAGGAGCCGATGTAGACGGTCGGACCGGCGCCGGGCACGCTGGCCACGGCCGGTGAGGAGTAGACGTAGCTGCCGGTCCGGTGGCGCCAGGCGAGCTTGCCGTTGGAGGCGGCGAAGGAGTAGACGAAGCCGTCGAGCGAGCCGATGTAGATGCGCCCGTAGGCCGCCGCCGGCGTCGAGTAGAAGTTCCCGGCCTTCAGGCCGAACGCCGTGCCGGCGCTCGACGTCTGCCAGATCGGTGAGCCATCGCGCTGGCGGATGGCGTGCACCCGGCCGCCGTAGTCGCCGAAGAACAGGCGCCCCTGGTCGAGCGCGAGCCCGCCCTTGACCGCGCCGGCGGCCTTGTAGCGCCAGCGCAGCGCGCCGTCGCTGGCGCGCAGCGCGTAGACGGTGCCGTCCTCGGTCCCGAAGTACAGGCGCCCGCTGGCCACCAGCGGCGAGGACTCCGCGCGCGAGGGCAGCTTGCGCGACCAGCGCACGCGCCCGTTCTTGGCATCGAGGGCCATCACGCGCCCGGCCTTGATCCCCTTCCCGCGCTCGAGGACGACCGCGTAGACGCTGGCGCCGGCGCACGCCGGCGACGAGGCGGCCAGGTACCCGAGCTTCGCCTTCCAGCGCACCTTGCCGGTCAGGCGGCTGATCTTGTAGAGCGCGCCGTTGTTCTTCTCCATGTACAGCGCGCGCTTGCAGAGCACGGGCGGGAACTCGATCAACTGGCTCCCGGAGACCTGCCACTCCTTCACGAACGGGGGCCGCAGCGGCGTCTTGAGCGGCAGGTAGCGCGTGCGCGCCTTCGTGTAGCCGTAGTCCGGCCACGCGAAGCCGTCGTCCATTGGGTGATCGGTGGCCCTCGGCTTGTGCTCGGTGCTCGTGGGGCTCGTGGCCTGCGTGTCGGTGAACTCGACGTCGGGATGGGAGACGTCGCCCGGCTGCGAGGTGACGACGATTGCAACCGCCGCTCCGGCGGCCACCACGCAGCACACGCCCGCGAGCACCAGCCAGCGCCACCGACCGCGCAGGCGCGGGAACATGCCCCGAGGGTAGCGTTGCGGTGTGCGCGACGCGTCGGATGCCATCGACGTGCTGCGCGCCGACCCGTGCGGCGCGCGGCTGCTGCGCGCCTTCGCAGCGGGCGACGGCGTGCATCTCGTCGGCGGCGCCGTGCGCGACCTGCTGCTCGAGCGCACGCCACGCGAGCTCGATCTGGTCGTCGAGGGCGACGTCGACGCCGCCGCCGGGCGCCTGGAGGGCGAGGTCACCGCCCACGACCGCTTCGGGACCGCGCGCGTGCGCACCGAGGACTGCGCCTATGACCTGGTGCGCGCCCGCGCCGAGACCTACGCCCACCCGGGCGCGCTGCCCGACGTGCGGCCGGGCACCCTCGACGAGGACCTGCAGCGGCGCGATGTGACCGTCAACGCCATCGCGCTGGGCCTCGATGGCGCGCTGAGGGCGGTCGACGGCGCGCTCGACGATCTGCGCGCCCGGCGGCTGCGCGTGCTGCACGACGCGTCCTTCGTCGACGATCCGACGCGCGTCTGGCGCGTGGCGCGCTATGCGGCGCGCCTGGGCTTCGAGGTCGAGGAGCGCACGCGCGCGCTGGCCCGCGCCGCCGATCCGGCGACGGTGAGCGGCGACCGGCTGGGGTCCGAGCTGCGACTGGCGCTCAACGAGCCCGACCCGCCCGCCGCGCTGCAGGCCGTCCGCGACCTCAACCCCGCATGCCTGCCCGACGGCTTCGATCCGGGCCCGCGCGGGCTGTCCGCGGCCCTCGCCCTGCTGCCCGACGACGGCCGCGCGGACCTGCTCACCCTCGCGGCCTGCACAGCCGGCATGGATGCCGGCGCGCTGCTCGCGTGGCTCGACGACATGGGCTTCGTGGCCGCCGAGCGCGACCTGGTGGCCGCCGCCTCGCGCTTCTCGACGGGCGCGCCGCTGCGCGCTGCGCGCACCAACGCGGAGATCGCCCGGGCGGCGCGGGGCGCGCCGGTGGAGGCGGTCGCGCTGGCCGGCGGGGAGAACGCGCGCCGCTGGCTGGACGCGCTGCGCCACGTGCGCCTGGAGATCACCGGCGACGACCTGCTCGCCGCCGGCGTCCCGCAGGGCCCCGAGATCGGCGCCCGGCTGCAGCGCACCCTGGATCGCAAGCTCGACGGCGAGCTCGCCGGTCGCGAGCAGGAGCTGGCCGCCGCGCTCGACCAGGACGCCGGATAGGCTCGGCGCAGATGAACACCAACGTGCTGCAGTGGGACGGCGGGCCGGAGCACTACGAGGTCTACTACCTCTCGCTCACCGATGCCCGCAGCGGTACCGGCCTGTGGATCCGCTACACGATGCGCTCGCCGACGACGGGCGCCGCGGAGTGCTCGCTGTGGTTCATGGCCATGCATCGCGACGGGTCGCGCTTCGCGCGCCGCGCGACGTACCCGATCGAGGAGCTCGTGGCCGAGCCCGATCCGTTCCGGCTCACGCTGGCCGGCGCGGACCTGTCCGACCGCGGGATGGCCGGGCGCTTCGAGGACGTCGGGTGGGAGCTGTTGTGGGTGCCGTCGCTGCCGGCGGCCGAGCACGTCGACCCGCTCCTGCGGCGCGCCGGGATCGCCAAGACGATCCTCGTGCTCTCCCATCCCGACCTCGAGGTCTCGGGCACGGTCCAGTTCGCCGGGCGCGAGCTCGTCCTGGACGGCGCCCGCGGCGCCCAGGCGCACCTGTGGGGCTCCAAGCACGCCTCGCGCTGGACGTGGGCGCACGCCAACGACCTGCGCACGCCGGAGGGGGAGCCGCGTCCGGGCGCCTACCTCGACGGCGTCAGCGTCTACGTGCCGCGCCTGGGTCGCCAGCTGGGGCCGAGCACGCCGCTCGTGGGCCGCTTCGGGGGCGACGACTTCCGCTCGACCAGCCCGCTGCGCGTGACGCGCAACGCCAGCCGCTTCGGGCTGACGACCTGGCGCTTCGAGGCCCGCGACGGCAAGCGCAAGGTGGTCGGCGAGGTCGATGCGCCGCGCAACTCGCTGGTGGGCGTCACCTACCACGACCCCGACGGGGACCTGGCCTACTGCTACAACAGCGAGGTGGCCTCGATGCGCCTGAACCTGTGGGACCGCACCGCGCGGGGACGCTCCGGCTGGGTCATGCGCGAGACGCTGGTGGCCGACGGCACCGCCCACTTCGAGTACGCCCAGCGCGCGCCCGTCGACGGGGTGGAGCTGCTCGTCCGGTGAGCTTCCGGGCCGCCGGCGAGCACCTGGCGATCGACCTGCCCGGCGCCACGGCGCTGTTCACCACGCGCCGCGGCGGCGTCTCCGAGGGCCCGTACGCGTCGCTCAACGTCGGCCTGGCGACGCAGGACGATCCCGAGCGCGTGGCCGCCAACCGCGAGCGCGTGCGCGAGCACGCGGGCGCGGCGCGCCTCGCGCAGGGCCGGCAGGTGCACGGGACGCACGTGGTCGTCGACGGCGAGGGCGGGGAGGAGGCCGACGGCCAGGTGACCACGCGGCCCGGCGTCGCCGCGATCGTGCTCACGGCCGACTGCCTGCCCGTGGCACTGGCGGGCCCCGGCGCCGCCGGCGTCGTGCACGCGGGCTGGCGCGGGCTGGCCGGCGGGGTGCTCGAGGCGGGCGTCGCCGCCCTCGGCTCCGGGCCCGTGGTCGCGGCGATCGGCCCCGGCATCGGCCCGTGCTGCTACGAGGTCGGCGACGACGTGCGCGCCGTGTTCGCCAGCAGCGAGCGCACACTCGACCTCAAGGCGGTCGCCCGCGCGCGCCTGGAGGCCGCCGGCGTGCGGGAGATCCACGACTGCGGCCTGTGCACCGCCTGCGATCCGCAGCGCTTCTTCTCCCATCGCCGCGACCGCGGCATCACCGGCCGCCAAGCGGGGCTCGCATGGCGCAGCTGATCCGCGGGCTCGACGCGCGCCGCGTGGCCGACAACCTCGCGCGCGTTCGTGCGGAGATCGGGCGCGACGACGTCGAGATCCTCGCGGCCGTGAAGTACGTCGCCGTCGAGGAGATGGGCGTGCTGGCCGAGGCGGGGGTGACGCTGGTCGGCGAGAACCGTGCGCAGGAGCTCGAGGTCAAGGCGACGGCCCATCCGGAGCTGACGTGGGACTTCATCGGCCACCTGCAGAGCCGCAAGGTCAAGCAGATCCTGCCGTACGTGCGCTGGATCCACTCGGTCGCCAGCGACTCCGTGCTCAAGGAGCTGGGCAAGCACGCCGGGGCGGGAACGCAGGTGCTCGTCGAGGTCAACGTGGCCCGCGACGAGAGCAAATCCGGCGTGCTGCCCGAGGAGCTCGATGGCTTCCTGGAGCGCGTGGGGCGGGTGGGACGAGTTCATGTCGTGGGGCTGATGACGATGCCGCCGTTCACCGAGCGCCCGGAGGACAGCCGCCGCTGGTTCGCGGCGCTGGCGCAGCTGGCGGGCGAACGCGGCCTGCGCGAGCTGTCGATGGGCACGAGCCAGGACTACGCGGTTGCCGCCCAGGAGGGAGCGACAATTGTGCGACTCGGCACGAGCCTGTATACGTAAGTTGCAGGAGAATCGCCCAAGAGGGCTAACCTTCCGCTGTAGGTATGGCGTTCCGCGATTCCTGGCACCGTGCGCTCGTGTACTTCGGCCTCGCCGAGGAACGGGACCCGTACGTCGACGAGGACGAGCCCTACGAGCCGGAGGCCGAGCTCGAGGACCGCTATCGCGAGCGTCCCAACGTCCGCCGGCTGGGCTCGCGGCGCCGGCGCGACGAGTTCGACGACATCTTCGCCGACGATGACGTCCCCGCCCGCCCGACGGCCCAGCTGCGCTCCGTGCGCCCGGGCGGCGGCGGCGGCGGCGGTGGCGGCGGCAACGGCCGCGGCGACGTGCGCGTGCACCTCGTCATCCCCAAGAGCTTTAACGACGCGCAGCAGATCGCGGACAAGTTCAAGGAGTCGATCCCGGTGGTCCTCAACCTCCAGGGCATCGACACCGACCTCTCCAAGCGCCTCATCGACTTCGCCAGCGGACTCACCTACGCCCTCGATGGCGGCATGCAGCGGATCGCCGACAAGGTGTTCATGCTCACGCCGCGCAACGTCGAGATCTCGGCGGAGGCGCGCGCGGAGCTCATCGAAAAGGGCTTCTTCAACCAGAGCTGACACGGTGCAGCTCGGCCTCATCGGCGCCGGGAGCATGGCCCGAGGGCTTGCGCTCGGGTGGGGTCGGCCGGTGCTCTGCACCGACGTGGTGGCCGAGCGCGCGCAGGCCCTGGCCGACGAGGTCGCCGGCGAGGCGCTGCCGACGGGCGCCGAGGTGGCGCAGCGCGCGGACGTCGTGATCCTGTGCCACAAGCCCTACCAGCTGGAGGCGGTGGCCGCCGAGCTGGCGCCGCACGCCAAGGCCGTGATCTCGATCCTGGCCGCCACGCCGCTGCCGGACGTCAAGGCGGCCTACCCCGACCGCCCGGTGTACCGGATCCTGCCCTCCACGCCGGTCGCGGTGCGCCAGGGCGCGGTGATCCTCGCGGCCGACGACGAGCAGGACGCGGAGCTGGACGCGGCGGTGCGCGGGCTGCTCGAGGAGCTCGGCACGCTCGTGGTGCTCGACGACGCGATGGTCGACGTCGCGATGGGCCTGATGTCGAACGCGCCGGCGTACTACGCCCTCGTGGTCGAGGCGCAGGTCGATGCCGGGGTGCGCCACGGGCTGACCGCCGATCAGGCCTCGCGGCTGGTCGTGCAGACGATGGCGGGCACGGCAGAGCTGCTGCGCCGCCAGGGCTTCGACACCCTGGCCGCCCGCCGCGCGGTGACCTCGCCGGGCGGCTCCACCGCCCGCGGGCTCGATGCGCTGGAGCGCGGCGGTGTACGCGCGGCCTTCTCCGACGCTCTGGATGCGATCCTCAAGCCATGATCGTCGTGCTGGCCACCTTCCGACAGGATCTCGCCAACTACGTGTACGCGATCTTCGTCGTGTACACGCTGCTGATCATCGCCTACATCCTGAGCTCGCTGTACTTCGCGTTCGGCGGGCGGCTGCCCTACTCGCGCTGGTCGAGCGCGATCCTCGGCTTCCTGCGCGACGTGTGCGAGCCCTACCTCGCGATCTTCCGGCGCTTCATCCCGGCGATCGGCCCGCTGGACCTGAGCCCCGTGATCGGGATCCTGCTGCTGCAGTTCGTCGGCCGCGTGGTGTACTCGATCATCGCCGGTTGATGTCGCCGTGGCTGCGTTCCGGCGCGGTGATGCTGGTGGTCATCGTCCTCGACCAGGCGACGAAGGCGCTCGTGCGCTCCGGCATCGCCCTGGGCGATCGCGACGCCGTCTTCCCGGGCGTCGAGCTGGTCCACGTGCGCAACGAGGGCGTCGCCTTCAGCCGCTTCTCCGGTGGCGGCACCATCGTCGCGGTGATCGTGGGCGCCGCCCTGCTGGCGCTCGTGGTCTATTTCGCCACCCATCTCGACAAGCCGCTGGTCTGGCTGCCGACCGGGATGCTGCTCGGCGGCGCGCTGGGCAACGTCATCGACCGCATCCGTGACGGCGCCGTGACGGACTTCATCAAGCTGCCGGGCTGGCCGGCCTTCAACGTGGCCGACATCTCGATCACCTTGGGCGTCGTCGTGCTGTTCTACGTCACCGAGCGCCCGCGCAATGCAGCGCCAAGCGACGCCTGACGACGCCGGAACGCGGCTGGACGCGTTCCTGGCCGCGCCGCTGGGCTCGCGGGCGCGCGCCCAGCGGCTCATCGAGGCCGGCCACGTGCTGGTCGACGGCCGGGCGGCGCCCAAGCGCCATCTGCTGAGCGCCGGCGAGCTGGTCACGGTCGACGAGCCCGAGGAGGCACCGGCGCCCGACGTGCCCGATGCGCCGTACGCGGTGCCCTACGGCGACGAGCACCTGCTGGTGGTCGACAAGCCCGCCGGCGTCGTCGTCCACCCGGCGCGCGGGCATCGCAGCGGGACGCTCGCCCAGGCGCTGAGCCCGCTCGCCGCCGGCGGGGAGGACGCGGCCCGCGCCGGCATCGTGCATCGCCTCGACCGCGACACGTCGGGGCTGCTCGTCGTCGCTCGCTCGGAGGCCGTGCACCGCGCTCTGCGCAACGCCCTGCAGGCGCGCGCGATCACCCGCGAGTACCTGGCGCTGGTCGAGGGGCGCCCGCCGGCGCGCAGCGGCACGATCGACGCGCCGCTGGGGCGCGACCGGCGCGTGCGCACCCGGATGTCGACCGAGACCGACGATCCGCGCGCGGCGGTGACGCACTTCGAGATCGAGCAGGCGCTGCCGCGCACCACCCTGCTGCGCGTGCGCCTGGAGACCGGGCGCACCCACCAGATCCGCGCTCATCTGAAGGCGATCGATCACCCGGTCGTCGGCGATCCCGAGTACGGGACGCCGGGGCGGCTGGGCCTCGAGCGCCAGTTCCTGCACGCCGCGCGGCTGGCCTTCGCGCACCCGGTGACGGGGGCGCCGATCGACGTCAGCTCGCCGCTGCCCGAGGATCTGCGCGCGGCGCTGGCGCTGGCCGGCGCCGAGTGATCCACAGCTCGGCCCGGTAGGGGATCTCGACCTCGTCGACGCCGCGGCGGGCGAGCATCGCGTCGAGCTCGGTGAGGAACGTCGCGCGCTGAGCGTCCGGGAGCGTGGCCACGAAGGACATCGACGCCCAATGGGCCACGATGCCGACGCGATCGGTGCTGTGCACGAAGGGCTCGTCGCGCAGCTGGATCTCCTCGAAGTCCGGGTGGCCCTCGAGGCCGTCGGGCCGGCGCGAGCCCGTCAGGTAGGGGTGGTCGCTCTTCGGCAAGGCGGCATGCACGACGAGCAGGTCCAGCCACCAGTCGGGCGCGTCGTCGCTGCCGAACCAGCGCGGGTGCGTGACGCACACCACCGCGCCGCCGCCGGGCCTGACGACGCGGGCCAGCTCGTCCGCGGCCCGGGCGCCGTCGAACCAGTGCCAGGCGTCGCTGCAGACCGCGCCGTCCACGCTGGCATCGGGCAGCGGCAGCGCCTCGGCGCGGCCGGGCAGCGCGCGCTCGGGCCCGATGGAGCGGGCGAGGATCTCGCGCATGGCGTCCAGGGGCTCGACCGCCACCACGTCGAAGCCCTGCTCGAGCAATGGCCCCGAGAGCCGCCCGGTCCCGGCGCCGACGTCGAGCAGCCGCGGGCCGCCGCCGGCGTCGGCGGCGATCGCGGCGATGGCATGGGGCTCGTAGCGCGGCCGGCCGCGCTCGTAGGCGGCGGCGACGTCGTCGAAGCTGCTGGCGAGGTCGGGCATCGTCACAGCGTAGATAGCGCGGCGGGGCGGCCGCGTCCATGGCCGCCCCCGCCGCTGCACGACGCGGGCCGGACCACCGGAGGTAGGGGAAGGGAGGACCGGCCCGCGATGCTCCTAACGCAGGCGTATCGAAGTTCTTGCGTACAATCAGAAGCGCAACGTCCAGCTACCCCGTGGGATCACAGCGTGGCGACCCTGCCCGGGTCTCAACCCGGGTCCGCAGCGCCCCCGCGGGCACATCACCCACACGTACCTCATAAAGGGAGCCGCACCATGCCCGAAGTCGGGATCAGGGAGCTGCTGGAGGCCGGCGTGCATTTCGGCCACCAGACGCGCCGTTGGAACCCCAAGATGCGCCGCTTCATCCACGGAGAGCGCGGCGGCATCTACATCATCGACCTGCTGCAGACGCAGCGCCTGCTCGAGCAGGCGCGCCAGTTCGCCGGCGAGCTGGCCCAGCGCGGCGGGGTGGTGCTCTTCGTGGGCACCAAGAAGCAGGCCCGCGACGCCGTCAAGGACGTCGCCGAGGCCGCCGGCATGCCCTACGTCAACCACCGTTGGCTCGGCGGGCTGCTGACGAACTTCCAGACCATCAACCAGCGCATCCGTCGCCTGCACGACCTCGAGCGCTACGAGACCGAGGGCCAGCTCGGGCTGCTGCCGACGCGCGAGCGCATGGCGGCCGAGGCCGACCTGGCCAAGCTGCGCGCCAATCTCGGCGGCGTGAAGTACATGCAGCGCACGCCCGACGCGATGTTCGTCATCGACCTGAAGACCGAGCTCATCGCGGTCCGCGAGGCCCAGCGCCTGCGCATCCCGATCATCGGCCTGGTCGACACCAACTGCGACCCCGACGGGATCGATTTCGTGATTCCCGGCAACGACGATGCGATCAAGTCGTGCGCCGTCGTCGCCCACGCCGTCGGTGAGGCCGCCCGCGACGGGCGCCTGGCCTTCGCGGCCGAGCGCGCCGAGGAGGAGGAGCGCGTCCGCCGCGAGGCCGAGGAGCGCGCACGCCGCGAGGCCGAGGAGCAGGCCCGCCGCGACGCCGAGGCCGCAGAGGCCGCGGCCGCTGCGGCGGCGCAGGCCGAGGCCGAGCGCGCCGCGCAGGAGGCCGCCGAGGCTCCGCCGGCCGAGGCCGCTCCGGCGCCCGAGGCCGCCCCGGCCGCTGAGGCTCCGGCCGCTCCGGCCGCTCCGGCCGCTCCGGCCGCTGAGCCCGCCGCTGCGGAGCCCGCCCCGGCCGCTCCGGCCGCCGAGCCCGCCGCTGCGGAGCCCGCTCCGGCCCCCGCCGCCGAGCCGGCGCCCGCCGCTGAGCCCGCCCCCGAGAACGCAACCCAGGAACAGAACGCATGAGTACGACTCCCCAGATCAGCGCCAAGGACGTCGCCGCCCTGCGCCAGCAGACCGGCGCGGGCATGATGGACTGCAAGCGCGCCCTCGAGGAAGCGGACGGCGACGCCGAGAAGGCCGTCGAGATCCTCCGCGTCAAGATGGGCAACAAGCTCGGCAAGCTCGCCGACCGCGAGGCGGCCGAGGGCACCATCCAGAGCTACATCCACGCCAACGGCAAGGTCGGCGTGCTCGTCGAGGTCGATTGCAACACCGACTTCGTGGCCAAGAACGATGACTTCATCGCCTTCGCCCGCGACGTGGCGCTGCACCTCGCCGCCTCGCCGCAGACGCGGTTCGTCTCCGAGGACGAGGTCCCCGAGGACGTCCGCGCCGCCGAGGCGCGGGTGTTCGAGCAGCAGGCGGCCGACAAGCCCGAGAACGTGCGCCCGCGGATCGTCGAGGGCCAGATCAAGAAGTGGCTCGGCGACGTCGTGCTGCTCAACCAGGTCCACGTCAACGCGGACAAGTACGAGGGCAAGACGATCGAGCAGTTGCGCGGCGACCTCTCGGCCAAGACGGGCGAGAACGTGGTGATCAGGCGCTTCGCGCGCTTCGCGGTGGGCGAGTGAGTGAGCCCGGCGCGGCCGGGGCGCCGGCCTTCCGGCGCATCCTGATCAAGGTGTCGGGGGAGTCCCTGATGGGCTCCCTCGACTACGGGACCGATCCGGCGCGCCTGGGGGCGGTGGCCGAGCAGATCAAGGTCGTGCACGAGCGCGGGGTCGAGATCGCCATCGTGCTGGGCGCGGGGAACATCTACCGCGGCATCGCCGGCGCCGCCGAGGGCATGGACCGCGCCACGGCGGACTACATGGGGATGCTGGCCATCGTCCTCAACGCGCTGCAATTGCAGGACGCCCTGGAGAAGCGCGACGTGCACACGCGCGTGCAGTCGGCCATCGAGGTCCAGGAGGTCGCCGAGCCCTACATCCGCCGGCGCGCCATGCGCCACCTGGAGAAGGGCCGCGTCGTGATCTTCGCCGCGGGCACCGGCAACCCGTTCTTCACCTCGGACACCGCGGCCGCCCTGCGCGCGGTCGAGATCCACGCCGAGGTCCTGCTGATGGCCAAGAACGGCGTCGAGGGCGTCTACACGGCCGATCCGCGGGTGGACTCCTCGGCGGAGTTCATCGCCGAGATCACCCACATGGAGGCCCTCGAGCGGCGCCTGCGGATCATGGACCTCACCGCGCTGACGCTGTGCATGGAGAACGGCCTGCCGATCCACGTGTTCAACATGGATGACGAGCGCAACATCGACCGGATAGTGTCCGGCGAGCGCGTAGGCACCCTGGTGGCGACATGACAGAGCTGACCGATGAGCTGCTCGCCGACGCCGGCGAGCGCATGACCAAATCCCTCGAGGCGACTCGCAACGAGTTCGGCACGGTGCGCACGGGCCGCGCCAGCCCCGGGCTGCTGGACCGCATCGTGGTCGACTACTACGGCGCGGCGACGCCGCTGAAGCAGCTGGCCACGATCAACGTGCCCGAGGCGCGCCTGCTCACCGTCCAGCCCTATGACCAAGCGTCGATCAAGGCGATCGAGAAGGCGATCATGGAGTCCGACATCGGGCTCACGCCCAACAACGACGGGCGCCTGATCCGCATGGCCATCCCCGAGCTCAACGAGGAGCGCCGCCGCGACCTGGTCAAGGTGGTGCGCCACATCGCGGAGGAGGGGCGCGTCGCGATCCGCAACATCCGCCGCGACGTCATGCACGACCTGCGCGAGCTCAAGGAGAGCGGCGACGCCGGCGCCGACGACGAGCACCGCGCCGAGGTCGAGCTGCAGAAGGTCACCGACGCGCGGATCGCCGAACTCGAGACGGCGCTGAAGGCCAAGGAAGCAGAGATCCTCGAGGTCTGATGGCCTCGGACGGCCGCGCGGCGCGGTACGTCGCCATCATCACCGACGGTAACGGCCGCTGGGCGCAGCAGCGCGGGCTGCCCGTGATCGACGGCCATCAGGCGGGCGCCGACGTCGTCAAGGCGCGCCTGCGCGATGCGGTCGAGTTCGGGGTGCGCGAGCTGACCGTCTACTCGTTCTCGACCGAGAACTGGTCGCGCCCGGCCGAGGAGGTCACGGCGCTGATGCGCATGTTCTCCCAGCGCATCGCCTCCGAGACGCCCGAGCTCAACGCCGAGGGCGTGCGCATGCGCTTCATCGGCCGGCGCGAGCGCGTCACCGGCGCGCTGCTCGAGCAGATGGACTGGGCCGAGGCCGAGACGGCGGCCAACGACCGCATCACGCTGTACGTCGCCTTCAACTACGGCGGGCGCGCGGAGATCCTGGATGCGGCCGAGCGCTACAGCGGCGGCGGGGAGGAGGCGTTCCGGAGCCTGCTCTACGCGCCCGAGATGCACGACCCCGATCTCATCATCCGCACGAGCGGCGAGCAGCGCACGAGCAACTACCTGCTGTGGCAGTCGGCCTACTCCGAGCTCGTCTTCGCCGACGAGCTGTGGCCCGACTTCTCGCGCGAGGCGTTCCGCACCGCGCTCGACGAGTTCGAGCGCCGCCGGCGCCGGTTCGGAGGGCGCTGATGGAAGGGCGAGCGCGCCGGCGTGGGACGGCGAGCGAGCGGCGCGCCGGTCGCGCGGCGCGGCGCAACGCGCGCTCGGACCTCGGCGCACGGCTGGCCGCCGCGGTGCCGGCGATCGCGTTCGCGCTGGTGATCATCGGCTTCGGCAACTGGGTCTTCGTGGCCGGCCTCGTCCTGCTCTCGTGCGCCTGCCTGCACGAGCTCTTCGCCATGTACGCCTTCACCAACCCGTCGCGGCTGGCGGGCTTCACGGGGGCGATCGCCCTGCTCGTGGCCGCGCACCTGGGCGATCAGGCGGCCGTCCTCGGCGCGCTGGTGGCCTGCGTGCCGTGGGTCTTCCTGCTCTGCCTGCTGCAGCCGCGCCACGCCGGCGCGCCCGGGGTGGCCGTGACGATGCTCGGCCTGACGTGGATCGGGCTGGCCTTCGCGCACGCGGTGCTGCTGCGCGACCTGCCCCACGGCGACGGGATCGTCATCGACGTGCTGGTGGGGACGTTCATCGGCGACACCGGCGCCTACCTCGGTGGGCGGGCGCTGGGCACGCGGCGCCTGGCGCCGTCGATCTCGCCCAACAAGACGATCGAGGGCCTGGGCATCGGCTTCCTGGTCGCGGTGACCGCGGTGTGGCTGGCGGGGCTCTACCAGGACTGGCTGAGCGGCTGGCACGCGCTGATCCTCGGCGCGGCGGTCGCGGCGGCGGCGCCGGTCGGCGATCTCTTCGAGTCCTATCTCAAGCGCGACGCGGGGGCGAAGGACACCGGGAGGCTGTTCGGCGCCCACGGCGGCGCCCTCGACCGCCTGGACGCGGCGATGTTCACGATGGTCGCCGGGTTCTACGTCTGGCACGCAATGTTGTAGTTCGGACTGGACCTCCTACATCACGTCTGACATCATGCCGCCGTGGCCGGCGGCGGTGGAGCGGCCGCCGCCGGCCGTTCTTAAGCTCTGTTAGAGACGCTCGTGGTCTGCGCGCGCGCGGGGAGGACCGGGGGGTGCGCGCACGCAACCACGCCCTCGACGGTCTGCGCGGCCTTGCCGCGCTCGGCGTCCTCACGCTGCACGTGTGGATGTTCACCGTGCAGGACGCCCACGACCGGCGCCAGGTCGTCAGCCTGCTCACGGGCGAGCTGCGCCTGGGCGTGGTGCTGTTCTTCGTGCTCTCGGGCTTCCTGCTCGCCGGGCCGTGGGTGGCCAGCGCCCTGGACGACCGCCCGGCGCCCCGCCTGGCGCGCTTCGCTGTGAAACGCGCGGCGCGCGTGGCACCCGCCTACTGGGTCGCGATGCTGGGCTCCTTCTGGCTGCTGAGCGGGACCGGGCACGACTACGAGGTCAGCGCGGCCCAGCTGCCGCTCTTCGCCGCCTTCGGGCAGAACTACGTCGGCGCGGTGGCCGGCAAGCTCGACCCGCCGATGTGGTCGCTGGTGGTCGAGGTGAGCTTCTACGCGTTCCTCCCGCTCGCCGGATGGCTGCTCGTGCGCGCGGCCCGGCGCGGGCGGATGGTGGCGGCCTGCCTGGGCCTCGCCGCCGTCGGCGTGGGCTGGGGCGCGGCGGGCGCCGCGCTCGCCTGGCCGGAGACCGCCATGTCCACGCTGCCGACCTTCCTGCCCGTCTTCGCCTGTGGCATGGCCGCGGCGGCGCTCGCGCACCGTCGCGCTCCGTCGCCGGCGGCGTGGTGGGCGCTGCTGATCGCGGGCGCCGCGCTCGTGGCCGGCGACGCGTGGTGGCATCACCAGGGCACGGGCATGACCGGGCACGTCGTGCGCGACCTGCCCGCGGCGCTCGGCTTCGCGGCCGTCGTGGCCGCCGTGGCGGCGCGCCCGCCCGCGGTCCTGTCGTGCGCGCCCCTGCGCGGCCTGGGCACGATCTCCTACGGGCTCTACCTATGGCACCTGCCGGTGCTGCTGTGGCTGCGCTTCGAGGGCCTGCTGCCGCATGGCTTCATCGGCCCGTGGATCGAGGTCGCGGTGCTCAGCGTCGTGATGGCGATCGCGAGCTGGGTGCTCGTCGAGCGGCCCGTGATCGAGGCCGCCGGGCGCTGGCGCCCGTGGACCCGCCGCGTTCCGTCCTTCCCGGCCGACCGCCACATCAGGCCGGTGCCGAGCGTGGCGTGAGGCGCTCGACGACGGTGTCGGGCTCGTAGACGACGTCGTCGTAGCTGAAGCGCATGACGCGGTAGCCCGCGGCGGTGAGGGCGGCGTCCTTGCGGCGGTCGCTCTTGAACGCGGCCTTCGTGCCGTGCGTCTCCCAGCCGTCGGTCTCGACGACGAGGTGGTGCGCCGGGAAGCAGAAGTCGACCTCGTGTGGCTTGTGGTCGTGGGCGGCGAGGGAGGAGTTGACCTCAGGCTCCATGAGGCCCGCTGCCCTCGCGAGGGCGAGGAACCTCGCCTCGAGCTCGCTGCGGGTGAGCTTGGGCTCTCGGGCGGTCGCTCGCGCGAGGGCTCCCTTCCCTCGGTGCCCGTTGCTTCGCTGCAGGACGTCGGTGATGGCGCGGTGGTCGTAGAGCTGCAGGCGCTCGGCCTGCGCGAGCGCGCGCTCGAGGCGGTCGCGGCGGACGGTGGCGGCGAGGTCGAGGAGGGTGCGGGCGATGGCGGTGATGGGGATGCCTTCGTGGGTGGTGGTGTCACGGGCATCGAGGGACCGCGGACGGTCCAGGCGGATCCCCGGGACGCCGTCGCGGCTGCGCGGCGCTGCCACGTCGACCCGTGCCTGGTTCGTCGCGAGCAGCCCCCAGTGCGCGGCGGCGCTGCGGTGGCTGAGGACTGCGCCCGGTCCGCACGCGAAGACCGCCGCGAGCCGCCGCCCCTCGGGGCGTAGGACGGGATGGCCCACGGCGAAGACGCCCGAATACAGGCGACACAGCCGGCCACCGAGGACGGCCTTCTCGACCGCGCCGCGCCCCAGACCCGTCGCGCGCAGCTGCGCCAATGAGACCACTCCGAACTGTGCGGCGGCCACCTCACCCACGCGCGCCCAGGGGGTGGGCCGGATATTTCATCTGTGAGATGTATTTCCCGGCCCACCCCCTGAACTTGGCAGGCCGCGCGTTGTGGATCTACAGGCGTTTGTGCCGCTTCAGCGTCGGGGTTGACTCAGTACTGACGCCGGCTGTGGCACCCTAGGGACGTGGCTCGGCGGTTGCTCATCCTTGGCTCGACCGGCTCGATCGGCACGCAGGCGCTCGACATCGTCGAGCGCTCGGGTGAGATCGAGCTCGTCGGCCTGAGCGCGGAGCGCTCGTGGGAGATGCTCGTCGCGCAGGCGCGCGCCCACGGCGTGACGCGCATCGCGCTGGCGGATGCCGACGCCGGCGCCCGCGCCGCGGAGGCGTGGACCGATGGGGAGGTGCTCACCGGGCCCGAGGGGCTGATGCGGCTCGTCATCGAGTCGGGCGCCGAGCTCGTCCTCAACGCGCTGGTCGGCTCGGTCGGGCTGGGCCCGACGGTGGCGGCGCTCGGCGAGGGCATCGATCTCGCGCTGGCCAACAAGGAGTCGCTGGTGGTCGGCGGCGAGCTCGTGACCCAGCTGGCGGAGGCCACGGGCGCGCAGATCATCCCCGTGGACTCCGAGCACTCGGCCCTGCACCAGCTCATCTCCGCCGAGCGGCCCGGCACGATCGACAAGCTCGTGCTCACCGCCAGCGGGGGCCCGTTCCGCGGGCGCCGCCGCGCTGACCTCGAGGGCGTGAGCGTCGAGGAGGCCCTCCAGCACCCAACCTGGGCGATGGGCGGCAAGATCACGATCGACTCGGCGACGCTCGTGAACAAGGGCCTCGAGCTGATCGAGGCCCATCACCTGTTCGGCACGCCGTACGACCGGATCGACGTCGTCGTGCACCCGCAGTCGGTGGTGCATTCCTACGTCCTGCTGTGTGATGGCGCCGCGCTCGCGCACCTCGGCTACCCCGACATGCGCGTGCCGATCTCCTACGCCCTGCACTACCCCGACCGCGTCGACGTGCCCGTCGCGCCCCTGGACCTCGCTCAGGTCGGCGCGCTGACCTTCGAGCCGGTCGACAACGAGGCCTTTCCCTGCCTGCGCCTGGCGCGCGAGGCCGCCGCCGCGGGCGGCACCGCGCCGTGCGTGCTCAACGCCGCCAACGAGGTCGCCGTGCACGCCTTCCTCAACGGACGGCTGGACTTCCTCGGCATTCCCGCGGTCATCGAGACGGCGCTCGAGCGCCTGCCCGCCGGTCCCGTGCGCGCCTTCGAGTCGCTGCACGAGGCCGACCGCGAGGCGCGCGCGGTGGCCGCCGAGTTGATCGCGGTGCGCGCTTGAGCTGGCTGCTCGCCTTCCTCGGCTTCGCTGCGCTGATCATCCTGCACGAGTTCGGGCACTTCATGGCGGCGAAGGCGACCGGGATGCGCGTCGAGCGCTTCTCGCTCTTCTTCCCGCCGCTGCTGGCGCGCGTGCGCCGCGGCGAGACCGAGTACGCGATCGGGGCGATCCCGCTGGGCGGCTACGTGAAGATCAGCGGGATGAGCCCGCACGAGGACCTCCCGCCGGAGGTCGCGCCGCGGGCCTACCTCAACCAGCCGCCATGGAAGCGCATCGTGGTGATCGCCGCCGGGCCCGCGATGAACCTGCTCATCGCGTTCCTGCTCGGCTGGGCCATCATCGCCTTCCACGGGGTGCTGACCAACGACGTCGTCGTGCGCCAGGTCGAGGCCGGCAGCCCGGCCGCCGGCAAGCTGCAGCCCGACGACAAGGTGCTCTCGATCGACGGCGTTCCGGGCTACCAGCCGGGGCTCAGCGACGCCGAGACCAACGCGCGCCAGAAGCGCCTGCAGGCCGTCATCAACCGCCACGCCTGCCCGGGGACGCCGAAGGCGGGCTGCCTCGCCGCCACGCCGGCCAAGGTGGTCGTCGATCGCGACGGCAAGCAGGTGACGATCCTCGTCACGCCCAAGTACGACCCGGTGGCCAAGCGCATGCGCATCGGCTTCGCCTACGGCGCCAACGACCACGTCGGGCCGGTCCACGCCGCGGGCATCACGGCCCAGAACCTGTGGCGCATCACGCGCCTGACGACATCCTCGATCGTGCGCATCTTCTACGACTCGAAGGCGCGCAAGGACGTCTCCGGCGTGGTCGGCTCCTACGAGACCACGCGCCAGTCCTTCCAGTTCGACACGATCCAGGCGCTCAGCATCCTGGCCATCATCTCGCTGTCGCTGGCCGTGGTGAATCTCTTCCCCTTCCTGCCGCTGGATGGCGGCCATATCTTCTGGGCAGTGGCCGAGAAGATCCGCGGACGTCCGATTCCCTACCGCCTGATCGAACGGGCCTCGGTGGTCGGCTTCATGCTCATCGCATTCCTCTTCGTCGTCGGCTTCACCAACGACATCGATCGGCTGCGCGGGCAGGGGTTCAACGTCCGCTGAGCTGACCCGCCGCCGGCTGCTGGCGCGCGCCGGCGCCGTCGCCGCGGGCGTCGCCGGGGCCGCAGTGCTCTCGCGGCTGCCGGCACCGCCGCCGGCGATCGCCTCCGTGCCGCGCCGCTGCGTGGCGCTGGGGCCGGCCGGGTGCATCGCGCCGGGCTGTCCCCAGGACCTGCGGGCGGCCGGCAACCGCGCCCTGCTGGCCGACAGCGGCACGCGCTGGGTGCGGCTGTGGGCCGACTGGCCGACGCTCATGCCCGCGCCCGGCACCTTCGCCGCCGACCGCGTCGGCGCCCTCGACGACCAGCTCGCCACCGCGCGCGCCGACGGCCTGCAGACAATCCTCACCCTCTATCGCACGCCCGATTGGGTTGGGCGCGGCGTGGCGGCGGCCCCGCCCTGGCAGGCCTTCGTCGCCTGGGCCATCGAGCGCTACGGCGCCACGCTGGACGTGCTCGAGCTCTGCAACGAGCCCAATCTGCAGGGCACCGCACCCGAGACGGTCGCGGCGATGTTCGCCACGGCGCAGCGGATCGCCACCGACCTCGCCAGCCCCGTCGTGCTCGCCGGCCCCGCGACCTCCGACATCCGCGGCTACGACCGCTTCACCGACCGGCTCCTCGATGCGCTCGACGCCCGCGGGTTCGTCGCCGGCCCGCGCTTCGCGTGGACGCACCACAACTACGCCGACGTGGCCTACGCCACCAGTCGCACCGCCGACGTCCGGCGGCGGCTCGTCGGGCGCTGGGCCGGCTGGCCGGCGGGCGACGGCGGCGACCCGCAGATCCTCGTGACCGAGGGCGGCGTGACGCTGAGCACGATCGCGCGGCGGCTGGGCATCGCCGACCCTGCTGCCCAGCGCGCCAAGCAGGGCGAGCTGCTGACCGCCGCCTTCCAGCGCCTCAGCGGTCCGGAGGGCGCCGGCGTGGCGCTCGTCACCCAGTACCTCTTCCACACCGACCCTCGCTACGACAGCGGGCTGTGCGAAACCGCCGAGCAGGGCGGCGCGCGCCGGCCCGCGTTCGCGGCGTGGCGGGCGCTGCCCTCGGCGGCGTAGCCGGTGTAAGTTGCGCTCATGGAGGAGATCACGCAGCCGCGCGGCGCGGTGGGAGCCGCCACCATCGCCGAGGCCTTTCACATCACGGCCGCCAACCGGGCCGACGACGTCGCGATCCGGACCAAGGGCGACGAGGTCGCGTGGACGTGGGGAGAGCTGCGCGAGCGCGTCGACGCGCTCGCCGCCGGGCTGGCCTGCCTGGGCCTGAAGCGCGGCGACACCGTCGCCCTGCTGTTCGGCAACCGCCCCGAGTTCCACCTCAGCGATCTCGCCGTGGTGACGGCCGGCGGGACGCCGTTCTCGATCTACGTGCAGTACGGGCCCGAGCAGATCCGCTACGTGGTCGGCGACGCCGGCGCGCGCATGATCATCACCGAGCAGCAGTTCCTCGACAACGTGATCGAGGCGCGCAAGGAGCTGCCGGACCTCGAGCACGTGATCGTGGTCGATCCGACCACCGGCTTCGCCGGCGGTGCCCGCGCGCCGGAAGGTGTGCTCACGCTCGAGCAGGTCGTCGCCGCGCCCGACCCCGACTTCGACGCCGACGCCTCCGTGGCCCGCATCGGCGCGCAGGACGTGCTGACGATCATCTACACCTCGGGCACGACCGGCCCGCCGAAGGGCGTGCAGCTCTCGCACCGCAACCTCCTCGCGGCCGTCGCCGGCGTCGAGGAGCTCATCGACCTGCCGCCGGACGGGCGCGTGATCTCGTGGCTGCCCAGCGCGCACGTCGCCGAGCGCAACGCCCATCACTACATCCCGATCGTCTACGGGCTGCAGGTCACCTGCTGCCCCAACCCGCGCGAGGTCCTCGGCTACCTGCCCGAGGTCCGCCCGTCGTGGTTCTTCGCCGTGCCGCGGATCTGGGAGAAGCTCAAGTCCGGCCTGGAGGCGATGACCGCCGGCCAGCCCGACGACCAGCGCGAGACGACGCAGGCCGCCGTGCGCGATGCGACCGAGAAGGTGCGCCTCGAGCAGCGCGGGGAGGAGGTCCCCGCCGATCTCGCCGCGCGCGTCCAGCGGGCCGACGACGAGATCTTCTCCGGGCTGCGCGCGATGCTCGGCCTCGACGAGGCCAAGGCCATCCACGTCGGCGCCGCACCCACGGCGGTGGAGGTGCTCGAGTTCTTCCACGCCATCGGCCTGCCGCTCGCGGAGCTGTGGGGGATGAGCGAGACGTGCGGTGCGGGGGCGGTCAACCCGCCCGGGAGGATCAAGATCGGCACCGTCGGACCGGCGGCGCCCGGCGTGGAGATCAAGCTCGACGACGACGGCGAGGTGCTGATCAAGAGCGACGTCGTGATGCTCGGCTATCGCAACCTGCCCGACAAGACCGCCGAGACGATGACCGACGATGGCTGGCTGCGTACCGGCGACATCGGGCGGCTCGACGACGAGGGCTACCTCACCATCGTCGATCGCAAGAAGGAGATCATCATCAACGCGGCCGGCAAGAACATGTCGCCTGCGAATGTGGAGTCGGCGCTGAAGGCCTCGAGCTCGCTCATCGGCCAGGCCGCGTGCATCGGCGACGGGCGCTCCTACAACACCGCGCTCATCGTCCTGGACTCCGACTTCGCGCCCGCGTGGGCCTCGCAGCACGGCATCGAGCACACCTCACTGGAGTCCCTGGCGCACGACGAGCAGATCCGGGCCGCCATCCAGGAGGGCGTCGACGCCGCCAACGCCAAGCTCGCGCGTGTCGAGCAGATCAAGTACTTCACCATCGTCGAGGGCGATTGGCTGCCCGGCGGCGACGAGCTGACGCCGACCATGAAGCTCAAGCGCAAGCCGATCGACGCCAAGTACGCCGAGGCGATCGACGCGATGTACGCCCACTGATCAGGCGGTGCGCTGCGCGTAGGGCTCCAGGCCCTCCATGGCGCGGGCGATGGCCCAGTTGTGGTTCCAGCGGAAGACCGGGCGCAGCACGGGCGTGAGCGCCCGCAGCAGCCGCCGGTCGGCGTGGACCTGCCAGTCGAAGCGCACGTGGGTGCCGGTCGCCGTCGGCGTCAGCGTCCACGTCCCGCGCCCGCGCAGGTCCCCGTCGACCTCGGCGGTCACCGTGCGCGGGGCATCGAGCGCGACGACGCGCGAGCGCGTGTGCAGGTGGTAGGGGAGGCGGCCCTTGAAGTGCTGGCGCGCCTCCTTGCCGAGCTCGGCCGGGCCGTCGGCGTCGACGTCGAGGTACACCGGGCGCCACCACTCGGGGTAGGTGCGCGCGTCGGCGATCGCGGCGAAGACGGCCTCGCGCGGCGCGGCGACGTCCCACTCGTCGACGAAGACGTAGGGGCGCATGAGCCCGGCGACGCGCAGCACGAGGCGGGCCAGCGCCTTCTGGACCGCCAGCGGCGGGCGCGCCGCATGGCCCTCGTCGCCGAACTCGGTCACGATCTGGGCGCCGGCGACGGGCCGCGGGAAGCCGAAGCGGTTGAACTGGCCCGCGGCGCACAGGTCGGCGACGCGCTCCAGGAAGGCCTGCGTGGTGCCGGCGGGGCGGACCTGCACGCGCACGTGGCCGTCCTGCGCCTCGTCGCCGGGCAGCTGGCGATGCGGGGTGCCGCCGGGCACCTCCATCGTCCCGCCGGGGCCGAGCAGGTGCTCGCGGCCGTTCTCCACGATCTTCAGCGCGCGCGCCATGACCTCGTAGCGCTCGACCTGCCCGACGTGCACGTGGGGCTGGACGAGGAAGCCGCGGGGCCGTCCGAGCACGTCGAACTCGAGCAGCTCGCCGCCGGTGTCCGCCGCCGTCCGGATGAGCTGGACGCGGCAGCCGAGCTGCGGCATGTCCAGCACGTCACCTGCGTTCGCCATTGCTTCGCCCCTCCAGGTTCGCCGTGAATGCGAGCCTATTCGCACATCGGGGGCCGGCGGATCATCCGTTCGAGGTATCTATCGCACGCACGGCGATCCAGCTCTTGGCGATGGCGCCCAGGCGCTCGGCGTGGACCGGCTCGCCGAACAGCGCGACGACCTCGGCGCGGCGCAGCAGCGCGATGTCCTCCCATGCCCCGGCCGCGCCCAGGCGCCAATACGGGCGCCGCAGGGTGGGGGGCAGCCAGTGCGCGAAGGGCAGCAGGGCGTGCGGCTCGATCGGGAAGGACCAGGCGGGCGTCTGCACGAACCAGCCGCGGGCCACGCGGCGGATCTCGGAGGCGAATGCGGCGCGCCGGGCCGGGTCGACGTGCTCGACGACGCTCGAGCTGTAGGCGAGGTCGAAGGCACCGTCGTCGAAGGGCAGGCGCTCGGTGGCGTCGGCCTGCACGAACGGGCCCGGGTACTGCGGGCGCGGGGCGACGTCGACCCCGGTGATGTCGAGGTCGGGCTCGAGGCCGCGCAGCCCCAGCGCCCCGCAGCCGACGTCGATCACGCGCATGCCGGGCGCCAGCCCGGCGAGGGCGAAGAAGCGCTCGTGGCGACGGGCGCGAGCCCGGGCGGCCAGCGGTGAGGCCACGCGCGCGCGCACGCGGCCGCGAGCGGTGCCGTAGACGTCGGGCATGGGCCGGGAGGGTACGTCTCAGCGGATCTCGAGCGGCGTCCCGATGGGGAGCAGCCGGGCGAGGCGCAGGATGTCGGCGTTGCGCAGGCGGATGCAGCCGTGCGAGACGCGGCCCGGGATCAGCTCGGGCCGGCTGGTCCCGTGGATCCCGATGTAGCCGCCGGCGGGCCAGTCGGTCAGGGTCGCGGACTGCGCGCTGGTGCCGAAGGCGATGGGTCCGTAGAAGGGGCTGGCGAAGCGGCGAAGGCGATCGCGGACGTAGAAGTCGCCTGCCGGAGTGGGCGTCGCGGCGCGCCCGATCCCGACAGGGGCCCGGAAGACGGTGCGGCCGTTGCGCAGCAGCGTCAGGGTCAGGCGCGCGCGATCGACGATCAACCGCGTGCGGACCTCCGCGTAGCCGGCGAGCGCCGAGCGCGCCAGCCATCCGGTCTGCGCCCGGCGGGCGGGCAGGCGCGCGCGGATCCACAGCCGGCCGCGCGCATCGCGGGCGCGCGCGAGCACGAGGACGAGGTTCGTCGTGCCCTCCGGCGTGTGCGCCGACAGCCGGGCGACCGCCCGCGCGCCCGCGGACGGCGCCGCGCGCGCGATCGCCGCCCGTCGCAGTGGCGCCCATTGCACGGCATGCGGGTCGGCGCGCAACGGCTCGGGCGCGCCGATCGGCAGGCCTCCGCGCGCCGGCGCGGGGATGTCGGGGACCGCGACGCGCGAGCCGGCCGACTTCCCCTGCGCGCCGCAGCCGGCGAGGGCCGCGACGGCCATCGCGGCGCCGACCGGGGCGATCAGCCGGTGAACTTGGGCCCCTTGCTGCTCGTGCTGCGCACGACGAAGTGCGTGCGCGCCACGATGCGGGTCGCCGTCGCGCCCGAGATCGGCTCGTCGAACGGGCCCGCGACCGGCGGCTTGCCGGCCAGTCGCCGGATCCAGGCGGCGTGGCGCGCCTCGACCGAGTGGATGGCCAGCGCCGAGGCGAGATAGGCGCGCGAGTGGATGTGGGGCGCCTGGCCCTTGTAGGCCGCGACCGCCAGGTCCTCGAAGGCCACCGCCGTGCGCCGGAAGGCGTCGGAGCCCTCGGTCGCCCCGCCGAAGTCGAAGTGCGGACGCTTGATCGCCTTGGAGCCCAGGACGTCGCGGAAGGCGCGCACGTGGGCGCGCTCGTGGCCGCCGACGGTGTCCGCCTGCTGCTTGAGCTCGCCTTGGAGGACCTTGTTGCGCTCGACCTCGGTGTAGAAGGCCGCCTGCAGCTCCTCGAGCGTCAGCGCGAAGTTGAGGATCGCGTTGTCGCGCGCGGTCCCGGAGGCCGCCGCCGCCGGTGCGGCGCCCGCCGCCAGCAACGCTGCGCCACCGAAGAGCGCTCCCCGCAGGAGATCGGCGCGCGTGTGGCCGTGCAGGCCCGCGAGCGCGTCGGCGATGGCGCCGTCACGGTCGATGCTGTCGAGGCGCAGATCGGGCTCCATCGCCTACCGCACGAACCCTGTCCGGGCGATGGCGGCCTGGGCGTCGGCGGCCGAGAGCGGGCGGTCGGCGGCGCGCGGCGCGGGGTTCTTGCCGACGATGTCGCGGATCCACGACGCGTGGCGCGCCTCGACCGACACGATCCGCGAGGCGTCGGCCAGCGCATCCGGGGTGAGGCTCGTGGCCGCTCCGTTGTAGGCGGCCAGCCCGAGCTCCTCGAGCTCGATCGCGGCGTTGGCGAAGCCGTCGGGCGTCGTGTTGGTGTCGCCGAAGGCGAAGGTCTTGGGCTTCGATGCGCCGGCGCCGAGCAGCTTGCGGACGTGGGCGGCATGGGCGCGTTCGTGGCCGCCCACGGTCCGCGCGAACTCGAGCATCTCGCCGCGCAGCGCGCCCTGCTTGACCGCGTCGACGTAGAAGGCGGCCTGCAGGTCCTCGACGGTCAGCGCGAAGCGCAGGATCTCGGCGTCCTGTTTGGCCGAGGGCGCGGACACCGTCGTCCGCGGCCAGACCGCCAGCGCGGCGCCGCCCGCGGCCAGCGCCGCGCCACCGCGCATGAGCGACGCCCGCGTGAGACGCCGATCAGCCATGTCGCGCCGGCGCCGACGTCTCGGTGCTCGCCCCATGGCGCAGCCGCATCTCCCACCAGCGACGGCCATGCTCGTAGGGCTGCCAGCCCTCCGCGTAGAGGGCGCGCAGCAGCTGCTCGTAGGCCTCGTGGGACGCGGCGTCGTCGTCCGGGGGCTCGGGCGAGCGGCGCTCGAAGCGTCGCGACCGCGCGACGACCCGTTCCTCGTCGCCGTCCAGCTGCACGGCGAGGAACGCGTCGCCCTCGTCGCCGGGCGCCAGGCTGATCTCACACACGACCGGTTGCCTTCGACGACGTGCCACGAGCCGCGTCGCCGCGCCGACGCCCACGACGGCCAGGAACCCGAGCGCCAGGTAGGAGACGACCGCCACGGCCAGCGGCGCGCCGGGAGTATCGGGGGTCGCGCCGCTCACGCCCGGGCGCGGGCGCGGCGTCCCGCTCGCGGGCAGCGGCGCGCCGACCGGGCGCTGGGCGGACTTCGCTCCGGCCGACTTGGCCGGCTTCAGCGGATAGGCCTTCCACAGCGGGGTGGGATCGGGTTGCTGCGCGAGCGCGACGGTCGCCGGCGCGGCACACAACGCGCACGCCAACGCGGTCGTCGCGAGGACCGACCCGGGCCGGGGGAGGTGGGGAACGTGGACCGCCATAACCGCTTCTACGCTGCGGAGCTCCGCACCGCTCACCGAAGGTAGTGCCCGTTCGGCGCGCGAACAACCCGCCGACCGCCATAAACCACCCGTCCGGTAGGTGCTGCCGAGCGCCTGCGCGCCTCGTACACTCCGGGCATGGCCTCCGCGCGGCAGATCCACGTGGGCGGCGTCCCCATCGGGGGCGGCGCGCCCGTGGCCGTTCAGACGATGACCAAGACCGAGACGGCCAATCTCGGCCCGACGATGGACCAGATCCGGCGGGTCGCGGAGGCCGGCGCCGACATCGTCCGCGTGGCCGTGCCCCGCGAGCAGGACGTCGAGGCGCTCAAGACGATCGTGCGCGACTCGCCGATCCCCGTGATCGCCGACATCCACTTCAACCACACGCTGGCGATCAAGGCGATCGAGGCCGGCGCGCACTGCGTACGCATCAACCCCGGCAACATCGGCGGCCCCGAGAAGACCGCCGAGGTCATCGCGGTGGCCAAGCGCCATGGGACGCCGCTGCGCGTGGGGGTCAACTCCGGCTCGCTGCCCAAGCATCTGCGCGACCTCGAGTTCTCCAACCCGGTCGAGGCGCTGGTCAGCGCCGCGACCGAGTGGGTCGAGCTCATGCACCGCCTGGAGTTCCAGGACTTCAAGGTCTCGATGAAGTCGACGAGCGTGCCCAACACGATCGCCTCCAACCGGCTGCTGAGCGAGAAGATCGACCACCCGCTGCACCTCGGCGTCACCGAGGCGGGCACCAAGTGGACCGGCTCGCTGAAGAGCGCCGTCGGCCTGGGCACGCTGCTGGCCGACGGGATCGGCGACACCATCCGCATCAGCCTCTCGACCTTCCATGCCGAGGAGGAGGTCAAGGTCGCCTGGGAGATCCTCAAGGCGCTCAAGCTGCGCGAGCGCGGCCCCGTGCTCATCGCCTGCCCCACGTGCGGGCGCCTGCAGTTCGACATGGACTCCGTGGTGGCGGAGGTCGAGCGGCGCCTGGAGGCCTACGACGACCCGATCGAGGTCTCGATCCTGGGCTGCGCGGTCAATGGCATCGGCGAGGCGCGCCACGCCGACTTCGGCATCACGGGGGCCAAGGACTCAGCGATGATCTTCTCCCGCGGCGAGCCACTGCGGAAGGTCCCCACCGAGCGCCTGGTCGACGAGCTGTTCGCCGAGATCGACCGCTACTACCAGCGCGGCAAGACGGTGGTGCGCGATGAGGCGCAGGCCGCCGAGGCCGCGGCGTGGCTGGCCGAGAACGAGGACGAGACGGCGATGACGCCGGAGCGCCTCGCGGCGCTCGAGGCCGAAGCGGCCCGCCTCGACGAGGACGACTCGCCGGTCGACGGGCGCCGCTTCACCCGCGCTTAGCGACCTTCGCGCGCAGCACGTCGCTGGCCTTCACCGGACCGCTGCGCGCGCCGTACGCGTCGGTCGGCTGCCAGGTGAAGCGGTAGTCGGTCGTCGCCTTGAGCGTCTGCGTCAGCTTCCAGAAGCCGGAGGCGTTGGTGGAGAGGACCTTGACCGTCGTCCAGCGCTTGGCGCCGGGCTTGCGGCGCTGCACGGTGACGCGGTGCCCGTTGCCGGGACGCACGTGGCCCCAGAGCCGAGCCGTGCGGGTTCGCGGCCGCTGATCGATGAAGAACGGATTCGCGAAGCTCTTCAGCGATGGCTTGGCCTTGTCGCTGGCGAAGCGCAGGCCGGACTGCCAGCCCGAGTACTTCGTCGCCTTCGTGCCGCGACCGAGCGGCTCGTCGCGCCACTCGTACTGGGTCAGCAGCTTCACGCGCGGGTCCTTGTAGGCGATGTAGTCGCCCTGCTGCAGGTAGCGCGACTGCTTGGTCAGCGACACGCCCTGGATCGGGTCCGGTGGGAGCGTCTGGTAGCCCCATTCGGTGAAGTACAGCCCGAACTTGCCGCCATTAGGCTTCTTCAGGCCACCCGCGCGCTGGGTGCCGTCGAGCGTGCGCTCCAAGCGCGGCAGGTCGGCGATCGCCGCCTCGTCGAGACGCGGCTGCGGGTCATCGGGCGCGCGCGTCGTGGCATGAGGGTGGTAGGCGAAGCCGTCGCCGCTGAGCGGCTGAAAGCCCTTGCACGGCCCGGTGCGATCGCGCTTGAGGGTGACCTTGACGCACCCCATCGAGCGGATGAAGGCCAGTGGCATCGTGCGCGCGTTCTGCTTCGTCGCGTTCTCGCCGCGCGGCGCGAGGGCGCCGAAGAGGACGGTCGAGGTGGGATCGACCGCCTTGATCGCCGGGTAGGCGGCGCGCACCAGCCGGCGGTAGAGGTGCGGGGCGTACGGCGTGCAGCGCTTGCCCGCACACGTGTTCTGCGGCTGCAGCCACAGCGGCAGGTTGGCCTCGTTCCAGATGATCCAGCGGTCGACGGCCCCGCCGTAGCGCAGCGCGGCCGCGCGCGCGAACTGGCCGAAGAGATCGGGTCGCGGCTTGTAACGCACGTTGTGGCGCGCGGGGACCTGTGAGGCCCACAGCGGGGCGGGGCCAGTCACCACGAGCAGCGGGCGCATGCCCGCGGCGCTGACCAGGCTCACGGCCCGGTCCACACGCGACCAGTTGTACCCCGGGCTGTCCGGATCGGCCGAGTTGAACCCGTCGGGTGCCTTGACCTCCGAGTTGGCGGGCGCGATCGCCTGCCACTGCACGAAGATCCGCACGTCGTCGATCCCCAGCGCGGCCCACGCCGACACCGCGGCGGCCGCCTTGGCGTCGCTGGGCTCGTTGAGCAGCGCGGCGTCGTCGGCGATCCCGGTCTCCATCGAGGAGGAGGCCTGGGCGGCGGCGGGCAGGAGCAGAGCGACGGCCAGCGCGACCGTCAGCAGGCGCTGGAGAGAGGTCATCGGGTGAGCGAACGCAGTGGCGGCATCAGGGTTGCGCAAGGTTAGGCCGACCGCAGACGGAAAAAGGGGGCGGCTTCCTCAGCCGCCCCCTTATGTCCTCTTGGATCGGCAGCCCGGCCGCCGACTTGAACCGCTGGTCAGCCGGCCGCGGCGTACCGCTCGGCGACCTTGTCCCAGTTGACGACGTTCCACCACGCCTTCAGGTAGTCCGGGCGCTTGTTCTGGTACTTGAGGTAGTAGGCGTGCTCCCAGACGTCGTTGCCCACCAGCGGCGTCGCGCCGCTGGTGACCGGGCTGTCCTGGTTGGCGGTGCTGGTGATCTTCAGCGACCCGCCGTCGAGCACGAGCCAGGCCCAGCCGGAGCCGAACTGGCCGACGCCGGCGGCCTCGAACTGCTCCTTGAAGGCGTCGAAGGAGCCGAAGGCGTCGTCGATCGCGCCGGCCAGGTCGCCGGAGGGCGCACCGCCGCCGTCGGGGCTCATCGACTCCCAGAACAGGGAGTGATTGAGGTGCCCGCCGCCGTTGTTGCGCACGGGGCCCTTCTTATCGGCAGGCAGCGCGTCGAGGTTGGCGATGACCTCCTCGATCGGCTTGTCGGCCCACTCGGTGCCCTCGAGGGCGCCGTTGGCCTTGTCCACGTACGCCTGGTGGTGCTTGTCATGGTGCAGACGCATGGTCTGCTCGTCGATGTGCGGCTCCAGCGCCGCGTAGTCGTAGGGCAGGGGCGGAACCTCGTACGCCATTGCCGTCTCCTCTTCGGGGATGGGTCGGAAACTCACCGAAACATATCCACCCGGTGGCTCGTTCAAAGTGCGGCCATGGCGGTTCGGTCCCTCCTCGCCCTTCTGTGCCTGCTGCTCAGCGCCCCCGCGGGGGCCGGCGCGGCGGTCACCTTCGGCGCCGACCTCGGTCAGACGCCTGACGCCACGCCGCCATGCTGCGAGGCGTTCCTCGCGGGGCCGGCGGCGCCGAGCGCCGGCGTGCTCGTGCACTGGACGCTGCGCACGGCCACGACGGTGACCATGACGCCGGCGGTCAAGTCGGGGTCCACGGTGACGCCGGACCCGACGCCGACGACCGCCACCGATCGCGCCGTCCGCCTGCCGATGCGCGCCGGCGACCTGCTGGGCGTGCGCGTCGCGAGCGCGCCGATGCCCCAGGCGTGGCGGGGAACCACCCTGCTCGTCAGCGGCGTGCTCGAGCCCGACGCCGACGACGACGACTACGGCGACGAGAGCCAGGACGCATGTCCCGCCGAGGCGTCGCTGCACGTCGCTCCATGCACCGCCGACGTCGCGCTCACGATGACCGGTCCCGCCTTCGGCGTCGTCGACCGCGACACGCCCTACGACGTCACGGTGGCCAACCGCGGGCCGAGCGCCGCCGCCGGCGTCACGGTGACCGACGTCGTGCCGGCCGGAGCGCGACTCGTGCGCACCGAGGGCGCCGGCACCTGCACGCCGGGGGCCACGCTGCGCTGCACGCTGCCGGCCATCGCAGCCAACGCCAGCGCGACCGTGACCGTGGTGCTGGCGGGCATCGCCGAGGGCACGAGCTTCCGTCATACCGTCAGCGTCGCCACGAGCAGCACCGATCCCACGCCCGGCGACCACAGCGCCGCGGTCGACACGCTGGTGACGGGCGCGAGCGTCGCGCCGCCGCCGCTGACGCTCGCCGGGCCGCCGTGCGCGAACCCGTCCTACGGCGGGCGCGACGACGACGTGCTCCTGGGCAGCGCGTTCGGTGACCGCCTGTTCGGCCGCCAGGGGCGCGACCTGCTGCGCGGGCGCGAGGGCAACGACTGCCTGTGGGGCGGCGAGGGCGCCGACGTCCTCGACGGCGACGGCGGCGACGACAGCCTGTGGGGCGGCGACGGGCGCGACCGGCTCTTCGGCGGCAGCGGCAACGACCGCCTGCTGGGCGGTGCCAAGGCCGACGAGCTCCACGGCGACACCGGCAACGACCGGGTCGTCCCCGGCACCGGCCGCGACCGGGTGTGGGGCGGGCCCGGCAACGACGCGATCTCCGCACGCGACGGCTCGCGCGACGTCATCGACTGTGGCGCGGGGCTCGATCGCGTCACCGCCGACCGGCGCGATCGCCTGCGCGGGTGTGAGCGGGTCTCTCGGCGCTAACGCGATCTCACGGCCACCGCCGGCGACTACGTGGCGACCTACCCCCGCCGCCCGTAACGCCCGGCCCCCAACTAATGTTGGCCGTCGATGACCCGTCTCGATCGCTACTTCCTGCCCACCGAGCGCGAGGCCCCGGCCGACGCCGAGGCGCTCTCGCACAAGCTCGGCGTCCGCGCCGGGCTCATCCGCCAGGTCGGCGCCGGCCTGTGGAGCTGGCTGCCCGCCGGCTGGCGCGTGCACGAGAACGTCGCGCAGATCGTGCGCGAGGAGATCGATCGCATCGGCGGCCAGGAGATGCTGATGCCGGTGATCACGCCGGCGGAGCTGTGGAAGCGCAGCGGGCGCTACGCCTTCGACGAGGTGTTCAAGCTCCACGATCGCCGCAGCGCCGAGTTCGTCCTGGCCCTGAGCCACGAGGAGACGGTCACCCTCCACGTGGCGCAGACGGTGCGCTCCTACCGGCAGCTGCCGATGCTGCTCTACCACTTCCAGACCAAGGGCCGCGACGAGCCGCGCCCGCGCGCCGGGGTGCTGCGCACGCGCGAGTTCATCATGAAGGACGCCTATTCCTTCGATCGCGACGAGGAGGGCCTCGACGCGTCCTACCAGAAGTTCGTGGAGGCCTACGATCGGATCTGCGATCGGGTCGGCCTGGAGTGGTACCGCGTCGAGTCCGACGTCGGGATGATGGGCGGCTCGGCCGCGCACGAGTACATGGCGCCGAGCCCGGCGGGCGAGAACGACGTCGCACTGGCGCCCGGCTACGCGGCCAACACCGAGATCGCGAGCGCCGATGCCCAGCCGGTGGCGGCGATGGACCTCGAGGGCGACCTTCACACGCCGGGGGCGACGACGATCGCCGCCGTGGCCGATGCCCTGGGCGTCCAGGCGGGCAACGTGCTGAAGGCCTTCCCGGTGGTCACCGAGTCGCGCGGGCTGGTCATGGCCTTCGTGCGCGGCGACCACCGCGTCAACGAGATCAAGCTCGCCAATGCGCTGGGCGAGAGCTTCCGCCCGGCGACCGAGGACGAGCTGGGTGGGCGGGGTTTGCATCCCGGCTTCCTGGGGCCGACCCCCGACCTCACGGCGCTCTACGACGACGCGATCGTGTTCGGGCAGGACTACCTCGCGGGCGCCAACCGCCCGGACTACCACCGCGTCGTCACTGTGGGCGGCGAGCGCGGCGACTTCCGCACCGTGGAGGCCGGCGACACCGTCAACGGTCACCCGATCCGCATCGAGCCCGCCATCGAGATCGCCAACATCTTCAAGCTCGGCACGCGCTATTCCGAGCCGCTGGGCGCCACCTACCTCGACGAGCACGGCAAGGAGCAGCTCATCGTCATGGGCTGCTACGGCATCGGCCCGGCCCGGATCACCGCGGCGGCGATCGAGCAGAACGCCGACGAGAAGGGGATCTCATGGCCGAAGGCGATCGCGCCCTGGGACGTCGAGATCGTCGCGATCGGCAAGCCGGGCACGCCCGAGCGCGACGCGGCCGAGGCGCTGTACTCCGAGCTCTCCGACGCCGGCCTGAAGGTGCTCCTCGACGATCGCGACGCCGGGCCGGGCGAGAAGTTCGCCGACGCCGAGCTGGTGGGCGTCCCGCTGCGTCTCACGGTGGGCAAGCGCTCGCTCGAGTCCGGGCGCGCGGAGGCCCAGGCTCGCCGCGGCCGCGTCGACCACGAGGACGGCGTGCCGTTGCAGGGGGCGGCCGAGGCCGTCCGGGAGTTGTGGACGAGTCTCCCGTAGAGCGCCGGCGCCTGAGCTTCGGGCGGCTCGTGGGCGTCGATCGTTCCGGTCCGCCGCCGCCCGAGACGCTGCCGGGCGCGCCGCTGAACCTGTGGACCATCCCGAACGCGATCGGGATGGTCCGCCTGGGACTGCTGCCGGTCTTCCTCGCCGTCTCCTTCTCCAGCGACAGCGGCATCGGCGTGTGGCCGGCGGTGCTCTTCGGCGTCGCCGGCTGGTCTGACTACTTCGACGGCATCGCCGCGCGCGTCACGGGCCAGTACAGCCGCTTCGGGACGTTGCTGGACCCGATCGTCGACCGCCTGCTCGTCCTCTGTGGCGTCATCGCCTGCTGGCACCACGAGCTGCTGCCGCGCTGGGCGCTGGCGGTCCTCATCGCCCGCGAGCTCTTCATGCTGGTGGCCGGGCGCGAGGCATTGCGCCGGGGCATCGAGATCCGCGTGAACATGGTCGGGCGGCTCGCCATCTGGCCCGTCCTGTCGGCGCTGGAGTTCGCCTTCTGCGGTCTGGAGACGTTGAGCACCGTCCTGTTCTACATCGGGCTCGCCATGACGCTCGTGGCCACCGTGATGTACGTTCTCGCTGCAAGACCCTCAACCTCAGCTTGAGCGTCCGCGATCCGCTGGTATGCTCGCCCGCATGGACACGTTTCCCGACCTGGGGTCGCTCTCCGACTCAGAGCTGAAGGAGTACATCCAACAGCTCACCGAAGAGGAGATCGACATCTCCTATAAGCGCCGGATCCTGCACGGGAAGATCGACATCCTGCGCGCGGAGCTGGTCAACCGCCTACGCAAGAAGCACGAGGGCGGCGAAGACGTCATCACCGGTGACGACGTGCAGAAGCTCACCGACATCCTCGCCGGCCGCGCGGCCGGAGCCGAGGCCTCCGACGCCGAGTAGCGCAGGCGCGTGGCGCTCCACTGCCCGGAGTGCGGCTTCGTCAACGCCGACGGAGCGAACTACTGCCAGAAGTGCGGCTCGTTCCTCGGCGCGCTCGAGGAGCGCGCGGGCGGCGAGCCGTCCACCGCGACCTACCGCATCGACGAGACGGGCGAGCTCGTCCCCGTCGACGTCGAGGAGGTCGTGGCCCACGAGGGCGCGGCGCTGGTCATCCGGGCCGGAGGCGGGCGCGTCGGGGAGTCCTTCCCGCTCGATCACGACCGCATGACCATCGGCCGGCGCCCGGACTCCGACGTCTTCCTCGACGACGTCACCGTGTCGCGCGACCACGCCCTGCTGGTCAAGCGCGGGGGCGATTTCTACCTCGACGACCTCGGCTCGCTCAACGGGACCTACGTGAACCGTCATCGCATCGAATCCCACCGCCTGGAGGACGGCGACGAGCTGCAGGTCGGCAAGTTCAAGCTCACCTTCCTCTCGCAGTGACGATCATGGCCGTCCAGGACGAACCGGAAACCGTTCCCGCCGAGGTCGATCACGACGCCGGCGCGCCGCGCAAGGCGATGACGATCGGCGCCGTGTGCAAGGCGCTCGAGCAGGAGTTCCCGGACATCTCGATCTCGAAGATCCGCTATCTGGAGGACCAGAAGCTGCTGGCGCCGCGCCGCACGCCCGGCGGCTACCGGCTCTACTCCGGCGGCGACGTGCAGCGCCTGCGCACGATCCTGCGCCTGCAGCGCGACGAGTTCCTGCCGCTGCGCGTCATCCGCCAGGAGCTCGCCTCCGGGCGCGCGGGCAACGAGGTCGAGCCCTCCAGCGACGGGGCCAGCGCCGGCACGGGCGCCGCGCGGCGCAAGCGCAACCCGTCGGTGACCGCGCCCTCGTCCGGTGCCCTGTACTCGCTGGAGGACGTCATCGAGGAGACGCGCGCCGAGCCTCGGCTGGTGGCAGAGCTCGAGGAGTACGGCGTCATCAAGGGCGAGATCCGCGCCGGCACCAAGTACTTCGACGAGACCGAGCGCGAGATCGTGCGCGCGGTGACCGAGCTGGCCCGCTACGGCGTGGGCGGGCGCAACCTGCGGGCCTTCCGCACGAGCGCCGACCGCGAGGCGGCGCTGCTGCAGCAGATCCTCGCCCCGGCACTGCGCTCGCGCAACGCCAAGCGCCGCAAGGAGGCCATCGAGGCGCTCGAGAACCTCGCGGCCGTCACGACGCACCTCAAGCACCTGCTCCTCATCCGCGACCTGCGCAAGATCGTCTCCTGAGCCGGGCCATGCCGGTCGACCTCGACGCGCTCGTCCGCGACATCCCCGACTTCCCCAAGCCGGGAATCGTGTTCAAGGACATCACGCCCGTCCTGGCCTCGCCCGAGGGACTCGACGCGGCCGTGCGGGGCCTGGCCGACCTGGCCCGCGACCTCGACGTCGACGTCGTCATCGGCGCCGAGGCGCGCGGCTTCCTGCTCGGTCCCGCGATCGCGCGCGAGCTCGACGCCGGCTTCGTGCTGGCGCGCAAGCCGGGCAAGCTGCCCCACGAGACCGTCCGCGCCGAGTACGTCCTCGAGTACGGCACCGACGTGCTCGAGCTGCACTCCGACGCGGCCGCCGCGGGCGCGCGCGTGCTGGTCCACGACGACCTGCTGGCCACGGGCGGGACGGCCAAGGCCCTGTGCGAGCTCGTCGAGCAGCTCGACGCGCAGGTGGTCGCCTGCGCCTTCCTCATCGAGCTCGCCTTCCTGGACGGGCGCCGGAACCTGGCGGGCCACGACGTCCGCGCGCTGCTGCGCTACGACAGCGAGTAGATGCCGACCGCGCGCCGCAGCCGGACGGTCGCCGCGCCGCCTGAGCGCGTTTGGGAGATCGTGGGCGATCCGTACCACCTGCCGCGCTGGTGGCCCAAGGTCACGCGCGTGGAGGCCGTCACCGACGAGCACTTCACCGAGGTCCTCAGCACGCAGGACGGGCGCTCGCTGCGGGCCGACTTCCGCGTCGTCGCCTCGCGGGCGCCGGAGCGCCGCGCCTGGGAGCAGGAGCTCGAAGGGACCCCGTTCGAGCGCGTGTTCGCGGCCGCGAGCACCGAGGTCAAGCTGCTGCCCGATGGCGACGGGACGCGCGTGACCGTCGTCGTGCATCAGCAGGTCCGCGGCTCCGCGCGCCTCGGTGGCTTCATGGTCCGCCGCGCGACCGGGCGCGTGCTCGACGAGGCGCTCGATGCCCTGGAGGCCCTGCATGAGCCGTGAGATGCGCTGGTGGGGGTGGGGGGAGGATGCCCACGCCGGCGCGATCTCCGAGGCGGCGCTGGGGTGGCTGGAGGGCGAGCTCGGCACCCTGGACGCCCCCAGCGGGGCGGTGGCGCTCGAGGCGGTGCGCCTGGAGGAGCCGCGGCTGCCCGGGGCGGTGCGCGAGCGCTTCGGCGAGATCCTGCGCGACGATCGCGCGGCGCGCGTGCTCCACGCCCGCGGCAAGTCCTATCCCGACCTGGTGCGCCAGCGCGCGGGCGACGGCAGCGGGGCGCCGGACGCCGTGCTCACGCCGCGCCACCACGACGAGGTCCGCGCCGTCCTGGAGGCGTGCGCGGGCGCCGGGGTGGCCGTCGTGCCCTTCGGCGGCGGGACGAGCGTGGTGGGAGGGGTCGAGCCGCTGCGCGAGGGCTTCGACGCGCTCGTGTCGCTCGACCTCGGGGCGCTCGACGCGCTCGACTCGCTGGACGAGCGCTCGCAGCTGGTCGTGGTGGGCGGCGGGATGCGTGCCGTCGAGCTCGAGGCTCGGCTGGGCGAGCGCGGCTTCACCCTCGGCCACTACCCGCAGAGTTATGAGTACGTGACGATCGGCGGCTGCGCGGCCACGCGCTCGGCCGGGCAGGCCTCCACGGGCTACGGGCGCATCGACGAGCTCGTGGTGGGGGTGCGGCTGGCGGCGCCCAGCGGCGACCTCGACCTGCGCCCGCAGCCGGCGAGCGCCGCGGGCCCGGAGCTGCGCCGGCTCGTCGTGGGCTCGGAGGGCGTGCTGGGCGCCATCACCCAGGTGGCGCTGCGGGTGCGCCCGGCGCCCGAGCTGACGCGCTACGAGGGCTGGGTGTTCGCGAGCTTCGGCGCGGGCGCCGAGGCGCTGCGGCGCCTGGAGCAGGGCGGCGCGGCGCCCGACGTCGCGCGCCTGTCCGACGAGGACGAGACCCGGCTGGGCATCGGCATGGCCGGCCTGCGCGGCGTCCGCTCGGGCGCGCTGCGGGCCTATCTGCGCGCGCGCGGGGTGGCGGGCGGCGCGCTGGCCATCGTGGGCTGGGCGGGGCCGGAGGAGGGCGTGCGTGTGCGCCGCGAGGTGGCGACCGAGGCGCTGCGCGACGCCGGCGGCGTGGCGCTCGGGCAGCCCGCAGGGCGCGCCTGGGTGCGCTCGCGCTTCCATGGCCCCTACGTGCGCGACGAGCTGATGGACCGCGGCGTCCTCGTCGAGACGCTCGAGACCGCGACGACGTGGGCGCAGCTCTTCACCCTCTACCGCGCCGTCGGCGACGTCCTGCGCGCCCACGCGCCGCTCGTAGCCTGCCACGTCTCACACCTCTATCCCACGGGCGCGTCGCTGTACTTCACCTTCATGGCGCGGGCGCGCCGTGGCGAGGAGCTCGAGCAGTGGGCCGCGGTCAAGGCGGCGGCGTGCGAGGCGATCGTCGCGGCCGGCGGGACGATCACCCATCACCACGCGGTCGGGCGCGACCACGTGCCCTACGTCGAGGCGGAGGTCGGCGCCACCGGGGTGGCGGCGCTGCGCGCGCTCAAGCGCGAGCTCGACCCGGCCGGGGTCATGAACCCCGGCAAGCTGCTGCCCTCGTCCTAGCCGCCGGCGGCGCTCTGGACCGGCCCGCGCAGGTAGATCGTCCCCGGCTTGGTCGGGTTGCCGCTCGTCTCGAGCGTCACGAGGATCTCCTTGTAGTCGGCGATGTTCACGTCCTTGGGCACCGCGCCCTGGTAGACGAGGTGGCCCTTGTCGTCCTTCTTGTCGAAGCCGCCCACCAGCTTGGCCTGCGAAGGGCTCGTGTAGGCCCAGATGCCGTAGGCGGCCTTCTTGTTGGAGGTCGGCAGGCCCTGGGAGACGGCGTTGATCGCCGTCTGGCCGCTGACGTCGACGATCTGGACGATGGCCAGCGCCTTCTTGGCGGGGGCGTTCTTGGGCGGCGTGAGGTTGATCTGCGCGCGGACCTGCGGCTGAGCGGCGGTCGAGGTGGTGTTGGCGGCCTGGGTCGCCGCGTCGTCCTTCTTGTCCTTGCCGCCGGTCAGCACGATGACGAGCGCGACCGCCACCGCGATGGCCGCGACCACGCCGCCGATGAGCAGCGCGCCCCCGCGGCGCGAGACGCGCGGGGCGGCGGTGGGGGCGGGGGCGAAGGAGGTGGCCTCGGGCTCGGGCTCCGGCTCCGGTGTGTCGGTCACCGCGCCCTCGGCGGGCAGCTCGGGCAGCCGGTCGCCGGCCAGCGGCTCGAGCTCGCGCGCGACGCTGTGCGCCCACGTGCGCGCGGCCGGCGAGCCGTCGATGAAGGCGCGGGTCGCCACCGCCTCGTCGGGGCTCTGCTGGCCCAGCAGCCAGTCGCCGATCTCGCGCCGGCGCTCGGTGGGCAGTCCACCCGCGCCGGGGCCCAGCGTGTCCAGCGCGTCGTACGCGCGCGAGCGCACCTCGGAGGTGTCCAGCCGCAGCAGCTCGGAGAGGTCGTCGTAGCCCTTGCCCTGGCGCAGCAGGAGCTGCAGGACGGACTTCTGGTCGGCGGGAAGGGTGTCGAGACGGCTCATGGAGGGGGCGGAGGGTAGCGGCGCGGGTCAGTATCGTGCCGCACTCCTACATGGCTGACATCGAGCCCCTGCTCCCCCTCGACCGGACGTTCGACGCGCTCTACGGCCTCGAGGTGATCGAGTCCAACGACGAGCTCGTCCGCGCCCAGGTCAAGGTTCGCGACGAGATCAAACAGCCCATGGGCTTGGTCCACGGCGGCATCTACGCGTCGATCGCCGAGTCGATCACCTCGACCGCCACGGCGATGGCCGTCTGGCCCGAGGGCAAGGCCGCCCAGGGGATGTCCAACCAGACGTCCTTCCTGCGCCCGATCACCAACGGCACCATCCACGCCGAGGCCCGCCGCCGCCACCGCGGCCGCACGACCTGGGTGTGGGAGGTCGACATCACCGACGACGAAGGCCGGCTCTGCGCGCTGGTGCGGATGACCATCGCGGTGCGGGAGATCTCGCGCCGCTGAGGAGAGTTGTGACGTTTGCAGTGTCCGCTGTAGCGACTTGCCTGCCACGCTCGGGGGGTGGGCTCTTTCAGTCACGCTATGCGGGAGTCAGAGAGCCCACCCCCCGACCGGGCGCTCGCGGCGGTGGCTGGCAGGCAATGGGGCGTGGTCTCGGTGCGGCAGTTGCGCGCCCTTGGTGTGGGCCGCTCCGCGACGACCCGCCGCGTCCAGAGCGGGCATCTTCACCGTCTGTACCCGGGCGTCTACGCAGTCGGGCACGCAACCCTCGGACGCGAGGGCCGGCGGCTCGCGGCGGTGCTCGCGTGCGGACCCGGCGCCGTCCTGAGCCATCGCACCGCCGCCGCGCACTGGGGCCTGCTCCACACCGACCAGACGCGCATCGACGTCACCGCACCCCGCGGCCGCCACGGCGCCCCGGGGATACGCCTGCACCGCACGCGTTCGCTCGATGCCCACGACACCACCAACCATCAGGGCATCCCGATCACGTCGGTCGCCCGCACGCTCCTCGACCTGGCAGCGACCGTGCGCCGAAGCGAGCTGGAGCGCGCGCTCGCGCAGGCCGAGCGCCTGCAGCTCTACGACCACCGCGCCATCCAAGACACCCTTGCCAGGTCCAACGGCCACCGAGGAACCAGCGAGCTCGAGCGGGCGACGACCCACGAGCCCAGGTGGACCCGCAACGAGTGGGAGGCCGAGTTCCTGGGGCTCATGCGCAACGCCGGCCTCCCGGAGCCGCTCGTCAACGAGACCCTCCACGCGCTCGACCACGGGCCCTGCGAGCCCGACTACCACTGGCCGGCACACCGCGTCATCGTCGAGACCGACGGCTGGGAGACGCATCGCACCAGGCACGCGTTCAGGAACGACCGCGCCAAGGACGCCGCCCTCACCGCCTCCGGCTACCGGGTGCTCCGGTTCACAAGAGACGACGAGCCGGACCTGGCGGTACGACGTCTCCGCGCCCTCCTGCCTACCGCAGGAACCCGCCCTCGGAGTGGATCACCTGGCCGGTGACCCAGCCGGCCTCCTCCGAGCACAGCCAGGCCACCAGCGACGCGGCGTCCTCGGGGCGCCCGATGCGGCCCATGGGGAAGCGCGGCAGCAGCTGCGCGCGCAGGTCGTCGTCGATCCAGCCGGTGTCGTTGGGGCCGGGGCCCACGGCGTTGACCGTGATGCCGAGCCCGGCGACCTCGGCCGCGAGCTGGCGCGTGAAGGCCTCGAGTGCTCCCTTGCTGGCGGTGTAGGCCAGCTCGCCCGGCATCGGCCCCAGGAACTGGCCGGAGATGAGGTTGACGATCCGCCCCGGGCGCCCCGACCGCGCCAGCAGCGCGCTGAGCAGCATCGGGGCGCGGACGTTGACGGCGTAGTGGGCGTCGATGGTCGCCGCGTCCAGCGCGGCGAAGCCGTCGCGCGTGGAGTGCGCGGCGTTGTTGACCAGCACCGTGGGGTGCCCGACGAGCTTGGTGACGGCGTCCATCAGCCGCTCGGGCGCGACCGCCTCGGAGAGGTCGGAGGTGAACGCGGTGCCGGGGAAGTCGTCCGGCGCCGATTCGCCCGGCATCACGGTGAAGGCCACCGTCGCCCCGCGGTGGGCCAGGGCGCGCACGCACGCGGCCCCGATTCCGCGCGGGTTCCCGGCGCCGGTGACGAGGGCGATCATCCGCCGTAACGGTTGACGATGGGCACCCGGCGGTCGCGCCCGAACGCCTTCGACGTGACCTTGATCCCCGGCGGGTTCTGGCGGCGCTTGTACTCGGAGAGGTCGACGAGGCGGATGACGCGATCGACCTCGGCCGCCGGCAGGCCACGGGCGATCAGCTGCTCGCGCCCGAGGTCCTGCTCGACGTAGCCCTCGAGGATCGCGTCGAGCACGTCGTAGGGTGGCAGCGAGTCCTGGTCGCGCTGGTCGGGGCGCAGCTCGGCGGACGGCGCGCGGGTGACGATCGACTCGGGCACCGGCGACTGCGGGTCGCGGCGCGAGCGCTCGGCCACGAGCCGGTAGACGAGCGTCTTCGGGCAGTCCTTGATCACCGCGAACCCGCCGGCGCTGTCGCCGTAGAGCGTCGAGTAGCCGACCGACATCTCGGACTTGTTGCCCGTGGTGAGCACGAGCCAGCCGAACTTGTTCGACAGCGCCATCAGGAGGTTGCCGCGGATGCGCGCCTGCAGGTTCTCCTCGGTGATGTCAGGCTCGCGCCCGGCGAAGACGTCGGCCAGCAGGTCCTCGTAGCCCGCCATCGCCTCGCCGATCGGCAGCTCGACCAGCTCGACCCCGAGGTTCTCGGCCAGCTGGTAGGCGTCGTTGCGCGTCCCCTGCGAGGAATAGGGCGAGGGCATCGTCACGCAGGTCACGCGCTCGCGCCCGAGGGCGTCGACCGCGATGAGGGCGACCAGGGTGGAGTCGATCCCGCCCGAGAGCCCCAGGACGACGTGCTGGAAGCCGTTCTTGGTGACGTAGTCGCGCGTGCCCAGGACGAGCGCGGCGTAGATCTCGGCGTCGGCGTCGAGCAGCTCGGCGACCGGGCCGCCCGGCGCCGCCGGGTCGCTGCCGCCATCCGTGGTGAACGAGCCGAGGTCGGCGACCGCGTTCGCCACCTCGCGCGCCGCCGGCCGGGCGCGCGTGTCGCGCAGGCGGGCCGCGCCGGCCGCCTCGACGTCGACGTCGCACAGCAGCAGCTCTTCGGCGAACTGCGCCGCGCGTGCGATGACGTTGCCGTCGTGGTCGACCACGAACGAGTGGCCGTCGAAGACCAGCTCGTCCTGGCCGCCGACCAGCGCGCAGAAGGCGACCGCCGCCAGGTTGTCGCGCGCGCGCTGGGCGATCATCTGCTCGCGCTGGCGCCCCTTGCCCGCCTGGTAGGGCGAGGCGGAGATGTTGAGCACCAGCCGTGCGCCGGCCAGCGCCTCGTCGGTCATCGGCGCGCCGGGCACCCAGATGTCCTCGCAGATCGTCAGCCCGACCTTGACGCCGTCGACGTCGATCGTGGCCCCGCCCGGCCCGTGCTGGAAGTAGCGCAGCTCGTCGAAGACCCCGTAGTTGGGCAGGTTGACCTTGCGGTAGATGGCCTGGATGCGGCCGTCGGCGAGCACCGCGGCGGCGTTGTAGGCGTCGTCGGCGCGCTCGGGGAACCCGACGAGCGCCACGATCCCGTGCACGTCGGCCGCGATGCGCTCGACCGCCGCGCGGGCGTCGGCGAGGAAGTGCTCCTTGAGCAGCAGATCCTCGGGCGGGTAGCCGCTGATCGCCAGCTCGGGCACGAGCGCGAGCTGCGCGCCGGCCTCGCGCGCGCGGGCCAGCGCCTCGCGCACCTTGGCTTCGTTGCCGGCGATATCACCGACGGTGGGGTTGATCTGGGCGAGCGCTACGCGCATTCCCCGTGCACCGTAGCGATCGGCGTCGCGGTACCTTCGGCTGCATGCAGGTCACCTTCAAGCGCACCGGCGAGCGGCGCTACGCGGTGATCGTGGAGCGCCCCGGCACCGCCACCCTGATCATGCATCCGGCGCCCGGCTATGACGCCCGCATGCCCCACGATCTGGCCCACTTCATCGCCGAGCGTGACGAGCCGATCGAGCACGGCGTGTTCGGCCAGCTCGCCGCCGGCGGCCACGCCGGAACGTTCCATCGACCCGACGGGGTGGTCGACCGCCGGCTCAAGCGCCGCGGCGATCGGCTGGTGCGCCAGCACAGCGCTGACCTCGCGCGCTCCGAGCGCGCGGCCCGGGGCATCGAGCTCGCCGCGCGCGCCGGGCGCGAGGCGGGCGAGCTCAGCGCGCGCTGGAGTGCTCTGGAGATCGGCGAGACGATGACGCTCGCGTGGTCCGGGGCTCGGACGCCGGGAGCCCGGCAGCGCGCGTGAGCTCGGCGATCGCCGAGCGCAGGTCGTCAGCCAGCGCCTCGAGGTCTCCCATCGCGTCGTAGTCGCCGAGCAGACCGAAGCCGAGACGACCGTCATAGCTCATGATCGCGATGCCCAGCGCCTGGTGGTGGGCGAGGGGGACGACGGGGTAGAAGCGCGTCATCCGGCGCCCGAGCAGGTAGAGCGGGATCTGCGGGCCCGGGACGTTGGTGACGACGAGGTTGAAGAAGCGCTGGCGCGCCTGCAGCCGGGCGGCCTGCGACATGATCGTCGGCGGCGCGAAGTCGGCCAGCGAGGTCAGCGCCACGGCGCCGACGGCCTGTCCGGACTCCTTGAGCCCGCGCATCGCCTCGGTGACCTCCCCCAGAACCGCCTCGGGATCGGTGACGCCGACGGGCAGCGGCGCCCACATGGCCGCGACGCGGTTGCCCAGCGCCCCGCGCTGGGTCTCCGCGCGCACGGACACCGGGACCATCGCCTTGAGCACGAGTCCCTCCGTGTCGACCCCGCGGCGGCGCAGGAAGCGCCCGAGGGCGAGCGACACCGCCGAGAGCACGACGTCGTTGAGCGTGCCGCCGAGGGCGTTCTTGACCGCCTTGAAGCGCGCGACCTCGGAGTCGACCCAGGTGTAGCGCCGGTGCGGGCCGATCGGCACGTTGAAGGGCGAGGGCGGCGCCGGGCTGAATCCCGCCCACGCCATCGCGCCGACGCCGACGAGCCACTCGCCCGCCTGCCCGAGTGCCTGGCGCGGCGCGCGCGTGAGCGCGCGCAGCCCGCGGGCGCCCTCGGCCGGCACCGTCGCGCGCTCGATGAGCGCCTGGGCCAGGAGCTCCGCGTCGCTGGGCTCGGGGCGCGGCACCCACTCGCGCGCCTCGGCCGACGCGGGCGCCGGCTCGGGCGAGGTGTCGAAGAGCACCGACGTGATGTCGACCCCGCTGACGCCGTCGACGAGCGCGTGGTGGGTCTTGGAGATGATCGCGAAGCGGCCGCCGTCGAGGCCCTCGACCAGGTTGAGCTCCCACAACGGCTTCGTCCGGTCCAGCGGCCGGGCGAAGAGCCGACCCGCGAGGTTGCGCAGTTGCTCGTCGGAGCCCGGCTCGGGCAGCGCGCTGTGGCGCACGTGGTAGCGCACGTTGAAGTGCGGATCGTCCACCCACACCGGGCGCCCCTGGCCGTAGGGCACGTGCGCGAGCTTCTGGCGATAGCGCGGCACGAGATGCATGCGCGCCTCGATGGCCTCGACGAGCTCGTCGTAGGCGGGCGCCTCTCCCTCGAAGACCAGGACGCCCGCGACGTGCATGTGGGCGCCGCTGCGCTCGAGGTGCAGGAAGCCGGCATCGAGGGCGGTGAGGCGGTCGCGATTGGCCACGTTCCGATCCTCACACGTCGGCGTCCTCTCTACAACGTTGCACAGAGTGTGTAGAGTCTGCGCACAACTAATGGAGAGAGCAATGAACCTCAGCGATCCGGGCTCCTTCGAGCGGGCCTACGACGAGCACGCGCGCGGGGCCTACCGCGCCGCCTACCGCGTCCTGGGCGACGCGACCCTGGCCCAGGACGTCGTCCAGGACGTCTTCCTCAAGCTCTGGCGCCAGCCCGCGAAGTTCGACGCCCGCCGGGGCGAGCTGGGCTCCTACCTGCGCCTGATGTCGCGCAGCCGTGCGCTCGACCTGTGGCGCGAGGGCCAGGCCGCCGGCCGTGCCTCGGATCGGCTCAAGCTCGGCGTCGCGCGCGAGGAGGGGCGTGCCGACGAGCGCCCGGACGTGGCCGCCGAGCATGAGGTCCAGCGCAGCACGGTGCGCGAAGCCCTGCGCGAGCTGCCCCCGGTGCAGCGCGAGGCCATCGTGCTCGCGTATTGGGGCGGGCTGACGGCCGACGAGATCGCGCGGCGCAGCAACGTCCCGCTGGGCACCGCGAAGAGCCGCATCCGCCTCGGGCTGGCCAAGCTGCGCCTGGACTTCGAAGCGACGGTCGCCGGGCAGGTGGCGGCCTAGCGGTAGCCTGCGGCGGGCGGTGCCCGTCAACGCAAGCCAGTTCGACCCCCGCCTGCTGCCCGTCTTCCTCGACGGGCGCGAGGTGCTGGGCCAGGCCGACTGGTTCGACGCCCATACCCACATCGGCCAGAACGACCCCGACGGGCGCAAGGCCACCCCGGAGGAGATCCTGGGCGGGCTCGACGCCGCCGGGCACCAGCGCGCATTGCTCTTCGCGATGCACGAGCCCGACGGCTACGGGGCGGCGAACGACGCCGTCCTGACCGCCGCCGCGGCCTCCGAGGGCCGCCTGGAGGCCCTCGCGCGCATCGCGCCCAATACCGACGACGCGCTGGCCGAGGCGCGGCGCTGCCTCGACGCGGGGGCGCGCGGCTTCAAGCTGCACCCGCGCTCGGACGCCTTCGGCCTGCCGCATCCCGTGGTGGAGGAGATCGTCGCGCTGGCCCACGAGGCCCGCGCCCCGGTGCTGTTTCACGCCGGCCGCGGGATCCCGCACCTCGGCGAAGCCGTCGTCGACCTCGCGCGCCGCTATCCGGGCGCGCGGCTGATCCTCGCGCACGCAGGCATCAGCGACCTCGGCTGGATCGCCGACGAGGCGACCGCGCTGCCGAACCTGTTCTTCGACACGGCCTGGTGGAACGTCGCCGACCAGCTGCAGCTCTATTCGACGATTCCGCCGGGGCGGATCCTCTACGCGAGCGACATGCCCTACGCCCCGGGCCTGCTGGCCGCCTACGTCTTCCTGCGCGTGGGGCGCGCGGTCGGCCACGGGCCCGAGGTCCTGCGCTCGATCGCCGGGGAGCAGCTGGCGCGCGTCGTGGCCGGCGAAGAGCCCGCCGACCTCGGGCCCGCGCCGGGCCCGCAGTCCGTGGGCCGGCGGGTGATCGAGGCCGAGCGCGTGGTGACCTACTGCGCCGCCGGCCTGCAGATCGCCTTCCGTGGGCTGGACCCCGCCGAGCCGATCGCGCTGGCGCGGCTGGCGTGCCGGACGTGCCGCGACGGCGACGTCGCCGCGCTGCTGTCCTACGTCGATGCGCTGCTGGCGATCGGCCAGGAGAGCGCCGTAGCGCACCCCGACATGCCCGTCGCGATCATGCCGGCCACGCTGCTGGCGATGGTCCTCGCGGGCACGCCCGAGGCCGGTCTGCCGGCCGTCGCTGTGTGACGCTCGTCACATGAGCGGTCCCGCGACCTAGTACCCTCACGAACTTCTGTTCGATCCGCCGAGTCGCCTCCGAGGTCTTCGGAGGCGAGCGGGGGAGGGTCGGCGCCTGCGGGCGCCGTAGCGACGGCCGTCGTTCGCCGCGCTCATGCCCTGCCCCGCAGGCGGTCTACGCAAGGAGGAATCGACCTCGTATGAGGCCGCACCTGAACTTGCGTGCCCGCGGCGCCATGATGGCGCTGGGCGCGCTCTGCTTAGCCATTTCGCTGTCCGTGCTGCCGGGCACGGCGCAGTCTTCTGATACCAACGGCGCCCACGCCGCAGTCGCGGCGGACATCACCCCGGGCAAGAGCCGGCTGAACGTCATGGCCGGACGCCGGGCGGCCGTCAACGGCCACCTGCGCTCGCGCAGTGCCGGCCGGCCTGCCCTGCTGCAACGCCAGTCGGGGCACGGCTGGACGACCATCGACCGCGCCGTCACGCGCGCCGGCGGGACGTTCGGCTTCGCCTTTCGCCCGCAGCGGCCCGGCAGCGCGCAGCTGCGCGTGCTCATCGACGCCGCCTCGCGCCGGATCGGGCGCCTGAACGTCTACCGCCGCGCCGCGGTGTCGTGGTACGGCCCCGGCCTGTACGGCAACAAGCTGTCGTGTGGCGGGCGCCTGACCCCGGGCACGCTCGGCGTCGCCCACAAGACGCTGCCCTGCGGATCGCGCGTGACGCTGCGCAAGGGCGACCGCGTGATCCGCGTGCGCGTCGTGGACCGCGGCCCGTACGTGGGCGGCCGCGAGTTCGACCTGACCGCCGCCACGCGCTCGCGCCTGCACTTCGGCGGCGTGGGGTCGCTGCTCGTCGCCAGCTGAGCCACGCGCCGTCAGGGCGGCGGCGTACGCTCGGGAGGTTGACCACGCAGCCTCCCGAGCATCCCCGGCGGGTGATCGCGCACCTCGATTGCGACTCGTTCTACGCGAGCGTCGAGTTGCAGCGCCGGCCCGAGCTGCGCGGCCAGCCGGTCGTCGTGGCCGGGAGCGGGCCGCGGGCCGTGGTGACCACCGCCAGCTACGAGGCGCGGCGCTTCGGCGTGCACTCGGCGATGTCGGCCGTCCGCGCGCGCCGGCTGTGCCCGGACGCGATCTTCCTGCCGCCCGACTTCACGGCCTATCGCGCGAAGTCCAAGGAGGTCTGGGACATCGTGCGCGAGCGCCTCGGCTGCCCGATGCAGAACGTGTCGGTCGACGAGGCCTACGCGGACGTGACGGCGATCGAGAAGCCGCTGCGCGCCCTGCGCGACCTGGTGGCCGAGGTCCGCGAGCGCACGGGCATCACGATCTCCGTGGGCGTCGGGCCGTCGCGGCTGGTCGCGAAGACGGCCAGCGACGCCGAGAAGCCGGCGGGCTTCGTCGTCCTCTCGCGCGAGCAGGCGTGCGTGCGCTTCGCGGGCGAACCGACGCGGCTGCTGCAGGGCGTGGGGCCGCGCACGCAGGAGCGCCTGGCCGAGGTCGGGCTGCACACCGTGGGCGATCTGCAGGCGGCCGACACGGAGGCGCTCGTGGCCCGCTTCGGCGAACGCACCGGACGCTGGCTGAAGGCGTACGCGTTCTTCCACGACAGCTCGCCCGTGCAGGCGCGCGCGGCGGCCAAGAGCCTGTCCAGCGAGACGACGTTCGACGAGGACGTCGACGACCTCGCCACGCTGGAGGAGACGATCCGCCGCCTGGCCGCCGACGTGTGCCAGGGCCTGCAGCGCCGCAGCATGCGCGGGCGCACGATCGGGATCAAGGTCCGCCTGGACGACTGGACCAACGCCACCCGCGCGCGCACGATCGACACATGGATCAACGACGACGCCACCATCACCACGATCGCGCTCGAGCTGCTGCGCGCCTACGCGCCGCCGCGGCCCGTGCGGCTGCTCGGGGTTCGGGTGGCGTCCTTCGAGGACGAGGTCGCCGCCCGGCCGTCCGCGCCGGTGGCTCAGCTCGCGCTGGAGGTGTGAGCGCGCGTCAGGCGGGCGGCTCGTCGGCGGGCGGCTCGTCGGCGGGCGCCTGCGCCGCCTTGTCGCCGTGAGGAGGCGTGTGCGTGTGGCTGTCGGCTTCGGGGGGCACGTGCGCCGCCGCCGGCTCGTCGGCGGGCGCCTGCGCCGCCGCGTCCGCCTCGCCGTCGGCGGCATCGGCGACGCGGCTGTGGAGCCGGTCGCGCAGCTCGTCGGGGTCGTATTCGGTGTGGTCGCGGCGCTTGCGGGCGACCACCACGCCGGTGGCAGCCGTCACACCGGCGACGCCCGCGAGGCCGACAATCTTCCAGGGCACCTTCATGGGTGCGTAAGTTACCGACCGTGACCGGTACGGAGCTGCCCCTCGACGACGCCGTCGCCATCGCCTCGACCGGCGATGTGTGGCTCTTCCGTGGCGCGTCGGTGGCCGACATCGCCATTCGCACGGTCACCAATGCGCCGGTCAACCATGTCGGCATGGTCGTCGCGCTCGACGACCTGCCCCCGTTGCTGTGGCACGCCGAGCTGGGGCGCTCGCTGCCCGACGTGTGGACCGGCGAGCACCAGCGCGGGGTGCAACTGCACAAGCTCGCCGACGCCGTGACGACCTGGAAGCACCGCCATGGGCAGCGCGGGTGGGTGCGCCCGCTGGAGGGCAAGATCGAGCGCGAGCACGAGGACCGGCTCATGGAGATCATCCAGCGCTACGACGGCCGCGCCTTCCCGACCAGCATGGGCCTGGCGCGCCAGTGGGCCACCGGGCGCGTGCGCCGGCGCCCGCAGCAGTCGATGGAGGCGATCTACTGCGCCGAGCTGGTCGCCACGACCTACCAGTACATGGGCCTGCTCCCGAGCGAGCGACCGCCCAGCTGGTACGACCCCGGGCGCTTCTGGAGCGGCGATGGCCTGGAGCTCGTGCCGCCGTTCGTGCTCGGGGGCGAGGTCGCCGTGTCGGTGCCGGATCTCGCGCCGACCGAGGTCGACGGTGACGGGCCGACGCCGGCGTCGCGGCCGCGGCTGCGCCTGCCCAAGCGCCCGCGCCGGCCGTCGAGCGATCCGGCTACGTGAGCCCGGCGACCGCCTCGAGCATGCGGTCGACGTCGCCGGGATCGTTGTAGGCGACGACGCCGGCGCGCAGGGCGCCGTCGGGCTCCAGGCCCAGCCAGCGCGAGAGCTCGAGCGCGTAGTAGTTGCCGTGCCAGACCGCGACCTCCGCCAGCGCCAGCGCCGCGGCCACGTCGCGCGAGGGGTGCCCGGCGACCGTGAACATCACCGTGGCGGTGCGGTCGCGCGCCGCGCCGTGCACGGTGACGCCGCCGATCGACCCCAGCCCCTCGACCATCTGCGCCAGCAGCCGGTCCTCATGGGCGCGCAGGGCCTCGCGGTCGAGCGCGAGCATGAAGTCGGCGGCCGCGCGGACCCCGACCAGCGACTCGAAGGGCAGCGTGCCGAGCTCCCAGCGGTCGGGCACGGTGTCCGGAGAGGGGCGCAGCTTGTCGGGCCCGAGGTCGGCCAGCAGGTCCGGGCGCGCCCACAGGATCCCGATATGCGGCCCGAACCACTTGTAGGCCGAGCACGCCAGCGCGTCGCAGCCGAGGGCGGCGACGTCGATCGCGCGGTGCGGCGTGGCGTGGACGGCATCGACGAAGACCCGCGCGCCGGCGCTGCGCGTGGCGGCGGCGATGCCGGGCAGATCGGGGATCGTGCCGACCGCGTTGGACGCCGCGGTGACCGCGACCCAGCGCGTGCGCTCCGAGAGCACGGCCTCGACGGCGGCGGCGGGCAGCTCGAGCGTGTCGCGGTCGGGCTCGGCGAAGCGGACCTGGGCGCCGGCGCGCTCGGCGGCGATGAGCCACGGCGCGACGTTGGCGTCGTGGTCCAGCCGCGTGCAGACGATCTCGTCGCCGGGCTTGAGCGTTCGCCCGATGGCGGCGGAGAAGCGCATGGTCAGCGCCGTCATCGACGGGCCGAAGACCACGCCCTCGGGCGTCCCTCCGAGCAGGCGCGCGACCGAGGCGCGCGCTTGCGCGACGAGCGCATCGGTGCGCTGTGCCGCCTGGAAGGCGCCGCCGTGGTTGGCGTTGTGGCCCGAGCGCATCCAGGCCGCCATCTCCTCGATGGCATCGTCGACCATCTGGGTGCCGGCGGCGCCGTCGAGACGGGCCCAGCCATCGGCGAGGCCGGGGAAGCGGGTGCGGTGCATGGGAGCGCAGGCTAGTAGCGTGCGCCGCCATGCCGCACGCCGCCGTCGACGGGACCTCGCTGTACTACGAGCGCCATGGCGCCGGTGAGCCGGTCCTGCTCATCCAGGGCATGAGCGGCACCCACCTGGCCTGGGGCGACGCCTTCCTGGCCGGCCTGGGCGACGGTGTGGACGTCGTCGCCTATGACCACCGCGGCGTCGGGACCTCGTCGCCGACGGACCAGCCGTTCACCATCGCGCAGCTGGCCGACGACGCCGCGGGCCTGTTGGACGCGCTCGAGTGGGAGCGCGCGCACGTGGTCGGGATCTCGATGGGCGGCATGGTGGCCCAGGAGCTCGCGCTGCGCCACCCCCAGCGGATCCGCACCCTGACCCTCGGCTGCACCTATCCGGGCGGGGCGGACGCGCAGCTCGCCGACCCCGCGCTGATCCAGGAGCTGGCGGGCGCGCTACTGTCCGGCGACCGCGAGCGGGCTTTGCGCGTGGGCTTCGCGGCCAACCTCTCGGTCGCCTACGTGGCCGAAGAGGCGCACTGGGCGCGGTTCGAGGCGATGGCCACGGCGCTGCCGGTGGCGGTGCCGGTGATCATGCTGCAGATGCAGGCGGTCATGGGCCACGACACGAGCGCGCGCCTGGGCTCGATCGAGGCGCCGACGCTGGTGGTGCACGGCACCGAGGACCGGATGCTCCCGGTGGTCAACGGCGAGCTCATCGCACGCCTGATCCCGCACGCGCGCCTCGAACTGCTCGAGGGCGTGGGGCACATGTTCTGGTGGGAGCAGCCCGAGCGCAGCGCGGCGATCGTCCGCTCCCACGTCCTCGCTTAGTACAGCGCGGCCGCCAGCCGGCGCCGGGCGTCGCGCGCCAGCGGGTGGTCGACGCCGAGCTCGTCGAGGGCGCCGACGACCACCCGGCGCACGTCGTCCTTGTGGCCGTCGGCCGACGCCAGCGCGCCGATGAGCAGGTCCACGGCGCGTTCGGTGTCGCCCTCGTCGAGCGCCTTGAAGGCGTCGGCCAGGTCGAGGTCCTCGGCCTGCTCGAGGCGCATGCGCGCGGCCAGGCCGTCGGCGGTGAACGAGCCGCTGACGTTGGCCAGCAGGGCCTGCGCCTCCTCGGACTCGCCGCGGCCGTGCAGCAGGCGGGCGAGCGGGACGGCGGCGTCGGCGCGCCCGGGGTCGATCTCCAGCGCGCGGCGCAGCGACGCCTCGTCGCCCTCGGTCACCAGCGCGTCGGCCTCGCTGGGGACCAGCGCGTCGAAGAAGCGCTCGACGTTGGCCGGCGGCTGGACGCCGACGAACTCGTCGACGACGCGGCCGTCCTTGAACGCCTTGACGGCGGGGATGCCCTGGATGCCGAAGGCCTGCGCGATCGCAGGATTGGCATCGGTGTCGAGCTTGGCGAGGATCACGTCGCCCTCACGCGCGGTGGCGGCCTTCTCGAGGACCGGTCCCAGCGCGCGGCACGGGCCGCACCATTCGGCCCAGAAGTCGACCACGACGGGCGTCGTGCGCGAACGCTCGATCACTTCCTGCTCGAAGTCCTGTTCGGTGACGTCGATGACGGCCATGGCCTCGATGATAGGACTCCGGCCGTGGACCTCTACGTCGAGGAGGCGGGCGAGGGCATCCCGGTCGTGCTGCTGCACGGGCTGACCGCGACGCACCGCTACGTGGTCATGGGCTCCAAGGTGCTGGAGCGCTCCGGGCACCGCGTGATCGCCTACGACGCGCGCGGGCACGGGCGCAGCGATCCGGCGCCCGCGCCGGAGGCCTATGGCTACGACGACCTGGTGGACGACCTGCGCCGCGTCATGGACGAGCGCGGGCTCGAGCGCGCGGTGCTCGCGGGGGCGTCGATGGGGGCGCACACGCTGCTGCGCTTCGCGATGGAGTACCCCGAGCGCGCGGCGGCCCTGGTGGTGATCACGCCCGCCTACGACCCCGTGGACAACGACGATCCCGCGCGCCTGGCCCGCTGGGATGCGCTGGCCGAAGGCCTGCGCGACGGCGGGGTGGAGGGCTTCGTCGAGGCTTACGGCGATCCGGGGGTGCTGGAGGCATGGCGCGAGACGGTGGTGAAGGTGCTGCACCAGCGCTTGGGTGCCCATGAGCATCTCGAGGCGGTGGCCGACGCGCTGCGCGCGGTGCCGCGCTCGCGCCCGTTCGGCACGCTGCACGACCTGGCGGCCATCGAGGCGCCGACGGTGATCGTCGCCGACCGTGACGAGGTCGATCCCGGGCACCCGCTGAGCGTGGGGGAGGACTACGCGCGCGTCATCCCCGGCGCGCGGCTCGTGGTGGAGGAGCCGGGGCGCTCGCCGATCGCGTGGCAGGGCGGCCAGCTGTCGAAGGTCATCGCGGAGGCCACCGGGGGGGCGGAGCTGTGAGCTCCGCCCCCTCGGCTGTCGCGGCCGGGCTATCGCCCGCCGTCATCGGTGCACGGGCGCTCGCGCCCGCGTCCTCACCGAGCTAAGACCCCTTCTTCTCGATCTTCTTGCCGTTGGTCCCGACGACGTACCACTCGGCACCGAAGGCATCGACGCCCTCGCCCTTGGTGGCGCCGACCTTGTTGTTGTCGTTGAGGAACCGGTACAGGGGATGCTTGTTGTAGGTCACCTGGGTGGTGCCGTCGGAGCGCTTGGTCGTGCCCAGCAGCGAGGACTTCACGCCGCTGCCCGCCATCGGCTTGCCCTTGGTGAGCACGGGTGGCCAGAACTTGGCGCACTGGCCCGGGCACGCGCTCTTGCCGTTCTTGTCCTTCTCGAACAGATAGAGCGTCTGGGAGTTGCCGTTGACGAGGATCTTGCCCAGCGACACGCTGCGCACCTTGATGGTGGCGGGCTTGGTCGGGGCCGTGGCGGCGAGGGCGGCGACGGCGAAGGCGCCGACACCCAGTACGAGGACGGCCGCTACTGCCACGAGACGCTTCATAGGCATCCCTCCTGTGTGAGCCGGACCTGGAACGGGGGGAGTCCGGGTCTGGATCCAAGGACGCCGGGGCGCCGACATCCTTCCCGGGGTTCGCGACGTGCGTTGCTCCTTGACAGCGCCGGAAGCGGGATGAGAGTGTCGCCGCGCAAACCAGGAGGTGGAGCATGGCCGTCGCTCAGCAGACGATGACGGATGAGCAGCGCAAGTCGGTCGCGCTGGAGTACCTGAAGGCGTTCGACAACGGCGGCGTCACGTCGACCGGGGCGAGCATCCTCGACCTCTTCGCCGACGACGCCCAGGTGTTCTTCTCGAAGTGGGGGCTGGCCAACGGCAAGGAGGCGATCGGCCAGTGCTTCACCGACGTCGGCGGGACGCTGAAGGCGATCCGTCACGACTACGCGAGCTTCAACTGGATCATGACCGGCACCGACACCTTCGCCTGCGAGGGCACGAGCTACGGCGAGCACGAGGACGGCGTATGGCGCGCGGGCGTCACCCACGCCGGCCGCTGGTGCGACGTCTTCGAGGTGCGCGACTTCCTCATCCAGCGCTGCTTCATCTACCTGGATCCCGACTACGCGGGGGCGGACACCGACCGCTACCCGTGGCTGTCGGCGGACGGGCGCGACGCCTCGCAGCCGATCGGCTGAGACGGCCGCATTCGGCTGTGCAGTGACTCTGGACATTCGCGCCGCCCGACGGTTACAGTGGATCGCCGATGCCCGCTGAGTCGACCGGAGCCAAGCGTCTGCGCGACCTCACGTCGGACTTCCAGGACGGCGTCGGCCAGCGCCTGCGCTCCGAGCGCGAGCGCCACGGCCTGAGCCTGCGCGAGCTGGCGCGCCGGCTGGAGATCTCGCCCAGCGCCCTGTCGCAGATCGAGACCGGCCGCTCGCGGCCCTCCGTGGGCACGCTGTACGCGATCGTCTCGGAGCTCGAGATGTCGCTCGACGAGCTCTTCGGCGCGCAGCGGACCGCGGCGGCCGCCACGCGCGCGTCGGACCTCGCCGGGAACGAGGAGGCCGGCGCGACGCTCGTCCAGCCGCATGACACGCGCAAGCGCATCGAGCTCGAGTCGGGCGTCCGCTGGGAACGGCTCACGCCGACGGCCGAGCCCGACGCCGACTTCCTCTATGTCGTCTACGAGGTCGGCGGCGCCTCGAGCCGCGAGGGGACGCACATGCGCCACATGGGCCGCGAGTACGGGCTCGTGCTCTCGGGGCGCCTGCGCGTCACCATCGGCTTCGACGACGAGCACGAGCTCGGTCCCGGCGACTCCATCGCCTTCGAGTCCTCGCGCCCGCATCGCCTGGAGAACGCCGGCTCGGAGCCGGTCGAGGCGATCTGGTTCGTCGTGGGACGCTCGCAGGGCGATGCCCGCAAGGTCGCGCTCGACGCCGCGCGCGAGCCGGCCTCAGGCCCGGCGTAGCCACGTTGACAGCGGCGGGGGCGCGCGCGTATGGTGGCCCCGCCAGGTGTCCAGTGTGAACGTACACTCGGCACCGCTCACCCGGGTTGGTCGAAGAGGAGGCTTCCCATGTCGCTAGACGTCCGAGGCGACCAGTCGAGCAGCGACGAGACCGTGTCGCGCCCCATGAACGGGGACGAGTACGTCGAGAGCCTGCGCGACGGCCGGCAGATCTACATCCACGGCAAGCGGGTGGAGGACGTCACGACGCACCCGGCGTTCCGCAACAGCGTGCGGTCGATCGCGCGGCTCTACAACGCGCTGCACGACCCCGCCACCAAGGACGTGCTGACCACCGAGACCGACACCGGCAGCGGTGGCTACACGCACCCGTTCTTCAAGGCCCCGCACTCGGCCGCCGACCTCGTCGCCGGGCGCGATGCGATCGCGGCCTGGCAGCGGCTGACCTACGGCTGGATGGGGCGCAGCCCCGACTACAAGGCCGCGTTCCTGGCCACCTATGGGCCCAACGCGGACTACTACGCGCCCTTCGCCGACAACGCGCGCCGCTGGTACAAGGAGGCCCAGGAGCGCGTGTACTTCATGAACCACACGCTCGTGAACCCGCCGGTCGACCGCGACAAGGACATCCACGAGGTCTCCGACGTCTTCATCCACGCGGTCAAGGAGACCGACGAGGGCGTCGTCGTCCGCGGCGCGAAGATGGTGGCCACGGGTTCGGCGCTCTCCAACTACAACTTCGTCTCCTACCACGGGAACGTCCCGATCAAGAAGGAGGAGTACGCGCTCTCCTTCTTCGCGCCGATGGACCACCCGAACATCAAGCTGCTGTGCCGGCCCTCCTACGAGTTCTCGGCCGCGGCGGTCGGCAGCCCGTTCGACTACCCGCTCTCCAGCCGCTTCGACGAGAACGACTCGGTCTTGATGTTCGACGACGCGCTGATCCCGTGGGAGAACTTCCTGATCTACCGCAACCTCGAGATCGCCAGCACCTACCACCTCACGGGGTTCATCTGGCGGGCGATGCTCCAGGGCTGCACGCGCCTGGCCGTCAAGCTCGACTTCCTCGCCGGCGTCTTCATCAAGGCGCTCGAGGCGACGGGGACGATCGCCTTCCGCGGCATCCAGGCGAGCGTCGGCGAGATCCTCGCCTGGCGCAACACCTTCTGGGCGCTGACCGACGCCATGTGCCACAACCCGGTCCCGTCGGCCGAGGGGAGCGTCATTCCCAACAACCAGGCGGGCTCGGCCTACCGGATCCTCTCGAACATCGCGATCCCGAAGATCAAGGAGATCATCGAGAACCAGGTCGCGGGCGCGATGATCGTCCAGCCCTCACACGCCGTCGACTGGAAGAACGAGGAGCTGCGGCCCCTGCTCGACCAGTTCTACCGCGGCTCCAACGGCTACGAGGCGATCGACAAGATCAAGGTCGTCAAGCTCCTGTGGGACGCCGTGGGGTCGGAGTTCGGCGGCCGCCACGAGCTCTACGAGCGCACCTACTCCGGCAGCCACGAGCTCACGCGCCTGGAGTGCTGGTGGATGGCGCAGGGCGACGGCACCGTCGACCGCATGAAGGGCTTCGCCGAGCAGTGCATGGCGGAGTACGACCTCGACGGCTGGACCGTCGACGACCTGGTCAATCCCGACGACATCAACCTGATTACCGGGACGTAAGAGGGTCTGCCGCGGGGCGCTTGCGGCGGTGCGCGGCGTTTACTGCATCACGGAGGCGCGCGCCGAACGACGATTTCTGCCCGCATACCGGGCAGTTCTCGTCGAACGACGATTTTGTCCCATGGGGTGGGACAAAATCGTCGTTCACTCGCTGACGCGGGGCTCGGGCGACGATGCCGCCGCGGGCGGTCACCGCGGGCGCACGTGGAAATGCCCGAGGCCGCCGACCGAGCCGGCGTCCCACCCGCCCGCCTCCTCGAGGAATTCGGCCTGCGGGTCGCGGATCGCGCCGAAGGCGCTGCGGTAGTACAGAAGCGGTCGGCGCCCGGGCACCGCCTCGCAGTGCGAGACCCTGCCGATGAAGATCGAGTGATCGCCGCCGGGCACGCGCTCCTGCACGGTGCAGATGAAGTGCGCGATGGCCTTGGCCAGCACGGGGGGATCGGAGCCCTCCACGAGTGCGACGCCGGCGAACTTGTCCTCGCCGCTGCGGGCGAAGCGCCGCGCGAGCTCCTCGTCGCGCTCGCCGAGCACGTTGACCGCGAAGCGCTTGCTGGCGTCGATCGCCTTGTGTGTCGCCAGGCGGTTGTCGATGCAGACGACCAGCAGCACGGGGTCGAGCGACAGCGAGCAGACGGCGCTGGCGGTCATTCCGGCCGGCCGGCCCTCGTGGGTCGTCGTGACCACGGTGACCCCCGTGGCGAAGTGGGCGATCGCCTCGCGGAAGGCGAGCCCGTCGACGTTCGCGTCCGACATGTGCCCCGTTCCCCGGTTGCTGTCGGCGTTACGCTAACACAGGCGTGTATGGTGGCACTGAACATCTCGGGGTCTCGATGACCACTGCGCTCGTGGCGCGTTTTGGCGTGGTGTTCACGCAGGCCGAACACATGATCGAAGCCGGAGAACGGGCATGAACATCGCTTCGCGCGGCGCGACGATGGCCGTCGACTGGGAGCAGCGCATCGACTTCCCGCGCCTGCGCTCCGAGCGACTGCGCAAGGCCAAGGAGGCGCTGCTGGCCTCCGACCTGGGGGCGTTGCTGCTCTTCGACCCCAACAACATCCGCTACGTCACGAGCACCCACATCGGCGAGTGGGCGCGCGACAAGAACGCGCGCTACGTCCTGCTTCCGCGCGAGGGCGATCCGATCCTGTGGGACTTCGGCTCGGCCGCGCGCCACCACCAGCTGTTCGCGCCGTGGCTGCCCACCGAGAGCTTCCGCGCCGGGGTGACGCCGATGCGCGGCGCGATGCCGGTGGAGACCGGGGTCCCCGACGCACTGGGCGCCCGCATCGCGCACGAGATGGCCGAGCACGGCGTCGCGGGCGAGCCGCTGGGGATCGACGTCCCCGACATGGTCACGCTGGAGGCGCTGCAGCGCGCGGGCGTCCACGTCACCGACGGCACGCGCGTGATACTCCAGGCGCGCAAGATCAAGACGGTCGACGAGATCGCGCTCCTCGACCACGCCGCCGCCGTGGTCGACGCCGTGTACGAGCAGATCTATCGCACGCTGCGCCCCGGGGTGCGCGAGCACGAGGTCGTCGCCGACGCCCACCGCCTGCTCTTCGAGCTGGGCTCCGAGCACGTCGAGGCGATCAACGCCGTCTCCGGCGATCGCTGCAACCCGCACCCGCACGTCTTCTCCGATCGCCTGCTGCGCCCGGGGGACCAGGCCTTCTTCGACATCATCCACTCGTTCATGGGCTACCGGACGTGCTACTACCGCACGTTCAACGTGGGCGGGGTCAGCCAGTCCCAGCTCGACGCCTACAAGCAGTGCCGCGAGTGGCTCGATGCGGCCATCGAGCTCGTGCGCCCGGGGGTGACGACCGATCAGATCGCGGCCGTGTGGCCCACCGCCGAGGAGCTCGGCTTCCCCGACGAGGAGGCGTGCTTCGGGCTGCAGTTCGGCCACGGCCTGGGCGTCGGCCTCTATGAGTCGCCGATGATCAGCCGCGTGCACTCGCTCGAGCACCCCGTCGTCATCGAGGAGGGGATGGTCTTCGCGCTGGAGACCTACTGCGCGGCCAGCGACGGGCGCTCGGCGGCCCGCATCGAGGAGGAGGTCGTCGTGACCGCCGACGGCATCGACCTCCTCACGAGATTCCCCGCCGAGGAGCTGCTCGTGACCGGCAAGGTCTACGTCCGCGGCGCGGACCTCCTCGCCGAGCCGCAAGCCGTCAGGACGCTCTGAGCGCCACACGGCTACGGTGCCGGGCATGGCCAGCAACGAGAAGCCCCAGGTCGACGTCCCCTCCGACCAGCCGCCCTCCTACCAGCTCGAGCTCGACGACCTCGAGGTCGGCGACGGCGACGAGGCCGTCTCCGGCAAGCTCGTGGAGGTCCACTACGTCGGCGTCTCGTGGGCGACCGGCAACCAGTTCGACGCCTCCTGGGACCGCGGCGACACGTTCAAGTTCAAGCTCGGCAAGGGCCAGGTGATCTCCGGCTGGGACCAGGGCGTGGAGGGCATGAAGGTCGGCGGGCGCCGGCGGATCACGATCCCGCCGCACCTGGCCTATGGCAAGCGCGGCGCCGGCGGCGTGATCGGCCCCGACGAGACGCTCGTCTTCGTCGTGGACCTCATCGGCGTGCGCTAACCGCCCGCGAGCACGACGTCATAGCCGTCGGCGAGCAGCGTCGCGACCACCGCGTCGCGGTGGTCGCCCTGCAGCTCGATGACGCCGTCCTTGACCGACCCGCCGACACCGCAGCGCTTCTTCAGGCGCCCGGCCAGCTCGCGCAGGCCGTCGTCGTCGAGCGGCACGTCGGCGACGGTGGTCACCGCCTTGCCGCGCCGTCCACTGGTCTCACGGCGGACCTTGACGCGGCCGCCGGCGGCGATCCGGGCCTTGAGCTTGGGATCGCGGGCCTTGCGCAGGTCCCCGTCGGTGCTCGACCACACGACCCTGGCGTCGCGTTTGGGCATCCGCGCGACGGTAGCGCAGCGGCGGGCCTCCATCGAAGGGCCTAGGACCAATTGCCCGTGGGCAGCGCCGGCGTGCGAGCGGACAATGGCGTCATGACCGACGCACGCACCCCGAGCCGCCAGATCACCGACGAGGTCACCTCGTGGCCGGGCGTCACCGCCGGCCCCGGGCGCCGCGGCGAGTTCGCCTTCACCGTCGGCAGGCGCGAGATCGGCCACCTCCACGGCGATCACGCCGCGCACTTCTTCTTCCCCAAGGAGATCTGGGCCGACCTGTTCGCCCAGGGCCAGATCGGATACCACCCCGTGTTCCCCGACCGCCAGGGCCCCGCGGCGCGGCGCATCGAGGATGCCGACGACGTCCGCGACGTGATCGAGTTGCTGCGACTGAGCTATCAGCGCGTCGTGACGCGCCACGGCGTGCCCGCCGCCGCCTGAGCAGGGTTCAGGCGGCGCGCGCGAGGACCTTGGCCTCGCGCTTGCGCGCGAGCAGGCGCTCGTCGGCGAGGCGGAACAGCTCGGCGGGATCGGCCGTGTCGTGAGGCGCGACGGCCCAGGCGAAGGTCGCGCGGACCGACGGGACGTCCTCGGGGCCGGGAGCGTCGGCGATGGCGGCGGTCAGGGCGTCGACGATCCGCTGCACGCCGGCGCCCGCGGCCCCCTATGCGACGACCGCGAACTCGTCGCCGCCGATGCGCGCCAGGCAGTCGCCGTCGCGGACGACGTGCGTGCAGGCCTTGGCCACGGCCCGCAGGACGGCGTCGCCGGTCGGGTGTCCGAGGTCGTCGTTCACAGCCTTGAAGGCGTCGAAGTCGAACAGCACGAGGGCGGCCGGGCCGCCGTCGGCGGTCGCCCGCGCCAGCGCGCCGTCGAAGCTGCGGCGGTTGTACAGCCCTGTCAGCGGGTCGCGCTCGGCCAGGCCGCGCTGCACGGCCTCCGCCTGCAGCAGACGGTGCTTGAGGTAGTGCACCGTGATGGCCTGGCCCGCGACGGCGACGAGGAAGAGGATGCAGCGCGCGGGATAGCCCAGCTCCGCCGCCCGCTGGTCGTAGAGCAGCGGGCTGAAGAACGCGGCGCAGAACAGCGCGACCAGCGGCCACGCCAGGCGCGGTGGGAAGAAGTAGGCGATGAAGAGCGCGGTGAAGAGCAGCACCGGCTGCAGGTAGCTGTGGGCGCCGCCGGTGGCCCACAGCGCCAAGGCGACGATCGGCATGGTTCCCGCCGTCACGCCGGCGCGCATCGGAACGCTCATGGTCCGCGCCGTGAGGCCGAGCCAGATCGAGAGGATGCCCCATCCCGCGGCGAGCGCGGCCAGCAGGAGGGCGACGCCGAGGTGCGGCCTCGGCGTGCCGGGGATGACGAGCACGCCGACGCCGGCCACAGTGGTGGCGAGCCACATCAGACCGGAGACGAGGTCGGGCAGGGGCCCTTCGTCGTCGAGCGGCCCACGGTTGGGCGCAGGCGTGTTCATGCGTCTGGCTGATTTGGTCGGTCCGAGCACGGCGGGCTTGAGCGTCAGGGTGCGACGGCGACTTCGAGCAGCAGCGGCGCGTCGCGCTGCGCCAGCGCCGGGAGGATCTCGTCGAGTCGTGCGATCAGATCGGCATGGCTCGCGACGCGCGCCGCCTCGCACCCCAGGGCGCCCGCGATGGCGGCGATGTCGATGGTGTCGAACGCCGGCCACGGCGCCGGCTTGCCGGTGTCGGCGGCGAGCTTGTCCATGATCGCGTAGCGCCCGTTGGCCATGACGATGAACAGCGCGCCGACGCCGTAGCGGGCCGCGCTCCACAGGGCCTGGATCGCGTACATCGACGAGCCGTCGCCGAGCACCGCGAGCACCGGGCGGTCGGGCAGCGCCATGCGCAGGCCGATCGTCCCGGGCAGCGCGAAGCCCAGGCCGCCCATCGCGGCGCTGACGAAGCCCAGCGGGGCGCGGGCGGGCACGCGCGCGTGCAGCTCGGGGCGGCTGGACGGCGACTCCTCGATCAGGACGGCGTCGGCCGGCAGGCGCTCGGCCAGCGCGGCGAAGACGTGGTCCGCGCGCAGCGGCTCGCCGGGCGCCGGCGGCGGCGGCGCCGCGGGGCGCGGGAACGGCCCCGGCTCGGGCCCCGAGCGCGCCGGGAGCCGCGCCACCAGGCCGCGGCACACCGCGCTCGGCTCGGCCAGCACGGTCAGCTCCGAAGGGCTGCGGTGCGCCTCGACCGGGTCGTCGGTGACGAGCGCCAGCCGTGTGCCGGGGTTGACCAGCGGCCCGGGCTCGTACGCGTACTGGCGGAAGATCGGCGCCCCGACGGCCAGGATCGTGTCGTGCGCGCTGAGCATGACGCGCAGCCGCGCGCGGCTGGGGGAGAGGTGGCCGGCGAACAGCCGATGGTCCTGCGGAAAGCCTGCGCGGGCGCCGAAGGCCTCGGTCCACACCGGGCACGACAGATGCTCGGCCAGCGCGACCAGGGCGGCCCAGCCCTCGGGGGTGTCGGCGCCGGCGCCGACCACGAGAGCAGGCGATTGCGCGTCCTCGAGGAGGGCCGCAAGCTCGTCGATGGCCTCGGGCGCCGCGGCACCCGCGCGCAGCAGGCGGTCGGGACCGGGCACCTCGTGGGCCTCGGGCGCGGCGGCGTGCCAGTCGTCCATCGGCACGATGACCAGCGCAGGGCCGCGTCCGCTGACCGCCGCGTGGTGAGCGCGCACGAGCGCCCCGGGGACGTCCTGGGGGCGAACGGGCTGCTCGACCGACACGGGGTACTCGCCGGCCAGCCCGTCCAGGCGCCCGGCGAGGAAGGGCTCCTGAGCGAGGTGGCGGCGGTCCTGCTGGCCGACCATGACCACGAGCGGCGCGCGGTTGACCCGCGCCGTGGCCAGCGCGGAGACGGCGTTGCCCAGCCCCGCGGTGGTGTGCAGCAGGGCGAAGGCCGGCTCGCCGCGCCCGATGGCGAAGCCGGTGGCCATGCCCACGACCGAGCCCTCGTGCAGCGCCAGCACGAAGCGCAGGTCGTGGGGGAGGCCGGCGAGGAAGGAGACCTCGGTCGAGCCGGGATTGGAGAAGATCGTCGTCAGCCCGAGCCGGCGCAGGACGTCGAAGGTGGCGTCGCGCACCGTCGGCGCCGCGGTCCCTCCGTTGCCACTCGCCGCCACGTCAGGTGCGGTGCCCGTGCGCTCGCCTGCCATCGTCCGGCACTCTAACCCGGTGCGGTAGCCTGCCGCCGCCATGGGTCGACTACAAGACAAGGTGGCGCTGATCACCGGCGGCGGCGGGAGCATCGGGGCCGCCACCGCCCGGCTGTTCGCCGACGAGGGGGCGAAGGTGGTCCTCGCCGACGTCGACGAGGACGGGCTGGCCGCGGTCACCGACGAGATCGGGGCCGAGCGCGCCGCCTACGTCGTCACCGACGTCACCGACTCCGACCAGGTTCGCGACGCCGTGCGGATCGCCGTCGAGCGCTTCGGCGGGCTCGATGTCGCGTTCGCCAACGCGGGGATCTTCGGCGACCACACGCCGATCGTCGACTACCCCGAGGACGTCTTCGACGCCGTGATGGCGGTCAACGTCAAGGGCTCCTTCCTCGTCGCCAAGCACGCGCTGCCGGTCATGCGCGACGGCGGCAGCCTGATCTTCAACTCCAGCGTCGTCGGCCTGTTCGCCGACGCCGGCATCGTCGCCTACGCGACCTCCAAGCACGCGATCGTCGGGCTCATGCGCACCGCCGCGAGCGAGGTGGCCGACCGCGGCATCCGCGTCAACAGCCTGCACCCCGGGCCCGTCGACAACGGCTTCCAGCACAGCATCGAGGTCCGAGCGACCGGCGCCTCCGAGGCCCGGGCCGCGGAGCTCTTCGAGGAGCGCATCCCGCTCGGGCGCCACGCGCGGCCCGAGGAGATCGCGCGCAGCGTCCTCTTCCTCGCCAGCGACGACAGCTCGTTCGTGACCGCCACGACGCTGACCGTCGACGGCGGCGTCAAGGGTTGAGCACGGCCGGCTATAGCGGTACGCCGCTCCCGAGGAAACTGGGCTTCAAGCCCGGCGCCACCGCTGTCTTCCTCGACGCGCCGGACCACCTCCAGGAGCTCCTCGCCGAGCTCGACGGCGTCACCGTCAAGCGCGCGCTGCGCGGGCACGCGGACATGGTGCTGTGCTTCGTGACCCAGCGCCGCGACCTCGAGCGCCGCGCGGCGAAGCTGCGCGAGGCGGTGGCGCCCGACGGGATGGTCTGGGTGTGCTGGCCGAAGCGCGCCTCCAAGGTGCCGACCGACATGACCGAGGACGTCGTGCGCGAGGTGCTCCTGCCCACCGGTCTCGTCGACAACAAGGTGGCGGCGATCGACGAGACGTGGTCCGGGCTCAAGCTCGTCGTGCGCAAGGAGCTGCGGTGAGCGAGCCCGTCTTCCGCCGCGAGGGCGATGCCTTCGTTCCCACCGGGCATGCCCGCGGGCCGTGGGATCCCGGCCAGCTGCACGGCGGGGCGCCGGGCGCCCTGATCGCCGAGGCGGTCCAGGAGGAGGGCTACCTGGTCGCCCGGCTCACGCTGGACTTCCTGGGGCCGGTGCCGATGGCGCCGCTGACCGTCAGCGCGCGCACGACGAAGCCCGGGCGCAGCTTCCAGCTCGCCGAGGCGGAGCTCCGCGCCGACGGGCAGGTGGTGGTCCGCGCGCGCGCCGTGCGCCTGCGTCGCGGAACGGTCGAGCTGCCGATGCTCCCCGGTGATGACGAGGCGCCGCCGACGGCTCCGCAGACCGGCCGCTCCGACCCGTTCCCCGCCACGGGCGACCACGTCGAGGGCTTTCACCTGACGGCGATGGACATCCGCTTCCTCGGCGATGCGGGCTTCGGCAAGGGGCCGGCGCGCGCGTGGTTTCGCCTCACGCGGCCGCTGATCGACGGGGATCCGCCGAGCGCCCTGGCCCGGGCGGTGGCGGCGGCCGACTTCGGCAACGGCATCTCGCGCGTGGTCGACTTCGACACCTATCTGTTCGTCAACACCGACCTCACGGTGCACCTGCATCGCGAGCCGGCGGGGGAGTGGGTTCTGCTCGACGCGCGGACCCGGCTCGAGGTCCACGGCGCCGGACTGGCGCACTCGATCCTCAGCGACGAGCGCGGCCGGCTCGGGTTGTCCGCGCAATCGCTGTTCGTTGCCGCACGTTGATGCGATGTCGGGGCGGGTAGCCTCGCGGCGCACGAGACGGAGACGACCTGACCAGCACGACCCGAGATGTCGATGGCCTGAGCGGCGACCAGCTGGCGCTCGTGCTCGAGGCCGCGTGCGCCGTGCTCTTCCGCCTCGACGTGGCCACAGGCGCGGTGCACTGGTCGGGGTCGCTCGCCGCCCTCACCGGCGCGGCCGCCGACGCACCGCCGCCCACGCTGGAGGCCTTCCTGGAGCGCGTGCACCCCGAGGACCGCGCCGCCGTGCGCGCGGCGGTGATCGCCACCGCGCCCGACGGGACGAGCACCCAGCGCGACCTGCGCGTCGTGTGGCCCGACGGCAGCGCGCATTGGTACGACGCGCGCTGGCGCCACGCGACCGACGGGCCGGCCGGCCCGGCGGTCGTCGGCATCGCGCGGCTGATCGACGCCGAGCGCGCCGCCCTGGGGCGGATGCGCTTCCTCGCCGACGTGAGCGCGGCGCTCGACGCGTCGCTGGACATGGAGCGCACCCTGGCCGCCGTTGCCGACCTGTGGGTGCGCGACCTCGCCGACTGGTGCTCGATCGACCTGGCCGACAGCGAGGGGGACCTGCGCAACGTCGCGGTCGCGCACGTCGACCCCGCCAAGGTCGCGCTCGCCCGGCGGATGCGCGAGCGTTACCCGCCGGATCCGCGCGAGGCCGGCGGCATCGCCCACGTGGTCCGCACCGGCGAGCCGCAGCTGCTCGCCGAGATCAGCGACGAGCAGGTCGTCGCGGGGGCGAGCGACGCCGAGCACCTCGAGCTGCTGCGTTCCCTGGACCTCTCGTCGCTGTTGATCGTGCCGCTGCGCGCCCACGAGCACGTCCTGGGTGCGATCACGCTCGCGCGCACCGGCCGGCGCCCGGGCTACACCGACGTCGATGTCGCCTTCGTCGAGCAGGTCGCGGCGCGCGCCGCGCTGGCGCTCGACAACGCACGCCTGTACGGGGAGGCGCGCGAACAGGAGCGCGCCTCCGGCGAGGCGCGGGCCCTGCTCGACGCGCTGGTCTCGGCGGCGCCCATCGGCCAGGGCTTCCTCGACACCGACTTCCGCTACATGCGCGTCAACGACGCGCTGGCCGAGATCAACGGCGTGCCGGCGATCGACCACGTGGGCCGCAGCGTGCGCGAGGTGTTGCCCGCGATGGCCACGGAGATCGAGGACGCACTCACCCAGGTACTGGCCACGGGTGAGGCGATCGTCGACCTGCCGCTGATCGGCGAGACCCCGCGCGAGCCGGGCCGCGCCCGCCACTACCTCGCCAGCTACTACCCGGTCGCGCTCCCGCGCGGCGAGCGCCTCGGCATCGGCCTCACGGTGGCCGACGTCACCGATCGCGCCGAGGCGGCGCAGGCGCTGCGCGAGCAGCGCGACCTCTACGAGGCGCTCATGCGCGCGCAGAGCGAGCTCGGCCTGGCCTTCGTCCTGCTCGAGGGCGACCGCGCGGTCTACGCCAACGCGGCCGCCGAGGCCCTGACCGGGCGCAGCGCCCAGGAGCTCTGCGAGCTGCCCTCGGTTCTCGCCACCATGCCGGCCGACGTGCACCAGGCCGTCGGCGCGCGGCTGGCGGGCGTCCGTGACGGGCGCGAGCCGGCCGAGCCGTTTCGCACCGAGATCCTGCGTCCCGACGGCACCCGGGTCCCGATCGAGGTGGCGGGCCGGCGGCTGGGCGCCGAGATGGCCGACCGGATGGTGGTCATCGGGCGCGACATCACCGAGCGGGTGGCGCGCGAGCGCGAGCTGCAGCGCGTGCTCGAGGTCGAGCAGGCGGCGCGCCGCGCCAGCGAGGCCGCCCACGCCCGCGTGCGGCTGCTGGCCGACACCAGCGCGCTGCTCGAGCGGTCGCTGAGCAGCGACCACGCGCTGCAGGAGGTGGCCGAGCTGCTGGTGGCGCGCATCGCCGACGCCTGCGCGCTCGACGTCATCGATCTGGACGGGCACCTGCGCCGCGCCGGGGCGGACGCGCGGATGCCCGACGGGCGCCGGCGACTGCTGGAGCTGGAAGGCGATGCGCGGGTGGCGAGCGCGCTGCACGCCGGGCAGGCGGTCTTCCTGCAGGACACCGGCCAGGCGGACGAGGGACCCGTGCTCGGGCGCAGCGCGACGCTCGTCCCGCTCGTGGCCCGCGGGCGGGCGGTCGGCGTGCTGTCGCTCGGCTGGCGCGACGCGGGACGCCGGCCCGGGCGCGACGAGTGGAGCCTCGTCGAGGCACTCGCGCAGCGGATCGCACTCGCCGTCGAGGGCGCGCTGCAGTACCGCGAGCGCGCGCACGTCGCCCAGACCCTGCAGGCCAGCCTCCTCCCCGCGGCGCTCCCGGACATCCCGGGCGTCGCGCTGGCCGCGGAGTACGTGGCCGCCGGCGGCGGGATGGACGTCGGCGGCGACTTCTACGACGTCTTCGCGCTGGATGACGGCGCGTGGATCCTGGTCATCGGCGACGTGCTGGGCAAGGGCGCCGAGGCGGCCGCGGTGACGGCGCTCGCGCGCTACACCGTGCGCGCCGTGGCAGGCCGCTCGCCCTCACCGGCGACCACCCTGGCGGCACTCAACGACGAGATGCTGCGCCAGCGCAATCCCGATCGCCGCTTCGTGACCGCGGTGCTCGCGCGGCTCGAGCCCCGAGCGGACGGCAGCGCGCGCCTCGTCGTGGCCTCCGGCGGCCACCCGCCGCCCGTGCTGCTGCGCGCGGCCGGCGAGCCCGAGGTGGTGCCGTGCCCGGGCACGCTGCTGGGCGTCGAGGCCGACGCGCGCAGCTTCGACCAGGAGATCGAGCTGGCGGCGGGCGACACGCTGGTGCTCTACACCGACGGGGTGACCGAGGCGCGCCGCGATCAGCCGCTGACGCCCGAGGCTCTCGCCGCGGCGCTGCGCGCCAGCGCGCCCGACGGTGCCGCCGTGGTGGCCCGCGAGGTCGTGCGCCTCGCGGAGGTCGGCGGCGCGGGCGCGCTGCGCGACGACCTCGCCGTGCTCGTCGTGGCGCTCGACGCGATCCGGGCGCGCTAGATCTCCCAGCCGCCCTCGGCCACCGCGCGCGTTGCCGCCAGCGTGCGCTCGAGCTGACGCAGCGCACCGGGCAGCGCTGTCGCCAGCTCGTGGCCGGCGTCGGTCAGGCGCACCGTCCGGCTCGTGCGATGGGCCAGCACCACCCCGAGCTCGCGCTCCAGGCGCCGGACGTGGCGGCTGAGCGTGGGTTGCGAGACGCCGAGGCGGACGGCGGCGCGACCGAAGTGCAGCTCGGCGGCGAGCATCTCGAACGCGTGCAGGTCGCGCAGCTGCACCATGGCCGCGTCACCCTACCCATGCAGATCCTGCATAGGAAGCAGTCGCACCGCGCCGTTGATCGCGGGGGCGCCGCGCAGGTAGCGTCACCGACATGGCATCGACCATCGGCATCGTCGGCTCGGGAGTGTCGGGCCTGCACCTCGGCCTCTTCCTGCGCGCCCACGACGTGCCGGTGACGATCTACGGCGACAAGGAGCCCGACGAGATCCGAGCGGGGAGGCTGCTGAATACCGTCGCCCACCACCACCACACGCTCGAGCGCGAGCGCGCTCTGGGCGTCCACCACTGGGACGTCGGCGAGTACGGCTACGTGTGCCATCACCACTGCGTCGGCGGCGAGCTGCGCTTCCGCGGCGACTTCGACCATCCGTCGTCGAGCATCGACTACCGCGTCTACCTGCCGCGGCTGATGGAGGACTTCCAGGAGCGCGGGGGCGAGCTCGTGATCATGCCGAGCGTGGGGGCCGCCGAGGTCGAGCGCCTGTCCGAGCGCCACGAGCTGATGGTCATCGCCGTCGGGCGGCGCAGCATGGAGGAGCTGTTCGGCCGCCGCGACGACAAGTCGCCCTACGACCGTCCGCAGCGACGGCTCTCGGCCGGGATCTACCACGGGCTCGAGTACTCCGACCCCAAGGGCGTCGGCGTGCACTTCTCCCCGGGCCACGGCGAGCTGCTCGAGCTGCCGATCTACTCCCGCGACGGCTTCGCCACGGCGCTGCTGTTCGAGAACATCCCCGGCGGCGCGCTCGAGCCGCTCGCCCATGTGCGCTACGACGACGATCCCGCCGCCTTCGACCGCCTCGTGCTGGACGCCCTGCGGACGCACTACCCGATGGCCGCCGAGCGCGTCGACGCCGACGCCTTCGGCCTGTGGTCGGGCCGCGATCTCCTGCAGGGCGCGCTGACGCCGATCGTGCGCGAGGACTACGCGCGCCTGAGCAGCGGGCGCTACGCGCTGGCCATGGGCGACGCGCACACCGTCGTCGACCCGATGATGGGGCAGGGCGGGAACTCCGCGTCGTACTCGGCCTGGACGATCGGGGAGGCGATCGTCGCCGATCACGTCTACGACGAGCGCTTCTGCGCGCGCGTCGCGCGCCGTCGTGAGGGCTTCGTGCACGGCGTCTCGGACTGGACCAACCTGATGCTCAACCCGCCGCCCCACGTGCTCGAGTTCATCGGCGCGATGTCGCAGGACAAGGCGCTGTGCGACGAGTTCACCTCGAACTTCAACGACCCCGAGCGCCAGGTCGACATCCTCGCCACCCCCGAGCGCACGGCCGCGTATCTGGCGCTGCGCGGCGCGGCCCGCGAGTCGGCGGCGGTCTGACATGCACCGGCTGCTCGTCCTCTACCCGCCGCCCGCCGATCCGGCCGCCTTCCGCGCGTACTACGAGGCCAATCACCTGCCGCTCGCGGCGCGGCTGCCGGGCCTGCGCGCCTTCCGCTGGGCCTTCGACGTGGCGGCCCCCGGCGGGGACTCGCCCTACTTCTGCGTCTTCGAGGCCGATTTCGACGATGCCGGCGCCCTCGACGCGGCGCTCGCGTCACCCGAGGGCCAGGCGACGGCGGCCGACGTGCCCAACTACGCCACGGCCGGCGCGGTGCTCCTGCGCTTCGACGTCCACGAAGGCGAGGCGGCTACCCCGGGCGGCTGACCAGCAGCGACGCGCCGATGGCGCCGCCGAGGTCGCCGAGCGCGGCGACCACCACCGCGGGCGGGTCGCTGTCGACGAAGAGATGGGGGAGCATCGCGTCGAGGATGCGCATGCCGTAGGGCTCGCCGAGGCGGATGCCCAGGCCGCCGCCGATGACGATGGCATCGACGTCGAGCACGTTCTGCACCGAGGCCACGCCGGCGCCGAGCGCCAGGATCGCGTCATCCATCAGCTCGACGGCGAGCTTGTCGCCGCGCTCCAGCGCCCGCGCCCATATGCCGCTCGTCAGCCGGTCGCGGCTGCGGTCGCGCATGATGTCGAACAGGTCGGTCTTGTCGCCCTTCTTCTGGCGCTCGCGGGCGCGGATCTCCATCGAGCCGCGGCCGGCGTAGGCCTCCATGCAGCCGCGCCGGCCGCAGGTGCAGCGCGCCCCGTCGCGCTTGACGACCACGTGGCCGATCTCCCCGGCGGCGCCGCGGCCGATCCACGGGCGTCCGTCCAGGACGATGCCGCCGCCCACGCCGGTGCCCCAGAACACACCCAGCATCGAGCGATACGGGCGCCCGGCGCCCAGCAGCGCCTCGGCGTCGGTGGCCACCTGGACGTCGTTGCCCAGCGCGACGCGGGTGCCCAGCGCCTTGGACAGCTCGTCGGCGAGCGGGAAGCTCCCCTCCCAGTCGGGCAGGTTGCGCGCGCTGGTCACCGTGCCCTGCTCGGAGTCGACGTCACCCGGCGAGCCGACGCCGATGCCGTCGAGCTCGGCGGTTACGACGGAGGCCGCGTCGGAGGCCTGCTGCATCGCGCTGACCATCGCCGCCGCGACGTCGCCCGGCCCGCCGCTCGTGGGCGTGGGCACGCGCGTCTCGCCGCGGACCTCGTGATCGCTGTCGACGATCACCGCCTGGATCTTCGTGCCGCCGAGGTCGATGCCACCGCGCATGGCGCGAGCGTACCCGCACCGGCGGGTGTGCGAAGCGCGCCACGCCGGCGACCTACGATAGGCGCGTGAGCGCGGACCCGTTCGCCGTCCTCGGCGTCACGCCCGGTGCGTCCGGCGACGAGGTCGCCGCCGCCTACAGGCGCCTGGCCAAGCGCTGGCACCCCGATCGCGCGCGCGGCGAGGAGGCCACGCGGCGCATGGCCGAGATCAACGCCGCCTACGACCTCGTGCGCTCCGAGCGCTGGCTGGAGCGCAACGGGCGTGCGGCGCCGCCGGCCGCCCGCCCGGAGGTCACCGTGACGCGCGTGCGCGCGGGCGCGTGGCTGGCCGAGTCGGTGCGCCGCGCGCTGGGGCGCGAGCTGCTGGCCGCATTGGAGGACGGCGAGGACGTGGCCATGGCCACGCCGACCTCGACGTGGGCCAGCCCGCAGGCGCTGCTGGCGGTCACCGACCGGCGACTGCTGTGGCTGCTGGACGACGCGCCGACTCACCGCGTGCGCTCGCTGCGCTTCCGCGACGTGGCGGGCGTCGACCAGCGCCTCGGCCGCCCGCTGCGGCGCTCGGCCGTGCTGCGGGTGCGCACTACCGGGGGACGCCGGCTGAGCTTCGCCGATCTGCGCCCCGCCACGGCCGCCGCCATCGCGCGGCTGGTCGCGGCGGCCCGGTAGGTTGCTTGCATGCGCAACATCCCCTCGACCGACGTCTCGGTGCACCCGCTGTGCCTGGGCGGGAACGTGTTCGGATGGACGGCCGACGAGGCCGAGTCGTTCGCCGTCCTCGACGCCTACGCGGAGGCCGGCGGCAACTTCGTCGACACCGCCGACGGCTACTCGCAATGGGTGCCGGGCCACCGCGGAGGCGAGTCGGAGGAGATCGTCGGGCGCTGGATGGCGGCGCGCGGCAACCGCGACGCGATCGTGCTCGCCACCAAGGTCGGCTCGAAGTCCGATCGCAAGGGGCTCGCGGCCGACAACGTGCGCACCGCCACCGAGGAGTCGCTGCAGCGCCTGCTGACCGACCGCATCGATCTGCTCTACACCCATCGCGACGACGAGGTGACGGCGCCCGAGGAGACGCTCGGGGCCCTCGACGCGCTGGTCCGCGAGGGCAAGGTTCGCCACATCGCCGCGTCGAACGTCTCGCCCGAGCGCCTGGAGGCGGCGATGCAGGCGAGCGCGCGCGAGGGCCTCGCGCGCTACGTCGCCCTGCAGCCGCACTACAACCTCGTCGAGCGCGGCTACGAGAACGGGCTGGCCGACGTGTGCCGGCGCCACGACCTCGGCTGCCTGCCGTACTACGCGCTGGCCATGGGCTTCCTTACCGGCAAGTACCGCCCGGGCGCCGACGCCGTCGACAGTCAGCGCGCCAAGGGCGCGGGCGCCTACCTCGGCGAGCGCGGCGAGCGCGTGCTCGGCGCCCTCGACGCGGTGGCCGGCGCGCACGACGTGCCCGTCGCGGCCGTCAGCCTGGCCTGGCTGGCGGCGCAGCCCACCGTGGTCGCTCCGATCGCGAGCGCCCGCACGCCGCAGCAGCTCGCCGAGCTGATGGCGATGGCCGACCTCGAGCTGAGCGCGGACGAGCTCGGCGCGCTGGACGCCGCGAGCGCGTAGCTCAGCGGTCGCGCAGGACCGCCGCGTCCTCGGCGAGCACCGCGACCTCGGCGGGCGCGAGGACCTCGTGGTCTCTGCGCGCGCGGGCGCGCAGGCGCGCGAGGCTGAGCGTGCGGTCGGCGCCCGCCAGCACCACGTTGCCGGTGCGCCGGCCCGACACCACCGCGCGCGGGGCGATGAGCACGACCTCGGAGAAGGCCTCGATCAGCGTCGCCGCCTGGCGGCGCGCGAGCCGCCCCGGCGGGGCGTCGATCACGTTCATCAGGTGCACGCCGCCGGCGCGCAGGACCCGGCGGACCTCGTGCTGGTACTCGATGGTGGTCAGGTGCACGGGGACGACGGGGCCGGCGAAGGCGTCGGTGATCACGACGTCGGCGCTGCGCGCCGGGCGCCCGCCGAGCAGGGCGCGGCCGTCGCCCACGCGCACGCGCAGCCCGGGCTCGGCGGCCAGATCGAGCACCGTGGCCAGCGCGTCGAGGACCGCGGCGTCGTTCTCGAAGGCCTCCGAATGCGAGCCCGGCCGCGTGGCGGCCAGGTAGCGCGCCAGCACGCACCCGCCGGCGCCGACGTGCACCGCGCGCAGCGGCGTGGCCGCCCGCCAGCCGAGGTCCAGGACGTCGGCGATCCAGCGCATGTAGGGGAAGTCGAGGTGGGTGGGGTCGGCGCGGTCGACCACCGCGGCCTCCAGGCCGTCGACGAGCATCCGCCGCCGGCCGCCCTCGGCCGCGACGACGCGGACGGACGGGCCGCCCGCCCTGGGTTCGCGCCGGCGGTTGCCGCGCCCGGACATCGCTAGGACGCGGCGGCCTCGGGCGCGCTGCGCTCCAGCGCGCCCCAGCCGACATCCGCGGCACGGATCTCCTCGTCGGCGCGCGCGCCCCCGCGCAGCCCGAAGAGCCGCTTGGCATAGAGCAGGTAGGCCACCACCGCGACGTTGATGATGAAGGCGAGGATCTTCAGGACCGAGAGACGGTGGGCCAGCTCGTAGATCTCGATGGGCAACAGCGAGGCGGTGACGATGAAGGTGAGGTACTCGGCCCAGCGGCGCTGGTACCACAGGCCGACCGCCTCGACGCCCTCGACCGCCGCGTAGACGAGGATGACCGCGGCGAAGAGGTGAAGGCGCGAGGACTGCAGCGAGAAGAGCTTGTCGATCTCGCCCAGCAGCCCGTGCTGTCCGTGGCCGCCGCCGGACACAGCGCCGCCCTGCAGGTCGGTGACGATGCGGTAGAAGCGCTCGCGGAAGGCGGCGCGGTGCGAGGCGAAGAGCAGGATCGCGACGCCGAGCAGCGAAAGGACGAAGAAGTGCAGGGCGCGGTTGATCGCGATCAGGCGCAGGACGACCTTGTCGCGCAGCGGGCGCCCGCGCAGCGGCAGCTCGATCTCGTCGGGGCTCGGCGGGTACTCGCGCGTGGCCGTCTTCGGGACCGGGAGGGTCAGCCAACTGTCGCAGCGCAGGCAGCGATACCAGCGCACGCCGGCGATCTCGCGCACGACCAGCGCGTCCTCCTCGCGCACGTGCGCGCCATCGAGGCCGACGAGCTCGTGGCCCGCCACGCCGCAGACCAGCAGCTCCCAATGCAGGCGCGGGACGAAGCGTGCGGGTCGCGTGCGTACTCCGGGCGCCGGAACGGGGGCGTCGGCCACGCCCCGAAGGTACCCGCTAGGAGGCGACGCGCTCCGCGGCCGCGGCGCCGGCGAGGTCGAACGCCTCGGCGATCAGCTCGTACGAGCGCCGGCGAGCCTCGTGGTCGTGGGTGATGCTGACCACGATGACCTCGTCGGCTGCGTAGGACTCCGCCACCTCGCGCAGGCCGGCGGCCACGGTCGCCGGCGAGCCCACCACGGTGCGGCGCCCGGGCGGCATCGCATCGAGCGCCTCGCCCTCGGACTCCAGGAAGCGCACCGCCTTGTCGACCGGCGGGATGGCGATCGGGCGCCCGCGGCGCAGCATCATCATCGCCATCCGCGCGCTGGCGGCCAGGCGCTGCGCCTCCTCGTCGGTCTCGGCGCAGATGGCCCACACGCCGACGGCCACGCGCGGAGCCGGAGCACGGCCGGTCTCGATGAACTCGGTGCGGTACTGCGCGGCGATCTGCGCGCCGGTGGGGTTGATGAAGTCGGCGAAGGCGTAGGGCAGGCCGAGCTCGGCGGCCCAGATCCCGCTCTGCGGCGACGAGCCCAGCAGCCAGGGCTCGGGTGCGTGTGGGAGGCCGGGAAGGTCGGCGAGGCGGGCGAAGGGGTGGTCGTGGGGCAGGCGGTTCTCGAGCAGCCCCAGCAGCTCGGCGAGCTGCGTGGGGAAGTCGTCGGGGGCAGCCTGGCGGCGATCGCGCTGCAGCGCGAAGGTGGTGAGCGGATCGGTGCCCGGCGCCCGGCCGATGGCGAGGTCGATGCGCTCGGGGAAGAGGCCGGCGAGGATGCTGAAGCTCTCGGCGACCTTCAGCGGGCTGTAGTGGGGCAGCATGACCCCGCCGCTGCCGACGCGGATGCGCGAGGTGGCCATCGCCACCGGGCCGATGAGCACCTCGGGGCTCGGGCCCGCGAGCATGGTCCCGCCGTGGTGCTCGGCGAGCCAGTAGCGGTGATAGCCGAGCTCGTCGGCGAGCCGTGCGAGGTCGAGCGTGTGGTGCAGCGCATCGGCGCTGCTGGAGCCCTCGGAGACCGGCGACTGGTCCAGGACGCTGAGCACAAGCGGATTCGTCATTCCGTTTCAGGAAGATAGCGAAGATGTGTTTGGTCGCCGTGGGGCGGGGAGACTGGGGCGGATGCGACCTCTGCTGATCGCACTGGCCTGCGCCGTGGCACTCTGCGCGCCGTCCGCGACGAGCGCCCGGCAGACCGCCGGCGTGCCGATCGCGACGCGCTGTGCGGGCTCGGTGATCGTGAAGGTGGCGGGCACGCGCATCCGCGCGAGCTCGATCAGAGCGACGAAGGTGTACTGCGCGACGATCACGGGCAAGCTCGTGCGGTGGCGTGAGAGCCGGCTGCTGACCGGCAAGCCGCCACGCTGAGTCGGGCCACGTGAGGGCGGACGTGAGCGCGCGGTCTTATGTAGCCGACTGCGCTAGTGGGTCGGCTCAAAACGTTTGACCGGGAATGACATCGGTCAGGCGGCGATGAGGAGTTTGCGTTCGGCGGCGATCAGGCGCTGGTCACGGTGGGGGCCGTTGCGGTAGCGGATGTGGTCGGCCATCGCCTTGGCCAGCGCGTCCCAGTCGGGGTAGTCGGCGTTCTTGATGACGAACTCGCCGAGGCCCCAGAAGTGGCATTCGATGCGGTTGAGGAAGCTGGCGTAGGTCGGCGTGAACACCAGCTCGGTGTTAGCGCCGGCCGCTCACGCTTGGATCGCCGGGGTCTTGTGGGTGGAGAGGTTGTCGGCGATCAGGTGGATCCGCAGCCGGGGGTCATAGCGCATCCGGATCTGGCGGTAGAAGGCGAGCACCTCGACGGCGTTCTTGTGCGCGCGCAGGCGCCCATGCAGGCGGTCGGCGTGCACGTCATAAGCACCGAACAGGTAGCGCACCCCGTTTCGCTTGGAGTAGGTCGCGCGCAGCCGCTCAGGCCGCGTGTGAGCTGCCCAGCCCGAGCCGTGGTGCGGGATCAGCTGGATCGGTCCCATCTCATCGAAGCAGACGACGACCCCCGTCGTCGGGTTTGGCTCTGTAGAGCCCCAGCACACGCTCCGCCTTGGGCACGAAATCGGGGTCTGGGCTCCACTTCCACGACCTGGTGCGCTGATGGCTCAGTCCGGCGGCGCGCAGTGTCCGGCGCAGCGCTTCTTCGCTGAGCACGATGCCCAGCGACACCAGGTGCTCTGAGAGCTTGGCCAGTGACCAGCGCGTCAACGCGACGCCCTGCGTGTCGGGGCGGGCGCGCGCGACCGCGACGATCCGGTCGCGCTGCTCGGGCGTGGTCTTCTTGGGACGCCCGCCCCGATACTCAGGGTCCAGCGAACCCCTCCTCGTTGAACGCATGGATGACCTTGCGCACATGCGACTCGTCGGTGCGTGCCATCGCCGCGATCTGCGGCGCCGACATGCCCGTCGCAGACGCCAACAAGATGATCGCCCGCTGGCGCTTGGACTGGTACTTGGCCTTCTTGGAGATCGATTTCAACCGCGAGCCCTCCTCGGGCGAGAGCTCACGGACGAACACCTCCGCGGGACGCATCGCCACCTCCATGGTCGTGATGCATCTCAGTTCGCCACGCGCGGCGAGTTTCCGGTCAAACGTTCATGGCCGACCCACTAGCGCCACTTGCGGCCGGCGCGGATGGCGCCGGCGCGGGTCCGGCCGAAGCCGGACCCGGTCGGAGCTACCACTTGGCGCCGAGCGTGCCGACCGTGTGGCCGATGAAGGTGAGGACGGTGTTGATCAGGCTGAGGGTCATGTGAGCATTCCCGGTGTTGAGAGGCCAGCGTCCGTGCGTAGCCCGGTCCGGCTTCATCGGCAGATGGGGCGCAATCCTTTAGGCGTTGCGTATCGACCGTCCACGGTGGTGAGGTCGCCGTTCGTCGTGGATCTGCGGTTCAGCCGGCCTCGCGCCAGGCGTGTCGGGCCTCGCGCGCGGCATAGACCAGGATGACCGTGGCCGCGGCCGGGTCGGCCCACCACCAGCCGGCGATCGCATCGAGCGCCACGCCCGTCAGGACGGCCGCGGCGACAGCGCCGTCGATCAGCGTCACGCGCGCCTCGGTGGTGAGCACGGGGTTCGCGAGGCGCCGGCCCGTATCGCGCTTGGCGGCCGCGAGGGCGAGCATCGCGCACACCGTGAGGGCGAGCCACGCGACGCCTGCGATGGAGTGACCGGCATGGGCGCCGCGCGCCAGGGTGACGGCGACCTGGATGGCGATGTACAACGCCAACGCTCCGAAGGCGACGGCGATGACGCGCAGCGCCGTGCGCTCGCGGCGGGGGTCTGCACTGCCTCGCAGCTGCCAGACCACGACCACCGAGGCGACGATCTCGATGACCGAGTCCAGGCCGAATCCCGCGAGCGCGAGCGATCCGACGCTGACGGCCGCCGCGAGCAGGACCACGGACCCGACGACGTTCCAGCCGAGCGTCAGGTACTCGAGCGTCAGCCCGCGGCGCAGCAACATCCGCCGCGTGGCGGAGCCGGCGGTCGCCGTCGTCAAGCCCGGACCGGCGCGGGGCGGATGAGCCACAGCAGCACTCGAGGGAGCGTATCGCGGCTCCCGCCGCTGAGAATGAATGCCTGATAACGGAGATTCCGTAAACCAGAAACGAGAAACCCGTCCGCGTCGGACGTCGAGCAGGCGGTCGCGCTGCCGACGCGCGGGTCGCCCGCCGAGACGTATATCGACGTCCTGCGGGCGTTCGCCGACGAGAGACCCGAAGCGACGCTCACCTGCACCGCGTACGCGCGGGCGCGCGCGGGTCACCCCGAGTGGCCGACGCGCAACACGCTCACGGCGGCGTTCGGATCATGGGAGAAGGCGCTGGCGGCGGCGGGGCTGGGTGCTCGTGCCGGCGCCTGGCGGCGGGCACGCGCTTCGGCGGTCAGTGGCCGCGGCGAACGGTGAAGTGCACCGAACGCTTGCTGCGCGCGACGGCCAGCGTGAGCCGCCAGCGGCCGGTGCGCAGCTTCATGCCGGCCACGGTCCGCGCGACCGTCATCTTCTGGACGCCGGCGCGGCCCTTGACGGTGCGCTTCCCGGCCCAGCGGTAGGTGCACTTCTGGCGGTGCGGACAGGTGCGATGCGCGAGCGAGACGACGACCGGTGCTCCGGCAGAGAGCTTGAAGCGCAAGGAGGCGGGCTTGGCGTCGCACTTCTTGCTGCAGAGGCGAACCCGGCCGTCGAGGGACACCGCGCTCAACGTGAGCCGGCCGGAGGCTCCGTCGGCTGCGTCGCCCGCCGTGGTGTCGTCGAAGACGTCGGGCTCGTCGGGCTCGTCGGCATCGTCGGTGCCGGGGTCGGTCACGGGAGTGTCATCGGGCGCCGGCGCGGGGTCGACGGCGCCGATGGAGCGCAGCGCTGCCGCAGCGTCCAGGCGCCCGTCGCTCACCGACAAGCCGTCCAGGCCGTCACTCACGTCGACCGAGCTCATCAGGGCCTGCTTGGCCTGGAGGACCGTCAGCTGCGGGTTGTAGGCGAAGAGCATGGCGGCGGTCGCCGTGACCATCGGCGCGGACATCGACGTGCCGCCGGCGAACACGTACGCGCTCGCCTTGCTCGTCGTGGCGATGTTGACGCCGGGCGCAAAGAGGTCGACGGTCGTGGGCCCATAGCTCGATGCGCTCGTCGGGGTGAAGACGGCTTGATCATCGTTCTGATCGGAAGCTCCGACGCAGACGATGTTGGCATCGGGGTACGCGCACGGATACAGCGGCGTGGTGTCGACGTTCTTGTTGCCGTTGCCCGCGGCGGCCACGTACAAGGTGTTGGGGTGCGTCCTGATCGCGGTCTCCTCGGCGGTGGAATAGCCCGTGGAGCCGTAGGAAGCGTTGACGACTCTCAGGCCGAGGTCGCCGGCGCGCGCCAGGGCGGCCGCGCTATTCGAGCTGCTGCCGCTGCCGGTGTCGTTGAGGATCCTCAGCGGCATGACCTTGGCGTCGGGCGCCGTACCGATCACGCCGATGGTGTTGTTGGCGGCGGCGACGATGCCGGACACCTGCGTGCCGTGGCCGGAGCCGTCGGTGGGAACCTCGTCGCGATCGACGTAATCGTGGCCGGGGACGAGCTGCGCCTGCAGGTCGGGATGGTCGAGCTGGGCCCCGGAGTCGATGACGCCGACGGTGATGCCGGCACCGCGTGACATCCCCCAGGCGGCGAGCGCCGAGATGTCGTCGCCGGCGGTACCCGTGACGTGGTTGACGGCCTGGCCGGTGTTGCTCAGCGCCCACTGCTGGGAGAAGACCGGATCGGTACCCGTGGCATAGCGCACCACGTCGGCGTCGGCCCATTCGACGCGCGGGTCGGACCGCAGCGCCTCCAGGGCGCGGCGGCGATCGCCATCGTCGGCCGAGACGACCTGCACGTCGGTGATCGGCAGGTTGGCGACCAGCGACACGTCGGCATCCGCGCGGACGTCGGCGGCCTGCGCGCCCGACAGATGCGCAGTGCGCTTGACGACGATCTGAGCGCTCAGGTCCTGCGCGGAAGCGACGGCGGGCACGGCCAGGGTCAGTGCGGCCAGCGTGAGGATGATCAGGCGGGCGGGGCGGCGAAGAGATTTGGCCTCAGAGGCCTTGCGCCGTGGTCGCACACCCTTTATGTCGGCAGGTGCCGCCATAGCTGTAAGGCAGCCGCGCGAGCTACGGACGGTCTGGGACGTTGACTGTGGACGGGGTCAACGATCGAGCCTTGCAGGTAGGCCGGGCATGGTCCGGATGACCCATGCCCAAAGGGAGAACAAACTTCATGAGACACGGACGTCTGATCACTGCGGCCATCGCGGCCTGCGCCACGATGGCCATCGCTCCGGCGTGGGCTGCTGCGGCGCCGGCATCCTTCGTGGACGACAGCGCGGGGCAGTTCAGCGCAGGCACGCTCGATGCCACAACCGCCGTCCTTCCGGCCGGCTCGGTGGCACTCAACGGGACGTTCGCAGTCGAGCCGTTCGACGGCGGCCCGGGCCTGCCCACCGGTCTGAGCGAGACTCCGTGGTCCCCGACTGGTACGGCGGTCGTGGGCGGCGGCACGCTGACGGTCAACAACGCGCTGGTCAGTGAGGACCGGACGTACGGGCCTGGCCAGAGCCTCGAGTTCGAAGCGACGTTCTCGGGCGCGCCCGGGGAGCACGCCGGCTTCGCCGGCTCGCTCGATACGGGGCCGTGGGCGATCTTCAGCACCGGTGCAGGCGACCCCGGCCAGTTGTTCGCCCGCACAAACGCGGGCCCGGGCAACGCGCCGGAGTCGGCAGCGATCTCGACGTTGATCCCGGGCTTCGATCTGACGGCGCCGCATCGGTACCGCATCGAGTGGTCGCCTACGGAGGTGCGGTACTTCGTCGACGACACGCCGATTCCGTCGCACCATGTCGCGATCGCGGGCCAGATGGGTGTTGCCATCAGCGACCTCGATGCCGACGCCGGCCAGGTCGTCCGCCTGAACTCACTCGGTCAGCTGCGGGGCACCTTCCAGTCGCCGATCCACGACGCCGGTGGTGGGGGCGCCGACTGGAGCACGTTGACCGCCGACGTGACGACACCGCCGGGCACCGGCGTGACCTTCGAGACCCGCTCCGGCGATACCGCAACACCGGACGGCAGCTGGTCGCCGTGGGCGGCGCCCCCGAACGGCGGCGCGGTCGCGAGCCCCAGCGCCCGCTACATCCAGTACCGCGCGCAACTTGCGAGCTCGGACATGACGGCGCTGCCGAGCGTCGACCTCGTCCAGATCGCCTATGACGACACCACGGCGCCCAGCGCGTCGATCGCCGATGTGGCGGTGAGCGCCACCAACGCCGCGGTCTCGTTCTCCAGCCCCGCGCCGGACGTGGCCCGCTTCGAGTGCAGCCTCGACGCCGGCGCCTTCGCCACGTGCTCGTCCCCGCTGCAGCTGACCGGCCTCGCCGCCGGCTCGCACACGATCTCGGTGCGGGCGGTCGACAACGCCACCAACACCGGCGATGCGGACACCAGGACCTTCACCGTCGACAGCCCTCCCGCAGGCGGTGGCGGTGGCGGTGGCTCAGGCGCCACGCCGCAGCAGCCCTCCGGCGGCAGCAGCACGGTCGCGACGGCGGACAAGACCGCGCCCAAGGTGAGCGTCGTCACGCGGTCGTCGCGGGTCTCCAAGAAGGGCACCGTCAGCTTCCGCGTCGGGTGCCCCAAGACCGAGACGAGCTGCAAGGTCACCGTGCAGCTCAAGCGCGGCTCCAGCGCTGTGGCGCGCAAGACCGTGACGGTCAAGGGCGGCAAGACGGTGACGGTGACGCTGCAGCTGAGCAAGGCGGCCCGCCTGCAGCTGACCAAGCACAGCACCCTGAAGATGTCGACCGTGGTCACCGCGCGTGACGCGGCAGGGAACCGCAGGACGACGACGCGATCGCTGACGCTTCGTGCCCCGTCGGCCTGAGCGAGCGGTCCCGACAAAGCGTGGTACCCCAACGAACGGTGACCGGCGTGTAGCGCTCGCTACGCGCCGGTCACCGCCCCCCACCCGGCGTTCGCCAGCGGACGGCGCCGGGTCGAGGCGGCGAGGCGAGGGTATGGGCCCGCCAGGTCCAGTCAACCTGGAGGGGATCCACATGCGTCATCGTTCGTTCGCCGCACTGGCGGGCACGCTGCTGGTCGCCGCGTTCGCGCCGGCGATCGCCGCCGCCGACACCGGCGTCGGGACGGCGCCCGGTCAAGAGCTCCCGTCGGTCTCCGGCCGTGGCTTCGGGCCCGCGCCGGATGCGGGGCCGAGCGGCCCGCGCGCCCTGGCGGCGCCCGCACCGGCCGGCGCCGCCGGGATCGGTGACCCCTACTTCCCGCTCGAGGGCAACGGCGGCTACGACGTCCGCCACTACGACCTGACCTTCTCCTACGACCCGGCGACGGACCGCCTCGACGCTGTCAACGCGATCCGCGCCGTGGCGACGCAGAAGCTCTCGCGCTTCGACCTCGACCTGCAGCAGCTCGACGTCAGCGCGGTGACCGTCAACGGCAGGCCCGCCACCTTCACGCGCGACGGCCAGGAGCTGCAGATCACGCCGAAGAAGGCGCTGCCCGCCAAGGAGCGCTTCGACGTGAGCGTGACCTACGGCGGAGTCCCGCAGACCATCGTCGGCTCGCCGATCGTGTTCGGCTCGCCGTATGGCTTCGTGCACACCAACGACGGGGCGTTCATGGGCGACGAGCCCAACGCCACGTCGACGTGGATCCCCATGAACGACCATCCGGCCGACAAGGCGACGTGGACGATCCGCGCGACGGTGCCGGCCGGCCTCGGCGTGATCTCCAACGGGCAGCTGCGCAGCCAGCGCACGCGCGGCGGCAAGTCGACGTTCGTGTGGAACGAGCCCTTCCCGATGGCGAACTACCTCGTCACCGCGGACGTCGGCAGCTGGACCATCCGCTCGGGTCGCACCCCCAACGGGCTGCCGGAGACCGTTGCGGTCGACCCGACGCTGCCGCCGGTCAACGGCCAGAGCGCGCTGGACTTCTTCTACGACACCACGGCCGAGGCGACCGACCTGTGGAGCCAGACCTTCGGCCCCTACCCCTTCGACTCGACCGGCGCGATCGCGGACAACGCCAACTACAACGGCCAGGCGATCGGCTTCTCGCTGGAGACGCAGACCCGGCCGCTGTACTCCAACGTGCGCAGCGACTCGACGATCGCGCACGAGCTCGCCCACCAGTGGTTCGGCGACAGCGTCTCGGTGCAGACGTGGCCCAACATCTGGCTCAACGAGGGCTTCGCGAGCTTCGCCCAGTACCTGTGGGACGAGCACAAGGGAACGCGAACGGCCCACGACGACTTCGTCCTGGACTACAGCCGCCCGGCCGACTCGGCCTTCTGGACGGTCAAGGTGGCCGACCCCCAGCGCGACACCATGTTCGCCAACGCCGTCTACCGCCGCGGCGCGATGACGCTCCAGGCGCTGCGCGAGAAGATCGGCGACGACCCGTTCTTCCGCATCCTGCGCAACTGGACCGCCGAGCACCAGCACGCCAACGGCACCACCGAGCAGTTCATCGACCTGGCGCAGCGGATCTCCGGACAGGACCTCACCGCGTTCTTCCAGACCTGGCTCTACACGACGACGAAGCCCACCAGCTGGTGACCGCCGCGCCGCGGGCTAGGGCTCGCGGACGGCGGTGAAGCAGAACTGGGTGCAGGCGAAGAACAGCTCGCCACGCGCGCCGAGCTCGCGCTGCTCGGCCGCCCACGCCTGCGCCTCCTCGGCGCCGACGGCGGGCCGCCCCGCGACGAAGCGCTCGATCAGCGGCAGAACGACGCCCGACCCGAAGGCCTCGGGGTCGAGCGCGTCGGTGGTGAAGACGTGCCCCTCGACGGCGACCCGTGAGAAGCCGGCCGCCCGCAGCCGCGCCCCGAGCGTGCGCGGCAGCGACGGGTGCGTGAGGTGCTCGTCCCACGTGCGCAGGACGCGCTCCATGCGCGCCCGGTCCTCGGAATGCCAGCTGACCGTTGCCCAGTCGACGTCCCACACGACGGCGCGGCCACCCGGACGCAGCGCCCGATGGATCTCGGCCAGCGCGCCCGTCGCGTCGGGAACGTACTCGAGCACCTGCACGCACAGCGCCGCGTCGAAGCTCGCGTCGGCGACGGGCAGCGCCGTGGCGTCGCCCCGGTGGAAGGCGACGTTGGAGCGGCGCGCACAGCGGGCGGTGGCCGCGGCGAGCATCTCCGGGCTGGCATCGATGCCCACGACGCTGCCGTCCGGCCCGACGACCTCGAGCAGCTCCTCGGCGTAGAACCCCGGCCCGCAGCCGACGTCGAGGACGCTCTCGCCGGCGCGAACGGCGAGGGCCGCGCTCACGAGCGCACGCCGGCGGCGCACGTCACGCGTGCGGTACGCCGTCTCGAGCTGCCGGACGAGGTTCTCGTCGAAGACCAGCTGGCCCATCTCCGCCGACCTTACCTGCCGTCGCCGAGCGGCCCTTACAAGGTGTGGGAACCGGTCACCTGGGTGCGCCCTCCGGGCGGCGGGATCTCCCTTCAATGGTCTGCACAGCAATCCATTGCCTGCCTCCCCCTCGACACTCCCGGAGCTCCCCACCATGAATCGCAAGGTCCTCTCACTTACCGCCATGGCCGCCGTCGTGGCCGCGTCGTTTGCGCCCGGCGCCGGCGCCGCGGACGCACCCGCCCCTGCCTCGAGCCTGGACGTCACCGGCGCCTACCTCTACCTCGACCACAACGACGCCAGCAAGCAGGACCTCGTCCGCGTCGTCTTTCGCACGGCCGACGACCTGCCGCGGCGCTCGGACGGCATGATCCAGGCTGGCATCTCGATCGACGGCATCTCGCACTCGATCGGCTCGGCGAGGAAGGGCGCGCCGATCTACACGGGCGCGGCCGAGGTCAACGGCAACTCGATCACCGCCCTCAACGGCACGCTCATCCGCAAGGGCGCCAAGGTCGGGCGCACCTTCACCGTGCGCTTCTTCACGCGCGACGGCCGGCACGTCACCAAGAAGATGACCCTGCGCGCCGAGCGCGAGGGCGATGACACCGGCAAGCCGCTGAGCTCGTAGCCGCCCCGGACGCCGGGCCGGCCCGTTAGCTCGACGGGCCGGGTCGGCGCGCCGTCAGTAGCGCTTGCGCTTGGTCGGCGGCGGGCGGTCGCGCTTGGGGTACTTCGCCTTCTCCTCCGGCGTCATCTGCCGGATCGTCAGCGACCCATCGGCCACCTGCTCTTCGACCGCCTTGAGCTTCTCCTTGCGCTTCTCTTCGGCCCGTTCGCGCTGGGTGCTCATTTGAGCACCGCCTTCCGTTGACGATTCGCGTTCACCGACTTATCACGATACCTGCAAGGTCGGAGGAAACACCGGAATCCGACCTGCGCGTCGTCTAGGTTGCGCCGATGATGCTGACGCTGGACGCCGAGCGCCCCGGCCCGCACGTGCATCTCGACAACCGGTCGCTGTTCCTCTCCGACGGGGCGCGCACGGTCATGTTCAGCCTCTCGCAGCAGCGCTGGCTGGCCGAGACCCTCGACATCATCGCGGCCGACGGGCGCGCCAGCCGCGACCAGCAGCACCATGTCTTCGGCGGCTTCAGGGCCGCAAGCGGCGCCGTCGTGCTGTACGCCGGCGCGCAGGAGGACCTCGTCGCGCTGAGCGTCACCGGTGAGGCGTTCGAGCAGCTGCGCTCGACGCTGTCGGCCCCTCGCGCCTGACCCGGCGCTACGCCGCGACCGTCGCGTCGACGTTCTGCAGGAAGCCGAGCACCCGGCGCCACGCGTCCTCGCACGCGTCCGCGTGCTCGCTGAACGAGCGGTCGAAGAACGAGTGCGGCGCTCCGGGGTAGGTGACGATCTCGTGCTCGACGCCGGCCTCCTGAAGGCCGTGCTCGTAGGCCTCGATGTGCTCGGGCAGGATGCCCGCGTCGGCTCCGCCGAACAGCCCGAGGACCGGGCAGCGCGTCTCGCCGGCGTGCTTGATCGGCTCCGGGGCACCCTCGCGCCGCGGCATGAGGCCCGCGTAGAAGCCCACCGCGCCGTCGAGGTCGAGCTCGGCGCTGGTGGCGGCCATGAACGACTGCGTGCCGCCGAAGCAGAAGCCGACGGTGGCGATCGAGCTCGCGCCCGTGCGCTCGCGCAGCGCGGCGATCGCAGCGGCGGTGTCCGCCTGGATCTCCTCCAGGCGCGTCTGCATCACCAGGGGCATGTAATCCCAGTCGTTGTCGCGCTCGCCGGTGCCCGCCGTGCGCCCGAAGTAGTCGATCGCGATCGCGTGGTGGCCGGCCTGTGCGAAGCGCTCGGCCAGCTCGACGTAGAAGCGGTACAGGCCGCGGACGTCGGGCAGGATCACGACGCCCGGACCCGAGCCCTCGGGTGCCTCGGCCAGCGCGGCCGAGAAGCGCGTGCCGTCGGCGGAGGTGAGCTCGAGCAGCTCGGCGGCCGCTCCGCCTGCGAGCGCCGGAAGGGCGAGATCGGCGGGCAGCTCGGGCGGGTGGGCGTCGAAGGCGAAGCACATCGTCGGGCGGGCTCCTCGGTCGCGTGCGAAAGGGAAACACTAGTCCGCTGGACGCACTCGCTACTCTTTCCGCGGTCAGGTCGAGCACAAGCTCGAGAAATCAGTGTTCAGCGCCGGGGTCGTTGCCGCAAAGCATCCTCCGCGTTCGCAGTGCACACGTGCCGTGGAGGAATCATGGCTACCGGAACCGTGAAGTGGTTCAGCGACGAGAAGGGCTTCGGTTTCATCACCCCGGACGAGGGCGGCAAGGACCTCTTCGTCCACCACACCGGCATCAACGCCAGCGGCTTCAAGACGCTGGCCGAGGGCGCCGCCGTCTCGTATGACGCCGAGGCCGGGGACAAGGGTCCCAAGGCCGTCAACGTCACCCCGCTGTAGGCCCTTCTTCGCCTGCCCGGCCCGTCAGCGCTCAGCGCGGCGGGCCGGGAGGTCGATGTGGCGCAGTTCTCCGATGCGCGCTGGTACGTCGTGCGCCGCGCGACCAACAGCAAGCCGGCGACGTACACGTGCCCGTTGTGCGGGCGCTTCCTCCCCGCGCTCAGCGAGCACGCGCTCGTCCTGCCCGACGGCGATCCGAGCCGACGGCGCCATGTGCACACCGCCTGCGTCGTGAAGGCGCGCCGCGCCGGGCGACTTCCGCTGCGCGACGAGGTCGAGCCGCCGCGCCCGAGCCTGTTCGCGCGGCTGCTGCGGCGCGTATGACACGTTCGGTTGCCTGACACTGCAGTCGTGTCACCATTGACGCATGGCGACGAGCGAGAGCGGCGACACGCCCGGGCAGGACGGCGAGCAGTACCACACGGGGCGCGACAGCTGGTTCATCGAGGGCACCGAGCGCCCGGCGGAACCCGAGGACCGCGGCCCCCAGCGCACGATCCACGAGCCCGCGCGCGAGACGCCGGTCTACGAGGAGAGCGACGTGCTCGTCGTCGGCGGCGGCCCCGCCGGCTGCGCGGCCGCGGTCGCGGCGCGCCGGCTCGGCGCCAAGGTCACGCTGGTCGAGCGCTACAACCACCTCGGCGGCCTCTCCACCGGCGGCCTGGTGATCTGGATCGACCGGATGAGCGACTGGGAGGGGCGCCAGATCATCACCGGCTTCGCATCGGAGATCCTCGACCGCCTCCCGGCCGACGCGGTCGCCGGCGCACCCCAGGAGCAGTGGGGCTCGCAGGAGCCCGAGCAGGTCGCGCACTGGCGCGAGCGGCTGAGCGCCTTCCGCGACGTCGTCACGTGGTCGCCGATGATCGATCCCGAGTGGCTGAAGTACGAGTCGGTCGAGTTGCTGGAGGAGGTCGGCGCCCGCCTGATCCTGCACGCGTGGGTGGTCGACGCGATCGTCGACGGGCGCGAGCTGCGCGGAGCGATCTTCGAGAGCAAGGAGGGCCGGCGCGCGATCCTGGCCAAGGTCGTCGTCGACACCACCGGCGACCTCGACGTCTGCGCGGCGGCCGGCGCGCCCTACGAGTCCGACGTCGAGGGCAAGGGCGCCAACGTCCAGCACTGCCTCAACGCCGCGTGGACATGCGCCGGCATCGACTTCGCCAAGTGGGTGGCGTGGAAGCGCGCACATCCGGAGGACCACCGCGCGCTGTTCAAGCGTGGGCACGAGGAGCTCGGCTATCTCGAGACGCCGCACGCCGGCTGGCGCGACGACGTCGGGCTGTTCCTGGGCCCGCGCCTCACCGGCTACAGCGGCCTGAAGGTCGCCGACCTCACCGCCGTGGAGATCGAGTCACGCCGGCGCATGACCGCCCACCTGGAGTTCTTCCGCCGCCACGCGCCGGGCTTCGAGCACGCGTGGCTGATGCTCTCGGCCCCCCAGCTCGGCGTGCGCCATACGCGCCGGCTGATCGGGACGCACAAGATGGTCATGGACGAGTGGCGCGAGGCCGTCCGCCACGACGACGAGATCGGCGTCTCGCCCTCGCCCTCGGCCAAGTTCGCCAACATCTCGGTCCCCTACGGCTGCATCGTCCCGGCCGAGCTCGACAACGTCCTCGTCGGCGGGCGCCACGTCGCGACGGACCCGCAGACGCAGGCCTTCATGCGCGAGATCCCGCAGTGCTGGCTCACCGGCCAGGCGGCGGGCGTCGCCGCCGCGCTTTCGGCGGGCCGCGGCACCGCGCCGCGCGCCCTCGACGTGCGCGAGCTCCAGCACGAGCTGCGCGGCCAGGGCGTCTACCTGCAGACCGCGGGGGCTCCCGCCGCGGCATGACCTACGTCATCGGCTCGGCGTGCATCGGGACGACCGATCGCTCGTGCGTCGATGTCTGCCCGGTCGACTGCATCCACGAGGTCTCGCAGATGCTGGTCATCGACCCCGGCGAGTGCATCGACTGCTCGCTGTGCGAGCCCGCCTGCCCGGTGTCGGCCATCACGCCGGCCGAGGGCGTCGCCCCCGAGGATCGCGCCTTCATCGAGATCAACGCGGCGTGGCCCGACGGCCCCGAGGCCGTCGACGAGCTGGTGGCCGCCCACCAGGCGCAGTAGCTACTGCTTGGGCACGAAGGCCACCGGGCGCAGCGGCGACCCCGTCCCGCCCGCGATCTTCAGCGGGAGCGCGGCGAAGAAGACGACCGGCGGCAGCGCCCCAAGCGCCTCGAGGTTCTCGAGGATGTAGATGTCCTTGGGCAGGAAGTACTCGAGGTGGCCGAAGGCCGCCGTGGGCTCGGCGTCGACCCACCCCATGTCGCACGTCGGGTCGTCGGAGCCGACCGCGCGCACGCCGACGTCGTGCAGCTCGCGACAGAGGTCCTCGGTGAACCCCGGCGCGTTGGAGCTCCACCACTGCACGCCGGGGCCGCCGTCGCGCAGGTGGCGGTTCCAGCCGAAGTTGACGAGCACCACGTCGCCCTCGCGGATGCTGGCGCCGGCATCGGCGGCGACGCCCATCAGGTCGTCGACGTCGAGCAGGTCGCCGGGCTTCCAGTCGCGGTCGGAGACGTCGATGACCACCCCGCGGCCCCAAAGGGCGGTCGCGGCGAGCGTGTCGACCGTCGCCTCGGGCCGCTCGAGGACCACGTGCGCGGGTGCATCGACGTGCGGGCCGACGTGCTCGGGCAGGACCAGCGTCTGCAGGCGGTAGCGGTCGCGCTCGATGAGCCGCGCGTCGTCGATGATGTGGAACTCGGGGTGCGCGAAGAAGCGCGGCATGTTCGAGCGCAGGGTCGGCGAGAGGTCGATGGCCTCCAGGCCGTCCAGGGCAGCGACGAGCGCATCCACTGCTCCGACCGACGAATCCGGCGACGAGGCCACGTTTTCTCCTATCGCGTGACGATGATGGCGTGCGGCCAGTTGCGCACGTTGCCGCTCTTGCCGCCGTAGGCGCAGACGAAGTCGGCCCGGTGGCCGCGGTACAGCTCGCCGTGGCCGAGCAGGCACGCCCACCGCGCGGGCGCGTTCACGTTGCGGGCGTAGGAGCGCGCCACCGAGAAGGCCTTGGCGCAGGTCGCTCCGCGGATCTTGTAGACGCGCTCGGAGTGGCCGTAGACCTTCACGCGCCCGCAGTAGGCCGAGGCCGCGCCGGCGCCGGGCACCGCGATCAGGGCACTCGCGAGCGCCCCCAGCACGAGACCGACGACCACCCTGCCCATGCGCGGCAGGCTACCCGGAATCCGCCGGTCGGCACGGCATCATGGCGCCCATGGAGGCCACCACGACCGACACCGCCCCGGGCGGCTCCTCGTTCGCCGCGCGGCTCGATCGCTACTTCGGCATCTCGTCGCGCGGCTCCAGCATTCCGACCGAGGTCCGCGGCGGCGCGGCGACGTTCCTGACGATGGCCTACATCCTCTTCGTCAACCCGCAGATCCTGGGCTCGGTGGCTGCGCCCGGCGGCGTGAAGCTCCCGTTCGACCAGGTGTTGACGGTCACCGCGCTCGTCGCGGCGGTCGCCACCCTCGCGATGGGGATCTACGGCCGCTACCCGTTCGCGCTGGCGGCCGGCCTGGGAATCAACGCGTTCGTGGCGTTCTCGCTGGTCGGCGCTGACCGCCTGAGCTGGCCCGACGCGATGGGCGTCGTCGTCGCCGAGGGCCTCATCATCACCGTGCTCGTGCTGGTCGGCTTCCGCGAGGCGGTCATCAACGCCATCCCCCACGATCTCAAGCTGGCCATCGGGATCGGGATCGGCCTCTTCATCACGATCATCGGGCTGGTCGACGCCGGGATCGTGATCAAGGGGCAGGGCACCGTCGTCACGATCGCGCCCAAGCTCAACACCTGGGCGATCGCGATCTTCGTCATCGGGCTGTTCGGGACCTACGCGATGGTGGCGCGGCGGGTCCGCGGGGCGCTGCTGTTCGGGATCCTCGGCACCACGATCCTCGCCACGATCGTCAACGAGGCCAAGGACAAGAAGGTCTTCCCCAACGGCTCGGCCACGTGGCCCGACAAGGTCTTCGCCACGCCGGACTTCAGTCTCGTGGGCAACTTCTCCTTGCACTTCGTCTCGGCGCTGGGCTTCTGGAGCGCCGTGGCGGTCGTGGTGTCGGTGCTGCTCTCGGACTTCTTCGACACTGCGGGCACCGTCCTGGGCCTGGGGCGCCGCGCCGAGCTCGTCACGCCCGACGGCCGGCTGCCCGGGATGAAGCGCGTGCTGCTGGTCGACTCGCTGGCCGCGGCCGGCGGCGGTGCGGCGTCGGCCTCCTCGAACACGACGTTCATCGAGAGCTCGGCGGGCATCGGCGAGGGCGCGCGCACCGGCCTGGCCTCGGTGATCACCGGGCTGCTCTTCGCGTGCTGCCTGTTCATCTCGCCGCTGGCGGGGATCATCCCCAGCGCGGCGACGGCGCCCGTGCTCGTGATCGTCGGGGCGATGATGTTCGAGCTCGTGCGCCACCTCGAGTGGCGCGATCCGGTCATCGCGCTGCCGGTGCTGCTCACGATCGTGCTGATGCCGATGACCTACAGCATCACCAACGGCGTCGGGGCGGGCTTCGTCTCCTACTCGGTGCTGACGCTACTCGGCGGGCGCCGCGTGCACCCGCTCATGCTCGCCATCAGCGCCGTCTTCGTCTGGTACTTCATCCACGGCGTCGTGTAGCTACCGCGGGCGGTCCATCTGGAAGAGGCGCTCGAGCACGGTGTAATCCGACGTGTAGCCGCAGCGCGCGATCGGGCGCATGGCCGTGACGTCGAGGATGCCGTCCTCGCGGATGAAGCGTTCGTCGAGGTGCACACCCACCACCTGGCCGATGATCAGGTGGCGGTCGGTCGCGTTGCCCTCGAGGTCTGACAGCGTGAGCGTCTCGGTGACCTTGCACTCCAGCGCGCACGGGCTGGCGGCGACGCGCGGGGGCTTGACGAGCCTCGAGGGCGCCATCTCCAGGCCGGCATGGTCGAACTCGTTGGTCCCGCGCTGCAGCGCCGCCGAGGTCGTGTTCATCGCCTCGCGCAGGTCCCAGGTCGGCATGTTCCACACGAACTCGCGCGTCTGCAGCGCGAAGCTGGCCGAGTCCTTCATGCCCTCGCTGGAGAACGCGATCATCGGCGGCGCGCCGGACACCGCGTTGAAGAAGCTGTAGGGCGCCAGGTTGACGGCGCCGTCGGCGCTCAGGGTCGAGACCCAGCCGATCGGGCGCGGCGCGATCGCCGCCTTGAACGGGTCGTGTGGCAGCAGCGAGGTGTCGCGCAGATGTGGCTCATAGAACAGCACGGCCGGGCAGCATGTCACGTGCGCGCGCGAAGCCGAACGCCTCGCGCGGCTGCTCCACCCCGACGAGACCCGCCGACCGCGGCAGGCCGCGCTCAAGCGGGCCCGGCGCACGACCGAACCTAGGCGTACCCGTGATGTCGCTCTCGCCCCGTCTCTACGTGCCGTTGCTCGCCCTTCTCGCCCTCCCGTTCCTGTTCGGCGCGGCGCGGTCGCTCAGCGCGCCGGCACCGGCGCGCTCCGACGTCGCGGGCGCGCGCTATCGCCTCGACCCGTCGAGCGCGAAGCGCAGCGGCGCGCGGCTGCTCCCCGACAACGTGCGCCGCGCGACCTTCAGCTTCGATCCGGCCGTCGCCCCTGCGGACCGCCAGGCGTTCCTCGCCGCCGTCGCCTCCGCGCGCCCGGAGGCCCGCCGCCTGATCGCCCTGGTCGACGGTCTGGTGATGGTCCGCCTCGGACCGACGGGCGTTCCCGGCGCCATCGGCCTCACCGAGGACGGCCAGTCGGACTACCGCGTGACGGTCGACCTCGGCCTGGTCGTCCAGCGCTTCGGAGCGCGCGGCGTCGACCGGACGGTGCTCCACGAGCTCGGCCACGTGGTCGACCACGCCCTGGTGACCGACGACGTCGCGGCGGCGCTCGACGCCGGGATCCCTCCTGGATGGGGCTGCGACGACGGGATCTCGGGCGCGTGCGCCAGCCGCCAGGAGCGCTTCGCGGAGAGCTTCGCCAAGTGGGCCCTGGATGACATCGGCGTGAGCCTCGACATCGGCTACCGGGTGCCGCCGCCCATCGCGCCGCTCGACATCTGGGGCGCCCCGCTCGCCCGTCTCGCCGCCGGCTGAACGACGGCGCGCCAATGTCCGACACGTTTGGTCGGACTTGCGTTAGGCTCCCCTAACGGTGCCCCAGCGGATCACGACGAAGAAGCGTTGCTGCAAGGACCGCCCGCGCTGCAAGCGCTGCCCGGTGGTGTGCAAGCGCCTGGAGACGATGGGTTACGCCGAGCGCGAGGACAAGCGCCACTGGCGTCTCATCGTCATCCCGCCCAAGAAGGTCCTGAAGGCCGCCCGGGCCTGAGGCCCGGCTCGCCCGCGCCACGGGTGTGGCGCGGCGGGACGCGAACTGCCTCATCGAGGGAAGGGTCAGTCCGCGGCCTCCCAGAGAGGGTGTGCGCGATCGACCGAGATTATTTCGGTCGATGGCGCACACCCCCTCGGGCTCACGCCCCTTCCCTCGGTGATGCTGTTTGCGCCGCGTACGTCTGCAAGCTCAATAGCTGTCGCAGTCCGCCGGCGCGCCCACAGCACGAGAATGACGCCCGCCGCGAGGAGGGCCGCGATCTCGACCGCCATGACCAGCGTCATGCCGCCGCGGTCGAGGAAGTCGCAGACGTGACCCTGGGCCGAGTCGCGCGCCGCGTATGGCGAGCCGCCGTCGCCGCCGCACGTCCCCAGGCCGATCGCCAGCAGCTGGAAGAACACCGTGACGACCGCGACGGCGAGCATCCCGATGATCGCGGCCACCGCGGTGGCGGTGCGAGAGCGCGTGGATCGCATGCCGCATGTACACCGTTGTTGACCATCGGTCACCAACGATGCTCGCGCCCTTCGGGTGCGTCTACCCCACGTGCGGCCCGAGCAGCGTCAGGTCGCCGGCGCTGAGGCGGTCCGATGCGGTCTTCGCCTGGTGCCAGAACGGATAGAGCAGGGGCGGCGCGCTGACCTCGTCGAGCCGCGCGCGCTCCTCGGCGGACAGCTCGAGGTCGGCCGCCGCGAGGTTGTCGACCAGCTGCTCCTCCGTGCGCGCGCCGATCACCAGCGACGTGATGCCGGGCCTGCCGAGCGTGTAGGCGAGCGCGACCTGGGCGGCCGAGACCCCGTGTCCCGCGCCGATCTCCACCAGCAGGTCGACGATGTCGTGGACCTGCTCGGCGTCGCGCACCGGCGGCTCGTCCCAGTCGGTGAGGTGGCGGCCCTGCTCGGGCTGCGCGTCGCGGCGGTACTTCCCCGAGAGCAGCCCGCCCGCCAGCGGGCTCCAGACGAGGATGCCCACCCCTTGGTCGAGACAGGCCGGGACGAGCTCGTACTCGGCCTCGCGGGCCTGCAGCGAGTAGTAGATCTGCTGGCTGACGAAGCGCTGCAGGTGCAGGCGGTCGGAGATCCCCAGCGCCTTGACGAGCTGCCACGCCGCGTAGTTCGAGCAGCCGACGTAGCGCACCTTGCCCGCGCGCACCAGCGTGTCGAGCGTGTCGAGGGTCTCCTCCAGCGGCGTCTGCCCGTCCCACTCGTGCACCTGGTAGAGGTCGATGTGGTCGGTGCGCAGGCGGCGCAGGCTCGCCTCGCAGGACTCGATGAGGTGGTGGCGCGAGAGACCGGCGTCGTTGGGCCCCTCCCCCATCGGCATGCGCGCCTTGGTCGCCAGCAGCACGCGATCGCGCCGGCCGACCAGCGCCTGCCCGATGATCTCCTCCGAGACGCCGCCCGAGTAGACGTCGGCGGTGTCGATGAGGTTGACCCCGGCGTCGACCGCCAGGTCGATCTGGCGGCGCGCGCCGTCGAGATCGACGCCGCCCACCGAGGCGAAGACCCCGCTGCCGCCGATGGTCATGGTGCCGAGCGTGAGGGTCGAGACGCGCAGGCCGCAGCGGCCGAGTTGGCGATAGTCCATGGCGCGGGATCCTGCCAGGTCGTGCGAAGCTGCCCGCGTGACGCGCCTGTGGACGATCGGCTACGAGCGCCTGCTGCCCGAGGCGTTGGTGGCCGAGCTGCGCGCGGCCGGGGTGGCTCGCGTGATCGACGTGCGCTTTCGCCCGCAGTCGCGGCGCCCGGGGATGTCGAAGACGCGGCTGGCGGCGCTGCTGGGCGAGCACGGCATCGCCTACGAGCACCGCCGCGCGCTCGGCACCCCGCCCGACCTGCGGGTCCTGTTTCGCGCCGGGCGCCTCGCCGAGGCCGCCGAGGCCTACCGCAGGCATGTCGAGGCCCATGCGGCCGACGACCTCGACGCGCTGGCCGACGAGCTGCCGGGCGCCCCCGCGACCGCGCTGCTCTGCCTGGAGGCCGACCCGGCCGGCTGTCACCGGCGCCTGGTGGCCGAGGCGCTGGTGCGCCGCCGCGCCGATCTGGCGGTCATCGACCTGTAGCGAGCCCGCCGGCGAGCGTCGCCATCAGGCGCTCGAAGGACTCGTCGAGGTCGACCGGGATACCGAAGCCGCCGGCCGCCTCGAGCGCCACGAACCCGTGGACGGCGCTGCGGAAGGCGCGCGCCGCGTGGACCGCGTCGTCGCCCTCGAGATTCCAGCTGCGCAGCACGGCGAAGACCACATCGACCGCCCCCTGAGCGGCGGCGCGATGGTCGGCGTCATCGGTCGCGGGCGCGGCCAGGCCGGCCGCGTAGAGCCCGGGGTGCGCGTGCGCGTAGGCCCGGTAGGCGCGCGCCGTCGCGATGAAGGCGTCCGTGCCCGACCGCCCCACGGCGGCATCGCGCATGGCGGCGGTGAGCTCGCACACGCCACGCACGGCGAGCGCGCGCACGAGCCCGTCGCGACGGCCCTCGAAGTGGTTGTACAGCGACGGCGGCCGTACCCCGAGCTCACCGGCCAGCTGTGTGAGTGTGAGCGCGCGCAGCCCGTCGGCGTCGGCGATCCGTGCCGCGGCGTCGACGACGCGCTCGGTGTCGAGTCCCGCGCGCGGCAAGGGCTACGCCGCGGCCTTGGCGATCGCGGCGTCCATCGCCGAAAGCGGGGACTCGATGACCTTGCCGTGGCCGGGCGCCAGCCGGGCCGGCTGCAGCGCGCGCAGGGCGCGGGCGCTCTCGAGCTCGGTCGGCCGGTGCCACGTCGACATGCTGGCGAGCGGGAAGGGGGGGCTGGGCTTCGCCGTCGTGGCCACGCCGCCGACCGTCGTGTACGCGTCGCCGCAGAGCAGGGTGCCGTCACGGCGGTCGAAGAAGGCCACGTGCCCGGGCGTGTGGCCCGGCGCTGCGACGACCTCGAGCGAGCCGACCATGTCGCCCGGCGTGAGGGTGCGCGTCGGGCGAGTCTTCGCGCCTGGGTACCCGCCGCGCAGCTTGGCCTGCGGCTCGCCGGGATCCATGGACTTGTCCTTGGCCAGCAGTCGCGCATCGCGGGCCGAGATCAGGACCTCGACGCCCGGCAGGGCCGCGGCGAGGTCGTCCAGCGAGCCGATGTGGTCGCCGTGGGCATGGGTCAGCGCGATCCGCACGATCGGCGCGTCAAGCTGCTCGGCGGCCCGCAGGATCGTCTTGGCGCTGCGCGGAATCAGCGCGTCGACGAGGGTCAGCCCGTCATCTTCGGGTACGAGGTAGGCGTTGACGAGGCCGAGGCGTGAGATGCGAGTGTGGCTATTGGACATAGGCAAAAGACTAACATGATTAGTTTGACGGTGCAACCCCGGATGTTGCGCCGGGCGGTTGTGCGGTGAAGATGCAGGCCATGAGCGTGGTCACCCTCTCGGCCTCCTACGGGGCCGGCGGCAGCCAGGTCGGTCCGCGCCTGGCCGAGCGCCTCGGCGTGGCGTTCCTCGACCGGGTGATCCCGACCACCGTCGCCGAGCGCCTCGCCGTGCCGCTGGACGACGCGCTCGCGCACGACGACGCGGTGCGCAGCGTGCTCGAGCGGCTGCTCCTGCGCTTCGCCCCGGCCGCGCAGGCCTTCTCGGGCGCGGCCCCGCCGAGCGACCTCGTCGACGAGCGCTCGTTCCTGCGCGCCACCGAGGAGGTCATCCGCGAGCGCGCGGCGGCGGGGTCCGCGGTGATCCTGGGCCGAGCGGCGGCAGTCGTGCTCGCAGACCTCCCCGGTGCCCTGCACGTGCGCCTCGACGGTCCGCCCGAGCGCCGGCTGGCCCAGGCCGGCGCGCTCGAGGGCGTTGACCGCGAGACGGCCGAACGCCACATGCGCGAGACCGACCGTGCCCGCGAGGCCTATGTCCAGCAGTTCTACGGCGTGGACGCCCGTGATGCCGCGCTCTACCACCTGGTCATCGACTCGACCACGCTCCCGCTCGACGCCTGCGTCGAGCTGATCGCGCTGGCGGCGGCGGTGCGCAGCGATCGGGTGGGCTGATGCGCGCCGCCGCGGCGCTCGTCGTCGTCGCCGCGCTCGCCGGTTGCGGCGGCAGCGGGCCCGTGCTGCCGCCGGCGGTGTCCGCTCCCTCCCATCGCGTCACCCGGCCCGTCGCGCCGCGTCCCCCCGCCCTGTGCGGCGCCCTGCGCGTGCGGGTGACCGGCCGCGTCGCCGACCCATCGGCCAACGAGCTCAGCGGCCTGGTGCGCAGCCGCTCGCAGGCCGATCTGCTCTGGAGCCACGACGACTCCGGCGCCGGACCGATCCTCTACGGCCTGCGGACCGACGGCCGGGTCGCCACGCGCCCCACCGTCACCGGCGCCCGGGCCGTCGACTGGGAGGACATCGCCGCGGGGGCCGACGCCGACGGCCGGCCGCTGCTCTACATCGGCGACATCGGCGACAACGCCTCGCAGCGCCCGACGATCGACGTCTACCGCGTCGCCGAGCCGCGCGTCGGCGCCGGCGCCACTGCTCCGGCCGATCGCCTGCAGCTGCGCTATCCCGACGGGGCCCACGACGCCGAGGCGCTGCTCGTCGACCCGCTGCGCGGCGACCTCGTCATCGTGACCAAGGTGCTCGGCGCGGGGCGCGCCTATCGCGCCTCGGCCCGCGTGCCCGCCGGGTCGCAGACCACGCTGCGCGCCGGCCCGGAGATCAGCGTCCCGTTCATCACCGCGGGCGACGTGAGCGCCGACGGGCGCGTCATCGTCCTGCGTGGCTATGACCGCGTCGCCGTGTGGATCCGTCGCGGGCGCGAGCGGCTGACGACGACCTTGCGGCGCGCGCCGTGCCTGTCGCCGACGTCACTGGCCGGAGAGGGCCAGGGCGAGGCGATCGCGCTCGACCGCCACGGCACGAGCTTCCTCACCGTGGCGGAGGGATCGCCTGCCGTGCTGCGCCGCTACGCGCCGCAGCGCTAAACCGAGCGGGTACCCCATCCGGCAAGATGAGCGGCACCATTCGCCCGGCCGAGCGGCGTCCAGGGTCTTCTGCGACGGTATGGGGCATGGATCAGAGCATGGCTTCACGACGAAAGACCATCGCCGCGATTGTGGCCTGCGCGGTCACCGCCGCCGCCGGCGGCGTCGCCCAGGCGAATACCAGCCACGAGGGCTGGCCGAAGATCGACGGCGTGTTGAAGATGAACAAGGACGACGGCGACGGCACGATGACCGGCACGAGGCGCAGCGACGAGCTGCTCGGCGGCCACGACTCCGACACGCTCTACGGCAATGGCAGGGCGGACGTCCTGTGGGGCGACTACAAGCCCTCCGGCCAGGGCACCGCCCAGGTCGATCGGCTCTTCGGCGGCGACGGCTCGGACTTCATCTACGCCAGCCACGGCCAGAACATCATCGTCGCGGGCAACGGCAACGACACCATCCACGCGCACTTCGGTCGCGGCAGCATCGACTGCGGCGCCGGGCGCGACACGCTGTTCATCAGCCATCGCAGCAAGCCCGGCTACCAGCTGAGCCACTGCGAGCGGATCAGCTTCAAGACCCTCGGTCACTGACCGCTGCTGGACGCTCGCGCCGCGGCGGCGCTGATATAGTTGTCAAGGCAACTATCTCTTGACGAGCATCGGAGGAGCCGTGCGGCTCGAGGGCGTGCACCACATCACGGCGATCACCGGCGACGCGCCGCGCAACGTCGACTTCTATACGCGGATCCTGGGGCTGCGACTGGTGGCCAAGACGGTCAACCAGGACGACCCGAGCGTCTACCACCTGTTCTACGCCGACGAGCGGGGACGGCCCGGGGCCGAGCTGACGTTCTTCGAGTACCCCCACGCCACGCCCGGCCGCGTGGGCGCCGGAATGGTGCACCGGATCGTCTCGCGCGTGGGATCCGCCGACGCGCTGGCCTTCTGGGCCGAGCGCCTTGCCGCCGAGGGCGTCGTCCACGAGCGCGCGGGCGATCGCCTGCGCTTCGCCGACCCGGAGGGTCTCGGCCACGAGCTCGTGGTGCGGACCGGCGGGGACACCCCGCTGAGCGCCGAGCACCCGGAGGTGCCGGCCGAGCTGGCCCTGCAGGGCTTCGACGGCGTGCGCGCCTACAGCGCGCACCCTGAGCACAGCGGCCTGGTGCTCGAGCGCCTGCTCGGTGCCGTGGCGCTGGGCGAGGACACGTGGGAGCTGCGCGGCGAGGCCCGCGGCGGCACCATCGCCTATGACGCCCCGCCGGCCGAGCCAGGACGCCAGAGCGCCGGCACGGTGCATCACGTCGCCTGGGGCACGACCGTCGCCGAGCACCCGCGCTGGGACGAGCTCCTGCGCGATGCCGGCGTACCGACATCGGGGATCATCGACCGCCACTACTTCCACTCGATCTACTTCCGCGAGCCCAGCGGAGTCCTGTTCGAGATCGCCGACGACGGCCCCGGGTTCACCGTCGACGGCTACAGCATCGAGGAGCTGGGCTCCGCGATCATCCTGCCGCCGCAGCTCGAGCCCCAGCGCGAGCGCATCGAGGCGATCCTGACGCCGCTGCCCGATCCGCGCGCGGAACGCAGCCCCGCCCGCTAGGGTGAGGTGTCCGGCGGATCGCTTACTCGATCGGGGTTCCCTTCGGGGCGCCCAGCCGGGTACCGCGCCGGCCTCGCCGGCGGCCTGCCCCGGTGGTCGGGAGTGTCACGCCACCCAGGCAGAGACACGAAGTCCTGGGACGTAGTAGTTCAGTTGCGATCCATGACCGGGCGGCGCCGGGCGGGCTTTCGGGCTCGTCCGGCGACTTCCGCTGCCGCGCGATCAGGCTGCGCGGGGGATCGAGCGCGCGGGCTCGATGCCGCCCTCGCCGTCCAGCGCGGTCAGCGCCACGGTGCGCCCGTCACGGCGCACCTCGACGATGACGCCCCAGGGCCGCTGGTGGGCGCGGACGTCGGCGCCCGGCCAGCGACGGCGCAGGCGCGCTATCAGCCTTGCCTGGTCGATGGTGAGCTCGAGCGCCATGCACACAGTGTCGGTGCACAACCTCAAGGCGTTACGTGAGATCCATCAAGCTCAGCTAAGAATTACGCGCGGGCGCTAGCTGAGCAGAATGACCACGATGAGGATCAGGACGACGATCCCGATGGCCGCCGCGGCCAGCGCCGGCGGACGCTGGTTGCGCCAGAACTCCGGCTTCGCGCGATCGCGCGCGTAGTGCCCCTCGGGGGGCGTGCCGACCCAGTCGTCGTCGTCGTCGGTGCTCACCCGTGCTCAACCGGGGCGCCGTTGGCGGTGAGCGCCACGTCGACGTTCCCGCGCGTGGCGTTGGAGTACGGGCAGACCTTGTGAGCGGCCCGCACGAGCGCGACGGCCTGCTCCTCATCCGGCACCGAGGGCAGCGTCACGGCGAGCTCGACTCCGATCACGAAGGTACGCTCGTCGGCGGGGATGAGGCTGACGCTCGAGTCGATGGCGACGTCGCCGACCTCGAGCTTCTCGCGGCGGGCCACCGCGCCGAGCGCGCCCTCGAAGCACGCGGCGTAGCCGACGGCGAAGAGCTGCTCGGGGTTGGTCCCGTCGCCCTCGCCGCCCATCTCCTTCGGGCGGCGCAGGTTGACCTCGAGCACGCCGTCGTCCGTCTTCCCGTGGCCGTCCGCCCGCCCTCCGGTGACGTGGGCGTGCGCCGTGTAGATGGGCTCTCTCGCCATCCTCGAGACCCTACAGACCGCCCGTTCCGGCCAGCATCAGCTCCCGCACGCGCGCGGGGTCGTAGGCCCAGGGCTCGCTGCTCGCCACGAAGCGGGTCACGGCCGTGACGAAGCCGGTCGGGTCGTCGAGCTGGGGGAAGTGCCCGGCGTCGGCGACCTCGAGCATCTCGCTGCCGGGCACGGCGGCGTGGGCCCGGCGCCCGTGGCCGATGGGGATGATCGGGTCGCGCTCGCCCCACACGATGAGCAGCGGGAGGTCGGCGGCCAGGTACAGGCGATCGAGCGCGCTGACCCGCTGGCCGCCCGGGCCGACCACGGCGCGCAGCGTGTCGAGGAAGGCCAGGCGCGCCTCGCGGTCGCCGAGGTCGGCCATCCCGCGCCCGACCTCGGCCACGTCGTGGCCCGCGCGCAGGCCAACGCGGGCCAGCACGTCGCCGACCTTCGCCCCCACTCCGCCCGCGGCGCCCGCGATGACCGGCAGCACCCACTCCGAGCCCGGCAGGGCCGCGGCGCGCAGCAGCGGGCTGACGCTGTGGCCGAGCCCGCCGCTCGAGACCAGGACGAGGCGCTCGCACAGCTCGGGGTGCTGATAGGCGAACTGCATCGCCACGCCGCCGCCCAGCGAGTGCCCGACGAGGGTCGCCCGCTCGACGCCGAGCAGCTGCAGGAGGTCGCGCACCCCGCTGGCAAAGGCGCCGAGGGAGTAATCGCCACGTGGCTTGGCCGCCGCGCCGTGGCCCAGGAAGTCGGGCGCGATGACGTCGTGGCGCTCGGCCAGCGCGGACGCCACCGGCTCCCAGGTCAGCGAGTTCGAGCCGATGCCATGCAGCAGGACGACGGCCGTTCCCTCGCCCGCGCGGCGGTAGCTGACGGCGTTGCCGTGGACGACTGCGGTGCATGACGTGAGCATCCCGGGACACTACTTGCCGACGCACCGAAAACTTGCCGCAAGGGTTCGCCGCGGGCGGCGTTCTCAGGTGTCATGCGACGCCTGTTCGACATCACCCTCGGCCGCGATCTGAGGATCTGCCCCACCTGCCGGCGGCCCTTCGTCGCCCCGCGCGAAGTGCTGGCGTCACACGATGACGGCAACCACGTCGTCGAGTTGGCGTGCGCCAACTGCGGCTGGTGGGCCATCCAGCTGCACGCCGGCGCGCGGCTGTCCCTGCTCGACCAGGCCCTCGACCGCGACAGCGCCCAGATCGAGGCGGCGGCCGAGGCGCTGGCGCTCACCGTCGAGCTCGAGCGCATCGACGGCTTTGCCGAGGCGCTGCACGCCGGCTACATCCTCCCCGAAGACTTTTGAGACCAAGTCGCTTCGCGACGGGGACCCACCTACGGTGGCGGATGCGACGGCTCCGCCGTCTGTGCCACCTCCGGCACCCCTTTAGGGATCCGGCACCAGCTGCACCCGCCCCGACTGGCGGAAGTGCCACCACTCCCCGACCGCGATCTGCACCGACGCGGCCGCCGGGATGGCCAGCAGCGCGCCGGCGACGCCGAACAGCGTGGAGCCGAAGAGGACGGAGACCAGGACGAGGAACGGGTGCAGGTCGACGGCGCGGCGCTGGATCTGCGGCTGGATGACCGTGTTCTCGAGCTGCTGGTAGACGACCGCCCAGATGACCCAGATGATGGTGTCGAGCGGGAAGTCGGCGAAGACCGTGACGATCCCGACGAGGACCGCGGCGATGGTGGCGCCGATGAGGGGGATGAGGTCGAAGAAGCCGACCAGCACCGCCAGCGGGGCGGCGAACGGAATCCCGAGGATCTTCATGACGATGAAGCTGGTCACGCCGGCGATCGTCGCCTGGGCCAGCGCCCCGCCCACGTAATTGGCGACCGCGGTGCTGATGCGGCTCAGGGCGCGATCCAGGCGCTCCCGGCGCTCGTCGGGCTGGAACGCGAGCGCGTTCATCACCCATCTTCGCCCGTCGGCGACCATGAAGATCGAGAGGATGAGGATCGTCAGCCCGGCGAACACGGAGTTGACGGCTCCGACGCCGAGGTCCTTCAACGTCCCGGCGGCACCGCCGATCTTGTTGGGCAGCTTCTTGGCCTGCTCCTGGAGTTGCGAGATGACGCCGTAGTCGTCCTCGAGCTTGCGCAGTGTCTGGTTCTTCTGGACGTAATCCTGCGCGTCGGCGGCGTACGCGGGCGCCTTGGAGGCGAGGTCGTCGACGCCGTTGACGATCGGCGGGACCAGGATCAGCGCCAGCAGGATCGGGAATGCCAGCAGGCCGAGGTAGGCGAGCGCGATCGCCAGTCCGCGGTGCATGTGGCGCGCCAGCAGGTTCACCGGCGCCGACATCGCCACGGCGATGAAGGTTGCGAGCACGATCCAGCCGATCGGCTTGCGCAGCAGATAGAGCACGTACAGGCACAGCACCACCCCGACGATCACGAGGACGATGCGCAGGATGGCGCGCAGGTTGACGTCGGCGGCGGTCATGCCGGGTGTCGGCATGATCGACCCGCCGCCGGACGGTTAGGCGGCGCTGAAGCGGATCGGCAGGCGGTCGAGCCCGTAGATGCCGGTCACGCTGCCGTATACCGGCTCGCCGTCGAGCTCCAGCCGGTCGACGTGGGCGGCCAGGAAGGCCAGGCCCTCCTGCAGCTCGGCGCGAGCGAGGTTCGCGCCCAGGCAGTAGTGGATGCCCGCGCCGAACGTCGTCAGGCGCCCGCCGTCGGTCCGCGTGATGTCGAAGCGGTCTGGCTCCTCGAGGCCGTCGCGGTTGGCGGTGCAGCTCGCCACGAAGACCACGGTGCCGGCCGGGAAGGCGACGCCGCGCACCTCCATGTCCTCGACCACGATGCGCGCGGTGAACGGCGTGATGGGCTCGTAGCGCAGCGCCTCCTCGACGGCCCCGGCGGCCAGCGACGGGTCGGCCCGGAGGGCCGCCCACTGGTCGGGATGCTCGGCCAGCAGGCGCACGGCGTGGGCGAGCTGGGACTGCGTGGTGTCGACGCCGCCGATGAGGACGTTGAGCACGAGGTTCACGCACTCGACGTCCGAGAGCCGGTCGCCGTCGGCCTCCGCGGCCAGGAGGGTCGAGACCAGGTCCTCGCCGGGATCGTCGCGGCGGGCGGCCAGCAGCGCGTCGGCGTAGTCGTAGAACTCGACCACCGCCTCCTCGATGAGCGCGCGCTCGGTCATGAGCGCCTCGGCGTCGAACTGCTTCTGGATCCAGTTGGACCAGTGGTGCAGCCGCGGCGCATCGGTCAGCGGGGCGCCCATCACCGTCGCGATGACCAGCGAGGGGTACGGCTTGGCGAAGGCGTCGACGAACTCGCAGGACCCGTCGCCGCGCACCGCCTCCCACAGCTCCTCGAGGTAGGTGCGCATGGCCGGGCGCCAGCGGTCGGCGGCGCGCGGCGTCAAGGCCGGATTGACCAGGTTGCGCAGGCGCCGGTGGTCGTCGCCGTCGATGCAGAGGATGTTGCGGCGCAGCTCCTCGGCCAGCGGGCCGGTCTCGATCCCGAAGAGCTCGGCCAGCTTGCGCCCGGGGAAGGTCGTCGAGCGGCTGCGCAGGAAGACCTCGCTCGTCTCGCGGTCGAGCACCATCGCCCCGATGGGCGTGGCCGCCAGCCAGCCCTGGGCGCTGAGCTCCGCCATCCGCGGATGAAAGCCCGGGCCGCGCAGGGCAGGGTCGGTGTAGTCGAGGACCGGAAGGTCGAGCTCGGACAGCAGCGCCATGGCGGCGAACCTATCGCCTGGCCGTGGTTCGCTGGTGCGGTCGCCGGGCATACGGGCGCCCATGGACCACGTCGACCTCGGACCGCTGCGCGTCAGCCGCCTATGCCTGGGCACCATGCTGATGGGCGGGCGCACGCCGCCCGATGAGGCGCAGCGCATGCTGGACGCCTACGTGGCGGCCGGGCACAACTTTCTCGACACCGCCGACGTCTACGGCGACGGCGCCGCGGAGCAGACGCTCGCGCCCTGGCTCGCAGATCGGCGCGACGAGGTCGTCGTGGCCACCAAGGTCCGCTTCGCGGTCTCCGATCCCGGCGGGGCGGGGCTCGCCCCCGGGCGGATCGTGCAGGCGTGCGACGCCTCGCTGCGGCGGCTGGGGATCGACGTCATCGACCTCTACCAGGTCCACGCGCCCGACCCCGACGTCCCGCTGGAGGACACGCTGGCGGCCCTCGACGGCCTCGTGCGCGCCGGCAAGGTGCGCGCGCTCGGTGCCTCGAACTTCCCGGCGTGGCTGCTGGCGTGGGCGGTCGGCGTCCAGGACCGCGAAGGGCTCTCCGCCTTCGTCTCGCTGCAGCCGCAGTACTCGCTCGTCGAGCGCTCGATCGAGACGGAGATCCTGCCCTTCTGCCGCGCCGCCGGGCTCGGGGTCCTCCCGTGGGGCCCGCTCGGCGCCGGCTTCTTGACCGGCCGCTATGAGCGCGGGGCCCAGCCGCCCGCCGGCACGCGCATCGGCGATGCGCAGGACGACCTCGAGGAGGCGCTGCATCGCCGCGGCACCGAGGCCAACTTCCGCGCCGTCGACGAGGCGCGTGCCGTCGCCGATGAACACGGGGCAAGCGTCGCGCAGGTCGCGATCGCCTGGCTGCTGGCCCAGCCGGGCGTCACCGCGCCGATCCTCGGCCCGCGCACGCTCGAGCAGCTCGAGGACCTGCTCCCCGCCGCGGAGCTGGCGCTGACCGACGAGCAGCTCGAGCGCCTCGGGCGCTACACCGCCCCGCCGCTCGGCTATCCCGGGCGCATGAACATCGAGCAGAACGCCATCGACGTCGGCACCGTCCGGCTGCGCCGCGCCTGAGCGCCTGCAAGAAATCGTGCATTGAGCAGGGATTTTGGCTGGTAGCGTCGACGCCTGCCGCGCCGAGTCGCCTGCCCGCAAGGGTCGGTGATCGGGGGAACCACTGCGGGCGCGAGGAGGCGTCCGCGGGGCGAATCGCCGCATGGCAGCGGCGTAGCGCATCGCGCGAGCCCGTCAGCTCACCCCGTAGGCGCCCAACCGATGCCCCACCCAGCCGCCCACATCCGCTGCCTGGCCGCCACCGCGGCCATCGCGCTGCTGCCCGTCGCGAGCGCGCAGGCCCTCCCGACGCTGCACCACGGCGATCGCGGCCGCTCCGTGGCCAAGCTCCAGCGCGCGCTACACCTCGGCGACGATGGCGTCTTCGGCCGCGGCACCCTGCACGCCGTCAAGCGCTTCCAGCGCCGGCATGGGCTCACTGCCGACGGCGTGGTCGGCGCCGGGACCTGGCGGATGCTGCGGCGCAGCCTGCACCGCCACGCGACGGCCCGCGCCGCGGGGGTCGGGGGCAGCACCGGCGTCCGCACGCGAGGCGCCAGCGTGCGCCTGCTGCAGAGCCGGCTCGGCGTGACCGCCGACGGCGTGTTCGGCCCGGGTACCGCCCGCGCAGTGCGCAGCTTCCAGCGCGCGCATGGGCTGACCGCCGACGGCGTCGTCGGCCCCGCCACGTGGGCCGCGCTCGGCATCGGCGGCGCGCACCCCGTGCTCAAGCGCGCCCACCTGCACGGCGCGAGCCGCCCCGGGATCCCCGCCGCGGTCTTCCGCGCCGTCTCCGCGGCCAACCGCATCGCCGCCTTCCCCTACCGCTGGGGCGGCGGCCATCGCTCCTTCCACGACTCGGGCTATGACTGCTCGGGCTCGGTCTCCTACGTCCTGCACGCCACCGGCCAGCTCGGGCGCCCGCGCGACTCGGGCGAGCTCATGTCGTGGGGCCAGCCCGGCCGCGGCCGCTGGATCACCGTCTACGCCAACGCCGGCCACACCTTCCTGATCATCAACGGCCGGCGCTACGACACCACCGGGCGCTGGGACACGGGCTCGCGCTGGCAGCGCGTGGACCGCTCGAGCGCGGGCTACGTCGCGCGCCACCCCGCCGGGCTCTAGGTCTCTTCGTCTCCCGCTCTCGTTGGCGACACCGCGCGGCGCAAACTGCCGCATCGAGGGAAGGGAGTTGCGGCGGTCGGGGCGCTCGCGCCTCCGGCGGGCTGGTGCCCGAACTGCCTGGGATTACCCCCGGAAACCGACGCCTATCCCAGGCAGTTCGTGAGCCGCGCCCTCGCACGCAGCCGGGGGGCGCCCCGCCCCACCGCTGGCTCGTTCCCCTCGGTGATGCTGTAAGCGCGTGTGGCGCCGCGAGCGCGGTGCGGCAGACCGAATCAGTCGTGGATGTTGATCGGCGTACCCCGCGGGGTGAGCCGGTACAGGCGCGTGATCTTGTCGTTGCGCAGGCGGATGCAGCCGTGCGACGGGCGGCCGGGGATCAGGCCGGGCTCGTTGGTGCCGTGCAGGCCGACGACGCCGCCGCCCGGCCAGTCGGTCAGGTGCGGCGCGTACGCGCTGGTGCCCAGCGCGAAGGGACCGTAGACCGCGGCGCCCCTGACGCGGAACTTCTCGCGCACATAGAAGTGCCCGTGCGGCGTCGGGTTCGCGCTTGACCCGATGCCCACGTGCGCGGACATCACGGGCCGCCCGTCGCGATAGAGCGTGAGCAGCAGGCTCGAGCGGTTGAGGTCCAGGAACGTACGCACCGCCGTGTACTGGCGCAGCGCGCGTCGCGGCACCCAGCCAGTGACGCCGTTGGGGCGCTTGGGCACCCGGATCTTGACCCACGTGTTCTCGTGGCTGTCGCGCCACGAGGCCAGCACGAGGTAGATCTCGGGCAGGTTGTCCTCGGTCAGCCAGTGCAGCTTGGCCACCGTGCGCGCGTGCGCGGTCGGCCGCGAGCGGACCCGGGCGTGGTTGTTCGGGTAGGCCCAGCGCGAGAGCGTGCGCTCGTCGCTCAGGCGCTTCATCCCCGGGGGGTTGGCCGACGGACCGGCGGCGTGAGCGGTGGCCGCCGGGACGGCGACGGCGAGCAGAGCGAGGGTGAGAATGGTCCTGGCCTGGCGCATGGTCGGCCTTTCTACAACGAAGGGCGGGCGGAGAGTAAGCCGGGCCCGCCGGCTGGGTGGTGCCGGCGGACCCGCCCGAGGCCCCCTCAGGGGACTCAGCTGGAGGTGGTGGCGACCCTGCCCCACCCCGAAATCGTCGGGATCAACCGCCGGCCCCTCCCCAAGGGCCGGCGGCTGTCTTCCCAATCCCCCCCATCAGTGCCCGTCACTCCGTCGGGCCAGTCAAGAATGCGGAGCGAAGCGTAGAACGTCGGGCGGCCACTTACAAGGGTTGAGCGGTCCCCAGAACTGGTCGAACGGTTGTCCATGCAGGCCGAACCGTATCGGCTCTCGCGGGCTCAGAGAACGTCGACCGGCGTGCCCGTGGGGGCGAGCCGGTAGAGCCTGAGGATGTCGCGGTTGCGCAGGCGGATGCAGCCGTGCGACGGGCGGCCGGGGACGAGGCCCGGCTCGTTGGTGCCGTGCAGTCCCACCACTCCGCCGCCGGGCCAGTCCGACAGCGTCGGCGCGTACGCGCTCGTGCCGATCGCGGCCGGCCCGTAGATGGTGGTGCCGGCGACGTGGAACTTCTCGCGGATCCAGAAGTGCCCGGCGGGAGTCGGGGTCGAGGCCTTGCCCACGCCGATGCGGGCGCTGAAGCGCCGGTGCCCGTTGTCGTAGAGCGTCACCCGCAGCGTGTGGCGGTTGACCACGATCCGCGTGTGGACTGTGTGCAGGGCGCCGAGCGCGCTCTCGCGCACCCAGCCGGTGCGGCCGTTGGGACGCATGGGCACGCGGATCTTCAGCCACGTGTTGCCCACCTCGTTCTTCCAGCTCGCCAGCACCACGTAGACCTCGGGGAACTTGTCCTCGGTGAGCAGGCGCAGGCGGGCGATGCGATGCGCCTGCTCCGACGGGCGGCTGAAGACGGGCTGCACGTCGGCGGTGTTCGCCCAGCGGGTGGTCAGCTGCTCGTCGGAGAGCTGGACGGCGCCGGGCGGGTTGGCCGGCGGCGTGCTCGCAAGGCCGGCGGCCGGCGCGCCGAGCACCAGCGCGAGGGCGAGCAGTGCAGCGATGGGCAACGAGCGCGGCATCACGATCGAGGATAGGACACGCCCAGCGGCCCTGGACGGATGGTCAGCGGCTGCTGACGCGCGCCGAGCGGGCGCAGGTCGATGCGCGCTTCGCGGAGCGCGCGCCGCGGCGCACCGAGGCCGCGCGGGCGCACATCGCCGGGCGCTTGGCCTTTTTGCGCGGCTTGCTCGCCGCGCGGGCCGCCTTGACCTGCGCGTGGGCGGGCGCCTGCGCGCCGGCTCCGAAGTCGGTGGTGTAGGTGGCGCCCCACGTCCGGTCCGCCGGCGTCCCGAGGGCCAGCCCGAGGCCGACCTCGGTGTAGTCGCCGCTGAGCAGGTTCTCGCGGTGGCCGGCGCTGCCCATCCAGGCGGTGACCATCGAGCGCGCGGTGGCGAGCGTGCCCTGGCCCCAGCCGATGTTCTCGCCCACGACCCATGCGTCCTCGTCGCCGAGGTAGCCGGCGCCGGTCAGGCGATCGACCAGCGTGCCGCCGTCGGGGGACTCGTGGTTGAAGAAGCCCTGCGCGACCATCCGCTGCGAGTAGCCCGCCGAGGCGGTGGTGAGGGTCGCGTTCTCGGCCAGCGGTCCCACGCCGTGGGCGGCGCGCTGCTGGTTGAGCAGGCAGAGCGTGGCCTGCCCCACGACCGCGACGTTGTCGGCCGCCGGAACGAGGTCGGACCCCGCGCAGTCGGCGGCGCTCGCCGTGGCCGGCGCACACAGCGCGAGCGCGGCGAGCGCGGCGACGGTGGCGAGGCGGCGGCGAGGCATGCCCCGTCCATCGGTCGCACGGTCGCTGTGCGCTGCTCAACGGCCCATTTATGGACACATGGCGGACCGTCAGCGCGGCCAACGGGCAGCAATGCGGTCCATCAGCGCGTAGGCGCGCTGGCGGGCCGGCCCCTCGGTGCGCGCGGTCTCGGCGCGGATCGGCTCGGGATCGGGCACCTCGTCGCGCGCGCCCGCCAGCCAGTCGTCGACGATCGCCGGCGTGACCTCGGGGTGGAACTGCAGCCCCACGCTGGGCCCGGCGGCGAACGCCTGCAGACCCGAGGCGGCGCGTCCCAGCTCGGTGGCGCCCGGCGGGAGGTCGAAGACGTCCTCGTGCCAGGTGAACCAGCGTCCTGCGACGCCGTCGTCGCCCTGGACGTCGACCCAGCCGATCTCGGTCTCGGCGGCCCGGCTCACGGTGGCGCCGAGGGCCGCGGCGAGCGCCTGACCGCCGAAGCAGATGCCCAGCACCGGCACGCCCGCCGCGTGGGCCTCGCGCAGGAAGGCCACCTGGGCGCCGATCCATGGGTCCTTCGAGGCGTGCACGGAGCGGTCGGAGCCCAGCGTGACGACCGCGCTCGCGTCACGGGGGTCGGGCCACGCGGAGACCACCGGCGCGTGCAGCACGTCCACATCGGCGCCGCGGGCCGCGGCCCAGTCCCCCACCAGCCCGATCGGCGCGTCGGGCTGCTGCTGAACGACGAGCAGGCGCGTGGGACTATCCCTTCACGCGGAAGGCGCCGCGCATGAACGGGTGGATGCGGCAGAAGAACGTGTACGTCCCGTCGGTCAGCGTCGGCGGGGTCTGCCACTGCTTGCGGTTGGCGGCCGGGGTGAAGCCGGGCGGGCCGAACCCGAGCTCGCCCGAGTCGAAGCCCCCGGCGCCGTTGGCCAGCGGGAACGCGATCCCGGTCGTCGCCGTGCACGGCGCCCGGCAGGCCGTGATGGTGTGGAAGACGTTCTGCGCGGCGTCGTCGTTGACGAAGGTCAGCGGCTGGCCCGGGCTGACCACCGGCGGCCGGCCCAGCGCCCCGGTCGAGGACAGGTCGCCCTGCCCGTAGGCGAAGCCGGCGATGTCGACCGTCGGCGTGCGCGGGCCGTCGGGGAGGCTGGTGGCGTCGGGCAGGGTGCTGGGCGCTCCGCCGTGGTGGTCGTTCTCGCGCAGGTGGCCGTGGGTGAGCACGCCCTTGACCGCCGTGTCGGTGGTGAACGGGTCGGCGCCGCCCGCCGGTGCGACGGTCATCGCCACCGGCATGATGGCCATCGACTCGTACCACGAGGTCGTGCGCGAGTCGTAGGTGCCCGACACCGTGAGCACGTCGCCCTTCTTCACCGCGACCCGCCAGGTCGCCGGCGTGGCGGTCATCGACACGTCCCAGGAGACCGCCCCGGCGGGCTCGTAGTAGTGCGCGCGCGAGCGGAAGACCTCCACCGTGCGCCCGGCCCGGGTGAGCTTGAGGTCGGTCCACAGGCCGCCGGGGTGCAGGTGCCCGGCGGTGCCGACGAGCGTCGCGTCGTGGTCGACGAGCGACTGGTTGCGCGCGACGCCGCCGCCGTAGGCGTTGGGAACGTCGTCGGGGAAGGTGACGCGCCCGTCGTGGCCCGTGCCCGCGTTGGCGTCGAACACCGGATAGGCGCTGCCGCCCATCGCGTCGACCCATTGCGTCCTGACCTCCTTCATGCCCCGCGCGGCCTTCGTGCCGAGCGGGATGAAGTCCATCTCCCAGGTGATGTAGACCCGGGTCGCCACCGGCGTGAGGTTGTGGATCATGTGGTTGAGCAGCCAGCGGTCCGACGTGCGATAGCGCCAGCCGAAGCCCTTTGGCTCGCGCACCGCGGTCTTCTCCTCGCCGGCGGCCCAGGTCGGCCGGCCGTCGACGATCCAGACCGCGTGGTGCAGATGGATGACGTCGACGCGCGGGACCTTGCCGTCGACATAGGTGAGGTTGGGCCTGAACGAGGTGATCCAGCCCGGGCCGGGCGGCAGCAGGTTGTCGTCGTCGAGCGAGATCGTGTTCTGCCCTGGCGCGATCCGCACCGGCCCCCAGCGGAACTTCAGATGGCGCACGCCGTCCGTGCCGCGCGTCGTCGTGATCGTCCCCTGCGAGGTGCGCACCGTCGTCGCCCGCGTCTTGGCGCCGGCCGCCGGCACGAGGATCAGCAGCGCCACGAGGGCGATCAGCGGCGCGGACAGACGAGCATGGGACATGTTTCCTCCGTCGACCCCCCGACAGCCAGACGCCACGAGCTTACTGAACTGGTTTCGACACGAAGCCGGATGTCGTGATCACGCCGCGACAGGCTCGGGGTCGCGCGCGGCCAGCGTCGCGTAGCGCCCGCCGCGCGCGAGCAGCTCGGCGTGGGTTCCGCGCTCGGCGATCCGCCCGCTGTCGAGGACGATGATCTCGTCCGCGTCGCGGATGGTCGACAGCCGATGGGCGATGGCCAGCGTCGTGCGGCCCTCGGCCAGGCGGTCCAGCGCCTCCTGCACCGCGCGCTCGGTCTCGTTGTCGAGCGCGCTCGTGGCCTCGTCCAGGACGAGCACCGGTGGGTTGCGCAGGACGGTGCGGGCGATGGCGATGCGCTGCTTCTCACCGCCGGAGAAGCGGTAGCCGCGCTCGCCGACCACGGTGTCATAGCCGTCGGGCAGGCTCGCGATGAGCTCGTGGATCTGCGCGGCCCGCGCGGCGTCCTCGAGCTCCGCGTCGGTGGCGTCGGGCTTGGCGAAGCGCAGGTTCTCGGCCACGCTGGCGTGGAAGAGGTACGTCTCCTGGGAAACGAGGCCCACCGTGTCGGCCAGCGACGAGAACGAGAGGTCGCGGATGTCGACGCCGTCGACGGTGATGCGCCCGGCGGTGGCGTCGTACAGGCGCGCCACCAGGTAGCCCATCGTCGTCTTGCCCGACCCGGTCTCCCCCACGATCGCCGTCGTGCTCCCGGCCGGCACCACGATGTCGACGTCCTGCAGAATCGCCGGCGCGTCCTCGTCATAGCCGAACGAGACGCCCTCGAAGCGAACCTCGCCGCGCACGTCGCGCAGCTCGTGCGCGTCCTCGCGCTCGGCGATGTCGACCGGCAGGTCGAGGTACTCGAAGATGCGGTGAAAGAGCGCCATCGAGGTCTGGATGTCGATCCCGACCGAGAGCAGCGACTGCATCGGGAAGAACAGCCGCGTCTGCAAGGTGGTGAAGGCGACCACGGTGCCGATCGAGATCACCGCGCCGCCCTGGGCGATCGAGTAGCCGGCGAACCAGTAGACGAGCGCCGGCATGATCGAGAAGGCCATCTGCACGCTGGCCATGCGCCAGCGCCCGGCCATGCGGCTGCGCACCTCGAGGTCGGCCAGGTCGGCCGACTCGCGCGTGAAGCGCTCGGCCAGCTCGGGCGCGCGCCCCATCGTCTTGCCCAGCAGGATCCCGCTGACGCTGAGCGACTCCTCGACCAGCGAGCTCATGTCGGCCAGGCGGCCCTGGCGCTCGGCGGTGATGCGCTTGCGCTCGCGCCCGACGCGGCGCGTGAGCCAGATGAAGAACGGCAGCAGCGCGAGGCTGAAGGCGGCCAGGCGCCAATCGAGCAGGAACATGGCCACGACCGTGGCCAGGACCGTGGTGACGCTCGAGACGATCGACGTCGCCGTCGAGGTGACGACGTTCTGCACGCCGCCGATGTCGTTGGCGATGCGCGACTGCACCTCGCCGGTGCGCGTGCGCGTGAAGAAGGCCAGCGACAGCCGCTGCAGGTGGCGGTAGACGGCGGCGCGCAGGTCGTGCATCACGCGCTGGCCGACGAGGTTCGACAGCCACGTCTGCGCCACGCCGAGCGCCCCGGTGGCGATCGAGATGGCGATCATGCCCACCACCAGCATGGTGAGCAGCGCGGTGTCGCGCTCGGGGATCGCGTCGTCGAGGACCGCGCGCAGGAGGAACGGCGAGATCATGCTCAACCCGGCCGACAGCCCGATGAGCGCGAGCACGGTCGTCAGCCGCGCCCGGTAGGGCCGGAACAGGCGCGCGATGCGGCGTGTGTCGGAGGACGGTCTCACTCCGCGAGAGGATACCGTAATAGTTGACTACTTCAACTATCTGGCGGCCGCGACGGTCGCGTCCTCCTCCGGAGTCGCGGCGACCTCGCCGAAGAGCCGGCACAGGCGGTCGGCGAGCGCGGGCCACGCGTAGCGCGCCGTGACGTCCTGGCGCGCGGCGATCCCCCGGCGCCGGCGCTCCTCGGGGTGGTCGATCGCCTGCGCGAGCGCGCCGGCCAGCGCGGTCTCGTCGTCGGGCTCCACCAGCCAGCCGGTCCGCCCCGGTCGCACGATGTCGGCCGGGCCGAAGCGGTCCACGGCGATGGCGGGCAGCCCGCAGGCCATGCCCTCGACCAGCGCCGAGCCGAACTGCTCGCGCACGGAGGAGAGCACGACGGCGTCGGCGGCCGCGAAGAACCCGGGCAGGGCGTCGTGCTCGTGCCAGCCGGCGAGGTAGACGTCGCGCGCGCCCGTCGCCCGGATGGCGTCGTAGGGGTGCTCGCCCTCCCACTCCCCCGGGTAGCCGCCCAGGAGGACCAGGGACGCCGAGCGGCCGGTGTCGTCGAGCGCCGTGCGCGCACGGGCAAAGGCGCGGATCAGCAGCCCCAGGCGCTTGACCTCGGTGAAGCGGCTCACCGACAGCAGCACGGGGGCGCGGGCCAGCGCCGCCGCCTGCTCGGGCCGATAGGCGACCGAGCCCTCGTCGTGGCCCGGGCGCCAGCCGTGCGGGTCGTCGACCAGCGCCTGCTGCCAGAACGCCGCGCGGTCGACGGTTCGCGGCGTGAAGCGCTCAGGGTCGAAGCCGTTGGGGGCGATGACGCAGCAGCGCGGATCGATGCCGAGAAGGCGCTCGGCGCGCTCGAGCTGGCTGCGGGAGAGCAGCAGCAGGCGTTCGCAGCTCCCCGCCCAGCGGCGCATCCGCCGCTCCCAGTCCTCGGCGTGGTCCCAGCCGGCGGGCGGGCCGTCGGCGATGCGCTCGAGCATCAGCAGCTCGGTGCCGTGCAGATGGCCGACGACAGGGACGTTGGGCGCCACCCGGGCCGCCGCCTCGTGGATCGGAGTCAGATGATGCAGGTGCAGGACGTCGGCGTCGGCGGCGCCCGCCTCCTCCAGCGCGCGCGACCAGGCGGCCACGTGGGCCTCGTAGGCCTCGTCGTCGACGGCGGCGAAGACGGGGTCCGGCGCGTCCGGGCGATCCTCATAGGAGGGATGCATCGGCGCGTCGCCGCGATCGAAGCGCACCGCGTGGACGTCGCAGCCCTCGTAGAAGTGCTCGGCGTCGCCGAGGCCCGGGAGCGACCCCGACACGACGATCACGTCGCACCCGTGCGCGGGCATCTCGCGTGCCAGCGCGCGCGCCACATGCGCGGAACCACCACGAGGGAAGAACATCAGGGCACTGAGCACGCGCACCCTGCTGTTGTACCTGAAGTTGTTACCGAGGCATGAACGCGACCACGGTCGAGACCGGTCGCCCGCCCGCCAGAACGACGCCGTGGTCCTCGCGCGGGGTGTTGCGCAACCGGCCCGCACAGACCAGCGAGGTCGAGCCACCGCCGTCGAGATTGAGCGCCGCGTGGGCGCCGAGGGCGACGAGCGCCTCGGCCAGCTCGGCCAGCGTGAGCCCCGCCTCGTCGTCGGCGCGCCCGTCACACGCGACGGCCAGCAGCCGCCCGCGCGGCGCCAGGGCCAGCGCCGCGCGCGGGTAGCGCCCGGCGGTGATGTCGGAATCGAACTGCCCCTGGCCCGCCGAGAAGCCCTCGATGTCCTCATCGACGCAGGGCACGCCGTGGCGCACGAGCAGCGGGCCGGCCTGCAGGAGGTCGCCCTGGGGCTCGACGGGCAGCTCGTCGCGCCGCGCGAGGGCGACGTGGCCGCCCACGACGTGCAGGCAGGCGCGCACGTCGCCCCACGGCGCGTCGAACGGCCGCGCGGGCCGGGCGATGCCGCTCGTGCGCAGCTCGCCGAGCGGGGTGCCGCCGGGGCGGACGAAGAAGCCGCCGACCATCGCCTCGCCGACGCCGTGCTCGCGGCACCAGCGCTCCACCGGCGTCGGGGTGGCCAGGCGCACCACCCGCGGGACCGTGCGGCGCAGGTCGTAGGCCGCGACGTGCAGCGTCGTGACGGCGCCGTCGTTCAGCGCGAGGCGATGGCGCTGGAGGTGGCGCGGGCGTACGCCGAGGGCGCGGGTGGCGCTGGCGAGCGGGCTCAGGCGGCGGGCGGCCATGGCGTCGTGGCTCAGGGTGGCAGGCGGTCCGGCGAACGTGGTGAACGCGGTGTGACGGTAACCCGGCGCGCGCCGGCGGTTACCAGCCCTTCGATCAGGCCCGCGGGGCCGCGCGGCGCCGGCGGAAGGACTCGCCCTTGGTGCGGTTGCCGCAGATCCGCATCGAGCACCACTGTCCCGAGCGGTTGCGCGAGGTGTCGTAGAAGGCCCAGCCGCAGTGGGCGTGCGGGCACGCCTTCAGCCGCGCGAAGCTGCCGTCGGCGCGCGCGGCGAAGACGATCGCCAGGGCCAGCGCGCACGCCGCGTCGGGGCCGTCGCCGGCGGGCTCCAAGGCACCGGTGCGGAGGCTCGGCGTCAGCGCCGCCGCCGGCGCCACCGTGCGCGCGACGCCGTCCAGGACGGCCAGCGCGGCCGGCGCGTCGGAGCCGTCGTGATTGGCGAGGCACAGGGTCCGCAGCGCCTCGCGCAGCGCTATGGCGCGTTCGAGGTCGCCCTCCGAGACGGGCCCGGCGAAGCCGCGGGCGCTGAGCCAGGCAGCGTAGGCGCCCGGCGACGACCACCGCTCTCCCCCGCCCTCGCGGTCGAGGTCCCAGAACGTGTTCAACAGCGCCTGCACGTAGGCCAGGCGCCCGGGCGCGGGCGGGCGCCCCGCCGGCTGGCGGCCTGCGTCGTAGCGGTCCACCGCCGCAGATTGACAGTAACCGCTCATCATGTCTACGCTGGTTAGCAGATGCCGCCTACGATGACCGAAGTGCCCTCGCGTACGTGTCCCCACTGCGGCTTCGAGGAGCGCTCCGAGCGCGAGCGCTGCTCGCGCTGCGGCCGCTCGGTCCTCGTCCGCGCCCCGCGCCTGCGCGGGCGCCGGCGCCGGCAGGCGATCTGGGGCGCGGTCGCGGCCGGCGTGCTCGTGGTCGCGGCCATCGCGCTCGTGCTCAATGCCGTCGTGTCCAACCGCAACGACCGCGAGCGCCGCGACGCGGCCAAGGCGACCGCCGCCGAGCGCGTGCGCCTCACGCGCCTGCAGGCCCCCCACCGCGGCGGCGCCACGCAGCTGGCGCCGCCCGCGGGTGCCTCCGCCGCCGAGCAGCTGACCGCGCGGGCCGCCCTCGTGCGCGCCGCCGAGGCCTCGATCACGCGCGACGCACAGGGCCGCGCGCGCGCCGGCGAGCTGAAGGGCACGATCACGGGGACCGAATGCGGGCCGCTGCTGAAGGCCAAGGCCGCGGTGCCCGACGATCGGGTCCTGAGCAAGGCCATCGGCCGCTATGACTGCGTCGCCGTCACGCACTCGGTCAACGGCGAGTCCGGGCAGTCGGTCGGGCGCCTGGGCTTCCCGTTCGTCGCCGCCCTGGACTTCAAGCGCTTCACCTACGTCTGGTGTCGCAACACGCCCGGGCAGGGCGAGCGCGGCGTCGCCCTCGCCTTCGTCCGCCTGGCGCGCGCCTGCCTGGCGGCCAAGGGCAAGGCTCTGGGCACGGGCTACGTGGACGTCCCCGGCAGCTAGATGGTTGGTTCCGCGGCCGCCGTGCCCCGCATGTGCGCGTGCCGTGGATGCCGGGCGCCGCGGCCCGAAGGGGAACAGTGCCTGTGGCACGGGCCCCTTCGGGACGTGGCGATCCGGCGCCGCGGAACGCGTGCAGGCGGGTGCGACGGTCGCGGAATCAGCCATCTAGGACCTCCCGGCCTCGCGCCGGCGTATAGGAGGGCATGCGCCGGCTGCTGGCGATCGGACTCGGACTCGGACTCGTGCTGCCGGCCTGCGCGGTGGCGGCCGGCGGGCCGATCTCGCCCCAGCAGGGCGGCGTCGGCGCCAGCGCGCCCGGCGGCGACGTGACGTACATCGCACTCGGCGCTCGCAACCGGACGATCGTCGAGAGCGTGCGGCGCGCCGGCGGCGCGGTCGAGCGCTTCACCAGCCTGCGCGGCAGCTTGGGCATCCCCGGCGTGGCCTCCGACGGCTCCGCGACCGGCCTGTCGGCCGACGGACGGACGCTCGTGCTCTCCGGCGGCGTCGGGCGCTACCCGGTCCTGCGCACCCACCTCGTCGTGCTCGACGCCCTGCACCTGCGCACGCGGGCGCGCATCGCGCTGCCGGGCTGGTTCACCGTCGATGCCATCTCGCCCACCGGGCGCTGGCTCTACCTCATCCACTATCCGTCGGCGAACGACACCACCCGCTATGAGGTGCGCGCCTACGACCTGGTCGAGCGGCGCCTGGTCGTCAAGCCGGTGATCGATCCGCGCGAGCCCGACGAGGCGATGCAGGGCTTCCCGATGACCCGAGCGGTGAGCGCGGACGGCCGCTGGGCCTACACGCTCTACGACCGCGGCGGCGAGGCGCCGTTCCTCCACGCGCTGGACACGACGGGCCGCACGGCGGCCTGCATCGACCTGCCGGGGCTCACCGGCGCCGACCTGTCCGGCATGCGCCTGGTCGTGGGCCGCGGGACGCTGAGCGTGGTCGGGCCCCACGGCCCGGTGGCGCTGGTCGACACGCGCACCCGCGCCGTGGGTCCGCCCGCCTCGGCGCGCGCGCCGGCGCCGGTCAGGAGCGTCGCGGCGGCGCCGGCCAACAGCGCCCGGCCATGGGCGCTCGTGGCCCTCGGGCTCGTGGCGCTGGTCGTGGTCGCGGCGGCGTTCTGGCGCTTCGGGCGGCGGCGCCCGGCGCCTGTCTCGCAGCGTCCGTAGCGCGCAAACACCATCACCGAGGAAGGGCGGGCCCGAACCGCCGAGGCGGCCCCATGGCGGGCGTTTCCACCTAACCGTCCCCACTAAGGGTCGTCTGGCGACCACAAGTCGGGACGGTTGCCGCCCTCGCGCTCGCCGTCGGCGCCGCGGGTCCACCCTCCCTCGGTGATGCCTTTCGAGCCCTGCGCTAACGGTTCTTGCGCCGCTGGGCCTTCGCCGCGCGCGCCTTGGCGCGGGCGCGCTGCTTGGCCTGCTGGCTGTGCTTGTGCGGGATGCCGGCGGCGCCCGCGGCCTCCGCTGATGTCCCGTGACGGGACATGCGCCGTGTGCGGTCGCGCGCGTCGCCCACGATGGCGAACCCGATCCCGCCCAGGAGGATCAGGCCGGCGCCGAAGATCAGCACCTCCTGCCAGGTCGTCAGGCCGCCGTTGCCGGTCGTGGCGGTGGTGTCCGGCGGCGCGGCGGTGTCCGTCTGAGTCTCGGGCGCGCCCAGCGTCGGCGTCTGCTGAGCGCCGGCGGGCGCCGCGAGGACGAGGGCGAGCACGAGGGCCGCGAGCGCGAGCAGAGGCTTCGGACGGACCGCCATGGGCGGCGAGTCTAAGGCGCGCACGGGGCCGGTGAGGTCCATGGCGCTAGATTCTGCCTTCACCATGCCGCCCAAGCCCCGTCAGATCCGCATCGAGCAGCGCGGCGCCCTCGCAGCCATGCAGGCGCTGCAGGACCGCTCCGACGAGGAGCTTCAGCGCGAGCAGAAGTTCAAGGCCGCCGCGCTCGCCATTCTCGGCGCCCGCGCCGCCGAGCGCTACGACGCCGACGCGGCGCGCGACTACTTCCGCCGCGCCATCGCCGCGTCGCGTCCGCAGGAGCGCATGCAGCTGCGGCGCATGGCCGACGCGTCGCTGGCCCTCGCCGAGCGCCGGCCCGACGACCTCAAGGCGGCCGTCGAGCGCCTCGGTCAGGCGCCGCCGTCCAACCGCCAACTCCTGCTGCTGCGGCTCATGGGCCTTCTGGCGCCGCCGGCCAACGCCCCCTGGTACTCCAAGGCGCGCGGCTTCCTGATCATCCTGCTGCTCGTGATCGTGCTGCTGGCGGTGGGCTTCGGGCTCGCCAAGCTCGTCACGCTGCCCTTCGGCGGTGCCTCCACCCTGGTCAGCCTGCTGCTCGGCATCGTCATCATCGCCGTGATCCTGGGCATCCTCGCGCTGTTCGGGCGCCGCCGGCAGGCGACCGCCCGCGAGAAGGCGCGCGCCGCCCAGGGCGGCTGACGTGTGCGGGCGCTACTCGCTGGCCTCGCCCGACCCGGCGCGCCTGCGTGAGCGCTTCGCGATCGGCGACGCGGTGCCGGTGCAGCCGCGCTACAACGTCGCGCCCGGCGACGACGTGCTGGCCGTCACCACCGACCGCGAGGGCGCGCCGCGCGGCGAGCTGCTGCGCTGGGGCCTCGTCCCCTATTGGGCCAAGGATCCCAAGACCCTCGCCCTGAAACTGATCAACGCTCGCTCGGAGACGATGCTCACCAACGGCGCCTTCCGCGACGCGCGCCGCTGCCTGGTCATCGCCGACGGCTTCTACGAGTGGGAGAAGCGCCCCGGCGAGCCCAAGCACCCCTGGTGGGTCACGCGGCCCGACGGCGAGCCGTTCGCCTTCGCGGGGCTGTGGTCGAGCTGGCGCCCGGCCGAGGGCGTCGAGCCGCTGCGCACGGTGGCGATCGTCACCACCGAGGCCTCGGAGCAGCTCGCGCACGTCCACGACCGCATGCCGGTGATGCTCCCGCGCGACGCCGAGGACGCGTGGCTGGACCGCGGCACCGAGCCCGCCGCGCTGCTCGATCTCTGCGTGCCGCTCGAGCAGACCGGGATGCGCGCCGTCGGCGACGCGGTCAACGACGCGCGCCACGACGAGCCCGACTGCCTCGAGCCCGCCCTGCCGCGGCTCACTCTGTTCTGAGCGTCGCCTTCTCGATGACCACCGGCGAGGTCGGGCGCCCCTGCCCGTCGACCGCCACCTTGCCGATCCGCTGCGCGACGTCCATGCCGCGCACCACGCCCCCCACCACGGCGTAGTCGGGCGGCAGCCCCGCATCGGGCGCGGTGACGATGAAGAACTGGCTGCCCGACGCGCCTGAGGGATCGGCCTCGGTCTTGGCCATCGCGACGACGCCGGTGGTGTAGGCGAGGTCGCCCGGCGGCTTCTCGATCACCGTGTACCCCGGCCCGCCGAGCCCCGTCCCGAGCGGGTCGCCGCCCTGGATGACGAAGTCGTGCACGACGCGGTGGAAGGTGAGCCCGTCGTAGAAGCCGCGCTTGACGAGATCGGCGAAGGACGCCGACGTCTTCGGCGCGCGACCGGTGGCCAGGCGGATGGTGATCGTCCCGCAGTTGGTCTGCAGGTCGACGTCGTAGCGCTTGCCCGCGTCCAGCGTGGTCGTGGGCTTGCTCAGGTGCTGCTCGCCCTTGGGCGCGGGCGCGGCGACCTTCTGGCAGGGGGCGCGGGCAGCGGGCTTGGAGGCGGTGGACGCGGGCTTGTCGCCGGCGCCGCAGGCAGCCAGCAGCAGCGCTGCACACAGCAGGACGGTCAATCGCACGGCGGCGAGGATAATGGGCGCACTCCTGTGCCCGTCGCGCCTGGCCTTGCGCCCTACGACACCTTCCTCCTGGACCTCGACGGCTGCGTTTGGGTGGGCGACGAGCCCACGCCGAATGCGGTCGAGGCCGTCGGCGCGCTGCGCGCGGCCGGGCGCCGGCTGGCGTTCGTGACCAACGACGCGCGCCACGGCGAGGACGACTTCGTGCGCAAGCTGTGGCGCCTCGGCTTCCAGGCCGCGCGCGAGGAGATCGTCACCGCGGGCGGCGCCCTGCAGCACGTGCTCGCCGGGTCCGGGCACGCAACGGCCTTCGTGATCGGCTCGGTGGCCGTGCACCGCCACGTGACCGACGCCGGCCTGCGGATCGTCAACGGCTCCGACCAGGCCGACCAAGCCGAGGTCGTCGTGGTCAGCGGGCACGAGCGCCTCGACTTCGCCGAGCTGCGGGGCGCGGTGCAGGCCGCGCTGAACGGCGCCGAGGTGTGGTGCACGAGCCGCGATGCGACCTTCCCGATGCCCGACGGGCCCTGGCCGGCCACCGGCGCCGTGGTTGCCGCCGTCGAGTACGCCACCGGCCTGCAGGCGCGCTCGGTGGGCAAGCCCGAGCCCCAGCTGTTCCTCACCGCCCTCGACCGCCTGGGCGAGAGCCACGCCCTCGTGATCGGCGATCGCCTCGACGCCGACATGGCCGGCGCGCGCGCGGCCGGGCTCGACGGGGCGCTCGTGCTCACCGGCGCCAGCACCGCGCAGATGGCCCGCGACGCCGATCCCGCCCCCGCCTTCGTCGCCGCCACGCTGGCCGAGCTGCTGCTCGCCCCGTGAGGAAGCGCACCCACCACAAGCACTCCTCCAAGAAGGGCTACCGGCGGCTGCTCGACCGTCTCGCCGCCCACGAGGACGTGCACCGAGTGGCGACCGGGCGGGTCACGCCGCGCATGGGCGCCGGGCGGCCCGTGGCCGCGATCTCCAAGGTCCGCCGCGTCCCCAGCGGACTCTCGATCACGATCAACACCGAGGGCGCGATGGTCGACGCCTACGTGATCACGGACAAGCCCGAGGAGGTCGAGACCTTCATCCGCGAATCGGGGTGGTCAAGATGAGCGGCCACGTGGCACGGGACGTCGCCCTCATCGTCAACCCCTCCGCCGGCGGCGGCCGCGCCGCGCGCGCGCTGCCCGCCGTCGAGGCGCGGCTGCTGGCCCTCGGCCTCGCGGTCGAGGTCGACGCGACACGCGACCTCGGTCATGCGTGCGAGCTCGCCGTCGGTGCGGCGCAGCGCGGGCGGGTGGTGGTCACGCTCAGCGGCGACGGGATGCTCGGGGCCGTCGCGGGCGCGTTGCGCGCCGTGCCGGGCGCGGTGGTGGGCGTCCTGCCCGGCGGGCGCGGCAACGACTTCGCGCGGGTGGCCGGCATCCCGCTCGACGCCGAGGCCGCGTGCGACGTGATCGCCGGCGGCACCGTGAGCGCGATCGACCTGGGCCTGGCCGGAGACCACCCCTACATCGGGATCGCCTCTCTGGGCTTCGACTCCGACGCCAACCGGATCGCCAACGAGGCTCCCTCCCGGCTCGGCCAGCTCGTCTACCTCTATGGCGCGCTGCGCGCGATGGCGGCCTGGAAGCCGGCCGCCTTCACCGTCGAGGTCGACGGCGAGCGGGTGCAGTTCTCCGGCTGGAGCGTGGCGGTGGCCAACTCCAAGGCCTACGGGGGCGGGATGCTGCTCGCGCCCGATGCCGAGCTCGACGATGGTGCGCTCGACGTGGTGCTCTCGTCGCAGACGAGCAAGCGCCACTTCCTGCGCACGCTGCCGAAGGTGTTCAAGGGCGAGCACGTGCACGATCCCAGCGTGCGCGTCCTGCGCGGCGCCGAGGTCCACGTGGAGGCCGACCGCCCGTTCGTCGTGTACGCAGACGGCGACCCGGTCGGCGAGCTGCCGATGACCTTCCGCGCCCTGCCCGCCGCGCTGCAGGTCCTGCTACCGGCACCCCCGTCCGCAGCACCGCTGGGTGCGGAGCCGCGCGACGGGGGGACCCCGTGGGCCTGACCGCCCTCGACGTCAAGGTCGCGGCCGCGCGCGCCGCCGGTGCGCTCTCGCGGCGCACCGGGCGCGGCGGCACCTCGCTGCCCGGCAAGCTCCTGATGCGCCTGGAGCCCCACGCCATCGCCCGCCTCGGCGCCCGCCTGCAGCGCGGCAGCGCGGTGATCTCGGCCACCAACGGCAAGACCACCACCGCGGCGATGGTGGCCGGCATCCTCGAGCGCGCGGGCGCGCGGCTGGTGCACAACCGGGCCGGCGCGAACATGGCCGGCGGCGTCGCCACCGCGCTCATGGACGCCCCGGACGACGGCGACACCGGCCTCTTCGAGGTCGACGAGTTCTGGCTCGGCCAGGTGGTCGACGAGCTGCAGCCGCGCGCGCTGCTGCTCGCCAACCTGTTCCGCGACCAGCTCGACCGCTACGGCGAGCTCGACTCGATCGCCGACCGCTGGGCGGCGGTGGCGGCGCGGACCTCGGCTGCGCTGGTCCTCAACGCCGACGACCCCACCGTCGCCGATCTGGGTCGCACCGTCGGCGCGACGTACTTCGGGGTGCAGGACGACGCCATGGCGCTGGCCGAGATGCAGCACGCCAGCGACGCCAAGCACTGCCGGCGCTGCGGCGCGCCGTACCGCTACGACGCCGTCTACCTCGGCCACCTCGGCCGCTACCACTGCGACAACTGCGGCGCGACGCGCCCCGAGCCGCAGGTGAGCGCTCACGACATCGTCCTGGAGGGCGTGCGCGGCGCGCGCTTCACGCTGCACACGCCGCAGGGCACCCGCGCGATCGCCCTGCCCCTGCCCGGGCTCTACAACGTCTACAACGCGCTCGGCGCCGCCGCCCTCGCGCTTGCCCTCGGTGCCACCCTCGACCAGGTCGACGCCGGCCTGCACGCGGTCTCCCCCGCCTTCGGCCGCGCCGAGACGCTGAGCGTCGGCGGGCGCGAGCTGTCGATCCTGCTGGTCAAGAACCCGGCCGGCGCGAACGAGGTCCTGCGCACCCTGGTGCTCGAGGACGGCGAGCACGATCTCTTCGCCGTGCTCAACGACAACATCGCCGACGGCCGCGACGTCAGCTGGGTGTGGGATGCCGACTTCGAGGTCCTCGCTCCCCGCTTGCGGCGCGCGACGTGCAGCGGCACCCGCGCCGCCGAGATGGCGCTGCGCCTGAAGTACGCCGGCGTTCCCGTCGAGCGCATCGCCGTCGAGCCCGACCTCGGAGCCGGCCTGGACCGCGCGCTGAGCGGCGGCGACGAGCGGCTCTTCGCCCTGCCCACCTACACCGCGATGCTGGCCCTGCGCGACCTGCTCGTCGCCCGCGGAGCCGCCCGCGGCTCGTTCACGCCCCCGCCCAGAGCATCGCCGGGGGCGGGGCCGCGCGACGGGGGGACCCCGTGGGCCTGACCGACGTCCTCTGGCACGACATCGAGTGCGGCGGCTACGACCTCGACCTGCCGCTGTGGCGCGAGCTGGCCGCGCGCGAGGGCGCGCCGGTGCTCGACGTCGGGGCGGGCACCGGGCGCGTGACGCTCGACCTCGCCCGTCGCGGTCACGAGGTCGTCGCGCTGGACCTCAGCGCGGAGCTCCTCGGCGCCCTGTGCGAGCGCGCCGCGGGCCTCGCGATCACCACCGTCACGGCCGACGCGCGCGACTTCGCCATCGATCGCCGCTTCCCGATCGTCATGGTGCCGATGCAGACGGTGCAGCTCCTCGGCGGCGCCGCCGGCCGCGCGCGCTTCCTCGCCCGCGTCCGCGAGCACCTGACCCCGGGCGGCCTGCTCGCGGTCGCCCTGGCCGACGCGCTGGAGGCCTTCGACGCCGACCACGACCACCCCCCGGTCCCCGACCTGCGCGAGGTCGACGGCGTGGTCTATGCCAGCCGCCCGATGGCCATCCGCGACCTCGGCGACCGCGCCGCCATCGAGCGCGTCCGCGAGGTGGTGGCGCGCGACGGCACCCGGACGGTCAGCGACGACGTGATCGAGCTCGATCGCGTCGATGCCGACGAGCTCGCCGCGGAGGCCGGCGCCTTCGGGCTGCGCGCGCAGGCGCCCCGGCGGATCCCGGCCACGCTGGAGTACGTGGGCTCGACGGTGGTGATGCTCCGTGGCTGAGCGCACGCTGCGCGTCTGCGCCCTGTACCCCGACCTCATGAACATCTACGCCGACCGCGGCAATCTGCTGCTGCTCGAGCGCCGCTGCGCGTGGCGCGGGATCGGCTTCGAGGTCGTCCCCGCGGGGCTGGGCGAGGGGATCGACCCCGATGCGCACGACCTGTTCTACATTGGCGGCGCCCAGGACCGCGACCAGGCGCTGTGCGCGCAGGACATGGTCGACACCAAGCGCGACGCGCTGCACGCCGCCGCGGACTCGGGTCGCGTGGTGCTCGCCGTCTGCGGCGGCTATCAGCTGCTGGGAAGCCACTACGAGCTCGGCGAGGAGCGCATCCCCGGGGTCGGGCTGGTCGACCTGCACACCGTGCGCGAGGACGGCCCGCGGCTGATCGGCAACGTGGCGATCGAGGTGCGCCTGCCGGGCCTGGCCGGGGCGCGCGTGCTCGCCGGCTTCGAGAACCATGGCGGCCGCACTCACCTGGGCGCCGGCGCGCAGCCGCTGGGCCGGGTGCTCAAGGGCCACGGCAACACCGGCGCCTCGGGGTTTGAGGGCGTCTTCCGCGACCACGTCATCGGGACCTACCTCCACGGCCCGCTGCTGCCCAAGAACGCCTGGTTCGCCGACTGGCTGATCGCCACCGCGCTCGGCCTCGACGAGCCATTGGCAGAGTTGGAGGACGCGCTGGAAGACGCCGCGCACGCCGACGCGCGGCGGGTCGCGGGCCTCTAGGCGCGCGCGTCGCGCCCGGCGCTGACGCGGGCCTTTCCCACCAGATCAGTAGACTTGGGCTCGCGGGACGACCCGCTCGCTACCATCGGGGACTTCCTCCCCCCCGAGGGAACTCCTCCGTGAACGTAGCCAATGCCGCCCAGCCCGAGGGGCCGTCGTCGCACCCGCGGGCGGCGACCCTCGAGTTCCGCAACGTCTCCAAGACCTACGAGGGCTCGGGCGAGCCGGCCATCCAGGATCTGAGCTTCGAGGTCCCAGCGGGCGACATCTGCGTCCTCGTGGGGCCCTCGGGCTGCGGCAAGACGACGGCCATGCGCCTGGTCAACCGCATGATCGAGATGACCAGCGGCGACATCCTCGTCGGCGGCGCGTCGGTCCGCACCCGCAAGCCCGCCGAGCTGCGCCGCGAGATCGGCTACGCGATCCAGCAGATCGGGCTGTTCCCGCACGAGACGATCGGCGAGAACATCGCCACCGTCCCGCGCCTGCTCGGCTGGCCGCGCGAGCGGGTTCGTGCCCGCGTCGACGAGCTCATCGAGCTCATCGGGCTCGATCCGGCCGAGATGCGCGACCGCTATCCCGCGCAGCTCTCCGGCGGCCAGCGCCAGCGCGTGGGCGTGGCCCGCGCCCTGGCCGCCGACCCGCCGCTGATGCTCATGGACGAGCCGTTCGGGGCCATCGACCCCATCAACCGCGAGCGGCTGCAGAACGAGCTGCTGCGCCTGCAGAAGCGCCTGCGCAAGACGATCGTCTTCGTGACCCACGATATCGACGAGGCGATCAAGCTCGGCGACCGCATCGCGATCCTCAAGCAGGGCGGCGTGCTCGCCCAGTACGCGACGCCGGCGGAGCTGCTCATGGCCCCCGCCGACGGCTTCGTCGAGGACTTCGTCGGCGCCGACCGCGCGCTCAAGCGCCTCGCGCTGACGCGCGTGGGCGACCTCGACCTGCGTCCGGTCGACAACGGCCTGCCGTTCCGGCTGATCCGCGACGAGGCGGGGCGACCGGTGGCATGGGAGCGCGCCGGCGAGCGCCATCCGGTGGCCACGGTGGGCGCCGACGAGTCGCTGCGCGATGTGCTCAGCGAGCTGCTGCTCACCCCGCTGGCGCTGGGGGCGGTGGTCGACGGCGAGGGTCGCGTCCAGGGGGTGCTCGACGTCGAGCTCATCCATCAGCTGCTGGAGCGCGAGGGCGCCGGGCGGGCTGCGGCATGAGCGCCCCGACGCTCCTGGCCCAGGCCGGCAACGACTTCTTCCGCGACCGCTCCAACGAGGGCGGCAGCTGCGTGGCCAACAACGGCTTCTGCCCGGACTGGATCGTGCACCACCTCGACCGCTACGTGTCGCCCTTCTGGCAGCACCTGTTCCTCGTGGTCGTCTCGGTGGGCATCGGCTTCGCGATCGCCTTCGCCCTCGCGCTGCTCGCGCACCGCCGCCGCGGGCTGGTCGGCCCGATCACCCAGGTGACGGGGATCCTCTACACGATCCCCAGCCTCGCCTTCTTCTTCCTGCTGCTGCCGATCACCGGGCGCGGCAACACGACGGCGCTCATCGCACTGACGGCGTACACGCTGCTCATCCTCTTCCGCAACATCGTCGACGGGCTCGACGGCGTGCCCGACGAGGCGCGCGACGCGGGCCGCGGGATGGGCCTGACCGACCACCAGCTGCTCTGGCGCGTCGAGCTGCCCCTGGCGCTGCCGGCGATCATGGCCGGCCTGCGCATCGCCGCGACGACGACGGTGGGGCTGGCCGCGCTGGCCACCTTCGCGGGCGCGGGCGGGCTCGGCGACCAGATGGCCTCCCAGAAGGAGTTCATCTCCAACATCGCCGTCGGCGGCGCGCTGTGCGTCCTGATGGCGGTCGGCCTGGACGCGATCCTGCTGTTGGCCCAGCGCGTGCTCACCCCCTGGACGCGCGTGAGGACGGCATGACCCTCGCCTTCCTCGGATCGCTCGGCGACGCGCTGCAGTTCATCGTGACCAAGCAGGAGGGGCCGGGCGGCGCGCAGGTCGGCGGCAGCCAGCTGCTGCCGCTGCTGCGCGAGCACCTGCTGATCACGGTGGCCTCGGTGGGGATCGCCACCGTGATCGCGCTGCCCATCGGGCTGTGGCTGGGCCACAGCAAGCGCGGGTCGTTCCTGGTCGTCAGCGTGACCAACGCAGGGCGCGCCGTCCCGTCGATCGGCGTCGTCTTCCTGTTCTTCGCGGCCCTGGGCGCCGGGTTCTTCAACATCACGCTCGCGCTCGTGCTGCTCGCCATCCCGCCGATCCTGCTCAACGCCTACACCGGCGTGCGCGGCGTGGATCCCGAGGCGGTCGACGCCGCGCGCGGCATGGGCCTCACCGGAGCGCAGATCCTGCGCAAGGTCGAGCTGCCGCTGGCGCTGCCGCTCGTCTTCGGCGGGGTCAAGACCTCGACGGTCAACGTCATCGCCACCGCCACCCTCGGCCCTGCGGCCGGCGTGGTGACGCTCGGCGACCCGATCATCAACCCATCGAGCTATGGCGACGCGGGCCGATTGGGAGCGGCCATCGTCGTCGCAGCGCTCGCCATCGCGGCCGAGGTAGGGCTGTCCGCGGTGCAGCGCAAGCTCACACCCGAAGGGCTCAGGCTCAGCGAGCAGGCGGCGTCCAGGCGCCGGCTGCTCTCCATTCCCAAGAGGAGGATCGCACCCACATCATGAGCAGGCGACGCTTCATACCCGCGCTCGCAGCCGTGCTTGCCCTCGCACTCGGCGTCGCCGCATGCGGCAGCGACAACAACAGCTCCAGCAGCAGCGGTGCCGCCGCGACCTCGCCGGCGAGCTCCACGAGCGACGCCGAGCCCACCGCGATCAAGCACAACGACGCGAACGCCAAGACCACCCTCACGGTGGGCTCGAAGAACTTCACCGAGCAGAAGGTGCTCGGCGAGATCTACGCACAGGCGTTCCAGGCCGCCGGCTATTCGGTGAAGAAGGCGCTGAACCTCGGCGACGAGAAGACGGCGCTGAAGGCGGTCAAGACCGACCAGATCTCCGGCTACCCGGAGTACACCGGCACCGCGCTGCTCTCGTTCCTGAAGGTCCCGGCCAAGGACATCCCGACCGACGAGAACCAGGCGTTCGAACAGGTCAAGACGGGCCTGGCCAAGCAGGGCATCGAGGCCTTCCCGCCCACGCCGTTCACGTCGTCCAACGAGGTGGGACTGCTCAAGAAGAAGGCCACCGAGCTCGGGGTCAAGAAGATCTCCGACCTCAAGCCCAAGGCGGGCCAGCTCACCCTCTATGGGTCGCCGGAATGCCGCACGCGCCTGGACTGCCTGCTCGGTCTCGAGAAGGTCTACGGCCTGAAGTTCAAGAAGTTCGTGCCCGTCGACATCGACCAGCGCCACGAGGTGCTGACCAGCGGGCAGGCCGACGTCTCGATCGTGTTCACGACCGACCCGCAGATCAAGCGCAACGACGAGGTCCTGCTGGAGGACGACAAGGGCATGTTCCCGCCCTACAACTCGACCTTCCTGATGAAGCAGTCGGTGGCCGACAAGGCCGGACCCGACCTGGCGGCCACGATCGACGCGGTGAACAAGAACCTCACGGCGGACGTCATGCAGGAGCTCAACGCGCGGGTCGACCTCGACAAGGACACGCCCGAGCAGGCCGCGCAGGCCTACCTCAAGCAGTTCAAGCTCATTCCGGCGTAGGGATCGACCACGTCTCCGCGGGGCCACCGTGCCCCGCGGAGACGTCCCCCCTAGGAAGGCTCGCGGCCGCGGACGGTCACGTCGCCCGCGTCAGCGGTGGCGGCGATCGAGCGCAGCGCGCGGTCGTTGCGCAGGACGCCCTCGACGGAGACGTCGCCGGCGGCCGTGGTCGCGTCGACGCGGTACTCGCCGCCGGCGGGCACGGTGACCAGGACGTCACCGGAGTTGCTGTTGGCGCTGACCGAGACCGGCTGGGTGGTGAAGGCCACGTCGACGTCGCCGGCGTTGGTGGTGGCGGCGACGGAGATCGCGTTGAGGTCGCGCGCCGTGACGTCGCCGCTGTCGGTGGTGAGCTTGAGATGGCCGGCCAGGCGCTCGGCGGAGATGTCGCCGCTGTCGCCCTGCACCACGACGTCGGCGTCGAAGGGGATCGCGAGGTCGATGTCGGCCTTGCAGCGGTTGACCGGCCCGGTGTCCGGGCACGAGCCGCTCACCGTCAGGGTCGCGCCCTGCACGCTCGTGTGCACGGTCGGCTCGCGCCACAGCCACTGCAGCTGCTCGCGCACCATGACCCGCTGGGACTCGGTGCCCTCGAGATGCACCTTCCCCGTCCCCGCCCGCACCACGACGCGCTCGATGTGGCGGTTGATGGTCGTCGTCGTGGTGCGGTCGTGCTTGAACGCCTCGCTGACGCCCACCGAGATGCCGCATACGACGAGCAGGACCCCGAAGACGAGCAGCACAAGTCTGGGCGTCGAGAGAGCCATCGCCTGGGAATCTAAGTTGAACGCGTTTCGGTAGTGGGGCGGTCATCAGGCCTCCGCAGGTACGGGCAGCCGCACCTGCCCCAATGCCGTTCGGAGCTCCTGCTAGCGTCGCGCGCCATGCTGCTCTCCGACTACCAGGCGCGCTCGCGGCGCACGGCGACCTACCCCGGAGCCGGCGAGAACATCGTCTACCCGACCCTGGGCCTGGCCGGCGAGGCCGGAGAGGTGGCCGAGAAGGTCAAGAAGATGCTGCGCGACGACGGCGGCGTCATGACCGGCGAGCGCCTCGAGGCGCTGGCCGGCGAGCTCGGCGACGTGCTCTGGTACGTGGCCCAGGTGGCCACCGAGGCCGGCCTCGACCTCGAGGAGATCGCCCGGGGCAACCTCGACAAGCTCCTCTCGCGCCAGCAGCGCGGCGTGCTGTCGGGGTCCGGCGACCAGCGCTAGCTGGTGGTGCAGGGCTCCAAAACGGCGGCACCGACGGCGGGTGAGCCCGGACCGCCGCCGCCGCCGGTCCGTCGGGCGCGAACTGCCTGGGATTTGGCCCGGAATCCGAACCCGATCCCAGGCAGTTCGCCCATCCCGGGCCTGCAAGCGACCAGGACGCCCGCGCCGCCGCCACTCTGACTCCCTCGATGATGCCGTTTCGTGCCGCCACCAGCCTTCGGGCCAGAGGCCGAAACGCCTACCGACCCGCGCCGTTGGAGACCGCGAAGCGCGCGTAGCGCTCGGCCACGGTCACCGGGACCCGGCCGCGGATGCGGACGCCCTCGGCCGTGTCCGTGCGCTCGAGCTCGCCGGCCAGCTCGTGGAGCTCGGCCAGCCGGCCGCCCTCGTCGAAGGGCAGCAGCAGGTCGATGGAGCGCAAGGACTCGTCGAACGCGTGCTCCACGCGGTCGCCCAGCTCGTCCACCCCGGCGCCGGTCAGCGCCGAGACGAGGATGCCGTCGGGGTGGGCGAAACGCAGCTCCTCGCGGCGCTCGTCGTCGAGGGCGTCGGCCTTGTTGAGCACGAGCAGGCGCGGGCGGTCGCCGGCGCCGATCTCCTCGAGGACGGCGTCGACCGCGCGCAGCATCTCGTCCATCTCCACCTCGGGTACCGAGGCATCGACGACGTGCAGCACGAGATCGGCCACGGTCGTCTCCTCGAGCGTCGCGCCGAAGGCGTCGACGAGCTGGTGGGGCAGCTTGCGGATGAAGCCGACTGTGTCGGTCAGCAGATAGGGCCGGCCGTTGAGCCGCGCCGCGCGCGTGCTGGGATCCAGCGTGTGGAAGAGGCGGTCGGCTACGCCGACAGACGACCCGGTGAGCTGGTTGAGCAGCGTCGACTTGCCCGCGTTGGTGTAGCCGACGAGCGCCACCTGCGGCAGGTGCGCGCGCTCGCGCTCGGCGCGCATCACGGCGCGCGAGGACTTCACCTCGGCCAGCTTGCGCTTCAGGGCGGAGATGCGGTCGCGGGCCAGGCGGCGGTCGGTCTCGATCTGCGTCTCGCCGGGGCCCCTGGTGCCGATGCCCGGCGCCGACGCCGAGGCGCCCAGGCGCTCGAGGTGCGTCCACAGGCCGCGCATCCGCGCGAGGTTGTACTGCAGCTGCGCAAGCTCGACCTGGAGCTTGCCCTCGGCGCTGTTGGCATGGTCGGCGAAGATGTCGAGGATGATCGCCGTGCGGTCGATGACGGGAATGCCCAGCTCGCCCTCGAGGTTGCGCTCCTGACGCGGTGAGAGCTCGTCGTCGCACGCGACGACGTTGGCGTCCGCGGCCTTCGCGGCGGCCTTGACCTCCTCGACCTTGCCGGGGCCCAGATAGGTGTTCGGGTGCGCCTTGTCGCGGTGCTGGACGGCCTGGCCGACGACCGCGACGCCCGCCGTGCGCAGCAGCTCGCGCAGCTCTGAGAGGTCGTCGCCCTCGGGCAGCGCCGCGATGCAGAAGGCACGCTGCTTCGGCCGCCCTTCCTGCTCGGCGGCGATCACGGTGTGCGAGGGGTTGTTACGGCCATGGCGGGTACGTTCCATCAACGTTCCAGTCTAGGGCGCCCAGCGCGCTCCGACGCGATGTGTGACCCCGACCAGCACGCCCCAGAGGCCGAGGGCGGCGACGGTCGCCAGACCGAATGCCTCCGGGCCGCCGAGCGAGCCGAGGGTCGCGGCCAGCGTGGCGAAGAACGCCAGGAAGCACACGAGGGCGGGCACGAGCCCGCTGAGCAGCTCGATCGCCGCGTCCGCGCCGACGCTCGCCTGCGTGAAGCCCGCCAGCACGGCGGTGATGATCGGGAACGTCGCGAGCAGCCCGGCCAGATGGGCCGACAGGCCATGCGCGGCGGAGGTGGTGGCCACGACGAGCGCGGCCGTGATGGCCAGACGCCAGGCCAGCAGGTCACTCGCCGGCGCGTCGAACGGCCCGCCCGAGGCGGCGCGCGCGAGTAGCCACGACCCGCCCCCGATCCCCGCGAGGGCGATCGCCACGCTTACGGCCAGCGGCGGGTCGACGGCGGACAGCGCCGCCGTCACCACGGCGAACGCGAGCCACCCCGCGGCCAGCGCCACCGCGTAGCCCGCCCGGCGCGCGCACGCCGCGTAGGCGAGGCAGAAGAGGACCGGCGCGACGAGCCCGAGCGTGCCGGCCGCGGCCGCGTCGCGGGCGAACCCGTCGCCCTGCTCGACCGCGTAGATGAGGACGATCGGCGCCGCCACGACGGGCAGGCCGCCGACCAGGCCGCCGGCGCGGTGCCCGAGCCGGCGGGCGACCTGGGTGGCGGCGGCGACCAGGGCAGGGGCCAACGTGAGCTTGAGGACGAGGGCGAGCACCCGCTCGCGCAATCTAGTGCGCGGGGTCCTGATCGAGCGCGACGATGCGCACGGCCGCGGGTGGGAAGGTCGCCCACGCGGTCGTCCCCTGCTCGACGCCCAGGCGCTCGAGCTCGTCGGCCGGGCGCTCGACGACGACCTCGCCGATGCGCAGGCGCACGCGGCTGCCCTCGGGGGCCACGCCCTGCACGACGCCCGGCAGGCCGTTGAGCCCGTCGACGGGCGCCTGCAGCGCGATGCCGACCTCCCACGGGTAGACGGCGACGCCGACGCGCCCGGAGGCCGGTTCGGCCGCGCGCACGACGCCGCCGGCGTCCAGCGTGACCTCGACGCCGCCGTCCCCGCGCCCGGGCAGCAGGTTGCCGCCGGTGAAGGAGGCCACGAAGGCGTCGGCTGGATGGGCCACCAGCTGCGCCGCGGTCCCCTGCTGGCGCAGGCGCCCGTCGACCAGCACCCCGATCCGCCCCGCCAGCGCGGCGGCGTCGCGGAAGTCGTGGGTCACGATGAGCGTCGGCAGCGCCAGGTCGGCGAGGACGTCCTGCAGCTCGCCGCGCACGACCGCCCGGGTGTGGGCGTCCAGCGCGGACAGGGGCTCGTCGAGCAGCATGACCTGCGGGTCGCGCGCCAGCGCGCGGGCGACGGCGACGCGCTGGCGCTCGCCGCCCGACAGCGCGCCCGGGCGCTCGTCGGCGAGGTGGTCGATGCGCAGGCGCTCGAGCAGCCCGCCCACGTCGGCGCGCCCGCCACCGCCGAAGGCGACGTTCCCGCGCACGGTCATGTGCGGGAACAGCGCGTACTCCTGGAAGACCAGGCCGACCGACCGCCGCTCGGGCGGCAGGTCGATCTTCGCGGCGGCGTCGAACCAGGCCCGCTCGCCGAGGGCGATGCGCCCGCGATCGGGCCGCCGCAGCCCGGCGATGGCCCGCAGGACGGTCGACTTGCCGGCGCCCGAAGGCCCGACGAGCGCGACAGTCTCGGCGCCGATGCTCAGGCGGAGGCCGAGCTCGAACGAGCGAAGGGCGACGGCGAAGTCGAGCTCGAGCGTCTCCACGAGGAGAGCATCTTGTAGGACAGCAGCACTCCGCCGCTGAGCACCACGAGCAGCACGCCGATGGCCAGTGCGACGTCGAGATTGCTCTCGAGCTGCTCGTAGATGGTCAGGGTCAGCGTCTGCGTCTGCCCGCGCACGTTGCCGGCGAAGATGATGGTGGCGCCGAACTCGCCGATCCCGCGGGCGAACGCGAGCACCCAGCCGGCCAGCAGCCCCCCTGCCGCCAGCGGCAGTCCGATCCGCCAGAACGTCCGCCCGGGGCCGGCGCCGAGCGTCCGCGCGGCGTCGGTCATGTTCGGGTCGATCGACTCGAACGCGCTGATCGCCTGGCGGATGTAGAACGGCGAGGCCACGAAGGTGATGGCCAGGACGACGGCCGCCTCGGTGAAGGGCAGCGAGATGCCCGCGTCGCGCAGCGTGGCGCCGAACAGGCCCCCGGTCCCGACGGCCGCGAGCAGGCCGATCCCGGCCACCGCCGGCGGCAGCACCAGGGGCAGCTCGATCAGCGTGACGACGAGCGAGCGCCCGAGGAACTGCCGCCGGCCGACCAGCCACGCCGTCGGCGTCCCGAAGCCGAGGATCAGCGCATTGGCGATGAGGTTCGTGCGCAGCGTGACCGCGAGCGCGTCGCGCACCGCGGGCTCGCGGAGCAGCCCGGGCACGTCACGCAGCGGCACCTCGGTGAACAGCGCGACGATCGGGATGGCCAGGAACGCGAGCGTGATGCCCGTGACCAGCGCCAGCAGCGCGGTGAACGCCCCTCGCGGCACTCACTTACGCGGCGGTAGCCCGAAGCCGTGGGCCTTCAGCGCGCCGCGCCCCGCCCTGCCGGTCACTTCCCTGATGAAGGCGGCCGCGCCGCTGCTGTCGGCGCCCGAGCGGCGGACGCTGCAGGCCCGGTAGCGCACCGGCGGCTGCGCCCACTTGGGCAGGCTGATCATCTTGGTGCGGTCCTTCACCGCCAGCCCGTCGGTGTAGTAGACGAAGCCGGCGTCGGCGGAGCCGAGGGCGACCTGCGAGGCGACCTGGCCCACGTTGGTCTGCTGGCTGACCGTGTTGGAGCTCAGGATCGACGACAGGCGCATGCGCTTGAGCAGCTGGCGGGTGTACGCGCCGATCGGCACCCCGCCGGTCCCGATCGACAGCTTGCGCCCACCGGAGCGCAGCGAGTAGACCGAGGTGATCCTGCCCGGGTTGGCGTTGGGGATCAGCAGCACGAGCCGGTTGATGGCGAAGGTGACCGGGCGCGTGCAGCGGCCCTCGCGGAAGAGGGCCTGCGCCTCGTTCGGGCTGGCCGACGCGAACACGTCGGCCGGCGCCCCGCGTTCGATCTGCAGCTGCAGCGTGTTGGAGCCTCCGAAGCTGTACTTCGGCGCCTTGTCGAGGGCCGGGAAGACGTTGGTCAGCGAGGTCGCTGCGTAGACGTTGAGCGCCTGCGCGGCGGCCGGCGCGAGCAGCGCGACGGCGGACGCGATGACAACGGCGAGCGTCGTGCGGCGCATGATCAGCCTCCTCCCGGCGAGCCGGGGATGGTCAGGAGCTTGTCGAGGACGTCGCCCGCTTGCTCGGTGTCCAGCGGGGTCGGAAGGCCGCCGATCGGGGCCTTTCCGTTCATTTCGTGCAGGTTGGCGAGGATCTGGCTGTCGACGGAGAGCACCCTGGCGATGAGCAGGCGCGTGCCCGGGTCGGCCGAGTATCCGGCGCCATAGGCGTAGACCCCGACGAGCAGCTTCTCGAGCCCGACGCCGAGCGTCAGGGCGTTCCTGCGGCTGGCGAACGTGTTCTTGGGGAAGTCGACCTCGTAGTCCCCGGCGGCGACGGCGCCGTCGCCAAGCGCCGCGTTGAGGCGCTGGATGTGCTCGCGCGCGGCGTCGCGGGCCTGCGCGAGACGCCGGCGGTCGGCGGCGTCGAAGATGCCGGGCGTCGTCAGCGCCTTCTTGTAGAAGGCCAGCGCCGTGCGCTCCGCCACGACCCCGAAGGCCAAGAAGCCGACGTCGTCGCCCTGTGGCGTGGCCGGAGGAGGCGCAGCGAGTGCGGCGCCGCCGACGAGCATCCCGCCCGCCGCCGTGGTGACTCCGGTTGCGCCAAGACGGATGAAACCGCCCCGAGTTAGGTCCATGAACCTATGCATATCCGACTGAATGCCTAGGAGTCAACATTTGACTACCATCGTCCCCGTGCCGCGCTGGCTGCCATTGCTCGCCGCCCTGGGACTGCTCGGCGGCTGTGGCAGCGAGGCGCCCAAGCCCGTCCCGCCACCCGACTCCGCGAAGACCAAGGTCGCCCTCCTGCAGGCGCCCAAGCGCCCGGGGGAGGTCCTCCTGCGCGGCGACCTCTCCCCCGCCTCGCACGGCCCGTACGCCTTCGACGGCCGCTACGTGGCGCGCTTCGAGCAGTTCGCCCCCGAGGACCCGAACGTCGACTTCACCGACCAGACCGCGTTCGTGGCGACGCTCGACCGCCGCGCCGAAGAGGAGGGCGCCGGGACCGTGAAGCTCTTCCGTGCCGCCGGCCGCACCGGCCGCAGGACGGTCACGCTCCACGGGCGGCTCTATGTCGACGTGAGCTTCGGAGACTTCCCCTACGCCATCCGCTTCACGCCGGCGGGCTGACGCCCTCAATCTTCCCCACCGGCGCCTTCGGGGTGGGTACGGTTGCGCATGTCCAGCATCACCATGGACGAGGCGATCCGCATCGGAGCTGCTGCTACCGCACTCGGTGTCAGCATCGACACCCTGCGTCGGTGGGAGCGCGATGGGCGCGTCACCTTCCAACGGCGTGGCCAGCAGCGCTACATGAGCTCCGACGAGCTCGCCCGGCTGCTGCGCGAGCGCGCCGCGTCGGGTGGCAGCGCCCGCAACCGCCTGTCCGGGATCGTCCTCGCCGTGCGCCGTGACGAGGTGATGGCCCAGATCGACATGGCGTGCGGCCCGCATCGCATCGTCTCGCTCATGACGCGCGAGGCGGCGGACCAGCTCGGCCTGAAGCCCGGCGACTCCGCCACGGCGGTCATCAAGGCCACCACGGTCATCGTCGAGCGGGCCTGAGAACGCGCCTCGGCAGTAGCGTGCGGGCTTGATGCCCACACTGGAGGATCTCGAGCGCGTTGCCCGCGGCGGCCGGCCCGCCCCGCTCAGCACCGACGACCGCGCGCAGATCGCCGCCGCGCGTGCCGTGGTCGAGGCCGCGCTGGCCTCCGGGAGTGTCGTCTACGGCGTCAGCACCGGCATCGGGAACCTGGCGAGCGTCCGCATCGGGGCCGACGACGCGGCGGCCTTGCAGCTCAACCTCGTGCGCTCGCACGCCGTCGGCGCCGGGCCGGCGCTCCCGGGCGAGGTCGTGCGCGGGATGCTGGCGCTGCTGGCGGCGTCGCTGCGGCGCGGGCACTCGGGGGTCCGCGAGGAAGTCGTCGAGCTGCTGCTGGCGATGCTCGAGCGCGGCGTCGTCCCCGTGGTACCGGCCAAGGGCTCGGTCGGATCCTCGGGCGACCTCGCCCCGCTGGCTCACGTCGCGCTCGTGCTCGTCGGCGAGGGCGTGGCCGAGCTCGACGGTGAGCGCCTGGACGGCGCCACGGCGCTTGAGCGCGCGGGCCTCGAGCCGGTGATGCTGGAGCCCAAGGAGGGGCTGGCGCTCATCAACGGCACGCACCTCATGGCGGCGGCCGGCGGGCTGGCGGTCCGCGACGCGCGACGGCTGCTCGACGTCGCCGTCGTCGCGCTGGCGCTGTCGCTGGAGGCGTTCAAGGGCTCGACCGTCCCCTTCGACGAGCGCCTCGCCGGCGTGCGACCGCACCCCGGCGCGCAGAAGGTCGCGGCGCGCCTGCGCGCGCTGCTGGCGGGCAGCGAGGTCGTCGCCAGCCATGCCGACTGCGGCCGCGTGCAGGATCCCTACACGCTGCGCTGCGCGCCCCAGGTCCTCGGCGCCATCGACGACGCGCTGAGCTACATCGAAGCGGCGCTCGAGCGCGAGCTGCACGCCGTGACCGACAACCCGCTGGTCTTCCCCGAGGACGGCGACGTCGTGGCGGGCGGCAACTTCCACGGCCAGCCGCTGTCGCTGCCGCTCGACCACCTCGCCCTCGCCTTGTGCGAGCTCGCCTCCTTCAGCGAGCGGCGCACCTACGCGCTGCTCTCCCCCAGCTATGCCGGCCTGCCGGCCTTCCTCTCGCCGCGGCCGGGGCTGTCGTCGGGGCTGATGCTCACCCAGTACGCGGCGGCCGCGCTGGTCAACGAGTGCCAGGTCCTCGCGCACCCCGCCGGCGCAGGATCGATCCCGACCTCGGCCGGCCAGGAGGACTTCAACTCGATGGGTGCCTTCGCGGCGCTCAAGGCGCGCACCGTGGTCGAGAACTGCGCGCAGGTCATCGCCACCGAGCTCGTGTGCGCCTGCCAGGGCCTCGAGTTCCATCGCCCGCTGCGCACCACGGCGCCGCTCGAGGCGGCGGTGGCCAAGGTGCGGGCGGTCGTGCCGCGCGTCGAGGACGACCGCGTGCTCAGCGCCGAGCTGGCCGCGCTCGCCGAGGGTCTGCGGACCGGGGAGGTCGTGCTGTGAGATGCCGCGGCTGGGCGCAGGAGGCTGCGCTGATGATGCTCGAGAACAACCTGCATCCCGACGTCGCCGAGCGCCCGGAGGACCTCGTCGTCTACGGCGGGATCGGCAAGGCCGCGCGCGACCACGCGTCGCTGCGCACCATCAAGCGCGAGCTTCAGGTCCTCGGCGGCGACGAGACGCTGCTCGTGCAGTCGGGCAAGCCGGTGGCCGTGTTCCAGACCCACCCCGACGCGCCGCGCGTGCTGATCGCCAACTCGAACCTCGTGCCGCAATGGGCGACGTGGGAGCACTTCCGCGCCCTCGACGCCGCCGGGCTGATGATGTACGGGCAGATGACGGCGGGGTCCTGGATCTACATCGGGACCCAGGGGATCCTGCAGGGCACCTACGAGACGTTCGCGGCCGTGGCGCGCAAGCGCTTCGGCGGCACGCTGGCGGGGCGCCTCGTGGTCACAGCGGGGCTCGGCGGCATGGGCGGCGCGCAACCGCTGGCGGTGACCATGAACGGCGGGTGCGCGCTGTGCGTCGAGGTCGACCTGCGGCGCATCGAGCGCCGCATCGAGACGGGCTACCTCGATGAGCGCGCTGCGGACCTCGACGACGCGCTGCGGCGGCTGGACGCGGCGCGCGGGAGAGGCGAGGCGCTGTCGATCGGGCTGTTCGGCAACGCGGCCGAGGTGCTGCCCGAGCTCGTGCGCCGCGGCGCGGCGGTCGACGTCGTCACCGACCAGACCAGCGCCCACGACCCCCTCAACGGCTACGTCCCCGCCGGGCTCAGCGTCGAGCAGGCCGACGTCCTGCGCGTCTCGGACCCCGACGACTACCTGCGCCGCGTGGGCGAGAGCGCGGTCGCGCACGTGGCCGCCATCCGGCTGCTGCAGGAGGCCGGCGCCGAGGCCTTCGACTACGGCAACGCGCTGCGCGGGCTGGCCGCCGCCCACGGCGACCCGGACGCGTTCGCCTACCCCGGCTTCGTGCCCGCCTACATCCGTCCGCTCTTCTGCGAGGGCAAGGGCCCGTTCCGCTGGGTGGCGCTGTCGGGCGACCCGGCCGACATCCATGCCACCGATGCCGCGATCCTCGAGCTCTTCGGGGACCAGGAGCACATCGCGCGCTGGATCGCCCTGGCGCGCGAGCGCGTGCAGTTCCAGGGCCTGCCGTCGCGCATCTGCTGGCTGGGCTACGGCGAGCGCGACCGTGCCGGGCTGCGGTTCAACGAGATGGTGGCCAGCGGCGAGCTGCGCGCGCCGATCGTGATCGGGCGCGACCACCTCGATGCCGGGTCGGTGGCCTCTCCCCAGCGCGAAACCGAGTCCATGCTCGACGGCTCGGACGCCGTGGCCGACTGGCCGCTGCTCAACGCGCTGGTCAACGTCGCCTGCGGGGCGTCGTGGGTCTCGATCCACCACGGCGGCGGCGTCGGGATGGGGCTCTCGATCCACGCGGGCCAGGTGTGCGTGGCCGACGGCACAGCCGAGGCGGGCGAGCGCATCCGCCGCGTCCTGACCGCCGACCCCGGCATGGGGATCGTGCGCCACGCCGACGCCGGCGAGCCGCTCGCCGTGGCGGCGGCGCAGCGCAGCGGCGTGCGGATGCCGATGCTCGACCCGGCATGACCCTCAGCGTCGAGCACGCGATCGAGCTACTGCGCCCGCCGGCAGGCCTGCCCTACCTGCGCCACGACCGCGCCGCCGAGCTGGCGCTCGACCCGGCGCCGCTGATCCTCGACGGCGAGCGGATCGCGGCCTTCGAGGCCGACGCGGGCGCGGCCGTGCGCATCGACGCCAGCGGGTGCGCGGTGCTGCCCGGACTGGTCGACTGCCACACCCACCTCCCCTTCGCCGGGTGGCGCGCGGAGGAGTACGAGCAGAAGGTCACCGGCGTCCCCTACGAGGAGATCGCCCGCGCCGGCGGCGGCATCGCGTCGAGCGCTCGCGCCCTCGCGCAGGCCACCGACGCGCAGGTGCTCGACCAGGCGCGCGCGCTGGTCGCCGAGATGCTCGCGAGCGGGACGACGGCCTACGAGGCGAAGACCGGCTACGGCCTGTCGGTCGAGGGTGAGCGGCGCGCCGCGCGCCTGGGCCGCGAGCTCGGCGCCGACCGCGTCACCGGGCTGTTCGCCCACGCCGTCCCGCAGGGCTACGACGCCGACGCGTGGATGGACGAGGTCGACGCGCTGGCCGCGGCATGCGACGTCGACGCGCTCGACATCTACGTCGAGTCCGTCGCCTTCGCCAACGAGCACCTCACGCGGCTGGGTGCGATCGCCGCGCGCGAGGGCGTCCCGCTGCGCGCCCACGTCGAGCAGTTCAACGCCAACCGCTCGGTGCCCGTCGCGCTGGCCGCGGGCGCGCGCTCGGTCGACCACCTCGCGTGCCTGCACCCCGACGACATCGCGCCGCTCGCCGCCGCGGAGTGCGCCGCGGTCCTCCTCCCCGGGGCCGAGTTCCTCGGGGCCGAGCGCGTCGCGCCGGGACGCGAGCTCGCCGACGCGGGCGCGATCTGCGTGCTCGCCACCGATCTGAACCCCGGGACCTCGCCGGTCTCCTCGCTGCCGGTCATCATCGGGCTCTCCGTGCGCCGCTACGGCTGGAGCGTGCGCGAGGCGCTGCTGGCCTGCACGCTCAACGCGGCGTGGGTGCTGGGCCTGTCCGGCGAGCTGGGCTCGCTGGAGGTCGGCAAGCGCGCTGACCTCGTGCTCCTCGACACCCCCGTCGCCCACCTCCCCTACCGCTTCGGCCGCAACCCGGTGTGCCTGGTCATCCGCGCCGGCGAGGTCGCGTGGGTGCGCCCGGACGCCGCGTGGAGGATCGCCGCGTGATCGCCGCCGACGACCTGGCGCGGCGCCTGGCCGACCTCGAGCCCATCGGCCTGGACGAGCGCGGCACCACGCGGCTGGCGTGGACGCCCGAGGACGAGGCCGCGGGCGACTGGTTCGCCCGCCGGGCGGACGAGGTCGGCCTGCGCGTCGAGATCGACCCCGCCGGCAACCGCTGGGCGCTACCCGACACGCCCGGGCCGTGGTGGGGCGTCGGCTCGCACCTCGACAGCGTGCGGTCCGGCGGGCGCTACGACGGCGCCCTCGGGGTGTGCGCCGGCTTCGCCGTCGCCGAACACGCGCCGGTGGCGGTCATCGCCTTCGCCGACGAGGAGGGCGCGCGCTTCAACACCCCCACCTTCGGGAGTCGCGCGCTCGCGGGGATCCTCGATCCGGCCGTGTTCGAGCGCTGCGACGACGACGGTGTGCGCCTGGCCGACGCGATGGCAGCCGCCGGCGTCGATCCCGCCGGCGTCGCCGAGACGCCCGCGTGGCTCGGGCGGCTGCGCGGCTTCCTGGAGCTGCACGTCGACCAGACTCCCGACCTCGAGCGCTTCGCCGTCGTGCGCCGCCTCGCGGCCCGGATGCGCGTGCAGGCCGACCTGCACGGCCGCGCCGATCACGCCGGGACCACCCGCCGCCACGAGCGCAGCGACGCCCTGCTGCGCGCCGCGATCCTCATCGTCGCCGCCCATCAGCGCGCGACCGACGACATGGTCGTCACGGCCTCGCGGATCCTCGTGGAGCCGAACGCGCTGACGACGATCGCCGCCCACGTGCGGCTGTGGCTCGACGCGCGCTCGGAGAACCCGGCGGCGCTCAGCGCCTGGCTCGAGGACCTGCCCGCCGGCGCCGAGCTGACGGTCGCCTCGCGCTCGGACGGCGTCAGCTTCGACCCCGAGTTGCGGGCGGCGCTCGGGGACCCGGACGGCGTGGCGTGCTTCGCGGGCCACGATGCGGGCATCCTGGCCGAGAAGCTCCCCGCGGCCATGGTCCTCACGCGCAACCCGAGCGGCGTCAGCCACTCCCCCGACGAGGCCGCCGACCTCGACGATGCCGCCGCGGCCGCCAACGCGATCCTGGAGGTCGTGCGATGAGGACCGCGACGATCGCCGCCATGCCGAATGCGCACTCCCACGCCTTCCAACGCGACCTGCGCGCGCTGGGCGAGCGCAACCCCGACGACTTCTGGTCGTGGCGGACGCAGATGATGCATCTCGCCCAGGCGCTCGACCCCGAGTCGATGCAGCGCGTGGCCGCGCAGGTCTACGGCGAGATGCTGGCCGCCGGCTACGGCGCCGTCGGCGAGTTCCATTACGTCCACCACGATCCCGACGGCCGCCCGTACGACGAGCCCAACGCGCTGGCGCTCGCCGTCGCGCAGGCCGCGCTCGACGTCGGCCTGCCCATCGTCGTCATCCCCGCCGCCTACCACCGCGGCGGGCACCCGCGCTTCCACGACCCCGACGTCGAGAGCTTCCTGGCGCGCGTCGACGCGTTGCGCGAGTGGGCCGACGGGCGCGACGGCGTCTCGGTCGCCGTGGCCGCTCATTCGGTGCGCGCGGTGCCGCCCGACTGGCTGGAGGCGATCGCGGGGTACGCCGGCGACCACGGGCTGCCGCGCCACGTCCATGCCTCCGAGCAGCCGCGCGAGGTGCGCGACTGCCGCGCCCAGCATGGCGCCAGCCCGATCGAGCTGCTTGCGCGCACCGGCTTCCTGGGACCGCGGACGAGCGTGATCCACGCGATCCACGTCGACGAGCGTGACGTGGCTCTGCTGGCCGACAGCGACACGATCGTCGTCACCTGCCCGACGACCGAGGGCAATCTCGGCGACGGCGTGCTGCCGGCGCTGGTGTACCGCGACGCCGGGGTGCGCCTGGCCATCGGCTCGGACTCGCAGGTCCGCGTCGACCCCTTCGAGGAGACGCGCGAGCTCGAGACCGGCGCGCGCCGGGAGGGCATGACGCGGCGCGCGCTGCTCGCCCATCACGGCGACCTGTGGGCCGAGCTGGCGCGCAACGGCCTGGCCAGCCTCGGCCTGGAGGGCGGCGACAGCATCGACGTCGACCTCGAGCACCCCGATCTGCGCGGCGTCGCACAGGACGAGGTGGCGCTCGCGCTGGCCACGTGCGCCTCGGCCGCTGTGGTCTGCCGTCAGGCCAGCCGCGCGCGCGCCGGCGGGGGCAGCTTGTCGTAGCGGTCGGCCAGGGCCGGCACGGGCAGGACGATGACCCCCTCGCGCGGATCGCCGACCCACGAGCCTCCGCCCTCGGCCAGCGCGCGCGCCGCGTAGGCCGCCGCGCAGGCGTCGAGCTCGTCGAGCGTGCGGTGCCACAGCCCGCCGTCGTCGTCGACGACGCCGCGCATGCGCAGCGCGGCGATGCGCTGCTGCAGTCCCCACGGCGTGCGCTTGGGCGACGGGCGATGGCCGAGCAACGAGCAGAAGACGGCGTCGGGATAGGTCTCACACAGCCGCCCGAAGCGCATCGCGCCGGCGCCCACCGGCGCCTCGAGCCCGCCGGAGTCCGGGCGGTAGAGCCCCAGCCCCTCCAGCGCGTCGAAGAGCTCGAAGCCCACCTCCATCCATCCCTCCCACGCCCCGAGCGCCTGGCCGGTGGCCGGCACCGGGTACAGCGGCAGGCGCCGGCGGAAGAGCAGCGCGTCGCACACCCGCGAGCGCTCGTAGCGGCCCTCGGGGACGCCCAGCGTCTCGCGCAGGGCCGTCCCCGGGGCCAGCAGGTCCAGCCGTCGTCCGGACGGCGCGTCGACCGCCACGACCGCCTCGCGGCCGAAGCCGAGCACCGTGCGCACGACCGCCGTCACGTCGCCGGGCTCGTAGAACGTGGCCACGAGCTCGGTCGCCCCGTCGGCCCCGCGGCGCGGGTGCAGGGTGCACAGCTGCTGCTGGCCGGGCTTGGCCGAGACGTCGATCCCGCAGTAACGCATCGGCCAGGAAGGCTACGGCGCTGCGCCTCCTATCCCGACGAGGTCGGCTGCGACGGCTGGGTGCCGAGGGTCACCGTGACCGTGATGGTCTGCGAGCCGCGGCGGACGGTCGCGGTGAGGTGGTCGCCGGGCTGCTGCGCGGCGATCGCCGCGACCAGGTCGTTGGTGCCCTTGATCGTGGTCGTGCCGAGCGCGGTCACGACGTCGCCGGCGCGCAGGCCCGCGTTGTCCGCCGGGCCGCCCTTGGTCACGCTCTGCACGAGCGCGCCGGGGTTGGCCGTGTCCGCGCTGGACGTGCTCACGCCGAGATAGGCGTGGCTGACGGTCTGGCCCGCCTCGAGCTTGGGCAGCTCGGACTTGACGAGGTCGATCGGGACGGCAAAGCCGACCCCTGTGCTCGTCTCCGAGGAGCCGTTGGTGGCGATCTGGTCGACGATCCCGATGACCTTGCCGCCGGCGTCGAGCACCGGGCCGCCGGAGTTGCCGGGGTTCAGCGCGGCGTCGGTCTGGATGGCGTGCGCGACGGTGAAGCCATTGGGCGCACTGATGGTGCGATCCAGGCCGGAGACGATGCCGGTGCTCATGCTGCGCTCGTAGGTGAACGGATCGCCGATCGCGGCGACCTGGTCACCGACGCCGAGCGCGGCCGAGCTGCCCAGCGCGAGCGGGTGCAGCGTCAGCCCCGAGGGGTTGACGGAGAGGACGGCGACGTCGGTCGCGTTGTCCTTGCCCAGCAGCTTCGCGGTGCGCGTTGTCCCGTTCTGGAACTTGACGGTGATCGAGGACGCGCCGTCGACGACGTGCGCTGCCGTGACGATGTGGCCCTTGGCGTCGACGACGAAGCCGGTGCCGGTCGCTGTCGACGTGGACTGTGACGGGCCGCCGAAGGGCGAGCCGCCGCCGGACGTCGTCGTGATCCCGCGCGAGGTGATGTCGACCACGCCCGGCGCCGTGGCGGAGTAGAGCGCGCTGGCGCTGAGGGCCGTGGCGCCCGTGCTCTCGCTGCTGGCGGTCGTGGCCGACGCCGGGGCTGCCTGGGTGATCGTGGTGCTGGTCGTATGGTCGCCGGCGCCCGTGGCGAGAAGCAGGCCGGCGCCCGCGGCGCCCGAGATCAGGGCCGTCAGCGCCACGAGCCCCGCCAGGCCACGGGTCGTGATCGAGCGCTGCCGCGGGGGCGGCGGGACGGGTGTTCTGGCCTCGTCGCCATCGGGTGCGGGGGGCGGTGTTGGCGTGAAGAGAGAGCTCGAAGACATGGCTGGCCTGCTTTCGGTTTGCGCGGTGGTGACCGCACATCCAGTGTCCCAGCGGGAGATCACGCCCCGATGAACGCAACGCAAGAAAAGCCTGAGAATCGGCGCGCGGCCGATCGGCGGGAATCGCTCGACAACGCGCTCCGACACGAGGATGCTTTGAGGCAGGCGACTGCGGGGAACCCTTGCCCCGCCGTCGATCCATCAGAGGTGCCGCCATGAAGTTCACACGCTCAGAGCCCCGCCCGGCCCGCCGCCTGCGCGGCTCGCTCGACGGGCCGTCACGGACGATCACGGTCGAGCCGGTCGAGGTGCCGGCGCCTGCGCCGCCGCCCGCGATCCGGCCCGAGCGCGAGCCCGACCGGCCGTCCACGCCGTCGCGGCCGCCGTCGCCCGCGCGCTGATCGCGCACGGCGATGCAGGCCACCGCTCCCGACCTGATCCGTGCCGTCATCGGCTTTCGCCAGTGGCGGCTGCACGGTGAGGAGCTGCGGTCGCTGCACGCCGACGATCGCTGGGGTCGTGGTCTGCAGACCGCGCGCTGCCTGGGCGAGGCCGCCCACGAGGGCCCGGCCCCCCAGAACGGGTGCACCTGCGGGTTCTACGCGTGGTACGCGCCGAGCCCGCGCACGGCCTCGGCGGGGACCTCCGAGCTCGTCGCGGGCGCCGTCGCGCTCTGGGGCCAGGTCGAGCTGCACGCCCACGGGATTCGCGCGCAGCACGCGATGATCGTCGCGCTGGCGCTGCCGATGTCGTGGGGGTCCAAGCGCCGGCTCCTGGTCGCGGCGGCCGACGCGCTCGAGGTCCCCGCCGTGCCCGCGCGCAGGCTCAGGGCCGCCGCGCTCGAGCACGGCGACGTGATCCCGCGCAGCATGCGCCCGCCCGACACGACGCCCAACAAGCGCGCCGCGCCGGGCCCGCCCGACCCGGCGCGCCTGCACGCCGTGGCCGACGGCCTGCCCCGCCGGCGTTAGCTGGGTAGCCTGCCGGGGCGTGTCCCTGGCCGATCGCCTCGCCGCCCGCACGCTCGAGCTCGTCGACGTCCCGTCGGAGTCGCGCGACGAGGCCGCCCTGGCCGCCCACGTCCTCGACGTCCTGACCGGGGCGGGCGTCGAGGTGCGCGACGCGGGCGACACCTGCGTGGTGGCCGGCGCGACGCAGCGCGGGGAGCGCCCGCTCGTGCTCCTGGCCGGCCACTTCGACACGGTGCCCGCGCAGGGCAACCGTCCGGGCCGGCGCGACGCCGACGCGGTCCACGGGCTCGGTGCGGCCGACATGAAGGGCGCCCTCGCCGTGATGATCGAGCTGGCACTGGCGCGCGAGGCGACGACGATCGACCTCGGCTACGTCTTCTTCGGGCGCGAGGAGCTGGCGGTCACCGAGAGCGCCCTCGCCGGGCTGCTCGAGCGCGAGGCGTCCCTGCGCGCCGCGGACCTCGTGGTCGTCATGGAGCCGACGGCCAACGCCATCCACGCCGGCTGCCTGGGCAACATCAACGCGACGTGGACCTTTCACGGGCGCTCGGGGCACTCGGCGCGCCCGTGGCTGGCCGACAACGCGATCCACAAGGCGGCCGCCGGGATCAACGCGCTGGCGCAGGTGCCGCCCGATGCGCGCGAGTTCGACGGACTGCGCTTCACCGAGGTCGTCTCGGTGACGCGGGTCGCCGGCGGGATCGCCGACAACGTGGTCCCCGCCGAGGCGGTCGCCCACGTCAACTTCCGCTACGCGCCCGATCGCAGCGCCGACGCCGCCGAGGCGTGGCTGCGCGAGCTGTGCGAGCCGCACGGCACGCTGGCCATCGACGGCAACGCCCCCAGCGCCCCCGTGGCGATCGCCAACCCGATGGCCCAGCGCCTGATCGGCGCCGGCGACCTCGCGGTCGAGCCCAAGCAGGCCTGGACGCCCGTCGCCGAGTTCGCCGCCGCCGGCGTCGACGCGGTCAACTTCGGCCCCGGCGACCCGCCCCAGGCCCACACGCGCGACGAGCACGTGCGCATCGACGCGCTCGTGCGCTGCTACGAGACGATCACGGCCTTCGCATGCGCCTGAACCCCGTCCTCGCCGGCATGGCGAACTACCCGTTCCTGCGCCTGACCGAGGCCAAGCTCGCGGCGACCGCGCGCGGCGTCGACATCATCGACTTCGGCATCGGCGAGCCGCGGGAGGTCACCCCGGCCTTCATCCCGCGAGCCCTCGAGCAGGCGCTGGCGGCCGAGCCGATCTCGACCTACCCGGCCGCCGACGGTCTGCCCGAGTTGCGCGCGGCGATCGCGGGCTGGACGCAGCGGCGCTTCGGCGCGGCGCTGGACCCCGACACCGAGGTGATCCCCACCCAGGGCTCCAAGGAGGCGATCTTCCACCTCCCCCAGGTGGTCGCCGGGCGCGGGGACCGCGTCGTCGTCACCACGCCCGCCTATCCCGTCGCGGCCCGGGGCGCCCTGTTCGCCGGCGCGGAGGTGGTGGCGCTCCCGCTCGACCCCGCGCGCGGCTGGCAGCCCGACCTCGACGCCGTCGACTGGGACGGCGTCGCGCTGTTGTGGCTGAACCACCCCAACAACCCGACGGCAGCCACGGCGACGCCCGCGCTCTACGAGCGTGCCGCCGCGCTGGCGCGCGAGCACGACTTCGTGCTGGCCTCCGACGAGGCCTACTCGGAGCTGTGGTTCGCGGGCGAGGCGCCCGTCAGCGCCCTGCAGCTCGCCGACCGCACGAACGTCGTCGTCCTCAACACGCTCTCCAAGCGCTCCTCGATGCCCGGGTATCGCTCCGGGTTCGTCGCCGGCGATCCCGCCATCATCGCCGCGCTCAGGCGCTACCGCCCGAACGTCGGCGTGGCGCCGCAGACCTTCATCCAGCGCGCGGCCGCGGCGGCGTGGGCCGACGAGGACCACGTGACCGAGGTCCGCGAGCGCTACCGGGCCAAGCGTGACGCGCTCCTGCCCGCACTGCTGGAGGCCGGCCTCAGGCCGAGCGGCGGCGATGCCTCGTTCTTCCTCTGGCTGCGCGTGCCGAATGGCGAGGACGCCGAGGGCTACGCGCTGCGCCTGCTCGACCAGCACGGCATCGTCGTCGCCCCCGGCCCGTACTTCGGCCCCGGCGGCGAGGGCCACGTGCGCATCGCGCTCGTCCCCACCCCGGCGGACTGCCGCCGCGCCGCCGACCTCCTAGCATCAGGCGCATGAGCGCCGCCACCGACCTGACCGCCCTCGCCGCCGAGATCGAGGCGCTGTTCGAGCGCGCGACGAGCGACCTGGGCGACGAGGCCGCCGCCACCGTCGAGGAGGCGCTGTCGCTGCTCGACGACGGCAGCGTGCGCGTCGCGGCGCCCAGCGACACCGGCTGGCACGTCAACGAGTGGGCCAAGAAGGCGATCCTGCTCTCGTTCCGCACCCGCGGCATGGAGACCATCGAGGTCGGCCCCTACGAGTACCACGACAAGATGCCGCTGAAGACCGGCTGGGCCGAGCTCGGCGTGCGCGTCGTGCCGCCGGCCACCGTGCGCCAGGGCGCCTACGTCGCCCCCGGCGCCGTCCTCATGCCCTCCTACGTCAACGTGGGCGCCTGGGTGGGCTCGGGCACGATGGTCGACACCTGGGCCACCGTCGGCTCGTGCGCGCAGATCGGCGCTGACGTCCACATCTCCGGCGGCGTCGGCATCGGCGGCGTCCTCGAGCCCCTGCAGGCCACGCCCGTGATCGTCGAGGACGGCGCCTTCGTCGGCTCGCGCTGCATCGTGGTCGAAGGCGTCCGCGTCGGCCACGAGGCCGTGCTCGGCGCCAACGTCGTGCTCACCGCGACCACCCCGATCATCGACGTGCGGGGCGAGAAGGCCGTCGAGCTGCGCGGCGAGGTCCCGCCGCGCGCGATCGTCATCCCCGGCACGCGCAAGAAGAAGTTCCCGGCCGGCTCCTACCGCATCCCCTGCGCGCTCATCATCGGCGAGCGCAGCGCCTCGACCGATCGCAAGACCTCACTGACCGAGGCGCTGCGCGAGCACGCGGTCAGCGTCTGAGCCTCGCGGCGGGCGCGGACCGCCCAACGGTCCTGGATTGCACCCGGTTTCCGGTTCCGATCCGGGACAGTTCGCGCCCTGCGGGCGCGCCTCTCGAGCCGCCGCCGCTACGACGGGTCGCGCCCGAACGCCGGGTCGATCTCGCCGCTGAACACCGGCACGGCCCAACCGGTCAGGTCGACGTGGAGGTCCTCTCCGACCTCGACCTCGAGCTCGCCGCCGTCGAGCTTGACGGTCACCGGCGAGTCGCCTCCGCGCAGGACGTGGGCGATGGCCGCGCCGCAGGCGCCGGTTCCGCTCGAGGCCGTCTCGCCCACCCCGCGCTCGAAGATGCGCGCGCGGATCGTCGCGTCGTCGAGCGCGGTGAACCAGGAGACGTTGGTGCGCTGGGGGAACTGGGGGTCGGTCTCGATCGGGGGGCCGAGGACGGCGAGGTCCAGGGCCTCGAGCGTCGCGGGGTCGGCGACGTGGATCGCCGTCTGCGGGTTGCCGATCACGAGGTGCTGGAAGCGAAAGCCGTGGGACTCCCCTGCCTGGCGCAGCGACGCGCGGCCCATGTCAACGCGGCAGGTGGTGTCGGAGAGGATCGTCGGGCGGATCTCGCCGGCGGCGGTCTGGATCGAGAACTGGGGGGCGTCGGTCCAGCCGGTGCGGCGCAGGTAGAGGATCGCCTGGCGCGCGCCGTTGCCGCTGAGCTCGGCCTCCGAGCCGTCGGGGTTGAAGATCCGCAGGCGCGCGACGAAGCCGGGCTCGTCGGGCGGCGCGAGCACGAGCACGCCGTCGGCGCCGATCCCGGTGTGGCGGTCGCACAGCGCGGCCATGAGCGCGGGGCTCGGCTCGCCCGCGTGGAGTTCGGACGCCTCGACGATCACGTAGTCGTTGGAGAGCGCCTGCCACTTCTCGAAGCGCATCGCGGTCAGCCGAGCGCGGGCAGCCCGTCGATGCTCACCGCGTTCTTCTCCGCGACGTACTCGTCGAGCGCGCCGGGGCCGCCCTTGGCCAGCTTGCTCTGCGCCCAGGCGAGCGACTGCGGGCGCTCGCCGTCGTAGGTCATGAGCGGCACGCCGAACCCGCACGAGTCGGCGATCCGCTCGACCGCGACGCGGATCACCGTGCGGTGCTGCTGGGGCAGCGCGGTGGCGTCGGGGAACTCGACGGCATCGGCCTCGAGGACCTCGCCACGGCCGTGCAGGCGCACGATGCGCGGGGGTCCCTCGAACGCGCAGAGCATGACGACGATGCGCCCGTTGTCGTGCAGGTGCGCGACGGTCTCCGCGCCGCTGCCGACGAGATCGAGGTAGGCGACCGTGTGCTCGTCGAGGACGCGCAGCGTCTCCATCGGGCCCTTGGGCGAGACGTTGACGTGGCCGCCGTCGCCGCTGGGCGCGGTGGCGACGAAGAACATGCGCTGGCGGGCGATCCACGCCGCCAGCCGCGGCTCGATCGCGTCGAAGACCTTGGCCATCGCCCATGGAGGCTACCGGCGCACTGACGGCATGCTCAGGCGTATCCGCTTGAGCGCCACGCTGCCCGCGGAGCGCACCGGCCCATAGACGCTCGAGCCGCCGGTGATCTGCAGGGTGTAATGGGCGCCCGGGTCGATCGCCGCAGCGACGCCCTCCAGCGAGCGCGAGACCGTTCGTGGGAGGCCGTCCAGCGTCACCGCGATGGGGTGACCTGGTTGCCGAGCACCAGATGGCGCTGCTCGTCGACGATCTGGGCGAAGACGTAGCCGCGCGGATCCGTGGCGGTGCCCCGGTAGTCGATGTCGAGCTTCGGCTCGCCGACCGCGTCGACGTGCTGCGCGGGCGATGGGATCGCGACGTTGACGGCGTTGGGCGACGGCGTGGCGGCCACGGCGAGGCCCGAGGACGCCGTGTCGGCCGGGCTGAAGCTCAGCGTGCCCGAGCCCGTAGCGGTCATGGGGGTCCCGGGCGCCAGCGGCCAGCCGGAGGCGCTGCGCCACTGGCCGTCGTCGGCCAGCCACTCGAAGGCGGGGTCGGCGTCGGCGGCGTGGTCGTTCATGAGCCAGCGGCGCAGCCAGCCGATGACCCGGCTCTCGACGCGGCTGTTGTCGCCCTGCGTCAGGCACACCCCGTGGCCGCCGCAGAACCACAGCATGTGCAGGGGCACGCCGCTGGGCTCGAGCTGCTCGAAGTTGCGGATCGCCTCGCTCGGCGTGAAGAGGGTGTCGGCGGTTCCCTGCACGAGCAGCGTCGGCACGCGGATCTGCGAGACGAGCGCGTCGCCCGGCCCGCGGCTCTCGAACCACGCCCGGTTCTCGGGCGACAGGTGACCGGTGGCCAGACCCTCGCCGAGGGCGGAGGTGATGTGCGGGTCCACGGTGCCGGTCTGCACACCGGCGGGGCTGCTGACGCCCAGCGCGGTCGCGGTGGGGATGCCCAGGCCCGAGAGCGCCGCCGCCCAGCTGCCCTTGACGATGTCGTCGCGATACAGCGCGGTGAGCAGCGAGTGCCAGGCGATGGCCGGCGCGATGGCGTCGATGCGGCGGTCGATGCCGGCCGCGACGAGCTCGATCCCGCCCGCGTAGGAGGCGCCGGTCATGCCCGCGCGCGGATCGCCCGGCGCATCGAGCTGCTGCTCGGGCTGCGTGGCGAGCCAGTCCAGGAGGGCCGAGACGTCGCGGCCCTCGAAGTCCTTGGAGTCGACCTCGACCGTCCCGCCCGACTCGCCGAAGCCGCGCGAGTCCCAGGTCAGGACGTTGAACCCGGCGCGGCGCAGTGGCCCGAGGCCGACCTGGCCGACGGCCGCCAACGTGGAGCTGTTCTCGCCCTTGTCGCGGACCGCGCCCCAGCCGTGCGTCTCGAGGATCGTCGGCGCCTTCTGGCCCGGCGCGAGGCCCTCGGCCGGGAAGAAGCTGGCGCTGATCGGCGCGCCGTCGAAGGACGTGACGATCGCGTCGCGGGCGGACGCCGGGGACGGGCCCAGGAGTGCGACAGCGGCAGCGACGCCGGCCAGGAGTAGACGAACGTGACCGTTCATTGGTCGAGCATGACATTCGCCCATCTCCGATGCGCCGGTTCTCGCTATTTCGCGTCCGGAAGCAGCATCTCGGCCATCTCCCCCGGGTCGCGGCCCGTCGCATCGATCACTTCGACACCCGCCAGCTTGCGCATCCACGTGAGCTGGCGGCGCGCGAGGTTGCGGGTACGGCGCTTCATCGCCTCGACGTCGCCGGCCAGCAGCTCGTCGAAGCCCAGAGCCTTGCGAGCTGTCTCCGAAGCCCCGGCGGCGTGGGCGGCGCGCACCTCGCGGGCGGCGCCCGCGGCCACCATCGCGTCGACCCGGGCGTCGATCCGCGCGTAGAGCGCTTCGCGGTCCATGACGAGGCCGACCAGGCGCGTGGGATGGCGCGTGTCCGACGTCCAGAGCTGATTGGGCCCCGTCGGCGGCTCGAGCTCGCCCAGCTCGTCGAGCTCGAGCAGGCGCACGATCCGGCTGCGGTCGCGCGGGTCGACGGACGCGCCGGCCCACGGCGCGCGGCGCGCAAGCTCCGCGTGCAGCGCCTCGGGCCCGCGGCGGGCGAGCTCGGCCTCCCAGCGCGCGCGCACCTCGCCGGGGGCCGCGGGGCGCAGGTCGAGCTGCGCCAGTGCAGCGCGCAGGTACAGGCCGGTGCCGCCGACCACGATCGGGAAGGCGTGCTGCGCGACCAGCGCGTCGATCTCCGCGTGCGCGAGCTCGGCGTACTCGCCGACCGAGAAGCGCGCGTCGACGGGCAGGATCGAGACCAGGCGGTGGTCCAGGCGCGCGCGCTCGGCGGCCGACGGTACGCCCGTGAGCGTCTCGAGGCCCTGGTAGACCTGCAGCGCATCGGCCGACACCGCGACCGGCCGCTCGCCGCGGCTGCGCATCCGCTCGGCGACGGCGAAGGCGAGCGCCGTCTTTCCCACGCCGGTCGGCCCGAAGATCGCCAGCACGGAAGGCGCGGAAGCGGCCACGGGGCAGGAGTATCGTCCGGCGCGTGAGCGTGCGCATCGGCTGCGGGCTGTCGACCGGCTCCGACCAGCGCCTCGCGGCGATCGAGGCGGGTCAGCAGGCCCACGCGGCGCTCGCGGGCGCGCGCGCCGACGTCGTCTGCGTCTTCGCCTCCGGAGCGCATCTGGCCGCGCCCGAGGCCACGCTCGAGGGAGTGCACGAAGCGCTCGCGCCACCCGTGCTGATCGGTTGCGGCGCCGGCGGCGTCGTCGGCGACGGTCGCGAGATCGAGCGCGGCACCGCCGTGGCGGTATGGGCCGCCGCGCTGGGCGGCGGCCGCGCCGAGGCCTTCCACCTCGACGTGACCCAGGGGGCGGACGCGATCGCCGTCGGCGGGCTGCCCGAGCTCGACGACGCGACCGCCGTCGTCCTGCTCCCGGATCCCTATTCGTTCCCGACCGACGTCGTGCTGGGCGAGCTGGCGCGGCGCGTCCCGGGCGTCCCGGTCCTCGGTGGCATCGCCAGCGCGCGCACGCTCGACGGCAACGCCGCGCTGTTTCTCGGCGACCGCCTGTGCGGGGACGGCGCCGTGGGGCTCGCCTTCGCCGGGGTCGAGGTGATGCCGTGCGTCTCGCAGGGCGCCGCGCCGGTCGGCCCCGAGCTGACCGTCACGGCGGCCGATGGCCACGTCATCCGCGAGCTCGCCGGGCGCCCGGCGCTCGAGACCCTGCGCGAGGCCATCGCGGGGCTCGGCCCTCACCAGCAGGCGCTGGTCGCGAGCGGGCTGCTGCTCGGGATCGTCATCGGCGGCGGCAAGCCCGAGTACGAGCAGGGCGACTTCCTCGTGCGCGGCGTGATCGGCGCCGACCCCGACGCCGGCACGCTGACGGTCGGCGCGCCGGTGCAGGCGGGGACCGTGGTGCGCCTGCACGCGCGCGACGCGGTCTCGGCCGATCTCGACCTCCGCGCGGCCCTCTGCCTGCGGCGCGAGGCGCTGGGCGGCGGTACGCCGGCCGGGGCGCTCGTCTTCACCTGCAACGGACGCGGCGAGGCGATGTTCGGGACGCCCGACCACGACGCCATCACGCTGGACGAGGAGCTCGCCGGCGCCCCCGCGGCGGGCTTCTTCGCGGCCGGCGAGATCGGCCCCGTGGGCGGCGACCCGTTCCTGCACGGCTTCACGGCGACTGTGGCAGTGTTCCCCCCGTGAACCTGGCAGGGCGCAGCGTGCTGCTCACCGGCGCGACCGGTGGGCTCGGCCACGCCATCGCCCGCCGTCTGCGGGCGGCGGGCGCGGAGCTCGTGCTGACGGGCCGGCGCGCGGACGTCCTCGAGCTCATCGCCGCCGAGACGCAGGCGCGCGCGCTCGCGGTCGACCTCGCCGACCCCGCGGCCGTGCAGCGGCTGGCGAGCGAATGCGCGGACGTCGACGTGCTGGTAGCCAACGCGGGCCTGCCGGGCACCGGCCAGCTCATGTCGTTCACCGTCGAGCAGATCGACCGCGCGCTCGCGGTGAACCTGCGTGCGCCGATGGTCCTCGCACGCGAGCTCGCCGAGCACATGGTCGCGCGCCGCAGCGGCCACCTCGTCTTCATGTCGTCGCTGGCCGGCAAGGTCGGCGCGCCGCGCAGCTCGGTCTACAGCGCGACGAAGTTCGGCCTGCGCGGATTCGCCCAGAGCCTGCGCCAGGACCTGCACCCCAGCGGCGTCGGCGTCAGCGCGATCTTCCCGGGCTTCGTCCGCGGCGCGGGCATGTTCCACGACACGGGGACGAAGCTCCCGCCCGGCATGGGCACGGTGGCGCCCGACGCGGTCGCCGACGCCGTCGTCAGCGCGATCGAACGCAACCGCGGCGAGATCGACGTCGCTCCGGTGAGCCTCCGGGCCGGGGCGATCGTGGCCGGCGTCGCCCCCGACCTCGCCGCATCGGTCAGTCGCAGGCTCGGCGGGTCGCGGATCGCCGAGCAGCACGTCGCCATGCAGAAGCACAAGCGCTAGGCGTGGACTCCGAGCGCTTCGTCCGCGGCCTGGCCGAGGCGCTGCCCGAGGCGTTCGCAGGGCGCGACGTCGTGGCGGACTACTACAGCGACTGGGGCGAGCCCGAGCAGCGCTGGCTGGCCTACATGGCGCTCGCGGACGCGCGATCGGCCGCTGGCCGGTCTAGCGCCAGTCGTCGATCTTGACCATCGAGTCGCGCAGCGAGCCGGCGAGCATCTTGTAGGTCCCGCCGCTCTCGCCGCCGACCACGACCACGCTGATGTCCTGCGGGCGGAACGTCTGCACGGGCTCGTCGGGGTCGGCCTTCAGGTGGGTGGCGAACGGCTCCTGGCCGAGCACCGCCCATGGGCGCACGAGCGTCTGCATCCACTGGTTGTCCCAGTACTCGCGCGCCGGGCGCAACGAGCTCTCGGCCAGCCAGTCCACGAGCTTCTCGCGCGTGTCGAACCCGTACTCGACGAGCTTGTTCGCCGCCAGCGGGTCGAGGGCGACGATCGGGCCGATGAACGGATCGCATGCGGCGAGCTGGCCGCGGAAGCGCTCCTGCCAGGTGTCGTCGCGGATGGTGCCGAACTGCGTGTACCAGCCGCCGAGGAACAGGCTCACCGTGCTGTCGGTCGCCTCGTAGCCGTGCTGGACGTGGAACGGCGTCCACGGGCTGCGCTCTTCGTTCTCGGCGAAGGCCGCGCTGTAGGCGTAGGAGTTCCCCTGCGAGCCCATGTAGGTCTCACCGGGGACCGATCCGCCCTGCAGATTGGCCGAGCCCATGCTGTACGCGCGGCCGATCGTCGCGTTGGCGTGGTTGTAGGGCCCGAAGGTGCCGATGCCGGAGTTCATGCCGATCTCGTTGCGGATCGGGCCGTTGACCATCGCAAGGGTGGCGAAGGACGTCGTCGAGCTCGAGCGCCCCGTCATCCCGCTGGCCAGCGCGGCCAGGATCACCGGCAGGTACTCCGGCCGCGCGCCGGCCATGACCGCGTTGACGGCGACCTTCTCGACCGTGAACTCCCAGAACTCGCGGAATGCCGTGGGCCGCAGGCGCCCGACGACCTCGTCGCGGGGGTGGCTGGTGCCCGCGAGCATGGCCTCGACGCGCTCCTCGGTGGGCAGCACGATCGGGAGGAAGTCCGTCCAGCGCTCGGCGACGAACAGCTGCTGGAGATTCTCCTCGGTGTCGGGGTCGAGCAACGGCTGGGCGGAGCGATCGAACGACAGGCCGGCGAGGTCCTCGTCGTCGAGCGGCTTGGTGAGCCCTTCGACGACGAGCTGCATGAACGGCCCGCCGTTGACCGGATCCTCGCCGTCGACGTAGGCGCGCAGCTCGCCGTCGGAGCGCCCGACCACCGGCTGGGGCACGAAGACCTGGCGCGTCGTCGGCATGCCGTTGGCCCGCGCCACCGACCGCGCGAGGCGGGCGAAGACGTGCGTGTGCACGGCGACCGTCGGGATCCCGTAGTTGCTCTCCAGAGACGTCGCGAGCCCGACGACCGTCGGGCTACAGGTGCTTCAAAGACCCACCGCCAAGACGGCGGCGTCCCCGTCGGCCTGGATCGCGGCGCACATGTCGGGGTCGTCGACCCAGCTCTCGCGCGGCTGGATGCGCTTGATGTCCACGCCGGGCATGTGCTCGGAGAACCACGCGTGCAGCTGCTCGACGAAGGCCTCGGAGTTGTCGAACAGGCAGTCGACGAGGTAGAGCGTCTGGCCCTCGAGGGTCTGCAGGCGCGGAGCCAGCGGCTTGCCGGTGACCTTCGGCGGATAGCCGCGCGGGTCGTGGACGGTGAGCTTCTCAGCCATGTGAGCCTCCGTTGCCTCGTGCGGCCGCGGCCGCCGGTGCCGATTCCTGCCCCCCGGGCTCGCCGCCCAGGTGGCGGTGCGCCGCCTTGGCCGCCGCCGCGCCCTCGCCGGCCGAGATCGCCGCCTGGCCCAAGGAGCCGCGGCGCACGATGCCGGCCGCGAACACGCCCGCGAGCTCGGTCTGCATGCTCCCGTCGGTCGGGATGCGCCCGTCGGCGTCGAGCTCGAGCAGGTCGCGCGCGTAGGCGCTGTTGGGCTCGAGCCCGACGTAGATGAACAGGCCGCCCAGGTCGAGGTCCTGCGTCTCGCCCGATGCCGCGTCGCGGATGCGCACGCCGCCGACCGCGTCGTCGCCGAGGACCTCCTCGACCACGGTGCCGTAGCGGACGCTGATCTTGGGGTGCGCGAGGGCGGGCTCGCGATAGGCGGCCTGCGCCGACAGCGCATCGCCGCGGTGCAGGACGATCACCTCGCCGACGGCGTCGGCCAGCGTGAGCGCCTCCTGCAGGGCGGAGTCGCCGCCGCCCACCACGCCCACGGTGCGGTCGCGCATCAGCGGCGCGTCGCAGCTGGCGCAGTGGCTGACGCCGCGTCCCTGCAGGCGCTCCTCGCCGTCGACGCCGAGCGCCCTCAGGCGGGCCCCGGTGGCCAGGATCACGGCGCGCGCCGCGATGTCGCCGTCGCTCGTCGCCAGGCGCCAGCCCGCGCCCGCGGGCTCGAGGCCTTCGAGCTCGGCCATCCGGACCTCGGCCCCGTCGTCGGCGGCCTGCTCCTGGAGCATCGGACACAGCTCATAGCCCGCGACGCCCTCGGGGAACCCGGGCACGCCGTCGATGCGCTCGATGCTGAGCAGCAACCCGCCGGGCGCGCGGCCGCCGAGCACCAGGGTCGAGCGGCCCATGCGCGCGGAGTGCACCGCGGCGGTGAGGGCGCCGATGCCGCCACCGGCGATCGCTACGTCGAACTCGTCAGCCACTTGGCCCACGAGGATATCCACTCCGCATATCGCACATTCGTGCGCTGACCGAACACGAACACCGCGCGATTAGAACATCGTGTTGTCGTTCGCGGAGGTCTCGGGGACCGGCTGGATCACGTCCCAGTGCTCGACGACCTTGCCCTGGCGGTTGAGGCGGAAGAAGTCGGCCACCGCCTGGCCGCGGTCCGTCGGCGACAGCGTGATGTGGCTGTGGGTGACGACCATGTTGCACTCGCCGATGACGCGCTTGATGTCGACGTGCAGCTGCGGGTTCTGCCCGGTGTAGAACTTGACGAACGCGATGAAGGCGTCGAAGCCCTCGGCCGCCTGCGGGTTGTGCTGGATGTACACCGGCCCGCCGTACTTGGCCACCGCCTCTTCCGGCTTCTTGTCGTTGAACGCGGTCGTGTAGTAGGCGACCACCGTGGCCTTGTTGCGGGCGACCTGCGCCGGCGAGCACGGCCCGTGCGCCCCGTGCCTGGCGCCCTGCGCCGGCGGCTGGTGATGCTGCGTGTTGGCGAGCGCCGCGCCGACGCCCACCGCCATGATCGTGATCGCCGCGAACGCGATCAGATGGGAGCGACCGAGGAGCTTCATGGCGTGCCTCCTGTGAGGGGATGTCGCTTGCGCGGCATGTCCTACCACAGGTCTGAGGCCCTGTCAGGGAACTTGACAGGTGCCCTGACGCAGCGCCCCGGCGGTTGATCAGGCGGGGCTGGGCTCGGCGGCGCGGGCCGTCTGGGCGGCCACGGCCTCGAGCACCTCGCTGGCCAGCCGCGGGCCGTCCGACGGGCGCTCCGGCGTGGCCGAGATGCGGACCACGACCTCGTCGCCGTCGATCTCCTCGAGCACGATCTGCGGGCGGTCGCGGATCGGGGTCTCGATGCTCTCGTCGAGCAGCTGCTGGACCTCCAGCGGCGTGACGCCGTTCGCCAGGCGGGCGCGTAGATCGACGCCGTCGGGCTCGCGCAGCGGCACGATGGCCACGTTGAGGACCACCGAGTTGGGAATCATCACGTGATCGTCGCCCTGCGCGAACGTCGTGTAGAGCAGGCCCAGCGAGCTGACGATCCCCTCGATCTGACCCGCGATGCCGCCGCCCTGCAGCCGCACCCGCTCGCCGACGCGGAACGGACGCACGCTGAGCAGCACGGTCCCCGCGATCAGGTTGCCCAGCGTCTGCTGCGCCGCGAGACCGACGATGACCGCGGTGAACGCGCCGCCGACCGCCAGCGTGCGCGGGTCGAGCCCGGCGACGCGCAGCGCGACGATGATGGCCAGGCCGACGAAGACCAGGCGGATGAGGAACCCCACGGTCCCCGCCGTCCCCGGATCGAGCCGGCGGAACAGCGTCGGTCCGAGCGCGCGCCCGACGTCGCGCGCGATCTGCCAGCCCAGGACGATGAGCACGACCGTCGTCGCGATCTGCACGGGCGTCTCGTACGCGGAGCCGAAAAGCTGGTCGCGGTAGCCCCAGGCGACCAGGATCCCGATCAGGACCGGGACCATGACGATGGCCTGGATGCGCGCGCGCTTCACGGCGCGGACGCTGAGCTGGCGCGCGAGCCCGGCCTCGCGTCAGGAGTGGCTCTGGGTGTCGAAGAGCTGCTTCATGAGTGATGAGCGCGGTTGTGATGAGCGCCTACGTACAAGGACAACACCACCCTGCCCGGTCGGTATCGCGACCTCCGTGTGACGGTGATCACAGTGCCCGGCCGGCTGCGGCGCCCGTTCAGAACAGCTTCGTCTGCTCCGCCGCCGGCGCCCGCCGCGCCTGCTCGGGCACCTGCGCCGCAGCGGGAGCGGGTTTCCGCGCCGCATGGTCGCGCCATGGATCGCGCCGGAAGGCGCCGGCCGATCGCGCCCGGGCGCGGCGCACCAGCGCGCCGAGGCGCTCCTGCTCTACCCGTGGCGCGTACGCGCTGCGTGCATAGAGCTCCTCGTAGCGCTCGACGAGGTCGGGGCGGTAGGAGCGCAGCCACTCCATGAAGATGCCGCGCACCTCGCCGCGCAGGTGCAACGCGATGCCGCTGACCCCCGTCGCTCCGGCCTCCCCCGCCACCCGCAGGATCTCCTCGACCTGACGGGGGTCGTCGTTGATCCCCGACATCAGCGGCGCGACCAGGATGCCCGTCGGGATGCCCGCCCGGTTGAGCTCGGCCACCGCCTCCAGCCGCGCGCGCGGGTGTGGCGTGTGCGGCTCGCTGGCCCGCCACGCCTTCTCGTCGATGGTGGGCACGGAGAGGTTCGCGCTGATGTCCGTGACCGCGGCGACCTCCTTCATGAGATCCAGGTCGCGCAGCAGCAGCGGCGACTTGGTCAGGACCGAGCACGGGTTCGCCGCATCGCGCAGCGCCTCCCAGATTCCGCGCATGAGCTTGTACCGCCCCTCGACCCACTGGTAGGGGTCGGTGTTGGTCCCCATCGCGATGTGCTCGCCCTTCCACGACGGCCGCGCCAGCTCGACGCGCAGCACCTCGGGGACGTTGACCTTGACCACGATCTCCTTCTCGAAGTCGCGGCCCGCGTTGAAGTCCAGGTAGGTGTGGGTTGGCCGGGCGAAGCAGTTGTGGCTGACCACGCCATTGGCGATGAAGTCACCGGTACCCGTCGTGATGTCGTAGAGGCGCATTGCACCTTCGAGCGGCTCGATGCTCGCTACGCGCGTCCTCGCATCGGACTTCAGCGCCATCCCCTGAACGGTGCGCTTGCGTGTGATCGCAGGATCCGTGAGATGGAAGAAGCGGAGCCGCTCGCGGAGGCCGCCGCCGACGCGAACGCACGTGAGCCCCGCATGCCGCCTTGGTTCCTCCACGTGATCGAAGCCGAAGTGCCCGAGGCAGGCCGCGGTCCAGTCCAGAATGAGCTGGTCGGTATTCGAGATCCGCAGTGCCTGCGCGCCGCATGAGCCTTCCGCGTCGAAGATCCCGGCCAGAAGCCCCTTGCGCCAGTCGTCGCTCGGCGACAGTGGGAACGCCGCCACCTGCCTGACGCGCTCGACACTCGCACGGGCCGACGTGCGGATCGCCCGTGCGCCGCGGGTCGTGGCTGTCGCCTCGTGGAACGCGAAGGCGTGCGTGGCGACTCCCTCACGGCAGAGATAGGACTGCGCTCGGTCGAGCGCCTCGTCGTCGCACAACGCCAGCCGAAAGCGGTGATGCTCGTCGCGGGCCCGGCCAGGTCGCGAGTACGAGTATTTGCCGATGTGCTCGTCGCCGCGTATCAGCCCACAGAGATAGCCGCGCCGATAGTCGCCGGAACACGCAGGAGGCGAGGCGTAGCGACCGGTGCCGAGCAACTCGTTGTTGACCGTGAGGTGTGGGCGCTGATCCGGACCGCCGCCACCGCCGGTGACGAACTTCCACCCGCGGTTCGTCAGGAAGCGATGGTCGGCGCCAGCGACGAGCTCGGTGCCGTCCTCGAGTGTCACGCGGTGCGCGGGCTTGATCGTCGACCACTGCGCGAGCACGTCGGTCGTGACGTACCTGCGGTCGTGACCCTGCCGCTCCGTCCCGACGATGCGATCACCCACGGACAGCTGAGCGATCGGCCTGGTTCGCCCATCGGCCATCAGGATCGGCGTGTCGCCCTGGAGGCAGTAAACGCAGGCATGGCTGCATCCGCGGTAAGCGTTGATGGTCCAGCGGAAGGGCATCCGCGAGCGCTCGGGGACGCGGTTGAGCGCAGACTTGGCGCGGACCTCGTAGAAGCGGGTGTCGAGCGCCTCGGGGGCGTCGAAGTGGCGCACGACCGCCGGCTCGCGGTAGCCGGGCAGCGCGGTGCCCTCCTGGGCTTCGATCGTGAGGTTGTCCCAACGCACGAACATATGTTCGCAGAGCGCCCGGATGAACCGGGATGGAGTTAGGAATGAAAGAGTCCGACATCGAAGGAGTAGCGATCCACGGTGGCCCTGAGTCATGCGTCGGAGTCCGTGAGGGCGTCGGCGAAGCGTTGACAGGGGCACGCGTAGGCGGGGCTATTGAGCCGCGAAATCCATGGTCTCGGGGCGCCGACGCCGTTGTGAAGGCGGAAGGCAACACCGGCGGCAGCGTTATGCGCGAGTTGCTGCTGGGTCCCGCGCGGTCGAAGAACCCAGGCATGCGTGGAAACTCCATCCGCGAGAACGGGGAGATCCCGTCGTTGCCCGCGCCGGTCGTCGATGCCCCGTCCCTTTGGGTTCGCGGGGTGGCATGGCGGGCGGCGTTGGGCCGCAGGGGGAACGCCGAGGCGGTAATCCCCTGATGCACGACGACGGGAAGTCAGACGGCCTCGTAGTACCGGCGAAGCCGCCGAACAACGCCGCGTCTGCGGCTGCGGAGGTGGTGGAGGGAAGGAGGCCGGCCAAGGGAAACGCGGCCAGCAAAACACGCTCCGGACACAGCGCCGGAACCGGCGTGCCCAGTGCGCTGGATCGCGTGCGCCGGATGGCGCGCAGGGATAAGAAGGCACGGTTCACCGCGCTGCTGCACCACGTTGATGTCGACCGGTTGCGGGAGGCCTATCGGGCGTTGAACCCGCGGGCCGCGACCGGGGTCGACGACGTGGCGTGGGGGGACTACGGGCGGGATCTGGAGGACAATGTTCAGAGCCTGCACGACCGGGTCCAGGGCGGCAGTTATCGCGCGAGGCCGACCAGGAGGGCGTATATCCCCAAGCCGGACGGCAGTTCGCGTCCGTTGGGGGTCGCCGCGTTGGAGGACAAGATCCTGCAGCGCGCCGTCGTGGAGGTGCTCAACGGCATCTATGAGACGGACTTTCTCGGCTTCTCCTATGGGTTCCGACCGGGACGCTCAGCGCATGACGCGCTGGACGCTCTGGCGTTCGGGATCGATCGGCGCAAGGTGAGCTGGGTGCTTGACGCGGACATCCGCGACTTCTTCGGCCAACTCGATCACGACTGGCTGATGAGGTTCCTCGAGCACCGCATCGCAGACCGGAGGGTCCTGCGGCTGATCCAGAAATGGTTGGCCGCCGGGGTCATCGAGGACGGGATCTGGTCAGGAACAGAGCGCGGGACGGCGCAGGGAGCATCGGCATCGCCGCTGCTGGCCAACGTCTACCTGCACTACGTCTTTGACCTATGGGCCCACCAGTGCAGAGGGCGACACGCGCACGGCGAGATGATCATCGTGCGCTACGCCGACGACTACCTGGTCGGCTTTGAACGCGAACACGATGCCCGCCAGTTCCTCGCCGACCTCCGCCAGCGACTGGCGGACTTCAGCTTGGACTTGACGGCCGACAAGACACGGCTGATCCAGTTCGGGCGCTTCGCCGCCCGCGACCGGGGCCGCCGCGGTCTGGGCAAGCCTGAGACGTTCGACTTCTTGGGCTTCACGCACTGTTGCGCGAGGACCAAGAACGGGCGGTTCATGCTCAAGCGCATCACGATCGCCAAGCGGATGCGGCGAAAACTGCGCGAGGTCAAGGACGAGCTCATGCGGCGCCGACACCATGCGATCCCTGAGCAGGGCCGGTGGCTGGGCAGTGTCCTTCGTGGCCACTACGCCTACTACGCCGTGCCCGGCAACAGCGACCGGATCAACCGCTTCTACAACGAGGTCACCCGGCACTGGCTGCGCGCTCTGCGCAGGCGCAGCCAACGCCACCGGATGCCCTGGACGCGGATGCGGCGGATCAGCGCCCGATGGCTCCCACCCCCCAAACGCACGCACCCCTTCCCCAACGCGCGGTTCGCCGCCAACACCCAAGGCAGCAGCCCAGTGCGCTAACGCGCACGCTGGGATCTGCGCGGGGGGCCGCCCGAAAGGGCGGTCCCTACCGCGATCCTGGGACGGACGGACCGGTCAGGCGCCTCCGTCGCTGGCGGCATGCAGCAGCGCGGAGACCGTGTCCGCCACCGGGGTCGCCACGCCGTGGCGGCGGCCCAGGCGGCAGATCACGCCGTTGCGCGCCTCCCACTCCAGGGCGCGGCCCGCGACTCGGTCGGCGAGGATCGAGGAGCCTGCGTCGGTCGGCAGGGCCTCGAGCCACGCGATGACGTCGTCGGCGTCGCGCTCGGACAGATCGACGCCCTCCGCGCGGGCCACGGCGGCGCATTCGCGGGCGAGCGCGCGGGCCACCTCGCGGACGTCGTCGAGGGCGAAGATCTCGGCCGGGCGGCCGGCCAGCGGCATGACCCCGGACACCGCGTTGACGCACAGCTTGCGCCACGCCTCGCGCGCGAACTCGCCGCCGACGGTGACCTCGGCGTGGGCGCCGAGCAGCGCCGCCAGCCCTTCCCCCGCCGGCCCGTGCGGCACCGCGAGGCGCAGGGTGTCGCGCTGACGCACCCGGCCCGGCTCGACCGGTTCCACCGGACACCAGTTGACGACGGGCAGCACCTGCGCGTCAGCGATCAGGGGGCCGACGCGCTCGGCGTGGTCGATGCCGTTCTGCAGGACGGCCACGGTCGTGGCCTCGCCGCACAGCGCCGACAGCCAGTCCGCGGCGCCCTGCGTCTGGTGGGCCTTGACCGCCAGGATGACCCAGTCGACCGGTCCCTCGACGCGGCCCGCGTCGGTCAGCAGCGGGGCTGACAGCTCGACCGACGACCCATCGGGCAGGTCGACGACCACCCGCTCGATCGGGCGGCGGGCGCAGAGCAGCAGCTCGTGCCCGCCCGCGGCCTGCACCGCCGCCGCCAGGGCGGCACCGATGGCGCCGACGCCCACGACCGCGACGCGTGCCATCGAACCGTCAGGCCGCCGTGCGCGAGAGCAGCGACTCCTCGCCCGCGAGGGTCGTGCTCGTGGCCGAGTGGATCTCGACCGCCACGATCTCACCGGGCGCGGCGAGGCCGGTGAAGTTCACCGTCTTGCCGTGGCGCGAGCGCCCGCGGATCCGGGAGGGGTCGGTGCGCGACGGGCCTTCGACCAGCACGTCGAGCGTGCGCCCGACGAAGCGCTGGGCACGTTCGCCGGCGCGCCGCTGGACGACCTCGACGAGGCGCTCCATGCGCGCCACCTTGACCTCGTGTGGCACGAGACCCTCGGTCAGCGTGGCCGCCTCGGTGCCCCGGCGCGGCGAGAAGACAAAGGTGAAGGCGCCGTCGTAGCCGACCTCCTCGCACACCTCCAGCGTCTGCTCGAAGTCCTCCTCGGTCTCGCCCGGGAAGCCGACGATGATGTCGGTCGTGATCGCGCAGTCGGGCACGAGCTCGCGGATGAGGGCGACGCGGTCCAGATAGCGGCCACGGTCGTAGGTGCGGCGCATCGCCTTGAGGATCGTGCTCGAGCCCGACTGCAGCGGCAGGTGGATGTGCTCGCACACCGAGGCGAGCTCGGCGTGGGCGCGGACCACGTCCTCGCGCATGTCCTTGGGGTGCGGGCTGGTGTAGCGCAGGCGGTCGAGCCCGTCGATCGCGTCGAGCGCATGCAGCAGCTCGGCGAACGAGCGGCGCTCCGGCCGCAGGTCGCGCCCGTAGGAGTTGACGTTCTGGCCGAGCAGCGTCACCTCGCGCGCGCCGTCGGCGACCTGCGCGCGGACCTCCTCGACGAGCTCGTCGAACGGGCGCGAGACCTCGCGCCCGCGCGTGGAGGGCACGATGCAGTACGAGCAGCGGCAGTTGCAGCCGACCGAGATCTGCACCCACGCCTGGAACTCGCGGGCGCGCTTGGCCGGGAGATGGCCGGTGAAGCCCTCGAACTCGAAGTAGCCCTGCGCCGTGAGGGAGTCGGAGGTCAGGAACTCGGCCAGCTTGTGGACCTGGCCGGGGCCGAAGGCGACGTCCACGAACGGGAACTGGCGGAAGACGTCGTCCTTGACCGACTGCGCCCAGCAGCCGCCGACGCCGATCACGACCTCGGGCCGCGCGCGCTTGACGCCCTTGGCCTGGTGCAGGTGGGCGACGAAGCGGCTGTCGGCCGCCTCGCGGATCGAGCATGTGTTGAAGAGGATGAGATCGGCCTCGTCGCGCTGCGGCGACTCGGCGTAGCCCAGCGACTCGAGCATGCCCTTCATGCGCTCGGAGTCGTGCTCGTTCATCTGGCACCCGAAGGTGGTGACGTGGAAGCGCTTGGCGTCCGCCATGGGTCGTCTCAGGGTACCGGCGCCGGGACGCTAGTCGCCGCCGCCGCCGCCCCCGGAGTCGCCGCCGCCCGAGTCGCCGCCGCCGCCGAAGTCGGCGCCACCGCCCTCGAAGCCACCGCCGCTGTCGTAGCCCGCGGCCCTGCTGTCGCCGCCGGTGGCGGGATCGCCCCCGCCGTGGTCGCCGGCCGGCGGCACGTTGCCCTCCGGGGCGAGCGTGGCGGCACCCACCGCCCCGGTCGTCAGCGACGAGTCGGTAGTGGTGGAGCCGGTGGCGACGTCGCGGTCGGCCGGCCGCCTGCGGCGCAGGAAGTCGAGGAGTCCCATCGTCGGTGGATATCAGTCCTACTTGGCGTAATCCACCGCGCGCGACTCGCGGATGACGGTGACCTTGATCTGCCCGGGGTACTCGAGCTCCTTCTCGATGTCGCGCGCGATCGACCGGCTGAGGAGGATCGCGGCGTCGTCGTCGATAGCGTTGGGCGCGACGATGACGCGGATCTCGCGCCCGGCCTGCATCGCGTAGACCTTGTCGACGCCCTCGTGACGGGTGGCGATCTGCTCCAGGTCGCGCAGGCGCTTGACGTACTGCTCCAGCGACTCGCCCCGCGCCCCCGGGCGCGCGCCGGACAGCGCGTCGGCCGACTGGACGATGACCGCCTCGACGGTCTGGGGCTCGACCTCGTTGTGGTGGGCCTCCATGGCGTGGGCCACGGCCTCGGGCTCGCCGTGGCGGCGCGCCAGGTCCCCGCCGACGAGGGCGTGCGGGCCCTCGATCTCGTGCGAGACGGCCTTGCCGATGTCGTGCAGCAGCGCGGCGCGGCGCGCGGTCTTGGCGCTGGCCCCCAGCTCGTGGGCCATGATCGCCGCCAGTTGCGCGCATTCGACGGAGTGCGCGAGCACGTTCTGGCCGTAGGAGGTGCGGAAGCGCAGGCGGCCCAGGAGCTTGGTCAACTCGGGGTCCAGGCCCTGCACGTCGGCCTCGAAGACCGCCTTCTCCCCCAGCTCGGTGATGTGGGACTCGAGCTCGGACTTCGCCTGGTAGTAGGTCTCCTCGATTCGCGCGGGATGGATGCGCCCGTCCTGCAGGAGCTTCTCGAGCGTCATGCGGGCGACCTCGCGGCGCACGCCGTCGAAGGCGCTGAGGACCACGGCGTTGGGGGTGTCGTCGATGATGAAGTCGACGCCGGTGAGGTTCTCCAGCGCGCGGATGTTGCGCCCCTCGCGGCCGATGATGCGCCCCTTCATGTCGTCGCTGGGCAGCTGCACGACCGAGACCGTCGTCTCGGCGGCATGGCTGGCGGCCAGGCGCTGCATGGCCACCGAGAGGATCGAGCGCACGCGGCGCTCGGCGTCGCGCTTGGTCTCCTCCTCGACGGCGCGCAGGATCTTGGCCGAGTCGTGGCGGGCCTGGTCCTCGACCTCCTTGAGCAGCGCCTGCTTGGCCTGGCCCGCGCTCAGGCCGGCCACGCGCTCCAGCGCGCGCTCGTGCTCGTCGCGCAGGTGGGCCAGCTCCTCCTCCTGCGCGGCGAGGCGCTCCACGTGCGCCTCGAGATCGCGCTCGCGCGCGTCGAGCTCGGCCGACCGGCGGTCGAGCGTGCGCTCCAGCGACTTCGCCCGCTCGGAGGCGCGCACGTCGGCCGCTGCGGCGGCCGCCGCCGCTTCGCGGCGCCCGGCGTCGACGGCCGGCGCGTCGGCATGCCCGCCGCCGTTGGCCGTGGCGAGCCGTCCGCGCCCGTACAGCGTGGCGGCCGCGACGAGGCCGAGTGCCAGGACGGCCGCCGCGATGACGAGTTCCATTGCCGTGTCCTCTCCCCGCGAGCCGGGGTGGCGCCCAGCCCAGACGGTCTTCCGTGGTTCATGAAGCGGACGACCGGCCGCGCGGGCGGCGGAAAGAGACGAAGGGCGGCGTGCGGCCGGGAGGCCGCGCTTCAGGTGCGCTGGCGGTGTTCGGTGGTGGTGGGTGTCGACGGGCGGGTTCGCCCGGTTGTGGCTGTCATGGTGATTGCGTCGAAGCTGAAGCTGCCAGGGACGGAAATAGGCGTATTTGCTGGTCTTTCGTCGCCCTCACGGGCGGTCGTTCGCTGGATGGATCGTAGTACCGCGCGAAGCTCGGCGCAATCTGGCGGCGCCCGGCCCCGCCTGATCGCAAGCGAGGGTCAGGCCGCGTCGCGCTCGAAGGCGCGGACCGCGTCGTAGGCGAGGTCGAGCTCGTAGCCCTTGCGGACGAGCAGCCCGAGTGCGCGGTCACGGTCGCGGTCGTGCTCGGGCGGGCGCTCGAAGCGCCGGCGCAGGATGGCGAGCGCCGCTTCGAGCTCCTCGCCGCTGTCGCGCTCGCCCAGCGCGGCGGCGATCAGCGCCGGCTCCACGCCCACCGCGAGGAGCCCGCGCTCGATCCTCTCGGCCCCCCAGGCGTCGATCGTGCGCCGGTCCTCGGCGAAGCGCTGGGCGTAGCGCGCATCGTCCAGGTAGCCCAGATGGTGCAGCTCGTCGACCGCGTCATCGATGACCGCGGGCTCGATCCCTTCGGCGCTCAGGCGCTCGCGCACCTCGAACACCGTGCGGTCGCGGCGGCCGAGGTAGCGGAAGGCCAGGTCCAGCGCGTGCTGCAGGCGTTCGCTGTCGGTCACGCCGCCTGTTCGATCGGAGTGGGCGGAGCGTCGACGTCGGCCATCGGCACCTCGCCGGGCACCATGGCGTCGGGATCGATCGGCTGCACAAGGTCGCGGTCGATGCCCAGCGCCTCGTAGATCTTGGCCTCGATCTCCTTGGCCATCTCGACGTGCTCGTCGAGATACGCCTTGGCGTTGTTGCGCCCCTGGCCGAGGCGCTCGTCGCCGTAGGAGAAGAACGAGCCCGACTTGGTGACCACGTTGTGCTCGATGCCCAGGTCGATCAGGCAGCCCGACGTCGAGAAGCCCTTGCCGAACTCGATGTCGAACTCGGCCTGGCGGAAGGGCGCGGCGACCTTGTTCTTGACCACCTTGACGCGGACGCGGTTGCCGACCGCCTCGGTGCCCTCCTTGAGGGTCTCGATGCGGCGGATGTCCAGGCGCTGGGAGGCGTAGAACTTCAGCGCGCGACCGCCGGGCTGCGTCTCCGGCGAGCCGAACATCACGCCCACCTTCTCGCGGATCTGGTTGGTGAAGATGCACAGCGTCTGCGTGCGGTTGAGGTTGCCGGCCAGCTTGCGCATCGCCTGGCTCATCATCCGCGCCTGCAGGCCGACGGTCTGGTCGCCCATCTGGCCCTCGAGCTCGGCGCGCGGCGTGAGCGCGGCGACCGAGTCGATGGCCACGACGTCGACCGCGCCCGAGCGCACGAGCATGTCGGCGATCTCGAGGCCCTGCTCGCCGTAGTCGGGCTGGGAGACGAGCAGCTCGTCGATGTTGACGCCGATCTCGCGCGCGTACAACGGGTCCATCGCATGCTCGGCGTCGATGAAGGCGCAGACGCCGCCGAGCTTCTGGGCCTCGGCGAGGACGTGGTAGATCAGCGTCGTCTTGCCCGAGGACTCCGGGCCGAAGACCTCCACGATGCGCCCACGGGGGACGCCGCCGATGCCCAGCGCGAGGTCGAGCGACAGCGCGCCGGTGGGGATCGCGTTCACGCGGACCTGCGCGCCTTCGTCGCCCATGCGCATGACGGTGCCCTTGCCGAACTGGCGCTCGATCTGGGTGAGCGCGCCCTGCAGGGCGGCGTCGCGGGCCTTGAGGGCCTTCTCCTCTTCGGTGGGCATGCGGTTGCGGACCTCTCTGGGGTTGGTGCTTCGTGAGCAGTGCAGTGTCGTGGCCGGATCGGACGGAACCCGACCGTACACACGTTCGTGTCACGGCTCTACGCGCGTTCGTCACAAAAGTGCGCAGGCGCGGCCGTTCAACTGCGCAACGGCGACGATTCCCAGGGCCGGGCACCGCTGCACGCATGTCGCTCCGACGTAGCGTCGGAGTGCTGGCGCGGTCGTCTCGCGAGCGACCGCAGGCCAACCGTCCCGACTAGTAGAGGTCGTCTGACGACCACAGGACGGGACGCTTACCCAGGAACCGATCCCAGCCAGAACAACGAACACGTGCTCAGGTACTACAGCCAGCCGCCAGCTCAGCCCGCTCGAGCGCCTCATAGCGCGAGGGCCCGCCACCGCCCAGGTGCGAGCGGAAGAGCACCACCGCCCCGGCGGTGAAGGTCGCCCGCGGCGCCTCGGGCAGGTCGTCCACGCGCGGGCGCCAGTCGCGCCGGACCCGCGCGACCGTGACGTGCGCGCGGAAGGGCCGCGCCTCCGGCTGCCACGGCAGGGCATCGGCCAGACGCGCAACGATTGTGGCCTGGAGCGAGCCGAGCACGCCGTCGGCATCCTCCAGACCCACCGTCAGGACGTGCGGGCGCCGCGGAGCCAGCCACAGCGCCCCCGCCAGCGTCAGCACCGGCGCCGGCGACCCTGCGATGCCGCGCACGACCGCGCACGCGGGATCGATCTCGTCGAGCGCGCGGTGGCCGAGGAAGGCGAGCGTGAGGTGCAGCGCGTCGGCCCGCGACGGGCGCAGCGCGCGATCGTTGTCCGCCGCCTCGCGTCCGAAGCCCGCCAGCGCGGCGCGGACGTCGGCCGGAAGCTCGAGCGCCGCGAAGAGGCGCGCGCTCATCGCGTGGTGCCCGCTCCCTCCCCCAGCAAGAGCCGGCGGACGAGGTGGATGGCGACGGTGGTCGAGCGGTCACGCACGTCGGCCCGGTCGCCCGGGAGGTTGACGCTGCGCGTGAGGCGCGCGTCCGCCGCCGTCACGCTGATGCACACGAGCCCCACGGGCTTGGCCTCGGTCCCGCCACCCGGCCCCGCGACCCCGGTGATCCCGACGCCGACGTCCGCGGTCAGCCGCGCCCGCGCACCGTCGGCCAGCGCCTCGGCGACCTCGGGCGACACCGCCCCGACGCGTTCGATGACGGCCGGATCGACGCCCGCCAGCGTGGCCTTCGCCTCGTTGGAGTAGACGACGAGCCCGCCCAGCACGTAGTCCGAGGAGCCGGCGAGCTCGGTCAGCCGGCCGGCCAGCAGCCCGCCGGTGCACGACTCGGCCGTGGCGATGGTCAGCCCGCGCGAGCGCAGCACATCGGCCACCTGCTGGTCGACCGTGCGGCCGTCGTCGGAGAACAGCGTGTCGGCATGGCGCTCGCGGACGGTCTCCACGAAGCGCGCGTAGAGTGGCGCCTCGGCGGGCGAGAAGCGCGTGACGACCTCGATCTCGCCGCGGCGCAGGCAGGTGGTGATCTCCAGCCCCTCCAGGCCGTAGGCGTCCTCGGCGAGCCGCAGCGTCTCGGCGATCTCGGACTCGGGGATGCCGAACAGGCGCAGCATCTCCTGGCGCAACTCGACCGCGCCCGTCGCCGCCGCGCGGAAGGCCTCGGTGGCCACGGCGGCGGGCCACATGGCGTGCAGCTCGCGCGGCGGGCCGGGCAGCACGACGATCGTCGGCCCGTGGTCGACGGGCACCACGAGCCCGGGCGCGGTGCCGACCGGCTCGAGCACCGTCGCGCCCTCGGGCACCACCGCCTGCTTGCGATTGGAGGCGCGGATCGCCTCGGGATCGAGGTCCGGCCAGCGCGACATCAGTGGACGCAGGATCTCGGCGATGCGCTCCTCCAGGGCATCGTCGAGGACCATCGGCCGTCCCGCGAAGGCGCCCACGACCTCGGCGGTGAGGTCGTCGGCGGTCGGTCCCAGGCCGCCGCTGGTGACGACGACGTCGACCCCGCGCGCGGCCAGGAAGCGCAGCGCCTCGTCCATGTCCTCGCGGCGGTCGCCGACGATCAGCGTGTACGCGTGGTCGATGCCGGCCTCGCGCAGGCGCTCGGACAGCCACGGCCCGTTGCGGTCGCTCACGCGGCCCGTGAGGACCTCGGTGCCCGTCACGACGATGCCCGCCCGCGCGCTCACGCGGTGGGGCAGCGCGGCCATTGGGCGGAAGGCAGGCGGCGCACCTTGGTCCGCGTGATCTCGTAACCGATGCCGTTGGCCACGGACGGGACGCTACGCGACTTGCCGTTGACGATCAGCCGCGCCTCCGACGTCCCCAGCTGCAGGCGGAAGCGCGAGGACTTGTAGGGCCCCTGGCGGGCGCCGCCGGTGAGGACGATGCCGGGCACCGGGGTGCGCTTGCCGGCCGCCTTCAGGCACACGTAGACCTGCCCGGTGGCGACGATCGTCAGCCGCGCGAGCTTCGGCTTGGCCTGAGCCTTCTTCTTCTTCTTGGTCGTCGTCTTGGTGCCGGCGGCGGGCGTCGACGGCTGGCTCGTCGCGGGCGGTGGGGTGCTGCCCTGCGAGCCGCTGTCGTCGCCGTTGCGGTTGCCCACCAGCCACAGCGCTGCCAGGAGGCCGACGACGACGATGGCCACCAGCCACCCACGCGGCACGCCGCGGCGCGGCGCGCGCCGGCGATCGCGCTGGCCCGGGGGCGCGATCGGCTGCAGCTCGACGTCGCTGAGGCGCTCGTGGCGCAGCTTGTACTCCTCGATGAGGAGCTTGCCGTCGAGCCCGAGCGCGTCGGCGTAGGTGCGCAGGAAGCTCTTGACGTAGGTCGGCCCCGGGAGGAGATCCCACTCCTCGTTCTCGAGCGCGCGCAGATATTTGGCACGGATCTTCGTCTCGGACTCGATCTCCGAGATGTCGATACGGGCGCGCATGCGTGCCTCGCGCAGGGTGGTGCCGATGTCCGGCATGGGGCGGGAAGGGTACCGGCGCTCCCGCGAAAGCCCTGCAGCCGCCAGGCTTCATGCAAGCGTCAGCCCAGGTCGTCGTCCGGCGGCACCGCGACCGGGTGCGAGTCCGGCTCGCGGGCGGGCTCGAGGGCGGCCAGCACGCGCGGCAGGTCACCCTCGGTGACCAGCACCTGGCGCGGCTTGGAGCCCTCGTAGCCGGAGATGATCCCGCGGCGCTCGAGCATGTCGATGAGGCGCCCGGCGCGCGTGTAGCCGAGGCGCAGGCGGCGCTGGAGCATCGAGGTCGACGCGGTGCCCATCTCGACCACGAGCGAGATCGCGTCGCCCAGCAGCGGGTCCTCGTCGGGGTCGAAGCCCTCCTCCTCGGCCTTCTCGACGGCCTCGGGCTCGACCTCGTCGAGCAGGTCCTCGCGCAGCTCGGGCTCGCCCTGGCGCGCCCAGAAGCTCGTGAGCGCCTCGATCTGGGGCTCGTCGATGTAGGCGCCCTGGATGCGCTGCAGCCGCGACGTCCCCACCGGCGAGAAGAGCAGATCGCCCTGGCCGAGCAGCGACTCGGCGCCGTTCTGGTCGAGGATCACCCGCGAGTCGGTCTGCGAGCTGACCGAGAAGGCGATCCGCGACGGGACGTTGGCCTTGATCATGCCCGTGATGACGTCCACGCGCGGGGACTGCGTGGCCAGCACGAGATGGATGCCGACCGCGCGCGCCTTCTGGGCCAGGCGGATGATCGAGTCCTCGACGTCGGCGGGCGCGACCATCATGAGGTCGGCGAGCTCGTCGATGACGCACAGGATGTAGGGCAGCGCCTTGTCGCCCTCGCGCACGCGCAGCTTGTTCAGCTCGGGGAGCGAGCGGGTGCGCTTGACGCTCATGACGCCGTAGCGCCACTCCATCTCGCGCACGAGGTTCTGCAGCGCGTTGGCCGCCATCCGTGGGGAGGTGATGACCGGCGTCAGCAGGTGCGGGATCGCCTCGTAATGGTTGAGCTCGACCTGCTTGGGGTCGACGAGGACGAGCCGGACCTCGTCGGGTGTCGCGCGCAGCAGGATCGAGGAGAGCATCGCGTTGATGGCGCCCGACTTGCCCGCGCCGGTGGTGCCGGCCACCAGCAGGTGGGGCATCTTGGCCAGGTCGGCAGGGATCGCCTTGCCGGACACGTCCTTGCCCAGCCACACGGTGAGCGGCGAGAAGTCCTTGGGCGGCTCGGAGAACACGTCGCCGAGGGTGACCACGCGGCGGTGGCGGTTGGGAACCTCGACCCCGACCGCCCGCTTGCCGGGGATCGGGGCCAGGATGCGGATCTCGGTGGCGGCCAGCGCGTAGGCGAGGTCGTTCTTGAGGTTGGCGACCTTGGCCATCTTGACCCCGGGCGCGAGCTGCAGCTCGTAGCGCGTGATGTGCGGACCGGCCACGGCCCCGATGACCTGCGCCTGCACGCCCAGGTGGCCGAGCGCCTCGACGAGCCGCGCCGTGGTCTTCTCCTGGCCGGCGGTGTCGGGCTTGACCTGCTCGGCGGTCGAGCGCTTGAGGATGCGCGCATCGGGCAGGCGGAACTCGACCTCGCCCGGGTCGAGGTGCCCGAGCGGCGGCGCTTCGCCCGGGTCGTGCGCGACGGGCTCGGGCGCCTCGGGCGCCTCGGGCTCCGGCTCGGGGAGCGGCTCGGGCTCGGGTTCCTCGTCCTCCTGCGGCACGGGCGGGGCGACGGCGGCCTCGAAGAGGTCGGGATAGCGCAGGGCGCCGTCGATCTCGCGCGTGCGCGTGGCGGGCCGGATCACGACCTCTTCGTCCTCCAGGTCGGGCGGCAGCAGCGGCTGAGTGGCGTCGGGATCGTGCCGATGGCGCGCGCGCGCCGGCGGACGCAGCGTGCGCGCGGTCTCGACCACCTGCTCGCTCGTCGCCCGCAGGACGCCCGCCACGGTCGCGCCGGTGAGCAGCAGCAGCGCGGCGCAGAACAGGAAGACGGCCAGGATGTGGGCGCCGATCTCTGAGAAGAGGCGCGTGGAGCCATCGGCCATCACCTGGCCGAGGTGCCCGCCGCGCTCGGCCACCGGCGACGCGTCGCCCGGGCCGAGGCCGAACGTGCCCACCGCCAGGCCCAGGCACGCCGCGGCCAGCAAGCACAGCGCGCCCGCGCGGAAGGGCCGCACGCCGGCGGGCAGCGCCGGCCGCAGGACGAGCAGGACGCCGGCGGCCACGAGCGCCACCGGCGTCGCCCACGCGACGCGGCCGATGCCCCACGTGAGCCCGTCGACGATCGCCTGGCCTGCCTCGCCCCCCTCCCAGCGCAGGTAGAGCGGGAAGGCGAGGAAGACGCCGACCGCCACCAGCCCGAGGCCGATGAGGTCCAGGTGGCGCTGCTCGAGGACGGGCAGGCGCGGTGGCCAGGGCACCGGCGAGCGGTGCGCACGGGCCTTCGTTCGGCTCTTGGCGGGCTTGCGGGCAGGGGGCATCGTTGACGCCCCTCCGTTCGACGCGCGCGGGTGGGGTCCTGCGGGGTTTGTCCGCCGCCGCTCGTGGTGCTGCTTGTGCGTACGGCATCACCGAGGGAGAGCGGACCTGGGGTGGCGCGACCGGGGCGGTCCTCCTACGCGGGGGTGAGCGAGCCCGAGCCGTGCTGACTAAGTGTTGTCCTGCAACACGAATCCAGCACGCTTACTGCCCGGGCGGCCCCGCTGGACGAGTGGGGACGCCCCCCCGGTGGATGCTTTACGCGCCGCGCAGCGCCGCTACTCCACGCGCCACTCCGTCTCGAACCCGGCATTGACGTGGATGTCGATCTGCCGCAATGGCCCGTCGCCCGAGTTGACGAACCCGTGCCATTGCCCGGCGGGGACGACCACGACCTCCCCCGGCCCGACTTCGCGCTGCTCGTCGCCGAGGAAGAACGTCACGTTGCCCTCCTGGGTGATGAGGACCTCGTCGTAGGGGTGCTTGTGCAGAGAGGGCCCGTGCCCCGGCGGAGCGTCGACGAGGATGGCGCAGATGCCGACACCCCCGTGATCCTCTCCGACGAACTCGCGGGCGATGTTGCTGAACGGCAGCTCGTCCACCCTGATGATCTCGACCTCGCGTGTGCTCATGGCCCGCGGAGTGTGACGACTTCATGCGCCGTTCACGGGCGTCGCCTACCGTGGTCGGGTGATCGTCGTCGCCGCGCGGGGGCTGGTGAAGACCTACGGCAGCGGGCGCGCCGCCCGGCGCGTGCTCGATGGCGCCGCGATCGAGGTCCGTGCGGGCGAGCTGGTGGCCGTCGTCGGGCGCTCGGGCTCGGGGAAGTCGACGCTCCTGCACCTGCTCGGAGCCCTCGACCGCCCGGACGCCGGCAGCATCGAGGTCGCCTCCGAGCGCGTCGACGGCCGCCCCGAGCGCGAGCTCACGCGCCTGCGCCGCCGGCACGTCGGGTTCGTCTTCCAGGCCTATCACCTCGTCCCCGAGCTGACCGGGGAGGAGAACGTGCTGCTCCCCACGCGCCTGCCCGGCAGCGCCCGCGGCGCCCCGGCCCGCGGGCGCGCATTGATCGACCGTCTCGGCCTCAACGGGGCGGCGGCGCGGCTGCCCCACGAGCTCAGCGGCGGCGAGCAGCAGCGCCTGGCGGTCGCTCGCGCCCTGGTCCACGATCCGGCCGTCGTGCTGGCCGACGAGCCGACCGGCAACCTCGACGCCGAGGCGGGCGGGGCGGTCCTGGGGCTGCTGCGCGGCGCGGCCGACGACGGCCGCGCGGTCGTGCTCGTGACCCACGACGAGGCGGCCACCAGCGCCGCCGATCGCGTCCTGCGCCTGGTCGACGGGCGACTGGAGCCGTGAGGCGCAGCCGGCTGGCCTTCGCGGGCGTCCTGCTCGCCGCGGCGATGGCCGGTGCCGCGGTGACCGTCGCCTACGGGCTGGCCACCGGCTTCGACCGCGCGGCGCGCGAGGCCGACCTCCCCGACGTCATCGTCCGCTTCCGCGACGAGTCGCGCGCCGAGATCGACGCCATCGTGCGCGCGCTGCCCAACGTGGCCGATCGCGCCTACCGGCTGGAGATCACGGGCGTCGGGCTGGAGTCGGCGGGCGGGTCGTCGGAGAAGGCGAGCGTCGCGCTGGTCGACGGCCCCCGGCGCGGCTACGCCATCGTCGCAGGGCGCGACGTCGACGGGCGGCGCAACGAGGCCGTCATCGAGCGCGGGGTGGCCAACGCCTGGCATCTGAAGGTCGGCGACGAGATCAGCGTCGGGCGGCTGGGCGGTCTGCGCGTGGCGGGGATCGCCGTGGCTCCCGACAACGTGGCCTTCCCGCTGGCCTCGGCGCCGCGGATCTACGTCGCGCGGCGGTGGATCGAAGCCGAGGCCGGGCAGCGCCTGCCCGTCGACCAGGCGCTCATCTGGGCCGCCGACCCCGGCCGGATCGACGTGCTCCTGCAGCAGGCGCGCGCCACCAGCACCCAGGTCCGCGGCGTGCGCTTCGTGACGCGCAGCGGCGTGCGCGTGCTCATCGACTCGGCAGCGGGGATCGTCATCGCGCTGCTCGTCGCCTTCTCGCTCATCGCTCTGGGCGCCGCGGCGACGATGCTGGCGGCCACCACGGCGGCCGACGTCCAGCGCCGCCTGCCCGCCATCGGCGTGCAGCGCGCGATCGGATTCTCGCGCGGGCGGATCGCCGCCGAGCACGCGTGGCGCGCGACACGGACGGGCGCCGCGGCCGGCGTGCTGGGGATCGCGATCGGCGCGGTCGCGGTGCGCGGCGCGGCGGGCGACCTGCTCGAGGCCCTCAACGAGCAGCCGCCGGGCTGGGCGCTCGTGGCGCCGCTGGCGGGGGCGCTGCTCGTGATCACGGCGGTGGTCGCCGCCTCCGCGGCCTGGCCCGCGTGGCGGGCGACGGCGCGGCCGACGGTCGCACTGCTGCGCGGGGCCGAGGTGGCGAGCGCTCGGCGCCTGCGCCTCGGCGGAGGCTTCGCGGCCCTGGGCGCCCGGCTCGCCCTGGCGCGCCGCGGGCGGGCGGCGGCGAGCATCGCGGTGCTGGCGGTGAGCGGCGCGGTCATCCTGCTCATGCTCGGTCTCGCCTCGCTCGTCGCGTCGCTGCGCGACGACCCCGGCTCGGTCGGCAAGCGCTACGACCTCACCGCAAACCTGCCGGCCGACCGCGCGGGCGAGGTCCGGGCGCTGCCGGGCGTCGCCGACGCCGCGCCGCGCTACATCGTGCAGGGCGCCGACTCCTTCGCGCTCGGCGAGCCCGTCAAGCTCGTCGCCTTCCCCGGCGATCACACGCGCTTCGAGAATCCGCCGCTCGACGCGGGGCGGCGCGTGCGCGGCAGCGACGAGGCCGAGATCGGGGTCGGGCTGGCCCAGGCGCTCGGCATCGGCGTGGGGTCGACCCTCGCGGTGCAGCTGCCGAGCGGCGGCGAGGCGCGCTTCCGCGTGGTCGGCACGGTGCGCGCGCTGGACGACAACGGCCGCGTGGCGTACGTGCGCCCCGCGCGGGTGCTGGCCGCCGATCCCGGCGCCACCCCGCAGGTGGTGGTCAAGCTCGCGCGCGGCGCCGACCGGGCCGCGGTGACGCGCCGGCTGGCGACGCTCGGCGCGCAGCCGGCCGCCGTCGGCGGCGCCACGACGCGCAACGGGGCCTTCCTCGGCACGCTCGTCGCTCTGCTGCGGGTGGTGGCGATCGTCGACGCCCTCGTCTGCCTGTATGCGCTGGTGCAGGGCCTCGGGCTCGTGGCCCGCGAGCGCGGGCCCACCCTCGCGCTGCTACGCGCCACCGGCGCCGAGGGCGCCACCGTGGGCGCGGTCCTGGCGGGCGCCGCGCTGGCCGTCGCGCTGCCGGCCGCGGTCCTCGCGCTCGCGCTCGAGCGGCTCGTGCTCGCCCCGCTCGTCGGGCACCTGGCCGCCGGCTATGCCGACGTCGCCCCGCAGTCCTCGCCCGCCCAGGCCGCGCTGGCCCTCGGCGGGCTGGCGCTGCTGGGCGTCGTGGCCGCCGCGTGGGTCGCGCGCCGTGCCACCGCCGCGCCCCCGCTGCAGGGGCTGAGGGACGAGTGATGCGGGCGGCCGTCATCCTCGCGCTCGTGCTGCTGCCCGCCGCGGGCTGCGGCGGTTCGGGCTCGCGACCCGCCGCCTCGGACGGCTCGACCCTCAGCGCGACGTGGCGCGACCCCGACGGCGACGGCTTCCTGGCCCGCGGGCCCGGCGAGCCGTTGCGCGACCGCACGGACCTCGCGCCGGCGACGAGGCCCGGACGCACCCTGGCCACGCTCGCCGTCCTCACCGACGTTCACGTCCGCGACGAGGAGTCGCCCGCGCGGGTGCCGTTCCTCGACCGCCTCGGCGGCCCCTTCTCCTCGACCTTCCGCCCGCAGGAGGCGCTCTCCGCGCAGGTGCTCGACGCCGCCGTGCGCTCGGTGAACGCCGCGCGCCCCGATGCGGTGCTCGTCACCGGCGACCTGGTCGACAACGCACAGGCCAACGAACTGGCGTTGGCGCGCACGGTCCTCGACGGCGGTCGCGCGCGGCCCGACTCGGGCGCGCCCGGCTACGACGGGGTGCAGGACGCCGCCGACCCCGACCCCGCCTACTACCGCCCCGACGTCGACCCGCCCCGCCATCCGGGCCTGCTCGACGCCGCCCAGCGACCGTTCTCCGCGGCCGGTCTGCGCGCTCCCTGGTACGCCGTCCCCGGCAACCACGACCTGCTGGTGGCGGGCGAGCTGGCCCGCACCGCGTCCACCGCCGCGGTCGCCGTCGGCGGCGAGCGCCTCGTCACGCCCGACACCGGGCTCGACGTGCCGCGCCGCGAGAACGCGCTCACGCCTCAGCTCGTCGACCGCGTCCTCAGCGGCGGGCTGCCCGGGCGCACCACCCGGATCGCGCCTGATCCCGGGCGGCGCGAGCTGACGCCCACCGAGGCGATCGCCGGCCTGCGGGCCGCCAGCGGGCACGGCGGCAGCGGCCCGCGCATGGACTACGCCTTCGACGCGGGCCGGTCGGTCCGCGTGATCGTGCTCGACACCGTGCGCCGCGACGTCGGCTCCGGCGGCGTGCTCGCGCCCGGGCAGATCCGCTGGCTCGGCGCCCAGCTCGCCGCCGCGGGCGCGCGCCGCGTCGTCGTCGTCTCCCACCAGCCGCTGACCAAGGTCCAGGGCGGCGCGGCCGTCCTCGCGCTGCTCGACGCCGACGCGCACGTGGTGGCCGCGCTGGCCGGGGACTCGCACCACAACCGCATCGCCGCGCGCAGCAGCGCGGGCGGCGGCTACTGGCGCGTGCAGACCGCGGCGCTGGCCGACTATCCCCAGCAGGCGCGCGTGCTGCGCGTGCGCGAGGCGCCGGGGGGCGGCACGGTCCTCGACACGTGGATGCTCGACACGGCGCCCGACCCGCTGGCCGACACCGCGCGCGAGCTGGCCTATCTCGACGCGCAGGGCGGGCGCCCCCAGCACGAGGCGGGCACGCCGCTGGATCGCAACGTGCGGCTCTACCTGCGCTGAGCCGGCGCGCCGTGAGCGGCGGTGCGCCACTGTTGTGCTTAACGGCGCTTGACCAGGCGCCGTACAGTGATCGTCTGCAGATGAACGCCCCCGGCCGCGACCCACGCGTGCTCGTCGTCGAAGACGACGAGGAGATCGCCCAGGTGCTGCAGCGCTCGCTGCGCCTGGAGGGCTACGAGGTGCGCGTCGCCGGCGACGGCGAGACCGCGCTCGATCAGTCGGCGGCGTTCAACCCGGACCTCGTGATCCTCGATCTCGGGCTGCCCAAGCTCGACGGCATGGAGGTGGCGCGGCGCCTGCGCTCGGCCGACGACGTCCCGATCCTCATGCTCACCGCGCGCGACGCGCTCGAGTCGCGGGTCGAGGGTCTCGACGCCGGCGCCGACGACTACCTGGTCAAGCCCTTCGAGCGCCAGGAGCTGCTCGCCCGCCTGCGCGCGCTGCTGCGCCGGCGCCCGCCGCGCGGCAGCGCCTCGGTCGTCGTGGGCGACCTCGCGCTGAACCCCGACACCCACGAGGTCAGCCGCGGGGCCCGCGACATCGACCTCACCCAGCGCGAGTTCGAGTTGCTCGAGTACCTCATGCGCAACGAGCGCATCGTCGTGCCCCGCCAGCGCCTGCTGGAAGAGGTCTGGGGCTACGACCCGTTCGCGACCACGAACACCATCGAGGTCTTCGTCTCCAACCTGCGCCGCAAGCTCGAGGCCGGCGGCGAGGCGCGGCTGCTGCACACCATCCGCGGCGCGGGGTACGTGCTGCGTGCTTGAGGGCATCCCGATCCGGTGGCGCCTGGCGCTGCTGTCGGCGGGCCTGACGCTGGTCATCCTCTCGGGCTTCGCCGTGGTCATCGGCCAGGTCACGTCCTCGCGGGTGCGCTCGGACTTCAACAACGAGGAGGCGGCCGCGGTCGACGACCTCTCGGACCGCATCCGGTTCGAGGTGACGCCGGACGGGCCCACGCTCGTGCGTCCTGACCTCGACGAGTACGCGGCCTCCAACAAGGCCGTGATCCGGATCGCGCAGACCTCGGGGCACATCCTGCGCGAGACCAAGAACGCGCAGAACTTCGGGATCCTCCTGCCGCGCACGGCGCGGGTCGGCGGCTTCCGCGTGGAGACGCGCCAGCGCGGCGTCGCCGTCAGCCACACCAAGGGGCTGGTCCTCCCGCTCATCATCCAGTACGCGCGCAAGGTGTCCGACGTCGAGGCCACCGTCCGGCGCATCCGGCTCTTCCTCGGCGCGGGCGTGCTCGGCGGCACGCTGCTCTCGCTGCTCGGCGGGGTCCTGCTGGGCCGGCGCGCGATGGCCCCGGTCGCCGGGCTCACGGCCGCCGCCCACGACATCGAACGCACGCGCGACCCGTCGAAGTCGCTGCCCCAGCCCCGCGCCGACGACGAGGTCGCCGAGCTCGCCCACACGCTGCAGGCCATGCTCGACGGCTTGGAGGCCTCGCGCGAGGAGACCGAGGGCGCCCTGGACCGCCAGCGCCAGTTCGTGGCCGATGCCTCGCACGAGCTGCGCACGCCGCTGACCTCGATCCTGGCCAACCTCGAGCTGCTGACCGACGTGCTCGACGGCGAGCGCGGCGAGGCCGCCCGGTCGGCCCTGCGCTCCTCGCAGCGCATGCGCCGCCTCGTCGGCGACCTGCTCCTGCTCGCCCGCGCGGACGCCAACCGTCAGCAGCCGCGCGAGCCGACCGACATCAGCCGGGTGCTCGTCGAGGTCGCATCCGAGCTCGGTCCGGTCTCCGACGGCCACCACCTGACCGTCGACGCCGACGACGCGGTGGTCGACGGCGCCCGCGACGAGCTCTATCGCATGACCCTGAACCTCATGGAGAACGCGATCCGCCACACGCCCGATGGCACCCACATCCGCGCGCGGGTCAGCGGCGACAACGGCGAGGTCGTGCTCACCGTGCAGGACGACGGCCCGGGCGTCGCACCCGAGCTGCGTGGCCGCATCTTCGAGCGCTTCGTCCGCGGCGCGGGCGATCGCGGCTCCTCCAGCGGCCTGGGCCTCTCGATCGTGCGCGCCGTGGCCGAATCGCACGGCGGCAGCGTCGTCCTCGAGGAGGCCCATCCGGGAGCGCGCTTCGTGGTGCGCCTCCCGGCGGCCGACGTGCCGGCGCGCGAGCCCGAGGCCGCTCCCGCCTAGGGCGCGTGCGCGTCCTCTTCACGACGACCGGCCACTCCGGCCACCTCCTTCCGCTGGTGCCCCTCGCGCGGGCGTGCGAGCGCGCGGGCCACGACGTCCTGATCGCCACGCACGCGCCGCGCGCCGACAACGTCGAGCGCCTGGCGGACTCGCTGCCCCCCTTCTACCCCGGCCTCTACCGCCGCGTGCTCGATGGGTGCGCGTCGATGGCGGTGCGGGTGCTGTTGACGATCGGTCGCGACGCCGACCCCGCGGCGCTCGGGCCGCTGCCGGCCAACGCACACGCCGAGCCGTGGCTCTCGCAGCACGACGTCCTCCCCCACGCGGCGGCGGTCGTGAGCCACGCCGGCTACGGGACGACGCTGGGCGCCCTCGAGCACGGCGTGGCGCACGTCATGCTCCCGCTCTTCGCTGGCGACCAGTGGCGTACCGCGCGGCGCGTCGCACGGCTCGGGGCCGGGCTCCAGCTCGAGGAGGGCGAGCGGCGCGTCTTCGATCCTCCACAGGACGCGGTGATCGCGGCGCTTCCCGGAGCGGTCAGCCGGGTGCTGGAGGAGGCGCGCTTCACCGAGATCGCGCAGAGCCTCGGCGCCGAGATGGCGGCCCTTCCCCCGGCGGACGCCGCCGCCGCGGCGCTCGCCGCTTAGCGGGCCTGCGCCAAGTCCATGGCCGCCTGGCAGCGCGCGCGGGCGTCGCGCGAGCGCGTTGCAGGCCAAGCGTCCCGACTAGGGGTCGTCTGGCGACCCCAGACCGGGACGGTTACGCACAAGTCCGCCTGAGCATCCGCGAGCCGCCACCCCAAACGACCCCTCAGACCCTATGGAGGGTCGGCTGCGGTGATGGCGAATAGCGGTCGGCACCCCACGCGCAGCGTGGGGTGATCTTCGCGCCGGGGATTGCGGCCCTGGCGCGGGGCCCACGTCTACGAGGAAGGGTGCCGACATGGCTCACGCTATTCGTTGGGTCGGTCTGGACGTGCACGCGCACGAGTCGACGTTCGCGATCTTCGATCAGCACACCGGCGAGGTGCGCACGCGGCGGGTGGCTGGACGCCCGCACGAGCTGCTGGCGTGGCTGCGCGGGATCGACGCGCCGATGCGCGCCGTCTACGAGGCCGGGCCGACCGGCTACGGGCTCTACCGCCGCGCGGCCGGCGAGGGTCTCGACGTCCGGGTGTGCGCACCGGGGCACACCGACAGGCGCCCGGGTGATCGCGTCAAGACCGACAAGCGCGACGCGATTCGTCTGGCCAGGCTGTTGGCCGCCGGCGAGTTGACGCTCGTCACGGTCCCGTCGCTGGAGCACGAGCGGCTGCGTGACTTGGTGCGCTGCCGCGAGGACATCCGCGCCGACCTGATGCGCGCTCGCCATCGGCTGGGGAAGTTCCTGTTGCGCCGTGAGATCTACTTCACCGCACGCGCGCACCCGTGGACGCACGAGCATCGCCGCTGGCTGACCAGGTTGCGCTTCGACGATGACGCCTCGCGACTGACCTTCGAGGACTACCTGCACGCCCACGACGTCCTGCTGGCGCGCCGCGAGCGCATCGAGCACGAGCTGACACACATCGCCCAGCACTCGCCCTGGGCGCAGACGATCGCCCGGCTGCGCTGCCTGCGCGGCATCGACACGCTCTCGGCGCTGGGCCTGTGCGCCGAGGTCGGCGAGTTTCAGCGCTTCGAGCACCCAGACGCGCTGGCGGCCTACCTCGGGCTGGTGCCCTCCGAGAGCTCCTCGGGCGACAAGCGCCGCCAGGGCGCCATCACCAAGGCCGGCTCCACCCACGCCCGCCGGCTGCTCGTCGAGGCCGCCTACCACTACCGCCACCACCCCGCGGTCGGGATGACCCTCGAGCGCCGCCAACGCGGGCAATGCGCCAGCGCCATCGACGCCGCCTGGCGCGCCCAGCGCCGGCTGAACGCCCGCTGGCGACTGCTGAAGACCGCGCGCGGCAAGCAGAACGGCATCGTCGCCGTCGCCGTCGCCCGCGAGCTGGCCGCCTACTGCTGGGAGATCGCGCTCATCGACTAACCAACCCGTCCTTCGCCTGCCGGGGCGACGCGGCGACGCGTTCGCGCCCCAACGTCCGCGAGCGGACTGTGAGCAGCCGCCACCCCCACCAGGGCGACGACCGCGCTCGATCTCAGACAGCGGACACGCCGAACCAAGATCATGGGGTACCCAGCCCCCGCATATCAGGCAGACCCACCAGTCGCGACACAGCGCCCGCCGCGTCGCACCGGGAGGCGAAGAACCACAACACCCCGCCCGCCGCAACCACGGCCCGCGACGCCTGCCACTTGACAAACACCACTCCATATCAGCCCGGCGCCGGCTCGGCAGGCTCACCTCCCTCGGTGCTGCTGTTCGACCCCTACACCACCCCGCCGAGCCTCCCTACGACGTCCTCAGGAACTACGCCTAGACCTCGACGACGACCGGCAGGACCATCGGCCGGCGGCGCAGGCGCTCGTAGACGAACTCGGCGAGGTCGTCGTGCAGCACCTGCTGCAGGAGGTCGATCTCGCGGATCTCCTCGCTCGCGGCGCGCGCCAGCGAGGCCTCGACGGTGTCGCGGATCTCGTCGAGCATCTCGGTGGCGTCATCGGGATACGGGACGCCGCGGAAGATGACCTCGGGCTCGGCCACCGACGAGCCGTCCTGCTCGGAGATCGTGGCCACGACGACGAAGATGCCGTCGGCGCTGAGCATGCGCCGGTCGCGCAGCGCGACATCGGTCGGGTCGCCGATGTCGACGCCGTCGACGAAGATCATCCCCGAGCGCTCGGGCTTGGCGAAGCGCGCGCCCCTGCCGTCGAGCTCCAGCGGCATGCCGTTCTCGCCCTTGAAGACGTTGTCGGCGTCGATGCCCACCGCCTCGGCCAGGCGCCCGTGCAGGTGGATGCGCTTGTGATCGCCGTGGAAGGGCATCACGTAGCGCGGCCGGGTCAGGTTGAGCATCAGCTTGAGCTCCTCCTGGTAGCCGTGCCCGGACGCGTGGATGGGCGCCTCGCGGGTCGTGATCACGTCGCAGCCGATGTGGTAGAGGCGGTCGATCGTCTCGTTGACGGCGCGCTCGTTGCCCGGGATCGGGGTGGCGCTGAACAGCACGGTGTCGCCCTGGTGCAGCTCGACCTGCGGGTGGTCGCGGTGGGCCATGCGCCGCAGCGCGCTCAGCGGCTCGCCCTGGGATCCGGTCGAGATGATCACGAGCTTCTCGTCGGGCCAGTCCTCGAGCTCGCGCGGCTGCACGAGGATCCCCTCGGGGACCTCGATGTGGCCCAGCGAGCGCCCGATGTTGACGTTCTTGCGCATCGAGCGCCCGACCAGCGAGACCTTGCGCCCGTGGGCGGCCGCCGCGTGGACGACCTGCTGGACGCGATGGATGTTGGAGGCGAAGGAGGTCACGACGATGCGCCCCTCGCAGCTGAGGAAGATCTCCTGCAGCTTGGGCCCCACGATCGCCTCGCTGGGCGAGAAGCCGGGACGGTCGGCGTTGGTGGAGTCCCCGCACAGCAGCAGCAGGTCCTCCTGGCCGAGCGCGGCCAGCCGGCCGACGTCGGCGGGGATGCCGTCGACCGGCGTCTGGTCGAACTTGTAGTCGCCGGTGACGAGGACCGTGCCCACCGGCGTGGTCAGGATCACGCCGGCCGCGTCGGGGATCGAGTGCGTCATGTGCACGAGCTCGACCTCGAAGGGCCCGAGCTCGAAGCGGTCGCCGTCCTTGACGTCGTTGACGTCGACCTCCTTCAGACGGTGCTCGTCGAGCTTGGAGCGCGCCATGGCCGTGGTCAGCGGGCCGCCGAACACGGGGATGTCGACCGCCAGCTCGCGCAGGACCCAGGGCAGCGAGCCGAGGTGGTCCTCGTGGCCATGGGTGACCACGATGCCCTCGATGTCGTCGACGCGATCGCGCAGGTAGGCGAAGTCGGGCAGCACGAGATCGATGCCGACCATCTCGGCGGTGGGGAAGCGCAGCCCGACGTCGACGACGACGATGCGGTCCTCGTACTCGAAGACCGTCATGTTCTTGCCGATCTCGCCCAGGCCGCCGAGCGGCAGGACGCGCAGCTTGGAGTTGGCCATCCTAGGCTCCGGCAGTCTGCAGCAGCCCGTGGCGCTCGAGCACGACGCGGACGGCGGCCTGCTCGTCCTCGTCGGCCTCGACGAGCGGCAGCCGCAGCCCGCCGACGCGGTGGCCGAGCATGTTCAGCGCGGCCTTGACCGGGATCGGGTTGGTGGTGACGCCCATCGCCTGCCAGACGTCCTGCAGGCGCGCGTCGATCTCGGCGCGCTGGTCGGGCTCGTCGACCATGCGGCGCATCTCGTCGCCGACCACATGGCTGGCCACGAGGATGCCGCCGAGGCCGCCGAGGTCGAGGGTGCGGGCGAAGATCTCGTCGTTGCCGGCGTAGAGCCCCAGCCCGTCGACCAGGCCGAGGTTGGCGTTGTTGGCCTGCTTGACGTAATCGACGCGCTCGATCTGCGCCAGCTCCGCCAGGAAGTCGTTGGGGAGGTCGAGGACCACCCGCGAGGGGATGTTGTAGAGGACGATCGGCTTGTCGGTCGCCTGGGCGATCTCCTCGTAATGGCGGCGCAGGCCGCGCCGGTTGGGCTTGTTGTAGTACGGGGTGACCGACAGGATCGCGTCGGCGCCCAGGGCGGTCGCGCGCTCGGTCATGTGGCAGGCGTGGCGGGTGTCGTTGGAGCCGGTGCCGGCGATGACCGTCGTGCCCGCGGGACGCTCGCTCGCGGCCAGCTCGACGAGCCGCAGGTGCTCCTCGTCGGACAGGGTCGGCGCTTCACCCGTGGTTCCGCAGATGACGAAGCCGTCGGAGCCGTGACGGGCCAGATGGCCCATGAGCTCGACGAACGCGTCTTCGTCGACCTCGAGATGCTCGTCGAACGGCGTGACGATGGCGGTGATGACCGACCCGATGCCCGGCACTGGCGCCATCATCCCACACGTGGTGGAGGTCGAGGCACGCGACGACGTGCGCGTGGTCGTGGAAGACGGCCCGTGGCCGCTCGATACGGCCCTGCGCGCCGGCGGCGCGCCGCACCTCGCCGCCCTGCGCGAGCGGGTGCCGCGCATGCACGACGGCCCGGTCCTGGCCATGACCGCGGTGGCCGGCGGGGTCGTGCGCGCGCGGCGGGCGGGCTACTTCGACATGGTGGCGACCGCCGACGCGCTGGCGGGCGATCCCGCCCTGCACGCCCGGGCCCGGGCGCTGGCCGGCGACGACCCGCTGCACCGCGGTGACGGGCGGGCGGCGGCGATCGGGCTCTCGGTCGCGGCGCTGGTGCCCGGCGGCGGCGTGCTGCTCGGCCGCCGGCGCGCGGACCTGCCGCTCGACCAGGGGCTCTGGCACGTCGTGCCCTCGGGGATGCTCGAGCCCGAGCCGGACCCGGTCGTGGCGGCGATCGTGCGCGAGGCCCGCGAGGAGCTTGGCGTGGACGTCGATCCAGGGGCGGTGCGGATGCTCGGGCTGGGCTGGGACCTCGCGCGGCTGCGCCCCGAGGTGTGCGTGGCGCTGGCCCTGGAGGCGATCCCGGCGCGGGCCGGGGGCGACGAGTTCGACGTGGTCGAGGCGTTCGACCTGGCGCGCCCGCCGGCGCCGCTCACCCCCGGCGCCGCGTGCGCTTTGTCACTGCTGTCCGGAAAGGGACGTCCGCGGCATCGGTCGTGACTAGCGGACGTTCGTGTCGAAGCTCGCCGACACCGTCTGATCGGCGGACATCTTCACGGTGCACGTCCGCTTGTCGGCGGCCGGCGAGCAGCCGCTCCAGCTGACGACGTAGGCGTTCGTGCCCGGGAGCGCCTGCAGAGTGACGACCTCGTCCTGGTCGTAGCTACAGCCGTTCGCGCACGCCGGGCTCACGCTGCCCGGGCCATCGCTCGACGTGATGAGCGTCCGCTTGGCGATGAAGCGCGCGCTGACGGCGGCGTCGTCCTGCAGGTCGACCTCGCAGGTCCCAGCGCCCTCGCACGCGCCGCTCCAGCCGGCGAAACGCGAGCCGTCGCCGGCCGCGGCGGTCAGGGCGATCGTGGTCCCCTTGGGGAACGACGCGCTGCACTGCAGGCCGCAGGAGATGCCCCGCGGCGCGCTCTTCACGGTGCCGTCGCCCTGGCGCGTGATGGTGAGCTTTGGCGCCGCCGGCGGCGTGAGCTTGTCGAAGCGCGCGGTGACCGTGGCGGCCTCCTTCATGGTGACCGCGCACCGCCCGGTGCCGGTGCAGGCGCCCCCCCACCCCACGAAGCGCGAGCCGTCAGGGACGCTCTCCTCCAGGACGACCACGGTCCCCTTGGCGAAGCTGCTGACGCACTGCTTCGGGCATGTGATCCCAGCGGGCGAGCTCGTCACGGTCCCTCTGCCCGTGCCCGCGGGCCTCACGGTCAGCGGGCTCGACTCCGGCAGCGAGACGTCGGCGAAGCGCGCGGTGACCGTGACGTCGTCTCCGTGCACCGTGAACTCGCAGGGCCCGGTACCGGTGCACGGGCCGCCCCATCCGAGGAACGTCGCGTCGCGGCCGTGCGTGGCCACCAGCCGGACCCGCGTCCCAGGGGTGGCGTGCGTCGTGCACACCGCCCCGCAGTCGATCGCCCGCTTCGCGCTCGTGACGCGGCCGTTGCCCTCCTTGTGGACGTGCACCGTCTTGGTGTGCGCCAGCGGCACGAAGTGCGCCGTCACGGCCCTCGAATGCCCGAGCTCGACGTGGCAGGGCCCGAGCCCGTGGCAATCGCCGCTCCAGCCGACGAAGCGTGATCCGTAGCGAGCGGCCGCCGTGAGCGCAACGTGCTGTCCGCGATCGAAGCTGTGTGCGCAGCGGCCGCCGTCGCACGTGATGCCGTTCGGCACGCTGATGACGCGGCCCTGCCCCTGGACCCAGGCGATGAGCTCGGGCTTGTCGTGTGGCTTCTTGACGAGCGCGACGGCGACGGCGCCGACCACGAAGAAGAACAGCGTCATGGCAGCCGCGAGCAGAAGCGCTCGCCGCCCGCCCCAGCGCGGCGCCTGGAAGCGACCGTCGCGCAGCAGGTCGCGCAGCTGCCGGCAGAGGTAGCCGAGGTTGTGCTCGGTCGCCGCCAGGCCTGGCTTGTCGCCCAGCTCCCGCCTGATCGTGCGGGCCTGCTCGAGGTGCGGCTGTGCCTCGGCCGGCATCTCGGCAGCGAGGTGCAGCGTTCCGAGCTCGTGGTGGGCCCACGCGATGGCCGGCCTGTCGCCGAGCGTCTCCGCGGCGCGCAGCGCCAGGCGCAGGGTGCGCGCGAGCTCGGCCCACCGCAGCAGGAGCGCCAGCGCTCCGTTGACGGAGCGCGCGACACGCAGCGCCTCGGCCAGACGGCCCTCCTTGACCAGGCGCTGGAACAGCTCGAGCAGCAGGTCGACGTCCTTGATGGCGCGCTGGGGGTCGAGGAGCGCGCCCTCGAGGACGTCCTTGGCCAGCCCGACGCCATCCTCGACGCGTGCGGTGGCTTCGCCGGCGCTCTCCATGAGGTCGCGCCGGGGCTTCGCGCGCAGCGCCCGCGCGAGATCGGCAGGAGCGTCGCCGTCGCGCTTGGCCGACGCGACAACGGTGCCCGCGGGAGCGCCGACCTCGAGCTCGTAGCGGCCGATCGCGACGCGGCTGGTGGACTCGAGGTCGTCCATGCTTGATGGACCGCCAGGGCGCCAGCCGAGATACGCAGTCGCCGCCTAACCCCGCCGGGCCGGGCGCTACCTTCGCTGCGTGGAGCCGTTTGACCCCGAACAGACCGCGCTGAGCGTCGAGGTGGCCGCCGTGCGCTGGCGCGCGCCCGACGGCGCGTTCACCGTCTTGGCGGGGGTCAGCGAGGAGGGCGAGGAGGTCGTGCTCGTCGGCGCGCTCGACCACGTCCACGAGGGCGAGTCGGTCGCCGTGCAGGGCGGCTGGCAGCGCCACCCGCGCCACGGCTGGCGCTTCGTGGCCGAGCGCGCGCGCGTCGAGGAGCCCGCCAGCGAGCAGGCCCTGCTCGCCTACCTGGGCTCGGTCAAGCACGTCGGGCCCCGCGGGGCGGCGTGGCTGCTCGAGCACCACGGCCCCGAGCAGGTCCTGGCCGCCATCGACCGCGACCCCGAGCGCGAGCTGCGCGCGATCCCCGGGATCGGCCAGGCGCGGATCGGCGCGGCGGTGCGCTCGTGGGAGGACCAGGGCGCGCTGCGTGCGGTGCGGCTGTTCCTCGAGGAGCACGGCGTGCCCGCGGCGGTGGCCGCGCGGATCTACCGTGCGTATGGCCCTGGCGCGATCGAGACGCTGCGCTCGGACCCGTATGGGCTGACCGAGCTCGACGGCATCGGCTTCGCGACCGCCGACGCGCTCGCGCAGGCGCTCGGCACACCGCCCGATTCGCCCGGCCGCCTGGATGCCGGCCTGCGCCATGCGCTGGTCGAGGCCGAGAGCGACGGCCACTGCCACCTCCCCCGGGCCGATCTGGCCGAGCGCGCCCGCCGCCTCCTGGGGGCCGACGCCGACGACCGCATCGACGAGCTCGTCGCCCGCGGCAGGCTCGTCATCGAGGGCGACCGCGTCTTCGATCCCGCGATGCACGGCGTCGAGATGCGGCTGGCGCGCCATGTCCGCGGGTTGATCGACGGCGAGCCGCGGCTGCGACTGCGCGAGGCTACGCGCCCCAGCGAGGGCTTCGTCCCCACCGACGACCAGTGGGCGATCGTGCAGGCGGTCCTCGACCATCGCCTGGCGATCCTCACCGGGGGCCCCGGAACGGGAAAGACGGCCGTGATGCGCGTGCTCGTCGACCTCCTCCACGCCGAGCGCCGCACGGTCCGGCTGTGCGCCCCGACCGGGAAGGCGGCGCGCCGGCTGGGCGAGATCACCGGGGCGCAGGCGACGACGATCCATCGCCTGCTGGAGTACTCGCCCGGCGAGGGCTTCACGCGCGACGCCGAGGATCCGATCCCCGGCACGGACGTCCTCATCGTCGACGAGGCCTCGATGCTCTCCGTGCGCCTGGCCGAGGCGCTGTTCGCCGCCGTCGGCCCGCGCACCCACGTGCTGCTCGTCGGCGACGTCGACCAGCTGGCGCCCGTCGGCCCCGGCCGCGTGCTCGACGACCTCATCGAGTCGGGCCGCGTCCCGGTGGTGCGGCTGACCGACATCTTCCGCCAGGCCGCGCGCTCGCTCATCGTCCGCGCCGCGCACGCGGTCAACGCCGGCCAGCCGCCGCCGACCGCGGCCGGCGCGGGCGACCTGCGCGACTTCTTCGTCATCGAGCGCACGGGCCCCGATGCCATCCGCGACGAGGTCGTCGCGCTCGCCTCGCAACGGCTGCCCGCCCACTACGACCTCGACCCGCGCGCCGAGGTCCTGGTGGTGGCCCCCATGCACCGCGGGCCGGCCGGCATCGACGCGCTGAACGCCGAGCTGCGCGCGCGCCTGAACGCCGACGGTGCCGCCATCGGGGGCACGCCGCTGCGCGTGCAGGACCGTGTGATCCAGAGCAGGAACAACCACGAACGCGAGCTGATGAACGGCGAGATGGGCGTCATCGAGTACCACGACGCAGAGCGCGATCGCGTGCTGCTGGCCTGCGACGACGGGCGGCGCCTGACCCTCTCGGTGAGCGAGCTCGACACCATGCGCCTCGCCCACGCGGTCTCCATCCACAAGGCGCAGGGCTCGCAGGCCCCGGCGGTCGTGGTCGTCTTGCACCGCGGCCACCACCTCATGCTCACGCGCAACCTCGTCTACACGGCGATCACGCGCGCCGAGCGCGTGTGCGTGGTCGTCGGCGAGCGCGCTGCGCTCCACGTCGCCCTGGGGCGCCGCGACGCCCACGCGCGCCACACGCGCCTGAAGGAGCTGCTGGTGGGCTGACCGGCGGCCCTAGGTAGCGCCGGACTTCGACCCCGAGCGCATGAGCGACGCGACGCGCTCGAGCATCGGGCGGCGCTCCGGCGGCGGCGTCGCCGTCGGCGGGGCGGCGCGGCGCACGGGCACCGAGACGTGGCGGACCTGGCAGTCGGTGAGCTTGGCGACGCGGTGGGGCAGATCGACCTGCAGCCACTGCGATGAGCCGGCGGCCAGCGTCGAGACGACGACCTCGTCGTAGCGGCCGGGGTGCCACTCCTCCTGCACGGCGACGATCGGGTCGGCGTCGCCCAGCAGGCCGGCGGCCTCGATGCCGGCCGCCTCGAGGCTGGCCGCGGCGCTGTGCAGGCGCTCCTGCGCCTGCGCGCGCTCGGCGAAGCTCGACGGCGCGAGCATCGTCACGTGGATCGGGCCCTGCTCCGCGCGCCGGCGCAGCGCGTCCAGCAGCTCGGGCGAGTCGACCGTGCGATTGGCAACGACGAGGAGATGCGTGGTGAACGCCATGCGTGCCCTTCCTCTGACGGTGTTTCCGCTCGTTTCGAAGGTACCACTCAGCCCGAGCCGCGGCTCCGACTCTCGGTCCATCTCCGGCCGACACGCGGTGGAGCCGGGCCGCCCTCGGCCTCCCACAACGTGATGACCACCACCTCGCCGGCGCTGGGGTCGTAGCGGCAGACGAAGACCAGCGAGCGGTCGACGAGGTCGCGCACGTAGACCGAGCCGCGCGCGCCGGTCGCGCCCGGCGGTGGCTCATCGTCGACGCGGCCGGCCTCCCAGGCGCGCGTCACCCGCGCGACAATCTCCGGCCGCGCATCGACCTCGCCCGAGCGCCCGCCGATGCGCTGGCGGAAGCGCTCGACGGCGTGGTCGGTGACGGCGACCAGGACGCTCAAAGGTCACGCTCGTAGCGCCGGCCCGGGGCGCGCCAGTGTGCCTCGCCCACCAGGCCGCCGACCGCGACCCAGCCGTGGTGCTCGTAGAAGGCGCACCCGTGGCTGTTCTGGGCGTACACGTACAGCCACGCGCGCGCGTGCCCGGCCGCGCGGATCCGCTCGTGCGCGTCCGCGAGCAGCCGCCCGCCGACACCGGCGCCCTGGGCCGCCGGATCGACGTAGAGGCTCTTGAGCTCGTCGTCCTGGACGGCCGAGTACCCGACGACCGTGCCGTCCTGGTCGAACACGCGGACGCCGCCGCCGGCGATGTGCTCGCGCCACACGGGCACGCGCTCGCCCACGACCGGCATGTCGTCGTCTGCGATGAAGTCGCTGTAGGCCCAGCGCCACGTGCGCGCCTGGATGTCGGCGATCACCGGGGCGTCGGCCTCGGTCGCCGCGCGGATCACAGCAGGTGCTCGAGCCCGATCACCGGGGACTCCGGCAGGTCCCCCACGCGACGGACCGCCAGCAGCACCCCGGGGACGAACGACGTGCGATCCATCGAATCGTGGCGGATGGTCAGGGTCTGGCCGACGTCGCCGAGGATGACCTCCTGGTGGGCGACCAGTCCCGGCAGGCGCACGGAGTGGATCGGCACGTCGCCGTCCATCATCTGCGCCGTGCGCGCGGCGGTGCCGCTGGGCGCGTCGAGCTTGCCGTCGCGGTGCAGCTCGATGATCTCGGCCTTGGCCATGTATCGCGACGCCTCGGCGGCGAAGCGCATCATGAGCACGGCCCCGATGGCGAAGTTGGGGGCGATGAACACATTCGCGCCGCCCTCGTCGCGTAGCGGGGACGGGTCCCATCCCGTGGTGCCGATCACCGCGTGCACCCCGGCCCGCACGCAGGCCAGCGCGTTGGCGAGCGCGGCGTCGGGCGTGGTGAAGTCGACCACCACGTCGCAGTCGCCGAGGATGTCGGCCAGCGCGACCCCGAGCTGCGGGTCGGCGCGCCCTGCAAGCTCCATGTCGCCGGCGCTCTCGACGGCCGCGCACACGGTGGCGCCCACGCGCCCCGCAGCGCCGGCGACGCCGACGCGGATCATGCCGCGAGGGCCTCCGAGACCGGCTCCAGCGCCTCGCGGAACGCCGACTCGTCGGCTCCGATGCCGGCGGCGCTCAGCCGCTCGGGGGCCAGCAGCTCGCCGGCCAGCTCGGCCACGTCGTCCAGCGAGACGGCGTCGATGCGCTCCTCGACCTCGTCGACGCTCAGCAACGGCATGTTGGCCAGCACCGATGAGCCCAGGCGGTTCATGCGCGCGGTGGTCGACTCGAGCGCCAGCAGCACGCGGCCCTTGACGTTCTCCTTGGAGCGCTCGAGCTCCTCGGCCGTGGCGGGCTCGCCGCGGAAGCGCTCGAGCTCGTCGGCCACCACGTGCATGGCGCGGGCGACGTTGTCGGGGCGCGTGCCGAGGTACAGGCCGATCTGGCCCGAGCCGGAGTACAGCGACTGGAAGGAGTAGACGCTGTAGGCCAGGCCGCGCTTCTCGCGCACCTCCTGGAACAGCCGCGAGGAGGAGGTCCCGCCGAGGATGTTGTCCAGCACGCGCAGGGCGAAGCGCCGCTCGTCGTCGCGGGCCAGTCCCGGCGCGCCGAGGCAGACGTGGTACTGCTCGGTCTCCTTGGCGAAGAAGCGCCGGCGCGCGGGCTGGGCATCCGGCGCCGCCGGCAGCGCGGGTGCGCGGCCGCCGACGCGTTCGATCCCGGCGCGCTCGACGAGCTCGACCAGGGAGTCGTGATCGACCGATCCCGCCGCCGCCACCACGACGTTGGTCGGCACGTAGCGCGCCGCGTGGAAGCCGCGCAGCGCGTCGGGTCCGGCGGTGCCGACGACGTCGGCGCGGCCGATGATGGCCCGCCCCAGCGGATGACCGCCGAAGACGGCCTCGCCGAGCACGTCGAAGACCTTGTCCTGCGGGTCGTCCTCGTACATGGCGATCTCCTCGAGCACGATCTGGCGCTCCTGCTCGAGCTCCGAGCCGTCGAACGCCGGGCGCCAGACCATGTCGGCCATGACGTCGAAGGCGCGCTCCAGATGGCGGTCCAGGACGCGCGAGTAGACCGAGGTCGTCTCCTTGCCGGTGCCGGCGTTGAGCTCGGCCCCCATGGCATCGAAGAGCTGGTCGATCTGCAGCGACCGGTAGCGCGCCGTGCCGCGGAACAGCATGTGCTCGATGAGGTGGCTGAGCCCCGCCTCGGGCTCGTCCTCGGCCGCGGACCCGGTCCCGATCCAGAGCCCGAGGGCGACCGAGCGGACAGAGTGCATCCGCTCGGTGACCACGCGGACACCGGAGTCGAGCACGGTCAGCTCATGCCCGTGCTCGACTGCCTCGGCCTGCTCCTCCGCCACCAGCGGCGGACGCTCGTTGTTAGCCACGCTCCGGGTCGCGCCCGGTGCCCGAGCGGTGGCGCGGACGGCCCGAGCCGCGCGCGCCGCCGTTGCGCTCGCGGTCGCGTCCGTCGCGTCCGCCACGGTCGCCGCCGCCGCGGTCAGGGCGGTCACCGCCGCGCTTGGGGCCGCCCGCGGCGGACAGCGCCGCCAGCTCCTCGACGGACTTGCCCGCGATGTCGGGGTCCTCTGCCAGGCGCAGGCCGATGCGCCCGCGCTCGCGGTCGACCTCGACCACGCGCACGGCGATCTCGTCGCCCTTGTTGAGGACGTCCTCGACGGTGTCCACGCGCTGGCCCGGCGACACGTTGGAGATGTGCAGCAGGCCGTCGGTGCCCTTGGCCAACTCGACGAAGGCCCCGAAGGTCGTCGTCTTGACGACCTTGCCGGTGAACGCGTCGCCGATCTCGACCTCCTTGGTCATCGACCGGATGCGCTCGGCCAGGGCCTCGCCCATCTCGCCGTTGGAGGAGTAGACGAGCACGTGACCGTCGTCGTTGACGTCGATCTGCGCGTCGAACTCGTCCTGCAGGCCGCGGATGGTCTCGCCGCCCTTGCCGATCAGCAGGCCGATCTTGTCGGGGCTGATGTCGACGCTGACGATGCGCGGCGCGTGCGGAGACAGGCTCTCGCGCGGACCGGCGATCGCCTCGCGCATCTTGCCGAGGATGGTCTGGCGCGCCTCGTGGGCCTGGGCGAGCGCGTCGCGCAGGATCTCGAAGGTGACGCCGGTGATCTTGATGTCCATCTGCAGGGCGGTGATCCCGTCCCCGGTCCCGGCGACCTTGAAGTCCATGTCGCCCAGGTGGTCCTCGACGCCCGCGATGTCGGTGAGGACGGTGTAGTCGTCGCCCTCCTTGATGAGGCCCATCGCGATGCCGGCCACCGGCTTGCGGATCGGCACGCCGGCGTCCATCAGAGCCAGCGACGAGCCACACACCGAGGCCATCGACGACGACCCGTTGGACTCGAGGATGTCCGACACGACGCGAATCGTGTACGGGAAGTCCTCGGTGCTCGGGACGACCGGCACGAGCGCGCGCTCGGCGAGCGCGCCGTGGCCGATGTCGCGGCGCTTGGGGCCGCGCATGAAGCCTGCCTCACCCACGCTGAAGGGCGGGAAGTTGTAGTGGTGCCAATAGAACTTGTGGGTCTCCAGACCCAGCGTGTCCAGGCGCATCTCTTCCTTCAGCGTGCCCAGCGCCGCAACGCTGATCGCCTGCGTCTGGCCACGGGTGAAGAGCGCCGAGCCGTGCGTGCGCGGAGCGACGCTGACCTCGATCGAGATGTCGCGGATCTCGCGCTCGCCGCGGCCGTCGGGGCGCTTCTTGTGGACGGCGATCCGCTGGCGGATGATCGACTTCTCGATCTTGTCGAACGCGAGCTGTGCGCGCTGGCGGTACTCGCCGTAGGTCTCAGCGGCGGGGTCGCCGGAGTACTGCTCCAGCACGGCCTCCTCGACGGCCTTGGTCGCCGCCTGGCGATCGAGCTTGTCCTCGACCTGGGTCGCCGCGTCGAGCGCGGCGCCATGGCTCTCGCCGATCTGGCGCACGAGCTCCTCGTCGATGACCGGCGGCTCGATGACCAGCTTCTCCTTGCCGGCGAGCTCGGCGAGCTCGCGCTGGGCCGCGCAGATCTTCTTGATCTCGGAGTGCGCGATGTCGAGCGCGTCGAGGATCTCGGCCTCGGGGATCTCGTTGGCGCCCGCCTCGACCATCAGGATGGCGTCGTCGGTGCCGGCCACGATGAGATCGAGGTCGGTGTTGCCGACGAGGTCGGCCTCGTCGGGGTTGACCACGAAGTTGCCGTCGATCTTGCCGATGCGCACCGCGCCAACGGGCGTGGGCAGCGGAACCGGCGAGAGCATCAGCGCGGTGGACGCGCCGTTCATCGCGAGGATGTCGTAGGGGTTGACGTGATCGATGCTCAGCGGCATGGCCACGAGCTGCGTCTCGTAATGCCACCCCTTGGGGAACAGCGGGCGGATCGGACGATCGATCATGCGCGCGGTCAGCGTGCCCTTCTCGCCCGCGCGGCCCTCGCGCTTGAAGAACGAGCCGGGGATCTTGCCCGCCGCGTACATGCGCTCCTCGACATCCACCGTCAGCGGGAGGAAGTCGACATCGCGCAGATTGCCGATGGTCGCGGTACAGAGGACCATCGTGTCGCCCTGGCGGACGACTACCGAGCCGGAGGCCTGCTTGGCCAACTTGCCGGTTTCGAATGAGATCTCCTTACCGGCGATCTCCACCGAGACCGTCTTCACGGCGTCAGTGCTCATATGTGCTGCCTTTCCTGGCCGGCCGTCGGTCGCCAGCCCTTAGTCGTGTCTCTCACGGAATCCGAACCCGGTGAGTCTAGCGTCCGGAGCGTTGAGACCCCCGGCCGCGCGAGGGGCCCTGCGACGGGCGGCGCGGCAGTTCCGTCAGGCGGCGAGCGGGTGGGTCCGACCTACTTCCGAGCGTGATCCTCGGCCCCGGACCATTGGAACAGGGTGGGCGTCGTGGTCGCTCCCGCCCGCAGGGCGTCGCGGACGTCGCGGCGCACGCGCTCGGCGATCGCCGGGTCGCGGCGGTCGGCCTGGAAGCGGTCGACGTCGAGGCCGAGCGTCTCGCAGTGCGCCCACAGGTGCGGGTCGTCGAGCCGTCCCTGGTCGGCGTAGAGCGCATCGTGGAGGGCCCAGAAGGCGCCCTGGCGGGCGGCGGCCTCGGCCGCCTGCGCGAGCGCCACCGCGCGCTCGTGCTTGGCCTTCAGGGCGAAGTGGCGGAACACCACGCGCGCGTCCTGCTCGCGCAGGCGCAGCGCCTCGACCGCGCAGCGCGGGCAGGCGAAGTCGCCGTAGAAGACCACGAACGGCCCCGCGTCGTCGCCGCCGCGGACGTGATCGTCGCCGCGCAGGGGCGGCACCGGTGCGCTGCGCAGGTCGCTCATCCGTAGCGATCATGATGATGCCCATCCACACGCTGCGCCGCGAGCAGGTCGTCGATGCCGATCCCGAGACGGTCTTCGCGTTCTTCGCCGATCCCTTCAACCTCGAGGCGATCACGCCGCCGCTGCTGCGCTTCGCGGTCGTGACGCCCACGCCGATCGCGATGGGCGTCGGCACCTTCATCCAGTACCGCCTGCGCCTGCACGGCGTGCCCGTGCGCTGGGACACGCTCATCCAGGCGTGGGAGCCGCCGCTGCGCTTCGTCGACGTGCAGGTGCGCGGGCCCTATCGGCTGTGGCACCACACGCATGAGCTCTCGGCGCTGGAGGACGGGCGCACGCTCATGCGCGACACCGTGCGCTACGCGCTGGGCTTCGGGGCGCTGGGCGCGCTGGCCCATCGCCTGATCGTGCGCCGCGACCTCGAGGCGATCTTCGCCTACCGCGCGCGGCGCGTCCCGCAGCTGCTCAGGTGACCGGCGCGGCGGCGAGGCCGTCGAAGATGAGGCCGACGCCGGGGAGGTCGCCGGGCGAGTCGGCGAGGTGGCTCCAGCGCACCACGCCGTCGGGGCCGACGATGACCAGCGCGCGGTTGGTCATGCCGCCGGGCTCGAAGTAGGCGCCGAACGCCCGCGACGCCTCGCCCTTGGGCTCGAAATCCGAGAGCTGCTGGATGCTGACGCCCAGCTTCTCCTTGAACGCCTTCTGCGACCACACCGGGTCCGTCGAGACGCCGTACAGCGTGGCGCCCTGCGCGGCGAAGTCCTCCAGCGCCTCCTCGTAGACCTGCATCTGGTCGGTGCAGACCGGGCTGAAGGCGAAGGGATAGAAGACCATGACCGTCGTGTGGCCGAGCAGGTCCTCGCGCGTGAAGTCGGTGAAGTCCTCGCGCTTGAGGGAGAACTCCGGCACCGCGGACCCGGCCGCGATGATGCTCATCGGCGCAGGCCGAGCTCCTTGATGAGCTCGCGGTAGCCATCGAGGTCGCTGCGCTGCATGTAGTTCAGCAGCCGGCGACGGTGGCCGACGAGCATCAGAAGGCCACGCCGCGAGTGGTGGTCCTTCTTGTGTCCGCGCAGATGCTCGGTGAGCTGGTTGATGCGCTCTGTGAGCAGCGCGACCTGCACGCGGGTGTTCCCGGTGTCGCGCTCGTCCTTGCCGAACTGCTTGGTCAGCTCGGCCTTTCTTTCCTGCGTCAAGGGCATGGCGACGTGGGAAGGTAGCAGAGTGCCCGCGCCGATCAACGCCCGGCCACACGGCCGTTTCCTGGCGGCGGAGGCCGGTGAGCTGGCCGGCGTCACGGGCACCACGATCGGCCAATGGGCCCGCCGCGGGCTCATTCGCTCGTCGATCTCCGACGACGATCCGCGGGTCTACAGCGTCGAGGACGTGGCCGAGGCGGCGCTGGTCCGGGCGCTCCTCGATCGCGGCGTGCGCCATGCCGACGTGCACCGCCTGGTCGAGCGCCTGAACGGCTACGGACCCTGGCCGCTGAGCGAGGCCACACTGGCCACCACCACCGACGGCGCCCCCCGGATAGTGCTGCGCGAGGACGAGGGCGACTGGGTGCTGACGGCGCGCGGGTGGCAGCGCCCGGCGGCGCCGCCGGCGTTGAGTGAGGTGCGGTTGCGGTTGCGGCGCAGTGGTTAGGCGTCTCGAAGGGCCGAACGTCGGTCCTACCCCCTGTGGAGGGGGGAAGACCGACGTTCGGCCCTCCTGGTCGCCCGCATCGCGCTCGCCACGGTGCGCGGCGCTTACCGCCGCATTGAGGGGAGGGAGTCAGCGGTGGGCGGGGCGCTCGCGGCTCCGTCCGCGGGCGAGGTTCCCGAACTGCGTGGGATCGCTCCCGGAAACCGGGAGTAATCCCACGCAGTTCGCGAGAGGACGACCGCGAGCGGCCGCCCCCGGGCACACTCCCTCCCCTCGATGCGGCTTTATGCGTCGCGCGGCGTCGTAAGCGCGCCCGGAGAACGCCTACTGCGCCATCGCCCCCGCGTCCACCGACAACGCGGTCCCCGTCACGAACGACGAGCGGTCGGACACCAGCCACACCACGGACTCGGCGACCTCGGACGGCTCGCCGAAGCGCTTCATCGCCTGCGGGGCGAGCAGCTCGAGCTGGCGCTCCTCGGGCAGGATGTCCATCATCGCCGTGCGGATGGCGGCGGGGCAGACGCAGTTGACGCGGATGCCGTCGTTGGCCACCTCGACGGCGGCGGCGCGGGTGAGCCCGACCACGCCGTGCTTGCTGGCGATGTAGGCGGCGAGCGACGGGACGGCCATCAGCCCGGCCAGCGAGGCGGTGTTGACGATCGAGCCGCCGCCGTGCTCGAGCATGTGGGCGATCTGGTACTTCATGCCCAGCCAGACGCCCTTGAGGTTGACGGCGATCACGCGATCCCAGTCGGCCTCCTCGGTGCCGACGATCGTGTCCTGCAGCTCGACGCCGGCGTTGTTGTGGGCGAAGTCCAGATGCCCGAAGGCCTCGACGGTCTTCGCCACCGCGGCCCGGCAGTCGGCGGCGACGGTGACGTCGCCGGGCACGAAGACCGCGTGGCCGCCCTCCTGCTCGATGAGGTGCACCGTCTGCTCGCCATCGGCCCGGCGCGAGGCGAGGTCGGTGACGAGGATCCCGGCGGCGCCCTCACGCGCCAGGGCCAGCGCGGTGGCGCGCCCGATGCCGCCCGCCGATCCCGTCACCAATCCCGCCTTGCCCTCGACCAGACCCGGCATCTGCCCTCCTTCTCGTTCAGGCCACGATCGCCCGCGCGTCCTCGACGTCGCGGACCATCTGCTCCACCAGCGCCTCGACGGACTCGAAGCGCTTCTCGCCGCGCAGGCGCTTGAGGAACTCGACGCGCAACGGGGCGCCGTACAGGTCGCCGTCGAAGTCCACCAGGAACGCCTCGATGAGCTCGCCGCGCCCGGTGACGAACATCGGGCGCACGCCGACGTTGGTGGCCGCCACGTGCACGAGGCCGTCGGCCGTCCGCGCGCGGCAGGCGTAGACGCCGTGGCCGGGGACGACGTAGCCCTCGGCCGGCACCAGGTTGGCCGTCGGGAAGCCCAGCGTGCGCCCGCGCTTGTCGCCGTGGGCGACCTCGCCGGTGACGGTGAACGGGGCGCCCAGCAGCTTGTCGGCGTACTCGACGGCACCGCCGAGCACGAGGCCGCGGATGTGGCTGGAGGACACGACCTCGCCGTCGACCTCGAGCAGGTCGACCACGCGCGTCTGGAATCGGGGGTCGGAGCGCAGCAGCTCGTCGTCGCCGGCCGCCTTGTGGCCGAAGCGGAAGTTCTCCCCCACGCTGACGTGCTCGGCCCGCAGCGTCCCCACGAGCACGTCGTCGATGAAGCTCTGCGCGCTGCGCTCGGCGAACTCGTGATCGAAGGGGATGACCACGAGCTCCTCCACTCCGAGCTCGGCGATCAGCTCGATCTTGCGCTCGAGGGTGGTCAGCAGGCGCGGCGCACCGCCCGGCGCCACGACGGCGGCGGGATGTGGCTCGAAGGTGGCGACGGTGTCGGCGCCGCTGATGACCTCGCGGTGGCCGACGTGCACGCCGTCGAAGGTGCCCACCGCAACGCGGCGCGGACGGCGCTCGACCTCCGGAAGGGGCGTCACCTTCATCCGCGGAACCCTACGACGGGCTTCAGCAGGCTGTCCGCGCGGGGCTCGGCGATCGCCACGAGCCCGTCGGCGTCGGCCAGCAGGACGTGCTCGGCGTCGGACTCGCCGGCGATCGACTGCCCATGGCCGGCGCGCCACGCGGCGTCGGCGTCGATCTCGATGCGCGGCATGAAGCCCAGCGCCTGCTCGAGCGGCACGACGCGCTGCGGATCGGCGTCCTCCACGGTGAACTCGCCGATCCGCGTGCGCCGCAGCTCTTCGCAATAGCCGTCGCCCAGCTCGGCGATCAGCGAGCGCACGTAGGTCCCCGCGGAGCACTCGATCAGGAACTCGGCGCGGCCCCCGTCGCGCCAGCGCTGCTCGAAGCGATAGACCGTCACCTCGCGCTCGGGGACCTCGAACTGCTCGCCGTCGCGCGCGCGCTCGTAGGCCTTGCGGCCCTGCACGCGCACGGCCGAGTAGATCGGCGGGCGCTGCACGACGACTCCCGTCGGCAGGACCACGTCGACCGGCGGCACCCGCCCGGTGTGGGTGATCTCGCCCTCCGGATCGCCCGTCGTGGAGAGCGCGCCCAGCCGCGCGACGGTGACGTACTGCTTGGGCAGGGCCATCAGGAAGCGCTGCGCGCGCCGGGCGCGCCCCACGAGGACGAGCAGCAGCCCTGTCGCGAACGGATCCAGCGTGCCCGCGTGGCCGGCCTTGCGCACGCCCAGCAGCCGGCGGGTGGCCAGCGTCAGATCGTGCGAGGTCTTCCCCGGGGGCTTGTCGACGAGGACGAGGCCGTCCACTAGAGCTGCGCCGCGAGCTGCTCGCGCAGGAAGACGACGAGGTCTTCCTCGGACAGCGCGGTGGTGAAGCCGGCCGCCTGACGATGGCCACCCCCACCCCCGGCGCGGGCGATGACCGACACGTCCACCCGGCCGTCGGTCGCGCGCAGCGACACCTTGCGCGCCCCGCGGCTGCCCTCGGGCAGCTCGCGCGCCAGCGCGGCGACCCTCGTGCCGTCCACCGAGCGCAGGTGGTCGATGATGCCCTCCGAGTAGCTGTCCTCGGCGCCCGACTGCGAGAAGTCCTCGCGCGTCAGGCGCGTGAAGGTCAGCCGTCCGCCGTCATAGCGCTGCACCTGGGCGAGCGCGCGCGCCAGCAGCTCGAGCTTGGCGTACGGCATGCCCTCGTAGAGGCGGCGGTAGATCCCGTGCACGTCGACGCCCGCGTCGATGAGCTCGGCGGCCATCACGTGCGCCCGCACGCCGGTGTTCTCGTACATGAACTTGCCGGTGTCGGTGACCAGCCCGACGTAGAGCGCCTCGGCGATCTCCAGGGCGGGCGCCACGCTCAGCGCGCGCATGAGGTCCCACACGATCTCCGCGGTGCACGACGCGTCCTCGACGACGTGGTTGACCGTGCCGAAGCGCGTGTTGTCGTGGTGGTGGTCGATGTTGAGGATGTGCGCCTCTTCGCGCTTGAACGCGCCCACCGGGTTGCGGTCGATGTTGCCGCAGTCGAGGAAGACGATCGTGCGCTCCTCGAGGTCGGCGGGCAGCGTGCTCTGCAGGCCGTCGAGCTCGAAGAAGCGGTACTCGTAGGGCAGCGGGAACTCGTCGGCGGCCATGTACATGACCGAGTCCTTGCCCAGGGCGAGCAGGATGCGGTGCATCGCCACCAGCGAGCCGAGGGCGTCGCCGTCGGGGTTCTCGTGGGTGACGAGCACGAACCGCGTCGCGTCGCGCAGCTCGAGGAGGACCTCTTCGCGGGTGTCCGCCTCCACCGTGCTCATGCCTGCTCGTCCATGAGACGTTCCAGACGCTGCGCACGCTCCGCGGTGTCGTCGTGGAAGAAGCTCAACGCCGGCGTGTGCTTGAGGCGCAGCTCGCTGCCGACGCGTCCCTGCAGGAAGCCCTGCGCGGACTGCAGGCCCTCGAGGGAGGCCTCCACGGCCTCGGCGTCGCCGAGGACACTCACGTAGACGCGAGCGTGGCTCAGGTCAGGGCTGGTCTTCACGTCCGTGACGGTCACAAATCCGACCCGGGGATCCTTCACTTCATGGGTGAGCACGTCGCTGAGAACCTCTCTCACGGCCTCGTCGACGCGTCGCATCCTCTCCACGCTCATCCTATCCCTCCGGCGTCCTCGAACGAGGTCAGGCTGCGCTCCACGCGCACACCCTCTGGGTAGCGGCTCAGCAGCCAGGCCTCCACGTGGTCGGCAGCCTGTGCCAGCTGCTTGAACGAACCGCTGGTCAACGCGCCCGCGAGGGTCGAGCGCTGCCACGTGTCCTGCCCGTCGACCTCCGAGACCGCGACCCCGAGGCGCGTGCGCAGCTGCGCCTTGACCGACGAGAGCTCCTTGCGCTTCTCCTTGAGGCTCTCGGAGTCGGGGAAGTGCAGGTGGATGAGCAGGAGGGCGACGTACGCGTGGGGCACGGCACCTCGACGGTACCGTGCCGGCGCGTCGCGCAGGGGGCGGCGTACCTGGCGGCGACGGGCCGCGGTGACCGGGAGGCGCTGCATCGACGTCTGGAGTGGCCGGCGCGTGGCGCCTAGGACAGCGCCCGCTCGACCTGGCGCGTCTCGTAGACCTCGAAGACGTCGCCTTCCTTGACGTCCTGGTAGTTGGCCAGGACGATGCCGCACTCGTAACCGGCGGCGACCTCGCGCACGTCGTCGTTGAAGCGCTTGAGCGAGTCGATCGTCGTCTCGTAGATCACGGTGCCGTCGCGCACGATGCGGATCTTGCCGCCGCGCGTGACCTTGCCGTCGGTCACGTAGCAACCGGCGATGGTGCCGACGCGCGAGGCGCGGAAGGTCTGGCGCACCTCGACGGTGCCGATGGTCTCCTCGACCTCCTCGGGGCGCAGCATGCCGGTCATGGCGTCGCGCAGGTCGTCGAGGGCCTTGTAGATCACCGAGTAGTGGCGGATCTGCACGCCCTCGCGCTCGGCGACGACGCGGGCGTCGCCGACCGGGCGCACGTTGAAGCCCAGGACCACCGCGTCGGACGCGGCGGCGAGCATGACGTCGGACTCGGTGATGCCGCCCACGCCGGCGCTGATGACGTTGACGTGGATCTCGTCCTGGGGCAGCTTCGCGATCTCGTCCTCGAAGGCCTCCAGCGAGCCCGACACGTCGGCCTTGAGCACGAGGTCGAGGTCCTGGATGTCGCCCTGCTCGATGCCCTTGAAGATGTCCTCGAAGGAGACCTTGCGCCCGGAGCGGCGGGCCTGTGCCTCGTTGCGCAGGCGCACGGCGCGCTCGTTGGCCTGCTGGCGCGCGGTGCGGTCGTTCTCGACCACGTGCGCGAACTCGCCGGCGTCGGGGACGCTGTCGAAGCCGAGGACCTCGACCGGGTCGCCGGGGACGGCCTGCTCCAGGCGCTCGCCGTTGTAGGCGACCATCGCGCGGACCTTGCCCCAGTGCGCGCCGGCCACGAGCGCGTCGCCGACGCGCAGCGTGCCGCGCTGGACGAGCAGGGTCACGACCGGGCCGCGGCCCGGGTCGAGCCTGGACTCGATGACGACGCCGCTGGCCTCCGCCTCGGGGTTGGCCTCGAGCTCCTCGAGCTCGGCGACGACGAGGATCGTGTCGAGCAGGTCCTCGAGGCCCACGCGGGTCTTGGCCGACACGTCGACGAACTCGGTGTCGCCGCCCCATTCCGAGGGCTGCAGGTTGAGCGTCGTCATCTCCGTGCGCACGCGCGTGGGGTCGGCGCCCTCCTTGTCGACCTTGTTGACGGCGACGAGGATCGGGACGTCGGCGGCGCGCGAGTGGTCGATGGCCTCCCGCGTCTGGGGCATGACGCCGTCGTCGGCGGCCACCACGACGACCGAGATGTCGGCCACCTGGCCGCCGCGGGCGCGCATGGCGGTGAACGCCTCGTGGCCCGGGGTGTCCAGGAAGGTGATCGTCTTGTCGTTGTGGTGGACCTGGTAGGCGCCGATGTGCTGCGTGATGCCGCCCGCCTCGCCCGAGGCCACCTCGGTCTGGCGGATCGCGTCCAGCAGCGACGTCTTGCCGTGGTCGACGTGGCCCATGATGGTGACCACCGGCGGGCGCTCGACGAGATCCTCGTCGGCGTCCTCGTAGGCGACCTCGTCCTCGGGCTCGTCGCCGGCGTGGATGATCTCGACGTCCTTGCCGAACTCCTCGGCCAGGATCGTGATCGCCTCGTCGGAGAGCGTCTGCGTGAGGGTGACCATCTCCCCCATGCTCATGAGCTTCTTGATGATGTCCGCGACGGCGATGCCGAGGTACTCGGCGACGTCCCTGACCGTCGAGCCGGAGTTGATGCGCACCAGATCGGTGCGGCTCATCACGTCGGCCTGCAGCGGCGCGGCGACCTCCTCGAGGACCTCGCGGCGACGGCGACCGCGGCTGCGGCGCCCGGGGCGCCGGCCGGGAGGGCCGCCCGCGGGCGGGCCACCGGGACCGCCGCCCGGTCCGCCGGGACCGCCGGGGCCACGGCGCGCGGCCTGGGAGTCGATGACGACGCGGCGGCGTCCGCCGGCTCCGGCGGCGCCCTCGTTGCGCAGGCCGCCGCGCGACGGGCGCGAGGGCTGCGACTTGGTCTCGTCGCGCGTGGGGCGCTTGGGCTCCTCGGGCTGGGCGATGATCTTGGGACCGGTGCCCGGCGCCGGGCGCTTCGCCGTCGGCGGCTCGGCCGGTGCCTCCGTCTCGGTCCCGGCGTCGGTCGTGGTCTCTGCAGCGGCGGTGGCCTCCGGCGCGGCGGCCGCCTTCGCCTCGGGCGCCGGTGCCTCGGTGGCGGCGGCAGCGGGGGCCGGCTCGGCGGGCTCGACGGCGGCCGGCTGCGCCTTGGCCTCAGCGGGCGCGGGGGCAGCGGGCGCGGGCGCAGCGGGCGCCGCGGCGGCGGCCTTGGCCGGCTCGGCCTTGGGCGGCGCGGGCGCGGCGGCGGGCGGCTCGGGGGTGGCCTCGCGTGCCACCGGCGCCGGGGTGGGCGCGGGCGCGGCGGGACGCCTCGTCGGCATCGGTGGCTCGGGCGCCGGCCGCTTGGGCATCGGCGGGCGCGGGAACTCCTCCTCCTGGCGGCGCGTGGGCACCTTCAGGGGCGGGCCGTCGGGCTCGAAGATGCGGCGCGTGCGCTGCGGCGGCGCGGCGCCGGCCTGACCCGGGGCGCCCGGGCGGGCCGGCTGGCCGGGGGCGGCGGGGCGCTGCTGCGTCGCGGCGCCGGCGGCGCGCGCCGGAGCCTGCGCGGGGCGCGCGGCGGCCGGCTTGGCCGACGCGGCGCCGTTGCCGGTGAGCGCGCGCAGCGCCTCGGCCTCGTCGACGGTCGAGGCCGCAGCCGTGACGTCGATGCCCGCAGCGCGCAACTTCGTGAGCACGTCCGCACTGGACATGCCCTGTTCCTTCGCAATTTCGTGAACCCGCTTGTCTGTCATCCGCTCACCGATTCTACGAGGTCATGGTCCACGGACACCGCGCGGCGGAAGGCCCGCCCGAAGGCGCGGCGCTCCACGGCGGTTCGCGCGCAGGTTGCGTCGCAGACGTACGCCCCGCGCCCGGGCAGCGACCCGCCGGGATCGGGAACCACCCGATCGCCGCGTGCGGCCAGCCTGAGCAGCGCCGCCTTGGGCGCACGGCGCCCGCACGCCACGCAACGTCTCTCGGGAGTGTGCTGCGCCGTTATGAGGCCGGCTCCTCCGCCGTCTCCTCGGCGGGGGCGGGCTCATCGACGGCGAGCGCGTCGGGCTCGGCGGCCTCGGGCGCGGGCTCGAGCGCATCCTCGGGAACGTCCGGCGCCACCGCCTCGGCGACCAGCGCGTCGTTGCCGTCCGGGGACTCGACGCCTTCGGCGAACGCCTCCTCGGACACGGCAGCCTCGACCTCACCGTTCTCGCCGACCAGCAGCTCCGCCGCCGGCGGTTCGCCGGCCACGTAGACCGTCCCGGTGCCCTCGAGCGCTTGGTGGCTGTCGACGCCGCAGAAGCGCGAGCCCGGCAGCGCCGCGTTGGGGCAGCGCCGGCCGTTGCCGAGGATCGCCGCGCAGCGCCCACCGGTCTCCTCCTCGGTGTAGCCGCCGTCGGGCTCCTCGGTCGCGAACTCGGTCTCGGACTTGATGTCGATGCGCCAGCCGGTCAGGCGCGCGGCCAGGCGCGCGTTCTGTCCCTCGCGCCCGATGGCCAGCGAGAGCTGGTCGTCGGGGACCACGACGGTGGCCTGGCGGGCCTCGTCGTCGACGAGCACCTCGCGCACGCGCGCGGGTGAGAGCGCCTTGGCCACGAAGCGGGCGGGCTCGTCGTTGTAGGGAATGATGTCGATCTTCTCGCCGCGCAGCTCGGAGACGACCATGCGCACGCGCGAGCCGCGGGGGCCGACGCAGGCGCCGACCGGATCCACGCCGTCGGCGTAGGAGACGACCGCGATCTTCGAGCGATAGCCCGGCTCGCGGGCGACGTTGGCGATCTCCACCAGGCCGTCGGCGATCTCGGGCACCTCGAGCTCGAAGAGCTTCTTGATGAGCTCGGGGTCGCGCCGCGACACGATGATCGACGGGCCCTTGGTCGAGGGCGAGACCTCCTTGATGACCGCCTTGATGCGCTGGGAGTGGTCGTAGCGCTCGCCGTCGACCTGCTCGGACTTGGGCAGCAGCGCCTCGACGCGCTCGCGCAGCTGGACCAGCGTGTAGCGCGAGTCGGACTGCTGGACGATGCCGGTGATCAGCTCGCCGACGCGGTCGCGGTACTCCTCGAACATCATGTCGCGCTCGGCCTCGCGAATGCGCTGCAGGATGACCTGCTTGGCCGTCTGCGCCGCGATGCGCCCGAAGTCGTCAGGGGTGACGTCGCGCTCGTCGATCTGGTCGCGGTACTCCTCGAACTTCGCCGGATCGATCTCGGGATCCTGCGGCTCGACGGGCTCGCCGGTCTCGGGGTCGATGTAGGTGCCCTCGTCGATCGTCTCGACGATCAGATGGGCCTCCAGGCGCTCGGGCACGATCAGCTCGATCACGCGGTAGTCGCCGGTGTCGGGGTCCATCTCCACGCGGGCGTACTTGGCCGCGCCGGGCTGCTTCTTGTACGCGGAGAGCAGCGCATCCTCCAGCGCGTGGATGAGCCGGTCGGGCGCGATGCCCTTCTCGATGGCCAGGGCCTTCATGGCGTCCAGGATCTCTCGCGACATGTCGGCTACTCCTCGACGAGGTTGGACTTGCGGATGTCGGCGTACGGGATCGCGATCAGGGTGGTGTCGACGGCGATCGTGACCTCCGCCTCGGTCGCGCCGACCAGCTCGCCCGTGAAGGACGCGTGGCCGTGCCGGGCATCGCGCAGGCGGACGCGGGCACGGCGGCCGAGGAACCGACGGTAGTGGGCGGGCTTGGTCAGCGGGCGTGTCCCGCCGGGCGAGGACACCTCGAGCGCGTAGCGCTCGCGGACCTCGGGAAGCAGGTGGGTGACGCGCTCGCACAGGGCGACCGAGACGCCGTCGGGATGATCGATGAAGAGGCGCACGGTGTGGCCGCCGAGGACTTCGGCGAGCAGCACCTCGACATCCGGCGCCGTCTCTGCCAGACGCGCCTCGATGTCTCTCTGCAGGCTGCTCATCAATCCTCCCTTCCGGCTGGCTTGTGACAACAAAAAAGCGGGCGAGCGCCCGCTTTCGACTACACCGACCCCGGGGCCGGCCTAGAAAGCTGTAGCGGCAAGATAGCACCATGGATGCCACCGTGACGGGTCTGAAACGGGGGGCGTCAGGCCGCGCGGCGGCGCGCTTGACCGAGGTACTTCGAGTAGTCCTCGCGCTCCGGGCGCAGGCACGAGGCGAGCGCCAGAGGCTTGCGCGCCTCGGCGTGGCGGCCCTGCAGCTGCAGTGAGCGACCGAGGCAGAACAGGGCGTAGTCGTTGGTCGGCGCGTGCTCGACGACGGCCTCGAACTCCGCCGCCGCCTCGCGGTAGCGCCGCGCGCCGAACAGCGCGCGCCCGAGCGCCTCGCGCACCGAGGCCTTGTCGGGCTCGAGGTCACGTGCCCGCGCCAGCGGCACGACGGCCGCATGGAAGTCACCGTGATCCAGCAACCGGGTGCCGTTCATGAAGAGGTCGTATGCGCTGTCCATGCCTAGTTCTGAGTGTACGGACGGCGACGACGGTCCTTGAGTGCTCCGGGCAGCAGCGGCGGCAGCGCCCACCACGAGCGCAGGACGCCCCGCCAGCCGAGGCCCGAGCCGAGCTGGCGGCGCAGCGCGCGGCGCTGCGCGCGGGTCGGCGCGGGCGCCGCGCGCGAGTAGCGCCGGTCGCGCACGGCGCGCACGTAGGCGGCCGACGACTCCGATCCGCCGAGCACCTTCTCCAGCCGCGCGAGGGTCACGTCGGGCGAGGGCTGGCGCCCCGAACGGTGCAGGGCCCGCTGCAGCTCCGCGAGGTCCGGCGAGAGCGTGGCGAACGGCGTGCGCCGGCGCCAGAGGACGACGCCGGCCACGAGCGCCAGGAGGGCCGCGATGCCGGCGCCGACGGGCAGCTTCCAGCCCCCGCCGCCGCTCGTGGGCGCGGTGGCGGCGCCGGGGTCGCCCGGGAAGAACGGGCGGTCGCCGGACTGGCCGAGACGGCCGCTGAAGTTCGCCGGCAGCGTCGGGCCGCCGGTGGCGCCGGCGCCGCCGTCGTCGAGCTGCGAGCTGGCCGGTGAGGCGGCGGGCGTCGGGTCGAAGGTGATCCAGCCGTAGGGCGGGAAGTACGCCTCGACCCACGAGTGCGCGTCGGTGTCGCGCACCACGTAGTCCTTGCGCTCGCTGTTGTAGTTGCCGGGGCTGAAGCCCGACGCGACACGGGCCGGGACGCCGCCCATGCGCAGCATCAGCGCCATCACGCCGGAGAACTGCTGGCAGTAGCCCGCCTTGGTGTCGAAGAGGAACGAGGCGAGCGGGTACGGGCGCCCCGGCGGGTTCTCGTCATAGGTGGTGCCCAGCTGCACGCGGTCCAGGACGGCATGCACGAACTCGAAGGGCGAATGCGTGGTGCCCCGGATCTCCTGGGTCAGGGCGTACAGCTTGGCGTAGGGCGAGTCGGCCATGACGCTGTCGCCGTCCTGCCGGACGCCGAAGCCGCTGGGCCACACGATGCCCGCCCCGGCGGGAGTGCCGTAGGTGCTGAAGCGGATGTCGGCGCTGGTGCCCAGCGGCCGCCCGGTGGCTTGGTCGACGAGGCCGGTGGACGCGCCGCGCAGCGGCACCCGCACCTCCAGGAAGTCCTGGGTGTAGGACGGGTACCTGGTGCCCGCGCGCCGCAGCTGGCTGTCGGACGGGTGCGGGACGTACACCTGCGCCTGGTAGCTGTCGCCCGGGCGCAGGGGCTTGGTGGAGGTGACGAACGTGCCGTCGCTCTGCGGCAGCGCCAGACGCGAGGAGCCGGGCAGGATGTCCTCCACCTTGCCGGCGCCGATGAACTGCGTCGAGCGCAGCCCGCGATCGATGACCTTGATGGTCTGTATCCAGCGCCCGTTGCGAGGGGCGTCGACCAGCGCATCGCGCGACGGCGGGCCCTCGCGCCAGCGCACGCCGTCGAACTCGTCGAGGTTCGTCGCCTTCCAGTAGTTCGCGCTCGGGGCCTTGATCCGCAGCAGCTCGCGGCCGTCGCGCGACCACGTCATCGGCCCGTAGCTGTGCGTCCACGAGAACGCCTCGGCCTTGTTGGGCTCGAGCTTCTCGGCGAATGCCTCGTAGTTGAACCACGGCCGGGTGCCGTCGATCCGAGGGGCGAGGATCGACGCGGCAATCGCCGTGGCCACCACGCACGTCGTGGCGACGGCCACCTGATCGGAGCGCACCCGCTCCAGCCAGAGGAAGCCGACGAGCAGGATGCAGAACAGCGCGCCGTCGAAATACGGCGTGTCGGGCCCGTGCTCGATGATCGGGACCGCGTAGAGGGTGCCCAGGGCGGCGGCCGCGGGGATCGGGTAGCCGTTGGTGACCCCGCGTCGCGGCCAGAACGCCAGCAGGGCGGCCAGCGCCAGCAGCGCGGTCCCGCCGGAGAGGATGGCGATCCGCACCCACTCGTCGAGCCCGCGGTAGGGCACCGTGATGGCCGGCGTGGAGCTGATGCCCTGGTTCATGCCGGCCACCAGGTCGTCCCACCCGTGCGGTCCGAGCGTCCACAGCGGCACGCCGGCGGTGAGCAGGGCGAGGATGAGCAGCACGAAGGCGACGACGCCGGCGATGGTGCGCCGCTGCCAGTCGGGCAGGCTCTCGGGGAGCGCGATGAGCGCGACGGCGCCGGCGAGCGCGATGAGCAGCGAGAGCAGCATGTCGCCGCTCTGCGGCGGCTCGATGAGCGCGGCCCAGTGCAGCGCGCCGAACATCCCCAGCGCCGTGAAGGCGCCCAGCCGGGCGCGCTCGGGGTGCGCGCGCGCCGGGGCGGCGGCGGCAAACGGGTGATGGACCGCCGCGGAGGCGGCCATCAGGCGACCTCCGCCACGCGGCGGGTGCCGCTCAGCTCGTACCCGGTGCAGCCGGCCACGGTGAACGCCGCCCGGCGCCCGCCCACCCGGCGGTCCAGGCGCTGAGCGCCCACGGGCAGGCCCTCGCCGCCCGGCACGATGAGGAAGCGCCCGCCGCCGACCGCGTGGCCCAGTGCCCGCGGCGCGCGCCCCGGATGGTGGGCGGCCACGTAGAGCAGCGGCCCCCGGCGCGAGGCCAGCCCGGCCACGTTCGGCCCGGAGCGGTCGTCGACCAGGGCCAGGCGCACGTGCAGGTGCGGCCAGCCGATCAGCGTGGACTCGATGACCGTGGGGCGCCGGTCGCCGGGCAGCAGCAGCGCGCAGCCCCCGGCGCGCGCCAGATGCACGCACAGCGAGGCGGCGGCGCGCACCGCCGCGTCGAGGTCCTCCTCGCGCGCGGGGCGGCGCGGGTCGAGCACGATCAGCGGTCGCGTGTCGCCGTCGGAGCGCAGCCGGCGCTCCATGAGCTCGCCGCCGCGCGCCAGCCCGGGCCAGAAGATGCGCGACGCGGCCGCGCCGGGCCGGTAGGGGCGCAGGCCGTCCAGATCGACCTCGGCCGCGATGGACGGGCGCCCGCGGCGCGCGACCAGTCCGCTGCCGTCGCCCTCGCCGGGCGGGGTGACGACCTTCTCCAGGCGCGGCAGGATGAGCAGCTCCGCGGACTCCTCGGCGGTCACCACGCGGGTGGCCAGGCCGAGCGGGTCGCTGACGACGATCCGCGGCGGCGCCAGCACCTTGCGCCCGCGCCGGGCGAAGCGCGCGGTGATGTGCACCTCGGTGCGCCGGCGCCCGCTGACCATCGCCGCCGGCTGGGGCAGCAGGTCGTCCTCGATGTAGCCGCTGGGCAGCGGGAGCCGCCCCCCGGAGACGATGAGGTCGATGACGACCGGCTCCTCCTCGATCGCGCGCCGCGCGCCCACCGTGCGCTTCACGCGCACGTCGCGGGCGACGAGCACCACCCACAGCGACGCCGCGCCGGCCAGCACCATGAGGCCGATGCCGGCGACGTAGAGCGGCTCGGCGTCGAACGTCGCCGCCGTCAGCGTCAGCAGGAACCCGAGAAGCGCGGTGACGGCGGCCGGGCGCATGCCGTCGCTCCTACAGCGCCGGCGTGGCCGCCAGGGCGTCGGCGACGATTCGCTCGCCGCTCGTGTCCATCGCCTCGGGCGCGAGCACGATGCGGTGGGCCAGGACGACCTCGGCCAGCGCCTGCACGTCGTCGGGCAGGGCGTGATCGCGGCCCTGCAGCAGCGCCCGCGCCTTGGCGGCGCGCAGCAGCAGCAGCCCGGCGCGCGGGCTGGCCCCCAGCTCGGCGCGCGGGTCCTCGCGCGTGCGATGCAGCAGCGCCACGACGTAGCCGCGCAGGGCGTCGGAGGCGTGCACCCGCCGCGCCGCGTCCTGCACGGCCAGCAGCTCGGCGGCGGTGGCCACGGGCTCGAGCACGTCGACGCGGTCTGAGACCTCGTGCGCGCGGAGCATGGCGACCTCGCCGGCCGACGACGGGTAGCCCATCGAGACGCGGGCCATGAAGCGATCGACCTGCGCCTCGGGCAGCGGGTAGGTGCCCTCGAACTCGATCGGGTTCTGCGTGGCGAGCACGACGAACGGGCGCGCCAGCTCGTGCGTGTGCACGTCGACGGTGACGCGCCGCTCCTGCATGCACTCCAGCAGGCCCGACTGCGTCTTGGGCGACGCGCGGTTGATCTCATCGACGATGACGACGTTGGCGAAGATCGGGCCCGGGCGGAACTCGAAGCGATCCTCGCGCTGGTTGAAGACGTTGACGCCGACCACGTCGGCGGGCAGCAGGTCCGCGGTGCACTGCACGCGCGCGAACTGCAGGTCGAAGGCGCGCGCCACCGAGCGCGCGAGCGTCGTCTTGCCCACGCCGGGCAGGTCCTCGATCAGGATGTGGCCCTCCGCGGCCACGCAGACGAGCACCAGGTCAAGCAGGTCGGCGCGCACCTCGACCGCGTCCGTGATCGCCAGCGCGACCTGGCGCCCGAGCTGCTGCGCACTGGCGATCTCCGCCTCGCCGACCGGGCCGGGCTCCTCCTCGATGTCCATGCTCACGCCGTCGTCCTTTCCCCGCTGCGTAGGTCGCCGACCGCATCGAGGATCGCGCGTGCGATCTCGGCCTTGGACGCGCGCGGGACATGGCGCTCGCCGGTGGCGGTGACGATCGTGACCTCGTTGTCTGACCCTTCGAAGCCGATGTCCGTACGCGCGATGTCGTTGACGACGATCGCGTCCAGGCCCTTGCGCGCGCGCTTCTCGCGCCCGTAGGCGAGGGCGCCGTCTCCGTGCTCGGCGGCGAAGCCGACGAGGGTCTGATCGGCGCGGCGGATGGCGGCGAGGCCGGACAGGATGTCCGGAGTACGTTCGAGCGCGACGATCAGTTCCTCGCGCGCGTCCTTCTTGAGCTTGGCGTCGGCCGCGACCGCGGGCCGGTAGTCGGCCACCGCGGCGGCCATGAGCAGCACGTCGGCCTGGGCGAAGTGCGCCTCGCAGGCGCTCTGCAGCTCGGCGGCGGTGCTGACGTCGAGGTAGCGCACCCGCGGCGAGCGCGCCAGCGCGACGTTGGCGGCGACGACCGTCACCTCGGCGCCCAGGGCGGCGGCCTCCTCGGCCAGCGCGAAGCCCATGCGCCCCGAGCTGCGGTTGCCGACGAAGCGCACCGAGTCGATCGGCTCGCGCGTGCCTCCGGCGGTGACGAGCACCTTCAGCCCGTCCCACGGGCGCCCGCCGGCGGGGACCACGGCCTCCACGGCGGCCAGCAGGTCGGACGGCTCGGCCAGGCGCCCGATCCCCCATTCGTGCTTGGAGCCGAGCGCGCCGGTGCCCGGGTCGACGACGATCACGCCGCGCTCGCGCAGGACGGCGAGGTTCGCCTGCGTCGCCGCGTGCTCGTACATGTGGTTGTTCATCGCCGGGGCGACGAGGACGGGACAGGTGGCGGCCAGCGCGGCCGAGGTGAGCAGGTTGTCGGCCAGGCCGTGGGCCAGCTTGGCGATGGTGTTCGCGCTTGCCGGCGCGATCAGGAAGGCGTCGGCGTTGCGGACCAGCTCGAGGTGGCTGAGCGGGTCGTGATCGGGCGCGGGCTGGTCGGGGAAGGCGCCGCGCGACGGGTCGCGCTCGAACTCGTCGGTGAGGACGGGGGCGCCGGTGAGGGCGGCGAAGGACGCCGCGCCCACGAAGCGCTGGGCCGCGGGCGTCTGGATCACGCGCACGGCGTGCCCGGCCTTGGTGGCCAGGCGCACCACCTCGAGCGCCTTGTAGGCGGCGACTCCGCCGCTGACGCCGAGGAGGACGCGACCCATGTCCCCGCCTAGCGGTAGTGGTACTTGATCTTGCCCGCGGCGACTTCCTCGAGGGCGATCGTCAGGTAGTTCTTGGAGGAGGAGTCGACCATCGGCGGCGGGAACTCGTCGAAGGTCCCCTCACCGAGGTTGTGGTAGTACGAGTTGATCTGGCGGGCGCGCTTGGCGGCCACCAGCACCGAGGCGTAGTTGGAATCGACGTGCTCGAGGAGCGAGTCGATGCGCGGGTTGATCATGTCGCGAGGGTACCAGCCGCGCGCCCGACGGCTTGCCGCCCTGCGAGGCGGTTCTTATGCGGACTTGACGCCGTCGCGCAGCGCGGCGGCGACGATGGCGACGAGCTGGTCGACGGCGTCCTCGAGGCGATCGTTGACCACCACGTGGCCGAACTCGCCCTGGGCGGCCAGCTCCTGCGTCGCCACGCGCAGGCGCGCGTCGACCTCGTCCTCGTCGTCGGTGCCACGGCCGATCAGGCGCGCGCGCAGCGCGTCGAGCGACGGCGGCGCGATGAAGACCTGCACGGCCTCGGGCAGCGTCGTGCGCACCTGACGCGCCCCCTGGCGTCTCGATCTCGAGCACCACCGGGTGGCCGGCGGCGGTGCGGCGCTCGAGCTCGGAGCGCAGCGTGCCGTAGCGACGGCCGGAGTAGACGGCGTGCTCGACGAAGTCCCCTGCGTCCACGCGCCGCTGGAAATCTGCGTCGCTGAGGAAGTGGTAGTCGACCCCGTCCCGCTCGCCGGGACGCGGGGCCCGCGTGGTGGCCGACACGCTCAGCTCGAGCTCGGGCATGCGCTCGCGCAGGGTGCGGATGAGGGTGCCCTTGCCGACCCCGGAGGGGCCGGTGATGACGAAGACGCGAGCCACCCCGCGAGCGTACGAGCCCTACCGGCGGAGCAGGCCGACGAGCTCGGTGCGCTGGCGCTCGGAGAGGCCGCCGATGGTCTTGCTCGGCGAGATCCGGCACTGCTGCAGGACCTTGTTCGCCTTCACCCGCCCGTACTTCGGAACGGCCAGGAGCATGTCGAAGACCTTCGCGGTCTCGACGTACTCCGGCGGCTCCTTCAGCAGCGTGTGGATCGACACCCGGCCCGCCTTCAAGTCCTTCTTCAACTGTGCGCGCCGCGTGCGAATTTCGTTGGCACGCTGCAGGGCGTCCATGCGCTGAAGGAGCGATCGCTCGGGTGCCGCCGAGTGCTTGGTAGGCGAATTGGTGGCCGGCGGCATCGGTCGGCGATACTACACAGCGGGGGCCTGCAGGCAAGCGCAAAAGCGCGAATTCGCCTCGACCTCGACCTTAGGTCGAGGTCGATCCAGACTGCTTGACGGTTTTGGCCGCGTTTGCAGGGATTTCGGCAGGGCGCCAGCTTGACAGTTCGGCGATCAGCCGAGGTTGTCCCCGCTCTTTGCGAACAAATCGTCAAGCTCGCGTGAGATCCGTGTTCCCGCGGCCGGATCGCGGAAGCTCTCGGTGCCCACGCCGACCAGCGTCGCGCCCGCGTCGAGCATGTGCGCGGCGTGTAGGCCGCTCTGCACGCCGCCCATGCCGACGACCGGGATCGAGACGCGTGCGGCGACCGCGCGGACCTGCGCGAGAGCGACCGCGCGGATGGCGGGCCCGGACAATCCGCCGGTCTCGTTGCCCAGCCAGGCGGCGGGCCGCCGCGAGCCGTTTTCGGGTGCGGTGCATAGGCACGCAGCGTGTTGATGAGCGAGACGGCGTCCGCGCCGGCCTCCTGCGCGGCCTGCGCGACCGCGGCGACGTCGGCGGTGTTCGGGCGTGAGCTTGACGATCAGCGGCTTGGCCGTCCGCGGGCGGACCTCGGCCAGGACGGCGGCCAGCTCACCGGGGTCGGCGCCGATGTCGAGGCCCGGTCGACACGTTCGGGCAGGACACGTTGAGCTCGAGCGCGTCGACCTCGTCGCGCTCGTCGAGCGCCTCGACCAGGGCGCACAGCTCGGCCGCCGTCGAGCCCATGACGTTGGTGATCAGCGGGACCGGCAGCCGCGCGAGCTCCGGCAGGTCGTGCTCGAGGTAGCCGCGCAGCCCCTTGTTGGGCAGGCCGATCGAGTTGATCAGGCCGGCCGGGGTCTCGTACAGGCGCGGCGGAGGGTTGCCGTCGCGGGGCGCCAGGGTGATCGTCTTGGAGACGAAGGCCGCGAAGGGGAAGCGCTCCAGCACGCGCGTCGCCGAAGGCGCGCCGCGCGGCGATGGCGTCGAAGGTGCCCGAGCCGTTGACGATCGGATGCGCCAGGCGCAGGCCGCAGAACTCGAGCGTCGTCAATGCGCCGCCACCTCCGCCAGCAGCGCGCCGTCGAGGACCGGCCCGTCGACGCACAGGCGCAGGTAGCCGCCGTCGCGCAGCGCCACGACGCAGCCGAAGCAGGCCCCGAAGCCGCACGCCATGCCCGCCTCCAGCGCGAGCTGGCAGGGGACGTCGCGCGCCGCGCACAGCGCCCGCACCGCCTCGAGCATGGGCGGCGGCCCGCAGGCGTAGACGATGGCCGGCGGCCCGGACGCGAGCTCGTCGGCCAGCAGGTCGGTGACGAGGCCGTGGTGGCCGTGCGAGCCGTCGTCGGTGGCCACGCGCGCGTTGTGCAGCAGCGTGGCGCCCGGCGCGTGGTCGGCGTCGCGGAAGCCGAGCAGCGCGGGCGCCGGCTCGCCGCGGGCGAGCAGCTCGTCCTGCCAGATGGCCAGCGGCGCGGTGCCGACCCCGCCCCCGCACAGCAGGGCGCGGCGGTCGTCGGGCGGGTCGGGGAAGCCGAGGCCCGAGCGGGCCCGTCACGTCCAGTCCGTCGCCGGGGCTCGAGCTCGCACAGTCGCTCGGTGCCGGGCCCGACGGCCTCGAGCATGAACTCCAGGGTGGGCGGGTCCGATTTGCGCGCAGGACGCTGAAGGCGCGCGGCAGGAACGGGCGCTCGTCGGCGCCCCCTCCCCACCGCCGCGCCGCGGCGAGCATGTAGAACTGCCCGGCGCGCGGGAGCGGGCCTTCGGGATCCTCGGCGACGAGGACCACGTAGGCGCCCACCACTCGGCGCTCGGCGACCGTCAGCGTGCGCCGGCCGAAGGGCGCCTGCGTGCGCGGCTCGCGTGGTTCACTCCCCGGCCTCGGCCGGCACGCGCCCGGCATGGATCTCCTGCAGCGAGAGCACCTCCGCGCCGCCCTGGCGCCCGGCGGCGATCGCGCGCGCGGCGGCCAGGCCGCCGGAGAGGGTGGTCAGGCACGGGATCCCGCGGGCGATGGCGGCGCGGCGGATCTGCCAGCCGTCCGAGCGCGCACCCGAGCCCGTCGGCGTGTTGACCACGAGGTCGACGTCGCCGTTCTCGATCCAGTCGACGACGTTGGGCGATCCCTCGCCGATCTTCTTGAGCTCGGTGGCCGGGATGCCCATGCGCTCGATGGCCTCCTTCGTGCCGCGCGTGGCGACGATCCGGAAGCCGTGGTCGTGCAGGATCTGCGCGATGCCGACCGCCGCGGGCTTGTCGGAGTCCGTCAGCGTGATGAAGGCCGTGCCGCTGGAGGGCAGCGCGGCGCCGGCCGCCGCCTGGGCCTTGGCGAACGCGGTCGGGAAGTCGCGCGCGATCCCCATGACCTCGCCGGTGGAGCGCATCTCGGGCCCGAGGATGGCGTCGGAGCCCTCGAGGCGGTCGAAGGGCAGCACCGCCTCCTTGACGCTGACGTGATCGGCGCGCATCGGCTCCTCGGGCAGCGCCGAGGTCGGCGATCCGCTCGCCGAGCATGATCCGGCAGGCGAGCTTGGCCAGCGGCACCCCGATCGCCTTGGAGACGAAGGGCACGGTGCGCGAGGCGCGCGGGTTGGCCTCGATCACGTAGAGCGCGCCGCCGTGGACGGCGTACTGGACGTTCATGAGCCCGACGACCCCCAGGCCGAGCGCGATGCCGGTCGTGGCGGCCCGGATCTCGTCGAGCATCTCGTGGCCCAGCGAGTGCGGGGGCAGCACGCAGGCCGAGTCGCCGGAGTGGATGCCGGCTTCCTCGACGTGCTGCATGATCCCGCCGATCCAGACGTCCTCGCCGTCGCACAGGGCGTCGACGTCGACCTCGATCGCGTTCTCCAGGAAGCGGTCGAGGTAGATGGCGCGGCCATCGCGAGCGTGGCGCGTCAGGTAGTCGGCCAGACCGTCGCGCGAGTAGACGATCTCCATCGCCCGGCCCCCGAGCACGTAGCTGGGGCGCACGAGCAGCGGGAAGCCGACCTGCTCTGACTGCTCGAGGGCCTCGTCGACCGAGTGCGAGGTCGCGTAGGCCGGCGCCTGGTAGCCCAGGCGCTCGAGCAGGGCCCCGAAGCGCCCGCGGTCCTCGGCGAGGTCGATGTTGTCGACGCTCGTGCCGAGGATCGGGACCCCGGCCTCCTGCAGGCCGTGGGCGAGCTTGAGCGGCGTCTGGCCGCCGAACTGGACGACGACGCCCTCGGGCCGCTCGATCTCGATGACGCCGAGGACGTCCTCGAGGGTCAGCGGCTCGAAGTACAGGCGATCGGAGGTGTCGTAGTCGGTGGAGACCGTCTCGGGGTTGCAGTTGATCATCACCGCGTCGCGGCCGGACTCGCGGACGGTCATGGCGGCGTGCACGCAGCAGTAGTCGAACTCGATGCCCTGGCCGATGCGGTTGGGGCCGCTGCCGAGGATGACGACGCTCGGGCGCTCGCCGCGCTCGACCTCGTGCTCGGCGCGCCGCTCCAGGCCCGAGTAGTAGTAGGGCGTGCGCGCGGGGAACTCGGCTGCGCAGGTGTCGACCGCCTTGTAGGACCGCTCGCCGGCCAGCGCGGTGTCGGGGTCGAGCGCCAGCGCGCGCAGCTCCTCGAGGAACCACGGGTCGATCGCGGTGCGCTCGCGGACGTCATCGACGCTCGCGCCCTTGCGGAAGGCCTCGAGCACGACGTCGTAGCGATCGCTCGCCGGGCGCTCGAGCATCTGCAGCAGGGTCGGCGTGTCGACCCCGTCGAGCTTGGTGGCGATGTCGAGCTCGCGGCTGCGCAGCGCCTTGGCGAACGCCTGCTGGAAGGTGCGCCCGATGGCCATCGCCTCGCCGACGGACTTCATGTGCGTCGACAGGTCCGGGTCGACGCCCGGGGAACTTCTCGAAGGCGAAGCGCGGCCACTTGACGACCACGTAGTCGATCGTCGGCTCGAAGCTCGCCGGCGTGATCTGGGTGATGTCGTTGGGGATCTCCTCCAGCGCGTAGCCGACGGCCAGGCGCGCGGCGATCTTGGCGATCGGGAAGCCGGTCGCCTTGGAGGCCAGGGCGCTCGAGCGCGAGACGCGCGGGTTCATCTCGATGACGAGGATCTCCTCGCTCACCGGGTCGACGGCGAACTGGACGTTCGAGCCGCCGGTCTCGACCCCGACGGCGCGGATCACGGCGATGGCCTGGTCGCGCAGGCGCTGGTAGAGGCGATCGGTGAGCGTCTGCTGGGGCGCCACGGTCACGCTGTCGCCGGTGTGCACGCCCATCGGGTCGACGTTCTCGATCGAGCAGACGATGACCACGTTGTCGTGCAGGTCGCGCATGACCTCGAGCTCGAACTCGCCCCAGCCGAGCACCGACTGATCGATCAGGACCTGCCCGATGGGCGACGCCGCCAGCCCGCGCTCGACGATCCGCTCGTATTCCTCCGCGCTGCGGGCGATGCCGCCGCCGCGCCCGCCGAGGGTGAAGGCCGGGCGGACGATGGCCGGCAGCCCGATGTCGGCGAGCGAGCCGAGCGCCTCGGCCACGGTGGTGGCGATGGCGCTGCGCGGCATCTTCAGGCCACGCTGTCTCCATCGTCTGGCGGAAGAGGTCGCGGTCCTCGGCGCGGGCGATGGCGTCGTAGTCGGCGCCGATGAGCTCGACCCCGAAGCGCTCCAGCGTCCCGTCCTCGTGCAATGCCTTGGCCAGGTTCAGCGCCGTCTGGCCGCCCAGGGTCGGCAGCAGGGCGTCGGGGCGCTCGCGTTCGATGATCTGCGCCAGCGGCCCGGGCAGCAGCGGCTCGATGTAGGTGACGTCGGCGAACTCGGGGTCGGTCATGATCGTCGCCGGGTTCGAGTTGACCAGGACGATCTCGTAGCCCTCATCTTTGAGGACCTTGCACGCCTGCACGCCGGAGTAGTCGAACTCGGCCGCCTGGCCGATGACGATCGGCCCCGAGCCGAGGATGAGGATCTTGTGCAGGTCGTCCCTACGCGGCACGGACGGCCTCCAGGAAGCGGTCGAACTGGTACAGGGCGTCGTTGGGTCCCGGCCCCGCCTCGGGGTGGTACTGGACGGTGGCGCTCTCGACCTCCAGCAGCTCGAGGCCCTCGACCGTGCGGTCGTAGAGGTTGACGTGCGTCAGGGCCGCGGCGCCGAAGTCCGTCTCCCAGCGCACGGGCTCGTCGGCCTCCACGCGCCCTCCCCCGTCCGGCGCGCTGACCGCGAAGCCGTGGTTCTGCGAGGTGATCTCGATCTTGCCGGTGCGCAGGTCCTTGACCGGATGGTTCGCGCCGCGGTGGCCGAAGGCGAGCTTGTAGGTCTCCAGGCCGACGGCCTGGCACAGCAGCTGGTGGCCCAGGCAGATGCCCCACACCGGGCGCGTGCCGACCAGCTCGCGCACGGTCTGCACCACGTAGCCGAGCGCGGCGGGGTCGCCGGGGCCGTTGGCCAGGAAGATCGCATCGGGGTCGTTGGCGGTCAGCTCGGCGGCGGTCGCCGTGCACGGATGCAGCTCGACGCGCGCGCCGCGCGCGACGAGGTTGCGCACGATCGAGCCCTTGATCCCCGTGTCGATGACCGCGATCCGCGGCCCGTCGCCGTCGCCGTGCTCGCTCATGGCCGTCGGGGTGACCTCGCGCGCGAGGTCCAGGCCCGCCATCGCCGGCTCGGCGGCGATTCGCTCGCTCGACTCCGCCTCGCTCATCGCAGCCGGGAAGACGCCGCCGCGCATCGCGCCCGCCGTGCGGATGTGGCGCACGAGGGCGCGCGTGTCGACGCCGGTGATGGCCGGTACGCCGCGGTCGCTGAGCCAGTCCAGCCAGCCGCGCTCGGCGCCGGGGTGAGTCCTCGCGGTTGACGGCCGCCCGCATGATGGCCGCGCGGGCCCACGGGCGCTCGGACTCCATGGCCTCCTGCGAGACCCCGTAGTTGCCGACGTGCGGGTAGGTGAAGGCGATGAGCTGGCGGGCGAAGCTGGGGTCGGTCATCGACTCCTGGTAGCCGCTCATGCCGGTGGTGAAGACGACCTCGCCGGTGACCACCGCCTCGTCGGGGTCGGCTCCGCACGCGTCGCCGTCGAACCGGGTGCCGTCCTCGAGCAGGACGTAGGCGCCGGGGGCGGTCATGCCGCGGTCACCGCGAAGGCCCGCTCGCGATAGGCCACGCCGCCGGCGGCGAGCGTGAGCAGCACGCGCCCGCGCAGCTCGCGCCCCGCGAAGCAGCAGTGCTCCGAGCGGCTCTCGTAGCCGTCCTCGCCCACCTCCCACGTCGCGGCGAGGTCGACGAGCACGAGGTTGGCCTCCTCCCCCACCCTCACGCGCGGGGCCGGGATCCCGAACGGCTCGCCGCCCGCGGTCATGCGCTCGACCACGGTGGCGAGGTCGAGCACGCCGGGGACGACGAGCTCCGAGTGCACGGCGGCGAACGCGGTCTCGAGGCCCGTGGTGCCCATGGGCGCCTGCTCGAACGGGACCTCCTTCTCGTCGCGCGCGTGCGGGGCGTGGTCGGTGGCGATGCAGTCGACGATCCCCGAGCGCAGGCCCTCGATGAGCGCCTGGCGGTCGGCCTCCGTGCGCAACGGCGGGTTCATCTTCATCCGCGTGTCCAGGCTGCGGACCGACTGCTCGGTCAGGCACAGGTGGTGCGGCGAGGCCTCGCAGGTCACATGCACGCCGGCCTCCTTGGCCGCCGCGACCGCCTGCACCGACTCGATGCACGACAGGTGCTGGAGGTGGATGCGCCCGCCTTCGTAGCCGGCCAGCGCGCAGTCGCGGGCGACCATGGTCGACTCGCTCACGCTGGGGATGCCGGCGATCCCGAGCAGCGCGCTGACCTCGCCCTCGTGCATGGCGCCGCGGCCGCTGAGCGCGGGGTCCTCCTCGTGCAGCGCGAGCAGCGCGCCGGCCAGGCGCTGGTACTGCAGCGCCTTGCGCATCATCCCGGCCGAGACGATGGGCTTGCCGTCGTCGGTGAAGGCGATGGCGCCCTCGTCGCGCAGCTCGGCCATCTCGGTGAGCTCCTCGCCGCGCAGGCCCTTGGTGATCGAGGCCGTGAAGGCGACGGGCACGCGCGCGTCGCGCGCGGCGGCGTCGCGCAGGGCGCGCAGGATGGGCGCGCTGTCGACCACCGGCTCGGTGTTGGGCATCGCCACCACCGCGCAGAAGCCGCCGGCGGCGGCCGCGCGGGTGCCGGTCTCGAGGTCCTCCTTGTGCTCTTGGCCAGGCACGCGCAGGTGCACGTGCGGGTCGACGAAGGCCGGCAGCACGTGGCGCCGCTCGCCGTCGATGACCTCGGCGCCTTCGGGCACCTCGGCGCTGCCCGCGGGGCGAGCTCGACCAGCCGCCCGTCGACGACGACGAGGTCGAGGGCGCCGTCGATCCCCTCGCGAGGGTCGAGGACCCGGGCGCCGCGGACGACCAGGCGCGCCGGGGCGATGGCGGGGCTGAACGAGCGTCATGCCGGCGCCTTCTCGTGCTCGGGCCGGTCGACGCGCGCGGGCGGGTGCGCGGTCATGACCTCGTAGAGGACGGCCATGCGGACGACCACGCCGGCCTCGACCTGCGCGGTGATCACGGCCTGCGGGGAGTCGACGACCTCGCCGGAGAGCTCGACCCCGCGGTTGACCGGGCCCGGGTGCATCAGCACCTGGCGCGGGTGCAGCCGGCGCCCGTTGATCTGGTACTCGTTGGCGTACTCGCGCAGGGTCGGCACGAAGGCCTGGTCCATGCGCTCGTGCTGCATGCGCAGGGCGTAGACGACGTCGGCCTCGGCCAGGTCGTCGAGGGTGAAGCGCACGTCGCAGCCGAGCGCCTCGACGCCGCGCGGGATGAGGGTCGGCGGCCCGCAGACGGTGACGCGGGCGCCCATCTTCTGGAAGGCGAGGATGTTCGAGCGCGCGACGCGCGAGTGCAGGACGTCGCCGACGATCCAGATGCCCAGGCCGTCGAGCCCGCCCAGGCGCTGGCGCAGGGTGTGCACGTCGAGCAGCGCCTGCGTGGGGTGCTCGTGCTTGCCGTCGCCGGCGTTGATGATCGCCGCCGGCGTCCACTGCGCGACCAGCGCGGCCGCCCCCGCCCACGGCGCGCGGATGACGATCGCGTCGGGCTTGTGGGCGTTGAGGGTCAGCACGGTGTCCTTCAGCGATTCGCCCTTCTCCACGCTCGACCCGCTGGCCGAGAAGTTCACGACGTCGGCGCTCAGGCGCTTGGCCGCCAGCTCGAAGGACGAGCGCGTGCGCGTCGAGGCCTCGTAGAAGAGGTTCAGGACGGTGCGCCCGCGCAGGGCCGGGACCTTCTTGATCTCGCGGTCGGCGACCTCGGCGAACGAGGCGGCGCGATCGCAGATGCGCTCGATGGCGGCGCGGTCGAGGTCCTCGATGGACAGGAGATGCCTCACGTCAGTCACCTCCGCGGGGCATCCGGCCCCGCGTTCTGAAGGAGACCATCGGCTTCCGGCCGCTGGAGAGCGTTCTCGGTGATGGTGATCTCGTCGACGCCGTCGAGCTCGGCGACGTGGACGTTGACGCGCTCGGCCCGCGACGTCGGCAGGTTCTTGCCCACGTAGTCGGGGCGCAGCGGCAGCTCGCGGTGGCCGCGGTCGGCGAGGACGGCCAGCTGCACGCGCGCGGGGCGCCCGTAGTCGAAGAGCGCCTCGATGGCCGAGCGCACGGTGCGCCCGGTGAAGAGGACGTCGTCGACGATCACGACCGTGGCCCCGTCGAGGGGGAAGTCGAGCTGCGTGGAGTGGACGGTCGGCGCCTCGGCGCGGCGGCCGAGGTCGTCGCGGTAGAAGGAGATGTCGAGCTCCCCGAGGGGGACGTCGGTCTCCAGCAGGTCGATCAGCAGCTCGTGCAGCCGCCGGGCGAGCAGTGCGCCGCGACGGTGGATGCCGACGATGGCGAGGCGGTCGTGCTCGGGATTCTTCTCGACGATCTCGTGCGCGATGCGCACCAGCGTTCGCCGCATGTCGTCCCCGTCGAGGACGAGCTTGTCGTTGCTCATGGCTCCTTCCTGGCCTCACGGGACCGGGTTAAAGGGGCAGTGCGACGAGCCTAGCAGCGGCGGGTGCGGAAGCGGTCACCGCCGGCAGGCCGGCGCGTAGTCGCGCCCGGGCAGGGCGTCCTGCCACTCGGTGCGCGTCAGCGTGCGGCCGGCGACGTCGCACGCCTGGCGCATCCACCGCGACGGGCGCACGTCCCACAGGTAGGCGCGCCCGGCGTCGGTGATCGCCAGCAGCGACCGGCCGTCGGGCGTGAACTGCGGGACGGTCAGGCGGCCCGGCAGGCCGGGCGGTGCGCCGACCTCGCGCTGTGTCTGCAGGTCCCACAGGCGCACGACGCCGTCGGAAGCCGCCCCGGTCGCGAGCGTGCGCCCGTCGGGGCTCAGCGACTCCCACTCCACCTCGCCCGCGTGGCCGCGCATGACGCGCGTCGCGGGTTTCCAGGTCTTCGTCGACCACAGTCGGACCCAGCCCTTCCAGCTCCCGCCGACGATGTATCGGCCGTCCGGGGTGAAGCGCGCGAGGTCCCAGACGTCTTCGTCGTCCGACAGCGCCGCGACGCGCCGGTGCGTGGCCACGTCGAAGATCTGGATGCCCGGGTGGCGTCGGTCTGAGGGCGTGTCGACGGCGATATCGCGACCATTGGGGCTCATCGAGACGTCGCCGACGTCGGGGTCGCCGAACCTGTCGACGAACTTCAGTGGCGCGCCGACCTCCCGGCCCGACGGCAGCGCCCACACGCGGACGGTGCCGTCGTCCGCCCCCGTGACCATCAGGCGCCCGTCGGCGCTGAAGCCCGGCGTGAAGACACCGGCGGCGTTCCCCGTGCGCGCGTGCGCGGCATGGCCGTACAGGCGCCTGACGACCCGGCCGCGCAGCGGATCGACGAGCGCGAGGAACCCGTCGTTGCCGCCGACGACGATGAGGTCGCTGTGCGGGACCCACCCCATCCCCGCGACCGCGGCCCCCTCCCCGGGAACGACTCCGAACAGCGACACGGCCCGCAGCGTTCGCATGTCGAAGACGCCGACCCTGCCGTCGGGCCGACCGACCGCGAGGGTCCGGCCGTCGGGGCTCAGCGCGTAGCGCGGCAGGTCGCCGGGGCTGTCGAGGCCGACCGTGAAGCGGCGCCCGAGGCGGTGCGCGCCCGACAGGTCCCAGATCAGGACCTGACCGTCCAGCGCGCTGCTGTAGAGCGTCGTGCCGTCGCGGCTGACCGCCAGCGCGGTGATCCGGCCGTGGTGGCCGGTGAGAACCTCGCCCTGCGCGGCGTGACGGACGTCCCAGACGATGATGCGGCCATCGGTGGCGGCGGTGATGGCGAAGCGACCGTCGGCGGTGAAGATGCCGCGCTCGACGACGCCGTCGTGTTTGCCGGAGGCGACGCGGACCTTCCCGGTCCGCAGGTCGACGAAGCGCACCGAACCATCGGCGCCGCCGAGCAGCAACCTGCTGCCGTCGGGGCTCAGTGCCGTGTACTGGTCGGCGACCGGCACGCGCCGCAGCGCGCGCAGCGTGTGGGCGTCGCGGATGACGGTGTCGCCCTCCGCGGAGTTGGCCGTCACGAGCGTGCGGCCGTCGCCCGTGGGCATCAGGCTCGCGTAGCCGTCGTGGTGGTCACGGACCGCGCTGAGCCGGCGGCCGGTCCTGCCGTCGAGCGCCAGCGCGAGCGACCCACGGCCGGGTGGAAGCACGACCATGGCGTAGAGCGTGCGCCCGTCGGGCGAGAAGCGCAGGTCGGAGACCAGGCGGCCGAAGCGGTCGCTGCCGATCTGCAGATGGGCGAGGACCCGATGGGTCGTGGCGTCGAGGATCGCCGGCGCGCAGGCGCCGACCGCGATCCGCGACCCGTCGGGGCTGTAGCGCAGCTGGTCGAAGCGGACGAGCGAGTCGATGACGCAGCCCGTGTAGCCCGGCAGGGCGACCGGCGGGGCCGCCGGGCGCCGCGTCCGCGCGTCGACGAAGCGCAGCGTGCCGTCGTTCTCCATGTAGGCGAGCGTGCGGCCGTCCGGCCTGAGGTCGAGGTCGATGAGCGCGTCGCCGTCGCCGCGCACCACGCCGATCGCCGCCGGGCTCTTCAGCAGGGCGGCCAGGAGGTTGCCGCGCGTCTGCAGCGAGTCGTCGAGGGCGACGCCCTGGCGGGCGAGCAGCAGCGATCGGTCCAGATCGTCCACCGTCAGGGCCTGCGCGCCGAGGCGCTGAGCGTCCGCGGCCACCGCCTCGTCGCGCGCGTTGCCGCGCTCGTTCAGCGCGATCGCGCCGGCGATGACCGCCACGACGAGCAGCGCGGCCACGCCCGCCAGGACCATCCGCAGGCGGCGGTGGGCGCGCCCGCTCGCGGACGCGCTCTCGTCGAGGAAGGTCCGCTCGCGGGGGGCCAGCTCGGGATCGTGGTCGGCCGCCCAGTCACGGGCGGCCGCCAGGCGCGCGCCGCGATAGAGCTCGCCGCGATCGCGGCCGGCGGCGTCCCACTCGCTCGCCGCGGCCCGGAGGTGGCGGTGCAGCCGCCGGCCTTCCGCGTCGTCCTCCAGCCACGCGCGCAGGCGCGGCCACTCGCGCAGCAGGGCCTCGTGCGCGACCTCGACCTCGCCCTCGGTCACCGTGAGCAGGCGGCTGTCGGTGAGCTCGTCCAGGACGGGGCGGGCGTCGTCGCCGAACTCGTCGAGCGCCACGCGGGCGCGGACGACGGCGTCGCCCTCTCCCTCGCCGGCGAGCCGCAGCAGGACGGCGCGCGCCATCCGCTGACCGTCGCCGTCCAGTCGCCCGTACGCGCGCTCGGCCAGGCGGGCCACCGCGCCGTGCACGCCGCCCGGGTCCTGATAGGCGGCCAGGCGCAGGAGCCTTCCGTCGCGCCGCTGCCACAGCTCGAGAAGGCAGGTCGAGAGCAGCGGCAGGGCTCCCGGCTCTCCCTCGACGTCGTCGATCAGCGCGTGCGTCAGGTCGGGCTCGACCTCCAGTCCGGCGTGCCGGGCGGGCAGCTCGATCGCGCTGCGCAGCTCGTCACGGCGCATCGGCCCGACGGGCGTCTGGTTGGCGCCGAGCAGCCGCCAGAGCTCCGGGTAGGCGGCGCAGCGCCCGTAGAAGTCCGCGCGAACGGCCACGAGCACGACCGCCCTTCTGCGCGGATCGCGCGCCGATCGCACCAGCGCGTCCATGAACGCCGCGCGCTCGTCCTCGTCGCGGCAGGCCACGAAGGCCTCCTCGAGCTGGTCGACGGCGAGCACCAGTCGCCCGTCGGGAGCGGCCGCGGAGGTCGCGTCGTGCAGCGCGCGCAGCGGATGCTCGCCCGGGCGCAGCAGCGCGATCGCCCAGCCTTCGCTGCCGGGCAGGACGCCCTGACGCAGGGCCGGGAGCAGGCCGGCGCGGAGCACCGACGACTTGCCGCTGCCCGATGGCCCGACGAGACCCAGCATCGGCGCGCCCGCCAGGCGGGCCACCATCTCCGCCACCAGACGCTCGCGCCCGAAGAAGAACGCGGCGTCCTCGGGCTCGAACGCGGCGAGGCCCTTGAACGGGCAGACCACGACGTCGGCCGGGACCTGCGCGCGCTCGCGCGCGGCCTCCAGCGCGACGACGACGTCGCCCGCGAGCTCGTCCTCGGCCGCGCGCAGCCCCGCGCGGCGCGACGCCGTGCGCCCGGCGGCACCGCCCAGGCGGCGGACGCGCTCGGCCCGCGCCCACGCGATCGCGGCCTGGTGGACCTGGCGCGGCACGCCACCGCTGGCCTCGATCAGGCCGGCGATCGGCACCTCCACGTCCTCGCGCGGGTCTGCGTAGAGGCGCGCGACAGCGGCCACGTCGTCGGGGCCGAGCGCTCCGAGCATGATCGTCCCATCGACGCGCGGCGTCACGGGCGGGTCGGCCTGCGCCGTGGCGAGGACCAGCACCGGCAGCGCTTCGAGGCCGTCGACCAGCCCGCGCAGGGCCGCGCCCACCTCCTCGCCCGCGCGGTCGACGTCGTCCACGACGAGCAGCGTCGGTCGCCGCGCGCGCGCCGCGCGGGAGATCGCGGCGCGCCCGGCCGCCGGATCGCCGGCGCCGGAGGCGTGCAGCACGATGGCGCGGTCACGGTGCACCTCGCCCGCCAGCTCCGCGGCCAGCCGCGTCTTCCCCATGCCGCGGGCACCGACGACGAGGACGAAGCGCCCGCCCCCGGCGTGCGCGTCGCGCCACGCCTCGCGCAGCAGGTCGAGCTCGGCCTGACGGCCGGCGAGCGGCGTACCCGCGTACAGCTCGGCTGGTAGCGGCTCGGATTCGAGCGCCCGCGGGTCGAGCTGCGGATCCTGGCGCAGGATGGCGTCGTGCAGCTCGCGCAGCGCGGCCCCGGGCTCGACGCCGATCTGCTCGACCAGCGCCGATCGCGCCTGCCGGTAGGCCTGCAGGGCCTGTGCCTGGCGCCCCGAGCGGTACAGGGCGAGCATCCGCTGCGCCTGCAGCCCCTCGCGCAGCGGGTCGCGTGCCACGAGCACCTCGAGCTCGCCGAGGACCTCGCGATGGCGGCCCGCCGCCAGGTCGCCGTCGATCGCGCGCTCGGCCGCCGTCAGGTGAAGCTCCTCGAGGCGGCGGATCTCGCCGGCCGCGAATGGCTCCTCTGCGACATCGGCGAGCGGCGCTCCGCGCCACAGCGCCAGGGCCTCGCGCGGCATGTCGTCGGCAACGAGCTCCGCGAAGCGCACCGCATCGACGTCGCCGTCGCCGAGGCGCAGCTCGTAGCCGCGCCCGCGGGTGATGATCCGGGCGTCGTCGCCGCTGGCCGCCAGCGCCTTGCGAATCTGCGAGACGTACAGCTGCACCATCTTGGCCGCCGTGGGCGGCGGATCCTCGCCCCAGAGCGCCTCGATGAGTCGATCGCTGGACACCGTCGAGCCCTCGTCGAGGGCCAGCACGGCCAGCAGCGCCCGCGGCTTGCCCTTGCCGATGGCCACCGAACGGCCGTCGGCCGTGACCTCCACCGGACCGAGGACGCTGATCTGCATGTGCCTCCCCACACCTCGATGGTCTCGGGCGACGGTACTCGTGCTTCCAAGCAGGCACAAGCAGCGATTTACCGGCGCGCTTACCCCAGTGCGGCGGGCAGCTCGGCGAGGCCCGCGATCTCTCGCAGGTCCGGGCGATCGGCGGGCCGCGGCCGGCCGTCGCGGTTGACCCAGACGGCGCCCAGGCCCGCCGCGAGCGCGCCGTCGACGTCGTTGCGCAGGTTGTCGCCGACCATCACCGCGTCGCCCGGCTGCGCCCCCAGCGCGTCGAGGGCGTGCGCGTAGACGACCGGGTCGGGCTTGGCGGTGCCCAGCTCGCCCGAGACGACGACGACGTCGAAGCGATCGGCCAGCCCGGAGGCCGCGAGCTTCTCGCGCTGCCAGCACGACGCGCCGTTGGTCACGAGCGCCAGCGCGTGGTCGGCACCGAGGGCGTCGAGGGCGGGGGCCGCGTCGGCGAACGTCTCGTGCAGGGCGCGGCGATCGGCGCCGAAGCGCTCGCCGAGCTCCGCGGCCAGCTCGTCGTCCTCGACGCCCTGGTCGGCCAGCGCGCGTCGCCAGGTCTCGCGGCGGTACCCGGGCGCCCACGCGCGCAGCGCGCGCAGCTCGTCGCCGTCGCCCTCGTAACGGCAGAAGAGGCCCTCCCACGAGCTCAGGCCGATGCGCCGGCAGTACGCGTGGTGGGGCGCCGCACGCCAGACCTCGCGGGCCCGCGCGCGGGCACCGAGCGCCAGCGCCCTCGGGTCGAGTGGGCGGCGTTCGGCCGCCACGCGGGCCGTGGCCGCGAAGGCCGCCACCGCCGCGGGCTCCTCGACGATGATCGTGTCGTCGAGATCGAGCAGCAGCGCGCGCGTCATGCCCGGTCGACGTCGAGGCGCACGGTGTCGCCCTGGCTGAGGCGCGCGCCGGGCGAGGGATCCTGGTGGACGACCTTCCAGTCGCGCTCGTCGGCGATGCCGAAGAGCCCGCCGCCCCGGACGTCGCCCTTCAGGCCGAGGCCCTCGAGCTTGTCGAGCGCGGCGTCGAGGGGCTGGCCGACGAGCGCCGGGACCGCGGTGCCCTGGGCCGGCCGCGCGACGGTCAGCGTGCGCTCCTTGTAGACCGGCTGGGCGCCGCCGAGGACGGCGATGAGCAGCACGCCGGCCAGGAAGCCGCCGGCGGCCCCGAGGGCCATGGCCAACGGCCCGAAGCGCCGCTCCGAGCGTGGCTGCACGTGCGTGCGCTCCTCTTCGGGGCGCTTGATCATGCGCTCGCCCGCTCGGCGTCGAAGCGCTGCAGCTCGGGCTCGCCCTTCTCGGGGAAGGGCACCTCGACGAGGTCGAAGTCGCGCGGGACCTCGGTGCGCTCGAAGGTCGCGCGCGCCTCGTCGCGGATCTCGCCGCCGGCGTAGCGGGTGGAGAGGTGGGTGAGCACGAGCAGGCGGACCTCGGCCTCGCGCGCCAGCTCGGCCGCCTGGCGGGCGGTCGAGTGGCCCGTCTGCATGGCGCGGTCGTGCTCCTCGTCGGTGAACGTCGCCTCGTGCACGAGGACGTCGGCCTCGTGGGCGGCCACGCGCAGCATCTCGCACGGCGCGGTGTCGCCGGAGAGCACGAGCTTGCGCCCGGCGCGCTCGGGGCCGACGACCTGGTCGGGGCGCACGCCGTTGACCACCTCGCCGCGCTGCAGGCGGCCGAAGTCGGGCCCGAAGGCCACGCCGAGCCGCGTCGCGAGCTCGGCGTCGAAGCGCCCAGGCCGCGGTGCCTCGACGATCGCGTAGCCGAACGCGTGGCCGCGGTGGCGGACGTTGAACGGCGTGATCTCGTAGCCGTCGTAGGCGACCCCGTCCCCCGCCTCGAGGTCGACAACCTCGAACGGGTAGCGCAGGCGCCCGTAGACGATCCGCATGGCGCGCATGAGCGCCACGGTGCCGGGCGGGCCGTAGACGGTCAGCGGCGCCTGGCGGTCGCGCAGCTCGAAGGACTTGAGCATCCCCGGCAGCCCCAGCCAATGGTCGGCGTGGTGGTGCGTGAGGAAGATGGCCTGCACGTCGGGAAGGCCGACCGTGCGCAGCAGCTGGCGCTGGGTTCCCTCGCCGCAATCGAAGAGCAGCCGGTCGCCGCCGCGGCGCAGCAGCGTGGCGGGCAGGCCGCGCCGGGCGGTCGGCACCGAGCCGGCGGTGCCGGCGAAGAAGAGCGAGAGGTCCATGCGCGGGGGTCGAGGGTACCGCCGCCGCAGCGGGTCCCCGCACCGACCGGAGCGCTCGATAGCTTCGCGCCCATGCCTCGGACACCCGGCGCCCTCAAGGAGTTCCGCGACTTCATCCTGCGCGGCAACGTGGTCGACCTCGCGGTCGCGGTGGTCATCGGGGCGGCGTTCACAGCGGTGGTCAACGCCCTCGTCAAGGACCTCTTGACGCCGGTTATCGCGGCGCTTTTCGGCAAGCCCGACTTCAGCAACCTCGCCTTCACCATCAACGACAGCCGCTTCGCCTACGGCGACTTCCTCAACGCGCTGCTGACCTTCGTCCTCGTGGCGGCGGCGCTGTTCTTCTTCGTCGTCAAGCCGGTCAACTACCTCATGGAGCGCCGGCGCACCGGCCCCGACGTGGAGTCCACGACGCGCGACTGCCCGGAGTGCCTCAGCGCCATCCCGATCGGGGCGGCGCGCTGCGCGTTCTGCACGTCCGAGGTGGCGCCGGCCTGAGGGGGACCGGCCGCCGGCGCGCCAGCTCGGCTCGCTTGCTAACCAGCGGTCAACAGTGGTGTACCTGGGTTCATGCGAACCTGGATCCCACGTCACCTGCGCCCGCTGCTCGCCGCGAGCGCCGTGGTCGGCCTCGCCTGGGCCGGATGGTCCCAGCGCGAGGCGATCGGCTCCTTCGACTGGTCGATCGACCGCGGCCTGCTCGTCCTCGCGGTCGCGCTCTTCGCGGTCGCGCCGCTGCTGCAGGGCCTGACCTTCGCCCTCGGGCTGCGGCGCGTGGGCGCCGCCGGGTCGGCCGGCGCGCTGGCGCGGATGTGGGCGCGCTCATTCCTGCTGCGCTACGAGCCCAGCGGCGTCGTCGGCTTCGCCTACCGCGTCAGCGCGCGCGAGCGCGTCGGGGCCTCGACGGCGCAGGTGGTGACCGCCACCGGCTACGAGCAGTTGGCGGTGGTCGTGGCCGGCGCGGTGGCGGCGATGGCGGGCTTCCTCGGCGCGGGGGTCGACCCGCCCGTACTGGCCGTGGTGCTCTTCGCGGGTGCGCTCGTCGCGGTCGTGGCCGCGCGTCCGAGCTTCGTGAGCGGATGGCTCCACGATCGCCTGCAGGCGCGCGGCATCGAGACCACCGGCCCGCTGCGCAGCCGCACGCTGGCCGCGATGGTCGCGCTCGACGCCGCCGGCTGGGTGGCCACCAGCCTGGCCGCCTGGACCCTGGCCCGGGCGCTCGGCGCCACCGCCGGCCTCGACGCCTTCCTGCTCGCCGGCGCCTTCGCTCTCTCGTGGCTGCTCGGCGTCCTCGTCCCCCTCGCCCCCGGCGGGCTCGGGCTGCGCGAGGGCTCGCTCGTCCTCACGCTCGGCGCGGCCCTCGGAGCGGGCCCGGCGACGGCGCTGGCACTCGCCCTGCGCCTGATGTCCTTCGCCGGCGAGCTCGTGGCGATCGCCCTGGCCGAGCTCGCGGCGCTCGTGCTCGGGCGGCGGGCTGCCGCGGTCCTGCCCGCCGCCGCGGCCCCTGGTCCCCTGCCGCCAGGTGATCGCGAGGGCACGATCGTCGTCGTCCCCACCTACTGCGAGGCGGAGGCGCTGCCGCGCTTCGTCGAGCGCTTCGCCGCCACCGGCCTCGCGCTGCTCGTGGTCGACGACGCGTCACCCGACGGCACGGGCGCGCTGGCCGACGCGCTGGCCGCCGAGCGCCCGTGGATGCACGTGCTGCACCGCGCCGGCAAGGACGGCCTCGGCATGGCCTACCGCGCCGGGTTCGGCTGGTGCCTGGAGCGCGGCTACCGCGTCATCGGCCAGATGGACTCAGACCTCTCCCATCCGCCGGAAAAGCTGGCCGAGATGCTCGCCGTGCTCGACGCGCGCGAAGCCGACCTCGTGCTCGGCAACCGCTACATGCCCGGCGGCGGCACGGCCGGCTGGTCGACGGCCCGCCGCGTGCTCAGCCGCATGGGCTGCACGGGCTCCAAGCTCGTGCTCGGCCTGCCCTTCGACGACCTCAGCGGCGGCTTCAAGCTGTGGCGGGCGACCACGCTCGCCGAGCTGGACTTCGACTCGATGCTGGCCACCGGCTACGCCTTCCAGGTCGAGACGACCCAGCTCGCCTACCTCATGGGCAAGCGCATCGAGGAGGTGCCCTTCGTGTTCAGCGAACGCATCGCGGGCGCATCGAAGATGACGCTCGCCGTCTCGCTGGAGGGCATCCGCGTCACGCTGGCGCTGCGGCGCCGGCGCGCGCGCGGCGTGGTCGCCTGACCGCCCCGTGCGCCAGCGCCGCCGCGAGCACGGCGATGGCTGCGAACGCGGCGGTCACCACCGCGAAGGCGTGCGTCGCCGCACCGTCGGAGGCGACGCTCAGATACGCGGTGCCGAAGGCGGCGATCGCGATGGCCCCCGCGATCGTCGTCGTGGTGGTGGTGACGCCGCTGATGTCGTGGGCGTGGTGCTCGGAGACCGCGTTGGTCAGGTGCACGAGGAGCGCGCTGAACTGCGTGCCCAACCCCAGGCCGCCCGCTGCGAGCAGCACGACGAGCAGCGCCTCGGGGTGCCGGCCGGCGAACAGGCTCACGCTCAGTGCCGTGTAGGCGCCGGCGAGGAGCAGGCAGCCGGCCGGGGCGGCGAGCGGCCGCCGGCGCGGCGGCAGCCGCCGCACGATCTGCCCGGCGGCACCGAACGCCGCCACCCACGAGACGAGCGTGAACCCGGACTCCAGCGCGCTGCGACCCAGCCCCTGCTGAAGGTAGAGCGCGAGGGTGAAGAGCAGCCCGTAGTAGGTGCTGGTCGCGGCCGCGACCGCGAGCACGCCCGACGAGACGGCGCTCGGGGCGATGGCGTCGAGGCTCACGAGCGGCGCGCCGCCGCGCGCCTGCACGCGTCGCTCGGCGGCGACGAACACGCCGAAGACGGGCATGCTCGCGCCGAGGCTCAGCCAGGTCCACGCCGGCCACCCCTCGGCCCGCCCGAGGATCAGCGGGAGCACGACGAGCAGCACCGCGGCCGACAGCGTGATCACGCCGGCGAGGTCGACGCGCCGTGTCGCGCGCTCGGCCTCGTGGGGCAGGTAGCGGGCCCCGGCGGCGAGCACCGCCACGCCGATCGGCACGTTGACGAAGAAGATCGCGCGCCACTGGCTGCCGACGATGTCGGCCGACACCAGCACGCCACCGAGGATCTGGCCGGCCACGGCGCCACCGGACAGCGCGAGGGCGTACAGGCCGATGGCCCGCGCCCGCTCGCCGCCGGAGAAGCCGAGCTGGATGCCGGTCAGCGTCTGGGGGAACATTAGCGCCGCGCCCGCGCCCTGCACGACCCGCGCGGCGATCAGCACGGACGGCGTGGGCGCGAGCCCGCACAGCAGCGACGCGCCGGTGAACACGCCGACGCCCAGCAGGAACGCCCGGCGGTAGCCGTGGGTCTGCCCCAGCCGGGCGCCGGTGATGAGCAACATCGCGAACGCGATCAGGTAGCCGCCGATCACCAGCTCGAGCTGTGCGCCGGACGTCCCCAGGTCGGCGCGGATCGACGGCGCGGCGACGTTGGCGATCGTCGCATCGGCCTGCGCCATCAGCGGCGCCATGAGGAGAACGGCGAGCAGCCGGGCCCTGCGGGTGCGTGTGGTCGAAGCCATACACACACGACGCGAGAGCGAAGACCGGCGTGAGACGCGCCCTGCAGGATTCGAACCTGCGACCTCGTCCTCCGGAGGGACGCGCTCTATCCAGCTGAGCTAAGGGCGCTCGGCGACCATCGTAGTGGTTGACCTGGCGTCCTCGGGGTATGCACGGCTCGCGGGAACAGTCCCACGACGGAGGTGAAGTGGTGCGTGACGTGCGTGCATGGGCAGCCGGGGTCGCTGCCTTCCTTGTCTGCGCCGGCGCAGCCCAGGCGGCGACGCCGGAGCTGTCGACCAGCAACCGGCTGCAGGACCGCCGCGAGGTGGCGGCCGGCCAGCGCTCCTACGTGGAGGGCTTCCAGGACGGGCGCTTCTATGCCAACGGCTGGCATTCCACCGGCGAGATGGGCGGCGTGTGGGCGCCGCCGCTGAAGCTGGTCGACGGCGTCTGGTTCGGCGTCGGCGACGAGTGGGCCGGGCAGGCGACGAGGTTCTCCAGCGGCTACGGCTACACGCGCTACGACCTTCCGGACGCCGGCGGCCTGCATCTGCAGCGCACCGACGTCGCCCCCGACGCCAACCGCGCGGCGCTCTTCGGGCTGCAGCTCAGCAATCCGGCGGCGGCCGACAAGACCGTGACCGTGAAGGTCGACGCCCACTCCGAGCTGATGGGCGCCTACCCGTGGGGCTTCACCGGCGTGACGCCCAACGCGAGCGACAACCTCCCCGACCACGGCGAGTACACCGGGGGCGCCCTGCAGTTCACCGACGACGGCGCGCTCCCCGGAGCGCCCGAGCACCACTACGCGGCGCTCGTCGCCGCCAACCAGGACCCCGCTTCGGGTGTGGCCGCGGCCACGGGCGGCGCCTTCCGCGGCCCGCAGCCCGGCACCGTCTGCACGGGCACCGAAACGACGGCGCCGCCGCCGAGCGCGTGCGACGACGGCCCGTTCGGCAGGGGCACCGGCGGTGAGCTGCGCTACGAGGTCACCGTCCCCGCCGGCGGCGCCAAGACCCTCTGGGTGGCGGTCGCGGGCTCCGACAAGGGAGTCGACGACGCCAAGAGCCAGCTGGCCGGCGCGCTGCAGGACCCCGCGGGCGCACTCGCGGCCAAGATCGCGTCGCGCGACAAGCTGTCGCAGTGGTCGCAGGTGTCGCTGCCCGGCGACCGGTTGCTGCAGTTCGCGATCGACTGGGGCAAGCAGAACCTGGCCGACGTCACGCAGACCGCCTCGGACCTGCAGATCCGCTGGACCAACCAGGGCAAGCAGTTCCCGCCCGCGCTCGGGACGGTCGACCACGCCCGCTGGTTCGGCGCCGGCTACCCGGACTACCCGTGGATCTTCGCCACCGACGGCGAGTACACGAACTTCGCGGCCATGGCCCTCGGGCAGTTCGAGGTCGCCAAGGACCACCTGCGCACCCTGCGCGACATCTCCGACGTCCTCAACAACCGCTCGGGCGTCGTCGTGCACGAGGCGGTGTCGGACGGATCGATCTGGTTCGGCCACGACTCCCAGACGACCGCGACCGACGGCACCAAGACCAACGACTTCAACAGTGACGAGACGATCAAGTTCCCCAGCGCCGTCGCCCTGATCTGGCGCTGGACGGGCGACAACCGCTTCCGCGACGAGATGTACGACTTCGCCAAGCGCAACCTCCAAGTCGTCGATCAGCGCCTCGACGTCGATCACGACGGCTGGCCCGAGGGCTCGGGCAACGTCGAGCGGCCGGGCATGGGCCCCGAGAAGCTCGACAACGGCGTCTACTACATCCGCTCGCTCTACGACCTGGCCGACATGGCGCGCTCCAAGCACGACGGGCGCACCTTCGCCTGGGCCACGAACCTGGCGCGCAAGCTCCAGCGCCAGTTCGAGGGCACCTGGTGGGACAGGGACGCCCAGCAGTACGCCGACTCCCTGATCGACCCGGGCAACCAGCAGTCCTTCCAGAAGCACTGGATCGGGCAGGTTCCGATGGAGGCCGAGCTCAACCGCGGCGATGAGGCGACGCCGGGCGTCGCCGCGTATGACCACGGCACGACGGCGCTCGCCGGGCGCGAGAACTCGTGCTTCAGCGGCGATCGGCCGGGGAGCCGAGGCCTGTTCCACACCGGCTGCGGCGGCGGGCAGGACCACAAGGGCGACTTCGAGATCTTCTCGCTGACGACCTCGATCCAGGCCATCGCCGAGGGCAACTTCGGGCGCCTCGGTCCCGACCAGCAGCGCCGCTACACCGACGCCAACGCGGAGACGATGTTCTCCGAGCCCGCCACGGGCGACACGCCCGACGAGCAGCCCGGCGCGATGCCGGAGATCTTCCCGTCGGCGCCCAACGGCGATCCCAAGGCGGGCATCCCGGCCAACATCGACCGTTGCTGGACCTGCCGGTCGATGGTCATGCAGGCGTGGGGCAACTACGGCACCGCCTGGTCGGTCGTCCATCAGCAGCTCGGCGTGCGCCCCTACCTCAACGACTCGACGTTGCAGGTGGTCCCGCAGGTCCCCGCGGGCCAGCCCAGCGTCGCGGGATCGAACATCAGGCTGGGCCGTGGCTCCGTCGGCGTGTTCGCCTCGCATGCGGGGCACAGCTATGCGACCAAGGTCGACGCGACGCGCACGCCGGTGCACGAGCTCGTCATCGGCCACGCGCTGCCGCGCGGGTCCAGGCCCACGGAGGTGCGGCTCGATGGACGGCGCATCAAGCACTACGACGCGCGCGTGACCAATCGCGGGCTCGAGCTCACGGTGAGCGCGAGGGCCGGGGCGCAGCACACCCTGACCATCACGACCGCGTAGCGCGCGATACGACGCGGGCCCGCCGCCCGGCGGGCCCGGCTCAGGCGGCGGAGACCACGCCGGCGCCGGCGAGCACGCGAGCCGCCTCGACCCGATTGTGCACGCCGAGGCGCCCATAGATCGTGCGCACGTGGAACTTCACGGTGTTGCGCGAGATGTAGAGCCGCGTCGCGATCTGGTCGTTGTCCATCCCCAGCGAGAGCAGGTGCAGTACCTCGCGCTGGCGCGGGCTGAGCTGCCCCAGCGGGCTGGCGTCGGCCGACTGCCGGACCTGGCGCAGCCAGCCGGCCGGGAACACCGCGTGCCCGGCGACCACCTGGGCCACCGCGGCCGCGAGCTCCGCGCCGCCGGCGCTGGCGAGCACCACGCCGTCGAGGTCGCCGTCGCGGGCGGCCACGCTGAGCGCCTCGTCGAGCGCATCCGCGATGACGACCACGTGCAGGTCGGGCGCAAGGGCCCGGATGCGATCGAGCATGCCGAGCGATCCGCCGATGCGATCGAACCCGGCATCGAGCACGACGGCGTCCAGCGGCGCGTCGGCGATGCAGCTCAGCAGCGCCTCCGGGGCGCACGCGCAGGCCACGACGACGAGGCCGAGATCATCGAGCAGCCGGCCGAGGGCCTCGGCCAGCAGTGAGCTCTGGTGGGCTACGACGATGCGCACGTCACGTCCTTGCTGCTGGACCGCTTGCACAGGCGCACGCATCGTGGCCAGCGGACCGGAAAATGCATGGGGAAGTTCCTTCCCCCCGGGGTGAGGCCCGCCCCCCACGGCCCAGGGCCTCGTGCGCGGTGAGCGGCGTATCCGCGGCGTCCAGCGGCGCATCGCGCTTCGAACGGTCCGGCCAACCTGGCGCGCTGACACCGGCGCGACACCGCCCGGGCGACCGGGGTAGCGTCGCGCCATGCAGGCCAACGACATCACCCAGGAGCGCCTGCGCCGCCTCGCGGGCATCCGTCCCGGCGAGGCCAAGGTGCTCTCGCTCTTCCTCAGCCTCGACCCGCGCGAGTTCGCGACCGCCCCGGCGCGCAGCACCGAGATCCGCTCGGTCCTCGATCGCGCGGCGCGCATGATCCGCGAGGACGAGGCGCTCGACCACGAGGCGCGCGCCGCGCTGCGCGCCGACCTCGAGCGCGTGCACGCCGAGCTCGGCGGCGGGATGGACGCCCGGGGAGCGCACGGGCTGGCGGTGTTCGCCTCCAGCGCCGCCGACCTCTTCGAGGTCCTCAGGCTCTCCGAGCCGGTCGACCACGACCCGGTGATCGCCGACGCCCCGTTCATCGAGCCGCTGTCGGCCATCGGTGCTCCCGAGCGCTGGTGCGTGCTGCTCGTCAACCGCCGGGTGGCCCGGCTCTTCTGCGGTCCCGGCGCCGCGCTGGAGGAGGTCGAGCTCATCGAGGACGACCTGCGCCGCCGTCACGACCAGGGTGGCTGGTCGCAGGCCAACTACCAGCGCTCGATCGACAAGGACGTCGCCGACCACCTGCGCCACGCGGCCGAGGTCGCCTTCGCGCACCTCAAGCGCGATCTGCCGGAGGGCATCCTGATCGGCGCCCCGCCTGAGCTCGCGAGCGAGGTCGAGGGCCACCTGCATCCCTATCTGCGCGAGCGCCTGGCCGGCCGGCTGGAGATCGACGTCGAGCACACGAGCGCGGACGAGGTGCGCCGCGCCGCCGCGCCGAGCATCGAACGGGCCGCGCAGGCCCGCGAGGACGCGGCGCTGGCGCGCCTGGCCGAAGCCTTCGGCGCCGGCAGCGGACGCGCGGCCAGCGGCCTGCCGGAGGTGCTCGCCGCGGTCCACGAGCAGCGCGTGGAGATCCTCCTGGTCGACGACGGCTTCGCGGCCCCCGGGGTGCGCTGCCCCACCTGCGGCTGGCTGGGGACCGACGACGCCGCGGCGTGCCCGGCCGACGGCAGCGCCGTGGAGCACCTGGGCGACGTCGTCGAGGCGGCCGTGGAGCGCTCGCTGACCCAGGCCGCCGACATCCGCGTCCTGCGCGACCGCGCGGAGCTGACCTCCCATGGCCACGTCGCGGCGGTCCTGCGCTTCTAGTCGACGAGCTGCAGGCGCGGATTGGGACGCTCGTGACGCCCGGCCTTGGCCAGCGGCCGGCCGTCGACGCGGACGACGTCCGCGGTGAAGTCGTTCTGCCCGCGCAGCAGCGACGAGCCGACGCCGTACGCGTCCACCGGGGCGCTCTCGGCCTCGAAGCGGGTGATCTTCTCGGCGTCGAAGCCCCCGGAGACGACGATCCGCACGTGCTGGTGCCCGGCGGCGTCCAGCGCGTCGCGCACGCGGCGGGCCAGCAGCGCGGTGACGCCGCGATTGCTGTCGGGGTCGGGCTCGTCCTGCAGGGCGACGTCGACGAGCTGCTCACTGGTGTCCAGGCGGACGCCCCAGAGGCGATCGCCCAGGGCCTCGGCCACCTGCAGCGCGGTGCGCACGGAGTCGTTCTCGAAGTCCACGAGGACCGTGATGTTGGTCTCGCCGTGGTAGCGGTCGGCGAACAGGCGGGCGGCCGCGACGGTGTCGCCCCCGAAGGCGGCCACGAGCGCGTGGGGCACGGTGCCCACGCCGCGCCCACCCCACCACGACGCCTGCGCGTCGGTCGAGACGCCGATCGCGCCGGCCACGTGCGCAGCCCAGCCGTCGCCGGTCTGCACCAGCCAGTGGTCATGGCGGGCCGGGAAGAAGAGGATGGGCTTGCCGTGCGCCGCCTCGACCACCGCCTTGACGTTGCGCATGACCAGCGTGCGCCGCGCCATGCACCCCAGGTAGACCGTCTCGAGATGGGCGAACAGCCCGTAGTCGCCCTCGATCGTCATGACCGTCTCGCGGGGCACGATGGCGTCGCCCTCGTTCAGGGCGCGGACCTCGAGCTCGTCCCAGCCGTCCTCCCAGCCGCCGTCGACGTGGCGACCGGCGCACAGCTTGAGGACGGCGATCGCCTCGTCGACGCCGCCGAGGATCGCCTTCTGCTTCTGGAAGACCTGCATGCGCACGCGCGGGCGGTGACCCTCGAGCTCGAGCAGATCGCGGGTGAGGTTGAAGTACTGGTCGGTGTAGTAGCCCTCGCGCATGCGCTCGACAGGCAGCCGGAACGTCTCGGGGGGCAGGCGGGCCACGCGGTGATCCTATGCACGACGTCGCCTCGCTGATCGACGAGCTGCGCCCGTACGTCGCGGACGAGCGCGTGCTCGACGCCGTGGCGTCCGTGCCGCGCGAGTGCTTCGTGCCCGCCGGGTTGCGCGACCGCGCCTACGACAACCGCGCGCTGGGGATCGGCTGCGGGCAGACCATCTCCCAGCCCCTCGTGGTGGCGCGGATGAGCGAGCTGCTGGCACCGAGACCGGATGCCCGCGTGCTCGACGTCGGCACCGGCTCGGGCTATCACGCCGCCGTGCTCGCGCACCTCGCCGGGCACGTGTGGTCGATCGAGCGCCACGCGCGGCTCTCGCGGCGCGCCGCGCGCAACCTCGCCGCCGCCGGCGTGGAGAACGTGACGCTGGTGGTGGGCGACGGGACGCACGGCCTGCCGCAGAGCGCCCCGTTCGACGCCATCAACGTCGCCGCCGCGGGCAGCGTCGAGGGGCTGGCCGAGCTCGAGGCCCAGCTCGCCCCCGGCGGGCGGCTCGTGGCCCCGGTCACCGAGCCCCAGCAGCGGCTGTCCCTCACCCGGCGCACGGCGACCGGCCTGGAGCGCGAGCTGCTGGAGGAGGTGCGCTTCGTCCCGCTGGTCCGCGACGACTGAGCTACGCGGGCGGCACCGGCGGTGAGTGGCTCTCCCAGCGGCGCCGCGCCGCCTCGATGGCCGCCTCCTCGTGCTCGCCCAGGCGCACGGCGGATGCACGCTCGGGGTCGCAGAGAACCTCCAGGCAGCGCTCGGCGCACTCGGCGTGGCGCTCCTCGGGCGAGATGCGCAGCGTCGCGATCAGCCTGGCGAGCAGGGCCATGCAGGCAAGCTACGCCCCCGGCAGCCGCTGGACAAGCGTGAGCACCGGCGCGAACAGGTCGCCGTGCTCGTCCACGCGGCGCAGGACGTCGCGCGCCTCGAAGGTCAGGTCCTCGGGGACCTGCGTCGCGCGGACCTCGTCCCACGTCACCGGCGTGGACACCGTCGGGCGCGCCATCGCACGCAGCGAGTAAACGCTCACCGTCGTCTTGTTGACGTCGTTCTGGCCCCAGTCGACGAGCACCTTGCCCGCGCGCGCCGACTTCGTCTGGCGCGCGACGACGAGCTTGGGCTCCTCACGGGCCAGCAGCTCGGCGACCGCCTTGGAGAAGCCCTTGGTCTGCGCGAAGGTCGCCTCGCTGTTGAGCGGGAGGTAGACCTGCATCCCCTTCGACCCCGAGGTCTTGGCGAAGCACTCGAGCCCCAGGCCCTCGAACATGCCGCGCAGCAACTCCGCGACGCGGCAGCACTCGACGATCGTGGCGGGCGGGCCCGGGTCGAGGTCGAAGGCGACGAGCGTGGGGCGCTCGGGCTCGCCCGCGAGGGCCAGCGAGGTGTGCAGCTCGAGGTCGGCCAGGTTGGCCAGCCACACGAGCGTCGCCGGGTGGTCGACGACGACGTAGTCGATGCTGCCCACGCGCGCCGTGGTGACCCATTCGGGGCGGTGCGTGGGCGCGTTCTTCTCGTAGAAGAACGCGGCGTCGACCCCATTGGGATAGCGCTTGAGGGTCAGCGCGCGCCCCTCGAGGTGTGGCAGCACGGCCGCCACGACGCGCGCGTGGTAGTCGATGATGTCGCGCTTGGCGAAGCCGGCCTCGGGATAGAGGACCTTGTCGAGGTTGGAGAGCTTGACCTGGCGGCCGTCGACCTCGGCCACGACGGCGTTGGCCTCCTCGCGCACCACCAGGTCGGCGGGCTTGTCGTCGCGCAGCCCCTTGTAGGACGGCGCGCGCAGCTGGCCGCCGTCGGTCCACTCGCGAAACTCGACCTCGGCCACCAGCTCGGGGTCGGCGAACACCGCGCCGCGGGGAATCTTCGGGCCGCCGGGGGCGAACGGCGAGTCCTCGCGCTCGAGCGGGCGCAGCTTCTCGGCCAGCCGGTCGAGCTCGGCCTCCGTGAAGCCGGTGCCGACGCGCCCGACGTGGCGCAGGCTGCCGTCGTCGTCGCGCACGCCGACCAGCAGCGCGCCGATGCGGTCGCGGCGCTTGCCGTCGCCCGGCACCCACCCGCCGACCACGACCTCCTGGCGCGACGTGTTCTTGATCTTCAGCCAGTGCGCGGTCCGCCGCCCCGGCTCGTAGCGCGAGTCCAGGCGCTTGGCGATGACGCCTTCCAGGCCCTGCTGCTCGGTGGCGGCGAGCAGCTGCTCCCCGTGCCCGACGACGTAGTCCGGCACGCGCCAGCGCCCGCCGTCGCCGAGCCCGAGCTCGGCCAGGCGCGCGCGGCGCTCGGTGTAGGGCAGCTCCATGAGCGAGTGCCCGTCGAGCCACAGCAGATCGAAGATGACGTAGGTGACCGGCGTCTCCTTGGCCAGCCGCCGGACCGCGCTCTCCGAGCCGACGTGCATCCGCCGCTGCAGGGCGCCGAAGCTGGGCTTGCCGTCGGCGCCGAGGGCGACGATCTCGCCGTCGAGGACGGCGCGGTGGTGGCTGAGCGCGCGGTTGAGGCGCCCGACCTCGGGATAGCGCGGCGTGATGTCGAGCAGGTTGCGCGAGTGCATGCGCAGGCGGCCCGGCTCGGAGTGGCAGACCGCGCGCACGCCGTCCCATTTGACCTCGAAGGCCCAGTGCTCGTCGTCGCCCGGCAGCGTGGCGGTGCGCGCCATCATCGGCACGATCTTCTCCGGCATGGGCTCGGCCGCCGCGTCGGCGGGCGGGTCCATGCGGTGGATCATCCAGTTCTTCGGCTCGTCGTCCTTGTCGATCGGGAACAGCGCATGGCGGCCCTGCACACGCTCGCCCTGCAGGAGCACCTCGATCTTGCGCGGCTCCCACTTGAGCACCTCGTAGGTCCCGCGATCCCACACGCGCATGGTGCCGGCGCCGTACTCGCCCTTGGGGATCTCGCCCTCGAACTCCAGGTACTCGAGCGGATGGTCCTCGGTGTGCACGGCGAGGCGGTTGTCCTTGGGGGCCTCGGGGAGGCCGTTGGGGATCGCGAAGGAGACCAGGACGCCGTCGTGCTCGAGCCGCAGGTCCCAGTGCAGGCGCGTGGCGTGGTGCTCCTGGATGACGAAACGGCGGCCGTCGGCGCCCGCCGCCTGCTCCCCCATGGGCTCGGGCGTCTTCTGCGCCGAGCGCTTGGACCGGTACGTCTCGAGCTTGCCGCTCACGAGAGCATCCGAGCATAGTCCACCCCATGTTCTCTCCCGATCGCGCCGCGCTCGTGCTCGTCGACGTCCAGCAGGCCTTCCACGATCCGGTCTGGGGCACCCGCAACAACCCCGACTGCGAGGCCAACGTCGGGCGCCTGCTCGCCCATTGGCGCGCGCACGGCGGGACGGTCGTCTTCGTGCGCCACGACTCGACGCAGACCGGCTCGGGCCTGCACCCGTCCGAGCCGGGCAACGCCTTCCAGGAGGTGATCGAGGGCGAGCCCGACCTGCTGGTGACCAAGGAGGTCAACTCGGCCTTCATCGGCACGCCGCGCTTGGAGCCGTGGCTGCGCGAGCGGGGGATCGACGCGATCGTCGTGGCCGGCATCCAGACCAACATGTGCTGCGAGACGACCGCCCGCATGGGCGGCAACCTGGGCTTCGACGTCGCCTTCGCCCTCGACGCCACCCACACCTTCGACCTGCCCGACGTCGTGGGCGGCGGGCGCATCGACGCCGACACGCTGGCGCGCGTGACCGCCGCGAACCTGCACGACGAGTTCGCTCAGGTGCTGAGCACCGACGCGCTCATCGCCGGATCGTGAGCTGCGTGCCGACCGGGACCGTGCGCATGAGCCAGCGCACGTCGCGGTCGCGCGCGCGCAGGCAACCCTGCGACGCGCGGGCGCCGACGAGGTCGGGCCGGTCGGTGCCGTGGATCGCCAGGCGCCCGTCGACCGAGCCGGTGAGGATCTTGGGCTGGTGGCCCGAGAGGGCGAGGATGCAGCAGCCGAAGGAGCTGCCGAACGGCCTTCCCTTCAGCTTGTCGGTGATGGCGTAGGTGCCGGGGGGCGTCGGCGTCGCGGGCGCGCCGATCGTCACGTGCAGCCGGCGCACGCGCTCGGCGCCGTGCAACACGGTCACCGTGCGTGAGCTCAGGTCGGCGGTCAGGCGCCAGCGCGTGCGCCGCACGACGAACGTCCGGCGGCTCATGCGCACCCACGCGCGCCGGCCGTTGGGAACGAGGAAGGTCGGCACCGCGGCCCACGCCCCGCGCCTGCGGGTGACCGAGAGGATCAGCCGGCGGCCGTAGATCGTCTGCGGCAGCACCCGGAACAGCAGCTTGCCGCCGGGATGCGCGTGCATCGCCACCATGTGCCCCGGGCGGACCTTGAGGATCGTGGTCACGGGGAGCTCCGCGGGTACGGGGATCACGCGGGCGATGCTACGGCGTGGGGGCAGTGTGCGACGCCGTACAACCGATGTGTGCGGCACACACATGTGGGTACGACCACCGTCATGAGCACACATGCACAAGCACAGTTCAAGGTCGAGTCCTGGGACGAGAGCACCTATGAAGAGCTCGACGGCGACGCCAAGCTGACCCGCGCGAGCGTCGGCCAGGCCTTCACGGGTGACCTGGAAGGCGGCGGATCGGTCCAGTGGCTGATGTGTTACCGCGCGGACAAGACGGCCGACTTCGTGGGCCTGCAGCGCTTCGTGGGCCGCATCGGGTCGCGCTCGGGCAGCTTCGTCATGCAGACGCGCGGCAGCTTCGACGGCTCCGAGGCCAAGGGCCGGCTCGACGTCGTGGCCGGCTCGGGGACCGAGGAGCTCAGCGGCATCACGGGGACGGGCGCGTTCGCCGCGCCGCTGGGATCCACCGCCTCGGTCGAGCTCGACTACGACTTCGAGTAGCCCCCGATGGCCGCGCTGACCCGCGACGGCAACGTCCTCGGCGCGCTGTCGCTCGTCGTCGCCGACCAGATGTCCGACGCCGTCGCCGCGGCCGCCGATCAGTCCCTGACGGCGGCTGCGGCGCTGTCGGCGCTCGAGCAGTTCGCCGACGGCTGCTCGATCGACCGCCTGCGGCGCATCCTCGGTCTGACCTCGTCGGGCACGGTGCGCCTCGTCGACCGCCTCGTGGCGGCCGGCGACGTCCGCCGGCGCGAGGGCCCCGACGCGCGCACGACGAGCGTGGCGCTGACCGCGGCGGGACGCCGGGCCGCACGCCGGGTGACCGCCGCCCGTGCCGCCGTCCTCGAGGACGCGCTGGGCACCCTCTCCCCCGCCGAGCGCCGCGACCTCGAGCGCCTCGCCGCGCGCGTGCTCGACGGGGTCGTCCGGCAGAAGCTCGCGCGCGAGGCCGAAGCGACGCGTTGGATCTGCCGGCTGTGCGACACCGGCGCGTGCGGCCGCGCCGAGGGCCGGTGCCCGGCCGCCAATGCGGCGGCCGCGGCGCGGGGCTAGGTGCGCGGCGCCACGCGGTCGCGCGTCGCGCTCAGGCCCAGCGCCCGGTCCAGGAAGCCGACCGTCCGCCGCTCGTACGCGGCGGGGTGCGTGCGCAGGCCTGCGGTGTGGCCGGTGTCGGGGAGCTCCCAGAGCTGCACGCTGCTGCCACCCGCGTCGCGGTACAGGCGCGAGGCGGGGATCTCGTCGGGGAAGCCGCCGCCGGCGACGAGCAGCACCGGGCGCGGCGCGATCTTCGCCATCATCGGGATCAGGGACTGCGACGGCTTCATGCCGGAGATCGCGCGCACGGACTGCATGCCGAGCCAGCCGATCGCGCCTTCGAGCGCCCCCTTGGGGTTGGCCTTGTCGCCGTCCATGGGCCGGGTCGCGCCGTCGGACACGACGGCCGCGAGCCGCCGGTCCCTGGACGCCGCCTCGAGCAGCACCTCGCCACCGAGCGACAGGCCGAAGCCCGCGATCCGCTTCGGGTTCACGTCGGGCCGCCGCGCGAGGTAATCCAGCCCGGCGGCGATGGCCGGCTGCGCGTTGTCGCCGAGGCCGTTGGAGTGACCCTGGCTCTCACCGTTGCCGGGGTCGTCGAGCGCGAGCACGCCGTAGCCGTGGCGCGCGAGCATCCGTACGTGGGCGGGGACGCGGCCGCGGCTGCCGCCGGAGCCGTGGCTGACCAGGACGGCCGCCCCGTTGCGCGAGGGGACGTACCAGGCGGAGAGCTTTCGCCCGTCACGCATCTCGATGCGGATCTCGCGATGCGCGGTCACGAGAGCCGACTCGTCGATCGCCCATCTCGGGGCGTGCGTGACCTGGTTGGCGAGGACGAACGGGAGCACCGCGAACTGGGCGATGATCGCCGCGCCGGCGATCCATCCGATGCCGTGAACGACCCGCGGGCTGCGCCCCGGCGCCCGGCGCGGCGCCGCGGCGGCCGCGATGCCGGCGGCGACGAGCAGCAGCCCGCCCACGATGTAGCCGACGCCGGTGACGTCGCGCCAGTCCGGGCCGGAGTTGACGACGTGCAGCCCGTGCGACACGACGCCGAACCCGATCGCCACCACTCCGACGACGAGGCCCAGCACCAGCCGGGTGGGCCGTGTGACGTGCGGCTGGGCGAGCGCCCAGGCGACCGCGATGGCGATGATCACGGCCACTCCGAGCGCGGACGTGTCCGGCCCCGAGAACGCGAGGTCGAGCAGGTGTGCCACGACGAGGGCGAGCCCGGCCAGCAGGAGCGGGCGCTCGGCGCGCGCAACGCGCTTGCGCTCCAGAGTGATCGGCGTCATACCTCACATTTGCTCACCCGCCGCGCGCGCGGCACCGTGGAAACCCGTGGAACGGATGGGAGTCCACCGCCCTGTAGGAGGTACGGGTGACGCTCACACCCGCCGGTAGCGCAGGTAGACCACGCGCGAGCCGAACGTCCGCGTCTCCAGCAGTTCCAGGGCGATGCGCTCGTCGAGGGGCGGGAAGTACGGCGTGCCCCCGCCCAGCACGACCGGGCTCACGAACAGGCGGTACTCGTCGATGAGGCCCAGCTGCGTGAAGGTGGCGGCCAGGCCGGCGCCGCCGACGGCCAGGTCCTTGCCGGGTTCCTGCTTGAGCCTGGCGACCTCCTCGGCCACGCCGTTGGTGGCCAGCCGGGCGTTGCCCTCGACCGCGGCCAGCGTCGTCGAGAAGACGATCTTCGGCAGCGCCTTCCAGATGCGGGCGAACTCGAGCTCGATCTCGGAGGCCGACGGGTTCTGGTCGGCGGTCTCCCAGTAGACCATCGTTTCGTAGAGCCGGCGCCCGCAGAAGTGCGCGCCGACCTCCAGCGTCTGCTCGTTGTGAAAGCGGTGCAGCTCCTCGTCCGGGGCCGCCCAGTCGATCTCGCCGCCGGGCCCGGCGATGAAGCCGTCGAGCGACACTCCGATCGAATAGATCACCCTGCGCATGCGCGGTCCTCCTCGGTTGGCGCTCATCGTCTCGCGATTTGGGACCGCGCGGCGCCGCGAAACTCATCGGTGGGCGATCGATGACCTGAGGACCGCGTGGTCGCGCCGGCGGTCAGGCGCCAGCCGCGGGCGCGGCCTCGTTGACGGCGCGCGCGGCACGCATGAAGCGCCGCTGGTAGGACACGACCTGCGGAGCACTCGTCCACCGAGCCAGGTAGCTGGGCTCGGTCGTCACCAGCACGCGATGGTGCATGTCGAGGAACTCCGGCTCGGTGAGCATCCGCATCATGTCGGGGAAGGCGCGGTCGCCCTCCATCGAGCAGAGGATCAGTCGGGTGTCGGGGAGGTTGGAGGTGTGCAGCCAGCGCAGGGCCTGGCGCCCGGCGTCGAGCCCGTCCCCGCCCTCGTCGTCGAAGCGGCGGTTGTGAAGGAACGTCCGCGCGCGGTCGAGCACCTCGAGCAGGTCCATGCCGCCATCGCCGGCCGCCAGGTAGTCCTTGGCGACCATGAACGAGCGCAGGTCCTTGACGTAGCTGTGGTCGCCGCTGGCGTCGTAGGCGGCCAGGAGCGCCTTGAAGGTCTTCGTGGCCGCGAGCCGGTGGCGCAGGAACGCGTTGATGAAGTACGGGCGCGCCTGAAGCGCGAGCGCCTGCTGGTGGGGCTCGAACATGAGGGTGAAGTTCACGCGGAAGCCGTGCTCGTGCAGCTTGAGCGCCAGGTTGTGCCCACGCATGCAGTCGGCGGTCGCACCCTCGTCGTAGCGCACGGCGAGCAGCCCGTCCCCCTCCAGCAGCTGACGTACGTTCGTCGCGTTGACCGGGCCCGTGTGCGGGACCTTCACGACGAGGCGGTGGTGGGACACGATCTCGGCGAAGGCGTGGACCTCCTCGAGGATGCGGGCGAAGTCGGGCTCGAACGGGTTGTGGAGCTCGACCGACATGTCGCAGCCGGGGCCGAGGATCCTGCCGAGCTCCGTCATGACCTCCTCGAGCGTGCCGAACTGGTGGCCGACGTTCGCCTCGGGGTTGTTGATGAAGAGGTCGTAGACGATCCCGGGATTGCAGGTGAGGTTGGCGACGATGTTCGCGCAGGGCGCGACCTCGTACGGGTTGGCCGAGTCGACCGAGAACAGCAGCGGGGTCGGGCGCAGCAGACCGTTGCGGTCGTAGGCGATGTCGCGGACGAGGTCGAAGCGCACGCTGCCGTCGTGCACCAGCTCGCGCTCGACGCGGAAGCCCGCGGGCGTCTCGCCGGGCGGGGTGTCGAACTCGTCGACGATCTGTTTGAACGCGTCGGTCACGCCGATGGCGCGGAACCCACCGTGGATGTCGCCGGCGTGTCGCAGGGCCCGTTCGACGTACGGCTCGTCGCCGCGTTCGACAGGAGTCCCGAGGTCCGCCAGCGCGTGCGCGACGCCATTTGCCGGGTGTGCCGTCGATGTCATCTCAGTCTCCTCGATCGCCCGAGCGCGCGTGCCTCATGCGCGTGTAGGAAGACGTTATGGCCGCGAGGTGAGCTCGCGAATCGGGGCTAACCGCTACCCGCGTTGCGGGTCAGCACTCAGGGGCTTGCGTACTTCACGGCGGCGGCTCGCCCGTCAGCCGCCGGCGACCGCGGGCAGGATCTGGACCTCCTGCCCGTCGGTGACGGGCGTGTCGAGCCCGTCGCCGAAGCGGATGTCCTCGCCGTCGACATACACGTTGACGAAGCGCCGCAGCGCGCCGTCGCCATCGGACAGGCGGTCGCGCAGCTCGGTGTGGCGCTCGTACAGCGCTTCGAGCACCGCACCGACCGTGGCGCCCTCGACGCTCACCGCGCTCTCGCCTCCGGCGGCCTCGCGCAGCTGGGTCGGCAGCTTGACCTTGGGCATCAGACGCGCACCTCGGCGCCCTCGACCTCCGCCACGAACTGGTCGTAGGAGGGCTTGATCTCGAACGTCTCGAACGTCCCGCGCACCGCGTCGAGGGTCTTCAGGCCCTCGCCGGTGATGATCACCACGACGCGCTCGTCGGGGTCGATGTCACCGCGCTCGGCGAGCTTGGCCAGCACCGCGGTGGTCACCCCGCCGGCGGTCTCGGTGAAGATGCCCGTCGTCTCGGCCAGCAGGCGGATGCCCGCGCGGATCTCGTCGTCGGACACCGAGTCGATGGCGCCGCCGCTGCGGCGCGCGAGGTCGAGCGCATACGGGCCGTCGGCGGGGTTGCCGATGGCCAGCGACTTGGCGATCGTGTCGGGACGCACGGGCTTGCAGACGTCGAGGCCCGCCGCGTAGGCAGTGGCCACCGGCGAGCAGCCGTCGGCCTGCGCGCCGTTCATGACCGGGGCGCGCCCGGTGACGAGGCCGAGGTCCAGGAAGTCCTGGAAGCCCTTGGCGATCTTCGTGTAGAGCGAGCCCGAGGCGATCGGCGCCACGACGCGGTCGGGCACCTCCCAGCCGAGCTGCTCGGCGACCTCGTAGGCGAGCGTCTTGGAGCCCTCGGAGTAGTAGGGGCGCAGGTTGACGTTGACGAAGGCCCAGTCGCGCTCGCCGGACAGCTCGGTGCACAGGCGGTTGACGTCGTCGTAGGTGCCCTGCACCTTGACGAGCTTGGTCCCGTACACGCCGGTGGCGAGGATCTTCTGCTCCTCGAGGTCGGACGGGATGAAGACGTAGGTGTCCATCCCGAGCGCGGCGCCGTGGGCGGCGACCGAGTTGGCCAGGTTGCCGGTCGAGGCGCAGGCGAGCGTGGTGAAGCCCAGTTCGCGGGCGCGCGCCGAGGCCACCGAGACGACGCGATCCTTGAAGGAGTGCGTGGGGTTGGCGGCGTCGTTCTTGACCCACACCTCGCGCAGGCCCAGGCGCTCGGCCAGGCGGTCGGCGCGCATGAGCGGCGTGCACCCGGCGGGCAGCCCGGTGCGGGTGCGCGGCTGCGGCCCTTCCAGCGGCAGGAAGTCGTGGTAGCGCCAGATGTTCTGCGGGCCGCCCTGGATGCGCCGGCGCACGTGCTCGACGTCTTCCACGTCGTGCTCGTAGGCGACCTCGAGCGGCCCGAAGCAGCGATCGCAGATGTAGCGGGCCTCGAGCCCGTAGTCCGCCCCACACTCCTTGCAACTCAGCTTCGTGGCTCCCATCAAAAAACCTCCGCCGGGTTCGTTCGTGGCGGAGGCGTTGGGAAATCCTCGGCCACATCTCTCAGGAATTGGCACCTTTCCCGCATGCGGGAGGTTGCCGGGGCTTCAAAGGGCCAGTCCCTCCACCCCTCTGGATGTGTCCAGCTATGTGGGCCGAACCTTAGCAAGCCTTGGGGAGCGCGCAAGGCGCAGGTAGACTGCCTTTTGGAGCGAATTTGATGCCGACGACCATGACGCCCGACGAGCCGCGAAGTACCGATGCCCAACCTGCCCAAGCCACGCCTCAGGCGTACGGCGCGGACACGCGGCGGGGTCGTCACACGTCCGTCGGAGCCTGAGCGCCCCAACGTCGAGGTCGTCGAGTTCGCGTCGGACAGCGCGCCGCACCTGCGCTGGATCAACATCGAGCGCCCGCGGCCGGCCGATCGCGCGTGGCTGGAAGAGCATTTCGACTTCCACCCGCTCGACTACGAGGACGTCTTCAGCCGCAACCAGCGCCCGAAGGTCGACGAGTACGACGACTACCTGTTCATCGTGCTGCACTTCCCGGCCTACGACAAGACGGTCGGGCGCCTGAACGCCGCCGAGCTCGACGTCTTCGTCGGCCCCGACTACGTCATCACGCTGCCCAACGAGCCGATCCAGCCGCTCGAGTACCTCTTCGAGCGCTGTCGCACGCGCGACGACCTGCGCGAGCAGCTGTTCTCCAAGGGCCCCGGCTATCTGCTCTACAAGATCGTCGACGATTGCGTCGACGCCTCGTTCCCGATGCTGCGCAAGATGGGCAACAAGCTCGAGCGCCTCGAGGACGACATCTTCGAGGGCGAGCGCCCCGCGGAGATCGTGCGCGACATCTCCAACGTCAAGCAGGAGATCATCAACTTCCGCCGCGTCGTGCGTCCGCAGCGCGCGGCGCTGAAGGACCTCGAGGCGACCAAGCGCTACATCCCCGACGACCTCGAGATCTACTTCGACGACATCAACGACGCGTCCGAGCGCACCTGGGACATGCTCGAGAACTACAAGGAGGTCGTCGAGGCGCTCGAGTCGACCAACGAAGCGGTCCTCTCGCATCGCCTGAACGACACCTTCCGCGTGCTGACCGCGATCAGCGTCATCGTCCTGCCGCTGACGCTCATCGCCTCGATCTGGGGCATGAACACCAGAGTGCCGGGCGAGGGCTCGCACGCCGGCTTCTTCGCCGTCGTCGGCGTCATGGTCGTCGTCCTCGTGGCGACGATCATGCTGTTCAAGCGCCGCGGCTGGCTCTGACGGCGTATCACCGCGGGCCCGCCCTGCCTCCAGTGAGGCATGACCACGAGACCCCGCGGGAAGCGACGCGCCCTCGCCGCGGCCGGCGCCGCGCTGGCGCTGGCCGCGATCGCCGCGCCCGCCCTCGCCACCGGCGACTACGGCAAGGACACGTGCCTGAACGGCTACGTCTGGCGCGAGGCGGTGCCCACCGATCACGTGTGCGTCACGCCGATGGTGCGCATGCAGACGGCGCAGGAGAACGACGACGCGGCCTTGCACCGCAGCCCGACGGGCGGCGCGTACGGACCCAACACCTGCGTCAACGGCTACGTCTGGCGCGCGGCGGTCGCGAGCGACCTGGTCTGCGTGGCGCCGCCGCGGCGCCGGCAGGCGCGCAACGACAACGCCCAGGCGGCGGCCCGGCGCAACTCGCTGCACGTCTGGCTCACGCTCTACCGCCCCGCCCAGCAGCCGTGCACGGGCGATCCGTGCGCGCACAGCTCCGACGACGCGCAGCGCTTCCGCGTCCGCGCCGATCACCTCAACGTCGGCACGGCGACCGTGCTCCTGCGCCGCACCGACACCGGCGCGCAGAAGACCTGGCGAGCGCAGGTCACCCAGAATCCGAGCGCGCCGGGCGGCCTGCTCGTCTTCGCCAGCGGGATCCTGCGCTGCTCCGGCCCCGCGAACGCGTACTTCGCGGTGCGCGACCCCGTCTCGCTGCGCTGGTCGGCCCGCGTGCCGGTGCGGACCGGTTGCGCCACGTATTGAGGGGGGACCCTCGGCGCGCCGCCGGCCTTGCGGGAAGGGGGCCGGCGGCGCTCCGCGATGCCTGGTTCAAGCAGCAGCGGGGAGGAATGGCGCTGCTTGGGCGCAGACGCGGCGGCAGGCCGGGGCGCTGTCGCGTGGGAGGAGGACGCGTCTTTGTCGCGTTTGGAGGGTCCGATCAGGATGCCGAGCGCGGGCCGCTGCGCCAATGCGGCTCGCCGGTGTGCGACAGGTGCGGGTAACCCGACCTGTGCGTAAGGTCCGCGCCGTGAGCGCAGAGACAGAGCGCATGACGCTCAGGGAGCTCAACCGGGCGCTGCTGGCCCGCCAGGGGCTCCTCGAGCGCCTGGACGCGCCGCTGGTCGAAGCGGTCGAGGCGGTCGGCGCGCTGCAGGCCCAGTACTGGCCGGCGCCGCCGGTCGCGTTGTGGTCGCGCGTCGCGGGGTTCGCGCCGGAGCGCTTCTACGCCGCGCTCGAGGACGCAGAGCTCGTCACCGGCACGCTGCTGCGCGTGACGCTGCACGTCGTGTCGGCGCGCGAGCACCCGGCCTACGCAGCGGTGGCCTCCGAGGCGGCCGGCCATCACTGGCGCCGGACGGACGCCGAGCCCGGCCCCGAGGTGCCGGCGCTGCTCAAGCGGCTGCTGACCTACACGGCCAGGACGCCCCGGACGGGCGAGGAGATCGCCGCCGTGATCGAGGAGTGGGTCGAGGCTCATCCCGACGCGCTGGACCGGGGCGAGCTCGAGCACCAGCGCCGGTACAAGTGGCGCCCGTTCCAGCGCTGGGCGAGCTTCGTGCGCGCGCCCGCCGACAGCGCCTGGGGCACCAAGGCGCCCAGCGCGCTGCGCGCTGCGCCGCGCCCGCGCGGCGCGCCCAAGGGTGACAAGGCGCTCGATGAGGTCGTGCGCCGGCACCTGCGCGCCTTCGGGCCGGCCGGCGCCGAGGACGTGGCGGGCTGGATCGGGTGGCGCACGCCGCCGGTGCGCGAGGCGATCGAGCGCCTCGCGCCCGACCTCGCACGCTTCGACGACGAGGAGGGCCGCCCGCTCTACGACCTGCCCGACGCGCCGCGGCCGGACCCCGAGACGCCCGCCCCTCCCCGCCTGCTGGCCGCCTTCGACAGCGTCCTGCTGGCCTACGCCAGCAAGCGCCGCAAGCGCATCCTGCCCGACGCGCATCGCGACGCGGTCTACGAGCGGCGCAACCTGCAGATCCGCCCCAGTTACCTCGTCGACGGGCTCGTGGCGGGGACGTGGTCGACCGAGGTCAAGCGGCGCGAGGCGACCCTCACGCTGCGCCCGCTGGAGCGCCTGGCGCGCGCGACGCGCACCGCGCTCGTCGACGAGGCCGAGCGCCTCGTGCGTGACCTGCAGCCGGAGGCCAAGGCCCACAAGGTCGTGGTCGCGCGCTGAGCGCGTGAAACACCGCCCGGCGAAAGGTGTAAAACCCGCGCGTGCCGCCGATCGAATCCCTCGAGCACCTCGCCGACGCGTTCGCGGCCCTGGAGCGGCCGGTCGAGCGCAAGCGGATGCTTGTCATCGTCAACCCGTACGCGACGACGGTCTCCGATCGCCTGAAGAACCTCGTCATCTATGCGCTGCAGGGCCGCTACGAGGTCGACGCGATGGACACCGAGGGCCGCGATCACGCGACGGTCCTCTGTCGCGAGGCCGCGCAGGAGGGCTACGACGTGGTCGTCGCCTTCGGTGGCGACGGCACGGTCAACGAGGCGGCCAACGGCCTGGTGCACTCCCCCACGCCGCTGACCTGCCTGCCGGGCGGCGCGACCAACGTCTACTGCAAGATGCTCGGTGTCCCCAGCGACATCGTCGACGCCACCGAGCACCTCCTGCGCCTCGCCGACGAGTGGGCTCCGCGCCACGTGGACCTCGCCCACGTCAACGGCCGCGGCTTCACCTTCTCGGCGGGCTACGGGCTCGACGCCTCGGTCGTGCGCCGCGTCGACGCCCATCCGAGCCTCAAGGCGCGCCTGAAGCAGTGGTACTTCGCCTACGCCGGGGTCAGCACCTTCGTCAAGGAGTACGTCGTGCGCCCGCCGCGGCTGGAGGCGCACGTCGGCGGCGAGGTCCTGCGCGGCGTCACCGCGCTCGTGCAGAACGCCGATCCCTACACCTACTTCGGCACCCGGCCCGTCCACGTGGCCGAGGGCCTGGCGCTCGACGACGGGGTCATCGGCGGCGTGATCCTCGAGCGCGCGGCGCCCATCGACATCCCCACGGTCACCGCTCGCCTGCTCTCCGATCGGCTGCGCCTGGCGCGCCACAAGCGCATCAGCACCTTCACCACCTCCGAGGAGATGCGCATCTTCTCGGCCGACGGGCGCCCGGTCGCCCTGCAGGTCGACGGCGACTACATCGGCGATACCGTCGAGGCCGTCTTCGGCGTCTGGCCCGGGGCGCTGACGGTCATCGCTTGAGCGCCGACCGCGTCGTCGTCGAACGCGGCGGTCGCGCCGAGAGCGAGCACCGCTTCGCCTGGCGCCTGGCCTCCGGCGACCACGGCGCGCAGGCGTTCCTGCGCTCGGCGGCCAAGCCGCTGCAGGCGCTGCCCGCCGTCGACGCCGGCGTGCTCGAGCGCCTGGGTCTCGACGACCGCCATCTCGCGCTGGCCTGCGCCTCGCACGGCGGGTCGCCCGAACACGTCGCCCGGGTGGCCGAGATCCTCGCGGCCTGCGGGCTGGGCGTCGGCGACCTCGCGTGCGGCATCGTCGCCCCGCGCGATCCGGCGGCGGCGAGCGCCCTGCAGGGAGCGCCGCGGCGCATCCACCACAACTGCTCGGGCAAGCACGCACTCGGGCTCGCGCTGTGCGTCGTGCAGGGCTGGCCGATCGACGGCTACCTCGACGCCGCGCATCCGCTGCAGCGCGCGATGGCCGCCGCGGTCGCCGGGGCGCTGGCCGTCGCCGCTCCGGCCCAGGCGATCGACGGCTGCGGGATGCCGACCTTCCACGCGCCGCTCGCGGCGCTGGCCGGCGCCTTCGGTCGCCTCGCGGGCGGCGGGCTGGGCGCCTCCGGGGCGCGGGTCGCCGCGGCGATGCGCGCGCATCCGGCGCTCGTCGCCTTCCCGGGGGCCATCGACACCGAGCTGATGGCCGCGCTGCCGGTGGTGGCCAAGATCGGCGCCGAGGGCGTCATCGCGATCGGCTGCGAGGACGGCCGCGGGCTGGCCGTCAAGGTGGCCGACGGCGCCCTGCGCGCCCTGGATCCGGCAGCGGTGTGGGCGGCGGGCGAGGTCCTCGGCCTGCCGATCACCGGCGCCGCGCTCGCCGCACTGGCACAGCCCGCGGTGCACAACTCGCGTGGCGCCGTGGTCGGGCGCCTCGCCGTGGCCGCGTCCTCCTAGCGGACGAGGGCGATGTCGTCCGCGCGGCCGAGCGCGGACCACCCCGGCGGCCGACGACGGGCTGTCAGAGCGCTGACACCCTGGCGCGATGCCGTCATCCCTCCGCCTCCTGACGGCGCTGGTGGTCGCCGCTGCCGCGGTCGTCGCCCTCGCGGCGAGCGCCGGCGCCGACTCGATCGCCTACGTCAAGGACGGCAACGTCTGGCTCACCAGCCCCGACGCCTCCAAGCAGTGCTGGCAGGAGAAGGGCCTCGTGGTCAACCCGACCTGGTCGCAGGACTCGGGCAGCGTGGCCTATGGCTCGACCGACGGCATCCACGTCATGGGCGTCCCCGCCGACTGGAACTGCGCGGGGCTGGCCGACCGGCTCCTGATCGCCGGCGGCTCGGAGCCCGACTGGGGCCCGGCCGACGTCAACCTGGCCCAGAGGCCCTCGCCGCCGGCCGCGGCCGCGGCATCCGGGACCGCCAAGGCGGCCAGGAAGGCCGGCCCGGGGCTGGCCGAGGTCAAGCTGACGCCCTCCACGTTCCGCGCCCGCGCCGGCGCCAAGTTGCGCTTCAGCCTCGCCGGCCCCGCGAAGGTCATGCTCGTCGTGGCCCGCGCGAACGGCAGGGCCGTGAAGGGCTCCATCCGCAGCGCCGGCAAGCCCGGCGCCAACACCCTGCGGTTCAACGGTCGCATCGGCGGTCACACGCTGCGCCCGGGCCGCTACCGCCTGACGATCACCGCTCGCGCCATGGCCGGCGGTGCCGGCGCGAAGGCCACGAGGGCCTTCCGCATCGTCAGATAGCGGATCACCGGTGCCGCCGCCCATTGCCCCGGGCGGCGGCGCCGGCCGCTAGGCCACCGCACTCATCGACGACAAGGACACGAAGCCATGCTCTCCGCACCACGCATCATCGCCGGGCTGGCCGCGGCCGCCATCACCGCCACCATCGCCCTCACCCCGACGACGTCCTCCGACGCCCGCGACGCCGCGGGCCACCAGCGCCCCGACGTCGGCGCCCGCCACCTGCAGCACCGTGTGATCCGCTAGATCAGCCGGCGCCGGGGGTGACCCGGTAGGCATCGAACACCGAGTCGATGTTGCGCAGCCTGGTGATCGTCTGCTTGAGGGCCTGGGTGTCGGCCACCTCGACCACGAAGCGGTTCTGGACCATCGGGGTGGAGACGATGCAGCGTGCCTCGACGATGTTGATGCCCGCCTCGGCGAAGGTGCGCGAGAGGTCCTCGAGCAGGCGATGGCGGTCCCAGGCGTCGACCTGCAGCTCGACCTTGAAGGCCGTCTCGTGGTCGCCCTCCCAGTGGACGCGCACGAAGCGCTCGGGGTCCTTGCGCAGCGCGGCGGTGTTCGGACAGTCGTCACGGTGGATGGTGATGCCGCGGCCGAGCGACACGTACCCGACGACCGGATCGCCGGGCACCGGCCGGCAGCACTTGGCCATGCGCAGCATCACGTCGTCGACGCCCTCGACGCGGATGCCGTAGGCGACGCTCGAGCCCGTGGGCTGGCGGCGCTGGCGGCGGGTGGAGACCAGCGACTCGGCGGTGGTCGCCTCCTCCTCGGCCGCCTCGCCCTGCTTGAGGCGCTGCAGGACCTTGTTGACGACGACCTTGGGCGAGATCTTGGCCCCGCCCAGGGCGATGTAGAAGTCGTCGGCCTTGCGGAAGCCCATCTCGCGGATGACGTCGGCCAGCAGCGGCGAGCCGGTGATCTTCTGGGCCGGCAGCCCGGCCTTGTTGAGGTGCTCCTGCAGCAGCGCGCGGCCGGTGTGCTCGGTGTCCTCGCGCGACTCCTGCTTGAACCACTGCTTGATCTTGTTGCGCGCGCGCGTCGTCTTGACCACGGCCAGCCAGTCGCGCGACGGGCCGCGCTCGCGCTTGGACGTCAGCACCTCGACGATGTCGCCTGACTTCAGCGAGTAGTTGAGCGGGACGATCTTGCCGTTGACCTTCGCGCCGACGCAGCGATGGCCGAGCTCGGTGTGGATCTCGTAGGCGAAGTCCAGCGGCGTCGCGCCCGCGGCGAGCGACTTGACCTCGCCCTTGGGCGTGAAGACGAAGACCTCCTCGTCGAAGAGGTCGACCTTCAGGTTCTCCATGAACTCCTTGGGGTCCTGGAGCTCCTGCTGCCAATCGAGCATCGAGCGCAGCCACTTGAGCTTCTGCTCGCCCTGGGGCGCGGGCTTGCCGCGCGAGCCCTCCTTGTAGATCCAGTGCGCGGCGACGCCGAACTCGGCCATGTCGTGCATCTCGCGCGTGCGGATCTGGATCTCCAGCGGCAGCCCCTCAGGCCCGATCACCGTCGTGTGCAGCGACTGGTACATGTTGAACTTCGGCATCGCGATGAAGTCCTTGAAGCGGCCGGGCAGCGGCTTCCACAGCGAGTGGATGACGCCGACCGCGCCGTAGCAGTCCTTCACCGAGTCGACGATGACGCGCATGGCCGTGAGGTCGTAGATCTCGTTGAACTCGCGGTCCTTCTTGGTCATCTTCGAGTAGATCGAATAGAAGTGCTTGGCCCGTCCCGCGATCTCGGCGTGGATGCCGAGCGCGTCGAGCTCGCGCGTCAGCTCGCCGCCGCTGGTCTGGACGTAGTCCTCGCGCTCCTCGCGCTGCTGGTTGACCAGGCCCTTGATCTCCTGGTACTTGCGCGGGTGCAGCGCGGCGAAGGCGAGGTCCTCGAGCTCCCACTTGATCGCGTGGATGCCGAGGCGGTGCGCGATCGGCGCGTAGATCTCCAGGGTCTCCTTGGCCTTGTCGATCTGCTTCTGCTTGGCCATCGCGCCGATCGTGCGCATGTTGTGCAGGCGATCGGCGAGCTTGATGAGGATGACCCGGATGTCCGTGGCCATCGCGACCATCATCTTGCGGTAGTTCTCGGCCTGCGCCTCGTCGCGGCTGGTGAAGGTGATGCCGGTGAGCTTGGTGACGCCGTCGACCAGCGTCGCGACCTCGTCACCGAAGCGCTCGCGGACCTCGTCCAGCGACGCGCTCGTGTCCTCGACGGTGTCGTGCAGCAGCGCCGCGCACAGCGTCTCGGTGTCCAGGCGCATGCCGGCGCAGATCTTGGCCACGCCGACGGGGTGCACGATGAAGTCCTCGCCCGACTTGCGCCGCTGATCGGCGTGGTGCTCGCAGGAGAAGAGGAAGGCGTCCTCGACGCGCTCGCGGTCGATCTCGACGGCCGCGTCGTCGGCGTGCTCCTCGACGATCGCGAACAGGTCGCCGAGCAGGCGGCGCTCGGTCTCGGTGAGCTCGGCGCGCAGCACCGGAGCATGCGCGTCGGGGTGCGCGACGCGGTCCACCGGCGTCCGCTCGGCGGGCGCATGCCCGCCGTTGCGCGGCGCCGTGGTGGCGGCGGCCGGCGGCGGGTCGATGCGCGGCTCGAGAGCCATGTGTCAGAGGGTACCCCAGGGATCAGCGCCTTCCACAGGCCTTCTGCGGGGTTACGCTCCCAGCGTGAGCCTTCCCCCGGTCGTGTCAAGCGAGGAGTGGCTGGTCGCGCGCCGCGAGCTGCTCGCCCACCTGCTCGACCGGAAGGAGTCAGCGGTGGCCGGGGCGCGAGCGGCCGGCCGGAGCGGGCGGGCCACGAACTGCGTGCGATTGCTACCGGAAACCGGGAGTAATCCCACGCAGTTCACGCCGCGAAGCGCCAGAGCGGACGACTAAGCCGCCCGCGCCGCCCGCCGCGGCCCGGCCAGGCGCGCGCGGCCCTCGGCCAGGCGCGTGGTGTAGGCGCGGAAGGCCGCTGAGCTGTCGAGCTCGGTGCGGCGCGCGGGCAGCAGGGTCGCCGCCTGGCCGTCGATGCGCACGAGGCCCAGCTCGGCGAGGACTCGCAGGGCGCGGCCCGCGGCGGCGGGCGAGGGGGCGGCGGCGACCGCGTCGGACAGGGCGCCGTCGCGCAGGGCGCGATAGACGGCGGCGGCCGCCGGGCGCAGGTCGTAGCCGGCCTCGTGGGCGGCGAGCGCGTACTGTGTCTCGGGGTCGCCCCATGCCACGGTGAAGCGCTCGTCGATCAGCGCGGCCTGGCTGTCGGTGGCCGGTGGATCGAGCGCCACGACGTGCGCAAAGCGGGCGATCAGCGCGGGGTCGCGCTCGAGCGCGTGCCACGCGGCGACGGCGAAGCCGCCGAGCCGGCCTTCGAGGTGCCCGCGGCGCCGGCGGGCGTCGGCGCAGGCGACGAGCACGGGCTCGCCCGACGCCACGAGCGCGGCCAGCGTGCCGGCGAGGCCGCCGCTGCGGCGGTCGCGCGGGACCCCGGCGGCGCGCGAGGTGGTGCCCGCGACCGGCAGCGGCGCCGCCAGCTCGGCCCGGGCGGCGGCTACCGGGTCCTCGGGCTCGCCGGCCAGGACGACCGGCGCCGGCGCCGGCGCCTGGGCGTGGCGCAGGACGAGCCGCGGCTCGACCGCGCCGTTCCACTCGTTGAGCTCCAGGGTGAACGTCGCGTCGTGCGCGTCGCCGTCGGGCAGCCGGCTGACGCCGAAGGCGACCGCGCGGGCGCGGTGGCCCCCGGCCTCCACGGTGAAGCGCACGTGGCGGCCCTCCTCGCCCATCGGCCGCGCATCGACCAGCCGCGCGGCCGGCACGAGCAGCGAGACCGACGGATTGCCGATCCCGAAGGGCGCCAGCCGCTCGAGCTCCTCGGCCAGCGCGAGACCGAGCTCGTCACCGGCCACCACGGCGTCGACGCGCTCGGTGGGCACGAGGTCCTCCGGGCGCAGGACCGACGCGGCGTGCGCGACGAAGGCGACGCGGAAGGCATCGACCTGCTCGCGCGCGATCGTGCAGCCGGCGGCAGCACGGTGCCCGCCGTGGCGCAGCAGGTGCCCGGCGCTCGCATCGAGGGCGCCGAGGAGGTCGAAGGCGGGGATCGAGCGCCCCGAGCCGGTGCCTTCGGCACCGTCCAGCGCGATCATCACGCACGGGCGGTGGTGGCGCTCGGCGATCCGCGAGGCGACGATCCCGATGACCCCGGCGTGCCAGCCCTCGCCCGCCAGCACGTAGGCGGGCTGCTCGCCGATCTCGCGCACCTGCGCCTCGGCCTCGAACAGGATGCGGGTCTCGGTGTGGCGGCGCTCGGCGTTGGCGTGGTCGAGCTCGTCGGCGATCGCCGCGGCGCGCTCGGCGTCGTCGGTGAGCACGAGCTCGAGCCCGGCGTCGGCGCGGTACAGGCGCCCGGCGGCGTTGATGCGCGGCGCGAGGCGAAAGCCGATGGCGCGCGCGTCGAGCGCGCCCGGGTCGACCTTCGCCACCCGCAGCAGTGCGCGGATCCCCGGCTTGCGCGACGTGGCCAGCACGTGCAGGCCCTCGCGCACGAGCCGGCGGTTCTCGTCGCGCAGCGGAACGCAGTCGGCCACGGTGGCGAGGGCGACGAGGTCGAGGTCCTCGTCGGCGCCCGCGGGATCGGCACCGGCGCCGGCCAGCAGCGCGGCCGCGAACTTGTAGGCCACCCCGGCGGCGCACAGGTCGGGACACGGATAGCCGCACACGGCCGGGTGCACGATCGGGGCATCGGGCAGCGACCCGTCGGCGCGCGGGCTGTGGTGATCGGTGACGACGACGTCCATGCCAGCGGCGCGCGCCAGCGCGACCTCCTCCACGGCCGTGATCGCGCAGTCGGCGGTGAGCAGCAGGCGCGTGCCGCGCTCGGCCAGGCGCTCGACCGTCGCGGCGCTGAGGCCGTAGCCGTCCTCGGTGCGGCTGGGCAGGTACCAGTCCACCTCGGCGCCGAGCGTCCGCAGCGTGCGCACGAGGATGGCGGTCGAGCACACGCCGTCGACGTCGTAGTCGCCGTGGACCGTGACTCGCGTGCCCGCGCGCACGTGCGCGAGCACGAGCGCCACCGCCGTGTCGATCCCCGCGAAGGCGGCCGGCTCGTGGCGCTCGGCGGCCGCCAGCCACGCGCGCGCGGCGTCCTCGTCGCCCAGCCCACGGCGCACCAGCACCTGCGCGAGAGCGAAGCTCACGCCGAGCTTGCGCTCGAGCGCGCGCACCGATGCGATGGGGGCAGGCGGGATGTTCAGCAGGCGCTCCACGGCCACACGACCCTAGGCACGGCGGCGGACAGATCGGGCGCTCCGGGCGCCCCTCCCGAAGGGGAGGGCAAGACCTGCCCATGGGCAGGCGAAAGCCCCGCAGGGCAGGGCTACCGTGCCCTTCATGGCCGCCACCCGCGGAGAAGTTGCCTGGCCCACCATCGCCGATCGCCTGCGACTGGCCGGCGGCGTGATGATCGTGCGCGAGGGCCACGCCGTCGCCGCCAACTTCGGCTCCGCCGCCACCGAGCTCGCGGTGTGCGTCAAGCGCGTCGGCCTCGCGGTGCGCTCCGACCTCGACGCGCTCGAGATCGCGGGCTCCGAACCGTGGCTCACCCACTTCCTGGACGGCGCGCTCGGTGCGGACCCCCCGGCGCCGGGCGCGGCCGTCCGTGCCGCCGGCAGCTGGTGCTGCCGCGTGGCTCCCGACCGCGCCATCGTGGTCGGCCCCTGGAGCGCCGCGGCGCGCTGGGCGGGCATCGTGCGCCACGCGATCGTCACCGGCGCCGCCGTCGACTGCACCGACCGCTCGGAGAGCGCGACCGCCCTCACGCTCGTCGGGCCGCGCGCGGCACAGCTGCTCACCGACGCCGGGCTGGATCCCGACCTGGAGGTCGGGGGCGTGCTCGAGAGCTGGTTCGCGGGAGCGCCGGCGCTGCTCCTGCGCGAGACCGGCGATCGCTACCTGCTGCTCCTCGACGCCGACAGCGCGCGCGAGGCCTGGCAGGAGCTCTTCGACGTGGGCCGCGCCCTCGGCCTGTCGATGGTCGGAGCGGAGGCGCTCGAGCGCCTCGCGGCCGCGCCGGGGCGTATCTTCTGAGCCCTGACACGTTCGCAGCAGAGGGTCGAGAGCAAGGAGGCCGGCGACGCGACACGGCGGCCTTCGAACGCCTATGACCGCATTGCGCGGTCGATCGCCGAGCAGCGCTGCGTGATCCTCGACGGCGGCCTGGGCACCGAGCTGCCGGAGGCCGCCGGATCCAGGGAGGCGCTCGACGAGCCCTTGTGGGGCACGCGCGCGCTGATCGAGAACCCCGACGCCGTCCTGCGCGTGCACCGCGAGTACCTGCAGGCCGGGTGCGACGTCATCTCGACGAACACCTGGGGCCTCGCCTCGGCCCTGGCCACCGACGGCCCGCGCCTGTGGCCCGACCGCGACACGCCCGTGCACTGGATGGACGTCGGGCGCCGCGGGCTGCGGCTCGCGCGCCAGGCGGTGCACGAGCTCGACCGCGACGGCGAGTGCGCCGTCGCCTTCTCGCTCAACGGCGACGTCGACTCCGACGAGGCGGTCGAGACGATCAGGCTGCTCGCCCGCCTCTTCGCCGACGAGCCCGAGCCGCCCGATCTGATCCTGCTCGAGACCCTGTCGCTGCTCAGCCCGTCGCTCGACGCCGCGATCGAGGGGCTGCTGGCCACCGGCCTGCCCGTGTGGCTGTCCTTCCGGCGCTGCCGCCACGGCCTGTGCGGCATCTACGGCCAGCACTGGGGCGGCCCCGAGGGCGACGCCTTCGGGCGCGCGGCGCGCCGCTACGAGGAGATGGGCGCGGCGGCGCTGCTCATCAACTGCATCCCGCCCGACCACGTCTCGGGCATGGTCTCCTATCTGCGCGACTTCACCGACCTGCCGCTCGGCGTGTACCCCAACCTCGGCTACTACACCGACCGCGGCTGGCGCTTCACCCCCGGCGTCGGGGGCGAGGAGTACGCCGAGATGGCGCTGCGCTGGCGCGAGGAGGGCGCGCAGATCGTCGGTGGCTGCTGCGGGGTGCGCCCGGAGCACATCGCCGCCGCCGCCCGCCGGCTGGCGGGCACGGCGCCCGGCCACCGGCGGCCGAGCGAGGACGCCCAGCGCCGGCTCAACGGGGCGGGCTCCCCCGCGCCCGTCGCCGTCCCCGAGCCGTGGACCGACGGCCGCCGGCGCCCCCTGTACCCGCTGCCGTTTCCCGACCTCAGCGTCGAGCCCGGCGTCGCGGCACCCGGCGCGGCCAGCTACATGGCCTGGCGCTACGTGTTCAGCGAGGGCGTCGGCGCGCACCAGCGCTGCCTGGACATCGGCTGTGGCACGGGCATCCTCGCCGTGCAGCTGGCCCTCAACGGCGCCGCCCACGTGCGCGCGCTCGACATCGACGATCGCGCGGTGGCCAACACGCTGGCCAACGCCTTTCGCAACGACGTCGCCGACCGGGTCACGGCGGAGACCGTCGACCTCTTCCCGTGGGTGCCCGACGAGCGCTACGAGGTCGTCGTCGCCAGCCTGTACCAGAAGCCCACCGATCCGTTCGCCCGGGTGTCGAGCCACCGGCTGCCCGACTACTGGGGGCGCAACCTCGTCGACCAGCTGATCGCCAAGCTCTCCGAGGCCCTGGCGCCCGAGGGCGTGGCCTACATCGTGCAGCTCTCGATCCTCTCCCAGCGCCACACGGCCGATGCGCTGGCGGCCGGCGGCTTCGTCGCGCAGGTCGTCGACCACACGCTGTTCTCCTTCCCGCCCGAGCAGGAGGAGAGCCTGGCGCAGATCGGGCGCGTCGAGGAGCTCAGCGACGCCTACCACCTGACCGTCGGCGAGGAGCAGGTGATGGTGGCCTACCTGCTCGAGGTCAGGCACGCGCCATGACCGCGACCGGCGTGAGCGACGCCAACCTGCTCGACCAGCTGCGCGACCGCGTGGCCGGCGCGCTGGAGGGCAGCGCCGAGGACGTGCTCGCCGCCCACCGCGCGCTCACCGCTGCCCTCGACGCCGATCCGGGCGACGCCGAGCTGCGCCGGCTGCACCGCGAGCTCGTCGACGAGGGCGCCATCGCCCGGCTGACGGCGCTGGAGCGCGTCCGCGCGGCCATCGGGCGCCTGGCCGACGCCGGGCCCGTCAGCGAGATCATCGACCGCGCGCCCGCCGAGGCCGCCGGCGCGCTCGACCTCGATCGCGTGCTGCTCAGCCGGATCGACGACGGCTGGCTCGTGGCCGAGGCGCTGCACTGCGAGGGCGACGCCAAGGCCGCCGCGCAGACGCTCGCCCGTCTGCGCGACGCGCCCGTGCAGATCGGCTACCCGCTGATCGAGGGCGAGCTGCTGCGCCGGCGCCGTCCCGCCGTCGTGACCACCGCCGACGGCGATCCGGCGACGCGCCAGTCCAACTGGGAGGTCATGCGCTGGACGGCCTATGTGGCCGCGCCGGTCCTGATGGAGGGCCGCGTGGTCGGCTTCCTGCACGGTGACCGCGCCGAGGGCGCTCCGCCGCTGCGCGCCGTGCAGCGCGAGGGGCTGTGGCGCTTCGGCGAGGGCTTCAGCGAGATCTACGAGCGCGCCGTCCTGCGCCGGCGCCTGCGCGTCGAGCGCCAGGAGCTGCGGCGCATCGCCAGCTGGGCCGACGGGCGCAGCGCCGAGCTGTCCGACGGCGCGATCGACCTCGCCCGCGACCGCCGGCTGGCCGACGGCGAGGAGGGCGGGCGCCCGCCCGCCGCGCGCTCGGCGCTGCACGAGCTGCTGACGCCGCGCGAGATCGACGTCCTCGAGCACCTGGTCAAGGGCGAGACCAACGCCGAGATCGCGCGGACGCTGATCGTGTCGGAGGGCACGGTCAAGTTCCACGTCAAGAACATCCTGCGCAAGATGAACGTGGCCAACCGCGCCGAAGCAACATCGCATTACCTGCGTCTGTCGTTGCGTCAGGACCCCTGATCCCGCAGATTCCCCGGATGCCTCCCCTTCGGGCAGGGGCATTCCTATCCGCTGGGAGGCGACGCGGCCTCCGGGCGGATCGAGAATGGCGGACATGAGCCTGCTGGAGGACGGGACGGGTCTGACCGCCGGGCGCGAGGTGGCGCCCGCCTATCACCGCGTCGACGAGCTGTTGAAGGCCGAGCGCTGCGTGATCATCGACGGGGGCATCGCCACCGAGCTCGGGCGCCGGCTGCCCGACGCCGACCGCGGCCGCGACGAGGCGCTGTGGGGCACGTGGGCGCTGGTCCACGCCCCCGACGTGGTGCGCGACGTGCATCGCAGCTACGTCGAGCAGGGCTGCGACGTCATCTCGACCAACACGTGGGGCCTCACCGCGGAGATGCAGAGCCAGCGCACGGGGCACAGCGCACCGCTGCACTGGATGGACATCGCCCGCCTCGGGGTCGAGGTCGGCCGCGACGCGATCGAGCAGGCGGGCAAGAAGGACGAGGTCGCGCTCGCCTTCTCGATCAACGGCGACATCGACGGCCCCGCCCGGCGCGAGTTCATCGAGCTGCTCCCGCGCACCTTCGAGGACCATCCGCCCGACCTCATCCTGCTGGAGACCATCACCCTCATCCGCGATGGCCTGACCCTGGCCGCGATCGAGGCGCTGGTGGCCACCGGGATCCCGGTGTGGACCAGCTTCCGCCGCTGCCGCCACGGGGTGTGCGGCGTCTTCGGCCAGCACTGGGGCGGCCCCGAGGGCGACGAGTTCGGCCGCGCGGCGCGGCGCCTGGACGACATGGGCGTGCGCGCGCTGCTCATCAACTGCCTGCCGCCCGACCACGTGCCGGGCATGCTGCCCTGGCTGCGCGACTTCACCGACATGCCGCTCGGCGTGTATCCGAACCTCGGCTACTTCACCGACGACGGGTGGAGCTTCGACAAGACGGTCGACGGCGAGCAGTACGGCGAGCTGGCCGCCACCTGGCGCCGCGAGGGCGCCCAGATCATCGGCGGCTGCTGCGGCACCCGGCCCGAGCACGTGGCCGGCGCGCGCGCCCGGGTGCGCGAGATGCCGCGCGGCTCGCGCGCCGCCACCGAGGCCGCCGAGGCCGCGGGCAACGGCTCGCTGGACTCCGCGCGCTCCGGACAGAACGCGCGGCGGCCGTGGATCGACGACCGCGGCCGGCGCCTGTATCCGCTGGAGATCCCCGAGCTCGTCTGCGAGCCCGGCGTCTTCGTCCCCACGCACGGCAGCTTCCTGGTCTGGAAGTACCTCTTCCAGAACGCCATCGGCGCGGGCAAGCGCTGCCTGGACATCGGCTGCGGCACCGGGATGCTGGCCGTCGAGCTGGCGCGCAACGGCGCCGAGCACGTCCACGCGATCGACATCGACCGCCGCGCGGTGGCCAACACGCTGTCCAACGCCTTCCGCAACGGCGTCTCGGACCGCATCACCGGTGAGGCGATCGACCTCTATCCGTGGGTCCCCAAGGACCGCTATGACATCGTCGTCGCGAGCTTGTACCAGATGCCCGTCGACCCCTACGAGCAGCCCAACAGCCACCGCCCGCTGGACTTCTGGGGGCGCAACCTGCTCGACCACCTGTTCACGCTGCTGCCCAAGCTGCTGGCCGAGGGCGGGGTCGCCTACGTCATGCAGCTCTCGATCCTCGGACAGGAGCGCACGGCCGAGCTGCTGGCCGAGGGCGGCTACCAGTCGCGCGTCGTCGACTTCGAGTTCTTCGCCTTCCACTCGCTGTTCGAACAGCGAAAGGGCCAGATCGACCGCGTCGAGGAGCTCTCCGACGCCTACCACCTGCGCTTCCGCGACGAGGACGTCATGGTCGCCTACCTGCTCGAGGTCACCCCCGCATGACGAACCCCACCGAGTTCCTGTTCACCTCCGAGTCGGTCACCGAGGGCCACCCGGACAAGGTCGCCGACCAGATCTCCGACGGCGTCCTCGACGCGGTCCTGCGCGACGACCCCGGTGGGCGCGTCGCGTGCGAGACGCTGGTCAACACCGGCCTCGTCGTCGTCTCGGGCGAGATCTCCACGACGACGTACGTCGACATCCAGGAGGTGGCCCGCGAGACGATCCGCGCGATCGGCTACGTCGATGCCGACCTGGGCTTCTCGGCGGACTCGTGCGCGGTGCTCAACGCGATCGACAAGCAGTCGCCGGACATCGCCCAGGGCGTCGACAGCGCCTCCGACGCGGCCGGCAGCGCCGGCGCGGGCGACCAGGGGATGATGTTCGGCTACGCCACGCGCGAGACGCCCGAGCTCATGCCGCTGCCGATCGCCCTCGCCCACAAGCTGGCCAAGCGCCTGGCCGCGGTGCGCAAGGCGGGCACCCTGGACTACCTGCGGCCCGACGGCAAGACCCAGGTCACCGTGCGCTACGTGGACGGCAGGCCCGCGGCGATCGAGCGGATCCTCATCTCCAGCCAGCACCGTGAGGGCTCGGAGGCCGTGATCCGCGACGACCTCTGGGAGCACGTCGTCGTCCCCGTCCTGCCCGGCGACCTCTACGACGCCGACCAGCTGCGCCAGAGCCTGCTGGTCAACCCCACCGGGCGCTTCGTCATCGGCGGCCCGGTGGGCGACGCCGGCCTGACCGGCCGCAAGATCATCGTCGACACCTACGGCGGCATGGCCCGCCACGGCGGCGGCGCGTTCAGCGGCAAGGATCCCTCCAAGGTCGACCGCTCAGCGGCCTACGCCGCGCGCCACGTGGCCAAGAACGTCGTCGCCGCCGGCCTGGCCGACCGCTGCGAGGTGCAGGTGGCCTACGCCATCGGCGTCGCGCACCCGGTCTCGGTCATGGTGGAGACGTTCGGCACGGAGAGCATCGGGCGCGCGACGATCCTCGCGCTCATCGACGCGCACTTCGACCTGCGCCCCGGTGCCTTCCGCGAGGCCCTGAACCTCCATCGCCCGATCTACCAGAAGACCGCCGCGTACGGGCACTTCGGGCGCGAGGACGAGGACTTCACGTGGGAGCGCACCGACAAGGCCGATGCGCTGCGCGAGGACGCCGGGCTCGGCGAAGCGGCCGAGGTCGCGGCCTAGGCGCGTCCGCCCAGTGCGGCGCCGACTGCATCCGCGGCCGCCCTCAGCTCGGAGGCCAGGCCTGGCATCCGGCGAACGTGCAGCCGGTTCGCCGGACCCTGGATGCTGAGCATCGCATGAAGCGTCTGCTCGCGACCGAGCACCGCCGCCCCCACCGCGTTGAGCCCCGGCTCGCGCTCCTCGCGACCGTACGCCACGCCTTCGGCGCGCACGCGATCGACCTCCCGTCCGAGCTCCGCCCGGGTCGTCAGGGTGCGATCGGTGAAGCGCTCGTACGGCTCGGGACCGAGGCGCTCCAGGGGAAGCGGACCGAAGGCGAGCAGGAGCTTCCCGGTGACCGTGGCATGCGTCACGCTGGGCCGGCCCAGCTCTCCGCGGCTCGCGACGTTCGACGGGCTGGGGACGAAATCGATCGTGAACGGCTGGGTGCCGCCGGGCACGGACAGCGTGGCGGTCTCCCCCGTGTGCGCGACGAGACGCTCGAGGTGCGGCCGCGCGATCGCCCGCACGTCGAGACCGGCGAGGACGGCGTCCGCGTATGCGACCAGGCGCAGGCCCAGGCGGTAGCGCGCGGTCGCGTCGTCGCGATCCACGAAGCCCCGAGCCATGAGCGTCCCGAGCAGTCGCGACACGGTGCTCTGGTTGATCTCGGTCCGCCGCGCGAGCTCGCCGACACGTGCGCCCGAAGGCACCTCGGCGAGCGCGTCGAGCAGCGCGATCGCGCGGTCGACGGACTCGAGCGTTCGGCCTTCCTCTCTCATCGCGCGCGGCATGTTCGTCAGCGGAGTTGGGGTGGGCGTTGCGAGTTGCAACAGCCGACCGTCTATGAAAGTGTCTGCCTTATCGGCAAGGCTCTTGCCGATAAGGCAACATACTACCCGAGGCCGTCGTGTCATTTCTCATGAGCTGCCCGAACTGCGGCACCCGCGAGGTGACGGACTTCGCGTTCGGGGGCGAGCTCAACAGCCGGCCCCGCGAGCGCCCGACGCTGCGCGAGCTCGGCGCCTACAACTACTTCCGCCGCAACGTGGCGGGCGTGCAGCGCGAGTGGTGGTACCACCGCTCGGGCTGCCGGGCGTGGTTCATCGCCGAGCGCGATACGCGCACGAACGACGTGCAGTGGACGGCGCTGCCCGACGAGGTCCCTGCCCCATGAGCCGTCTGCCCGCTCAGCCCGGCGAGCGCATCGATCGCTCTGCGCCTGTCGGCTTCACCTTCGACGGCAAGCCCGTCGAGGCGCTCGCGGGCGACACCATCGCCTCCGCGCTCTTCGCCGGGGGCCAGCGCACGTTCTCGCGCAGCTTCAAGTACCACCGCCGGCGGGGCCTGCTGTGCTGCGCCGGGCAGTGCCCCAACTGTCTGGTCGCCGTCGACGGCGCCCCCGGCGTCCGCGCCTGCACCGAGCCCGTGCGCGAGGGCATGGTCGTCGAGCACCTCAACGCCTCCCCCAGCCTCGAGCACGACGCGATGGCGGTGACCGACGCCGTCGGCGGCCCGTTCACGCCGCCGGGCTTCTACTACAAGACCTTCATCCGCCCCCGGCGGCTGTGGCCGCTCTACGAGAAGGTCCTGCGCCACGCGGCCGGCCTGGGGCGGTTGCGCGCCTCCCAGGACGAGCGCGAGTGGCGCACCGAGTACCGCCGCCGCCACGCCGACGTGCTCGTCGTCGGCGGCGGCCTGGCCGGGCTGCGGGCGGCGATCGCCGCCGCCGGGGCCGGCGCCGACGTCGTGCTGGCCGACGAGGGCCCCGAGCCCGGCGGGCGCGCGCTCGCCGAGGGCGCCCACCAGCGTGCGCGCGAGCTGGCCGATGAGGCTCGCGCCGCCGGCGTGGAGCTCCTCACCTCGGCGTCGGCGTTGGGCTGCTTCGACGGGCTCGCCGCCGTGTGGCAGGCCTCCACCCTGCACCAGGTCCGCGCCCGCCAGATCGTCTTCGCCACCGGCGTCGTCGAGCAGCCGCTCGTCTTCGCCGGCAACGACCTCCCCGGGGTGATGCTCTCCGGCGGCGCGCTGCGGCTCGCCACCCTCTACGCGACGGCGCCCGGCACGCGCGCGGTCGTCGCCACCACGTCGGACCGCGGGCTCGACGCCGCCCTCGCGCTGCAGGCGGCCGGCGTGCAGGTGGTCGCCGTTGCCGACCTGCGCGCGACGCCCGGCGCGGCCGCGGCCGAGTTGCAGCGCGCGGGGGCCGAGGTCCTCGCGGGCTGGACCGCCCTGGAGGCAGAGGGTCGCAAGGCCGTGCAGGCGGTGACCCTCGGCGCGCTGGGCGATCACAACGGCAGCGGGCCGCGCGAACGGCGCATCGAATGCGACCTGCTGGTCATGTCGGGCGGCGTGGCGCCGGCGACGTCGCTCATCGCGCAGGCCGGCGGGCGCACCGCCTACGACGCCGCGCGCGGGCACTTCGCCCTCGCCGAGCTGCCCGACGGCGTGCACGCGGCCGGTGCGGTCGCGGGGGCCGGCGACGACCCCGAGCGCTCGGGCCGGGCCGCCGGCGCCCAGGCCGCGCACGCGCTCGGCCTCGGCGAGGCCCCGCCGGCGGCGGCAAACGGCGCGACCGGGCGCGCCGCGCCCGAAGCCGTCCCCCCCGCCGTGGCGGGCGCCGGGCGCGGCAAGTGCTTCGCCTGCTTCTGCGAGGACGTCACGGCGAAGGACATCCACCTCAGCGTCGAGGAGGGCTATGACTCGATCGAGCTCTCCAAGCGCTACACGACGGCGACCATGGGCCCGTGCCAGGGGCGCATGTGCCAGCTGCCGGCGGTGCGGCTGATGGCGCAGGAGACCGGGCAGGATCTCCAGAGCGTCGGCACCACCACCGCCCGGCCGCCGTGGTCGGCGGTGCCGCTCGGCGCGCTGGCCGGGCGCCCGTTCGAGCCCGCCAAGCGCTCGGCCATCCATCCCCGCCACCGCGCGCTGGGCGCCAAGGTCATGTGGGCCGGCGACTGGCGCCGCGCCTACGACTACGGCGATCCGCAGGCCGAGGCGCTGGCCGTCCACGAGGCCGCCGGGCTCATCGACGTCTCGACGTTGGGCAAGCTCATCGTGCGCGGCCCGGAGGCCGGCGCCTTCCTCGATCGCCTGTACCCCAACCGCTTCGCCAACCTCAAGCCCGGGCGCATCCGCTACGGCGTGCTGACCTCCGACGCCGGGCGGATCACCGACGACGGCACGATCTGCCGCCTGGACGACGAGAGCTTCTACGTCACCACCACCTCCAGCGGCGCTGGGGCGGTCGAGCAGTGGTTCTCCTGGTGGCTGGCCGATTGGCGCATGCAGGTGCACCTCACCGACGTCACCCAGGGGCTGGCCGCGGTCAACCTGGCCGGCCCGCGCGCCCGCGAGATCATGGGCCGCCTGACCGACCTCGACTGCTCCAACGAGGCGTTCGGCTACCTCGACGCCAAGCGCGCGCCGGTCGCGGGCGTCCCCGCCCTCATCCTGCGCATCGGCTTCGTCGGCGAGGTCGGCTACGAGATCCACTTCCCCTCGGCCCACGGCCAGGACGTGTGGGACGCGATCCTCGAAGCCGGCGCCGACTACGGCATCCGTCCCTTCGGCCTCGAGCCCCAGCGCATCCTGCGCCTGCAGAAGCTGCACATCATCGTCGGCCAGGACACCGATTCGGAGTCCACGCCCTACGGCGCGGCGATGCCCTGGATCGTCAAGCTCGACAAGGACGAGGACTTCATCGGCAAGTGGGCGCTCGAGCACGCCTCCGCAGGGCTCGGCGCCGACGGCTCGCTCACGCTCGTGGGCTTCGCGCTGCCCGACGGCGACGTGCCCACCGAGGGCGCCGCGGTGCTCGACGCGCGCGGCGAGCCCGTCGGGCAGGTGACGAGCGCGCGCCACTCGCGCCAGCTCGGGCGCGTCATCGGCATGGCCTGGGTCCCCTCCGTGCTGGCCAGCGACGGGGCGACGATCACCATCTCCGACGACCAGCGGACGCTGCGCGCCGAGGTCATGACCAAGCCCTTCTACGACCCCGACGGCGAGGTGCTGCGCTCGTGACGAGCTTCGAGTTCCTCGAGCCGGTGGGCGCCGCGGTCGCCCGCAGCCCGATGGAGGGCCAGGCGCTCGCCGCCGGCGCGCGGATGGAGCTGCGCGAGGGCTGGAACGTCGCCGTCTCCTACCCCGCCGCCGCGCCCGACGCCCCGGTCGCCTGGGCCGACCTCTCGCACCTGCGCAAGCGCGAGGTCGCGGGCCCCCACGAGCTGACCTTCGGCACCGCGACGCGGACGAACGGCGCGTGGTGGTGCCCGGTCACGCGCGAGCGCACGCTGGTGATCGGCAGCGCCGACGTCGACGCGCTCGACGTCACCACCGCGCTCGCGGCCCTGGCCATCGTCGGGCCGCAGGCGCGCGAGGTCCTCGCGCGCTTCTGCGCGCTCGACCTGCGTCCGCAGTCGATGGCGGTCGGCGGCTTCCGGCCCGGCTCGCTGGCCCGCACCCCGGGCTACGTCCTGCGCGAGGATGCCGATCGCTTCCTGATGCTCTTCGGCTGGGCGCTGGGCGAGTACATGTGGACGGTGGTGGCCGACGCCGCCGAGGCCCTGGGCGGCGGGCCGGTGGGCGTCGACGCGCTGGACCGCGAGGCCGCCCGTGCGTGACATCTTCCGCCGGCGGCGCATGTGGCGCCCGCGCCCGACCCTGAAGGGCTCCTACGACGTCGTGATCATCGGCGGGGGCTCGCACGGCCTGGCCACCGCCTATTACCTGCGCCAGCGCGGGATCACCGACGTCTGCGTGCTGGAGAAGGGTTACATCGGCTCGGGGGCAGCCGGGCGCAATACGACGATCCTGCGCTCGAACTACAAGACGCCCGAGGGCGCGCGCTTCTACGACGCCAGCATCAAGCTGTATGAGGGCCTGTCGCGCGAGCTGAACTTCAACCTGCTCTTCTCGCAGTGCGGCCACCTCACGCTCGCGCACTCCGACCGCGCGATGTTCGTGATGGCCAACCGCGCCGAGGTCAACCGCCTGCAGGGCATCGACTCGCGGCTGATCGGGCCCGACGAGGTCAAGCGCCTGGCCCCCGCCATGCACGTCTCGCCGGACGCGACCTATCCGATCCTGGGCGCGCTCTACCACCCGCCCGGCGGCATCATCCGCCACGACGCGGTGGTGTGGGGCCTGGCCCGGGGCGCCGACGCCGGTGGCGCGGAGATCCATCCCTATACCGAGGTCCTCGGCCTGGAGCGCACCAACGGGCGCATCGACGCGGTGCGCACCAACCGCGGCACCATCCGCGCCGGGCAGGTGGTCAACGCCACCGCGGGCTGGAGCACGCTGCTGTGCGACATGGCGGGGGTGGCGCTGCCGATCACCACCCACATCCTGCAGGCGTGCGTGACCGAGCCGATGAAGCCGCTGCTGGACGTGGTCATCGTCTCCTCGCAGATGCACGTCTACATCTCGCAGACCGACCGCGGCGAGTTCCTCATGGGCGCCGAGATCGAGCCGTGGACGACCTACCGGATGCAGGGCACGCTGAACTTCCTGCAGGAGGTCGCGCGCCACACGCTCGAGCTCTTCCCCCAGCTCGAGCAGGCTCGCCTGCTGCGCTCGTGGGCGGGCCTGTGCGACCTCAGCCCCGACTACAGCCCGATCCTCGGCAAGACCGAGGTCGACAACTTCCACGTCAGCGCCGGCTGGGGCACCTACGGCTTCAAGGCCGCGCCGATCGTCGGCCAGACGCTGGCCGAGCTGGTCGACACCGGCCGCACGCCCGACCTCATCGCCCCCTTCTCCCTGGAGCGCTTCTACGAGGACCGGCTCGTCTCCGAGCTCGCCGCCGCCGCCGTCAGCCACTAACCGACCATGGAGCCATCGTGAAGAGCAGCCTCGAGATCGCCCAGGACGCGGTCCTCAAGCCGATCGAGCAGATCGCAGAAGAAGTCGGGCTCGAGGACGAGGAGTTCGAGCCCTACGGGCGCTACAAGGCGAAGATCGATCTGGGCGTGCTCGAGCGTATGCATGAGACGCCCAACGGCAAGCTCGTGTGCGTGACGGGCATGACGCCGACCAAGGCCGGCGAGGGCAAGACGACGACGCTGGTCGGGCTGACCCAGGGCCTCGGCGTCATCGGCAAGCGCCCGGTCGCCTGCCTGCGCGAGCCCTCGCTCGGCCCGGTGTTCGGCATCAAGGGCGGCGCCGCGGGCGGCGGCATGACGCAGGTCGTCCCCATGGAGGACCTGAACCTGCACTTCACCGGCGACATCCACGCCATCGGCGCGGCCAACAACCTGCTCGCGGCGATGCTCGACGCCTCGATCCTGCATGGCAACCCGCTGCACATCGACGCGCTGAGCGTCGGCTGGCGCCGGGCGATGGACATGAACGACCGCGCCCTGCGCCAGATCACCGTCGCGCTCGGCGGTCGCGCCAACGGCTATCCGCGCGAGAGCGGCTTCGACATCACCGCCGCCTCCGAGGTGATGGCGATCATGGCCGTCTCCCGCGACCTGCAGGACCTGCGCCGGCGCCTGGGCGCCATCACCGTCGCGCAGTCCTTCAACGGCCGCACGCCGATCACCGCCGAGGACCTCGGCGCCGCGGGCGCGATGGCCGTGCTGCTCAAGGACGCGCTGAAGCCGAACCTCATCCAGACGCTCGAGGGACAGCCGTGCCTGATGCACTGCGGGCCGTTCGCCAACATCGCCCACGGCAACAACTCGCTGGTCGCCGACCTCATCGGCATGAAGCTCGGCGACTACGTGGTGACCGAGTCGGGCTTCGGCTCGGACATGGGGGCCGAGAAGTTCTTCGACATCGTCTGCCGCTTCGGCGGCCTGGCGCCGAGCGCCGCCGTGCTCGTCACCACCGTGCGCGCGATCAAGCACCACGGCGGGATCGACGACGATCCGCGCACCGACCGCGCCCGCGGGCGCGCGGCGATCGAGGCCGGCATGGCCAACGTGCGCCGCCACCTGGCCAACGTCAAGCAGTTCGGCGTGCCGTGCGTGGTGGCGGTCAACCGCCGCCCGGGCGACACCAACGAGGAGGTCGACCTCGTCAAGCGCCTGGCGCTGGAGGCCGGCGCCTTCCGCGCCGAGGCCAACGAGGGCTTCGCCAAGGGCGGCATCGGCGCGGCCGATCTCGCCTCGGCGGTGGTCGACGCCTGCGACGAGCCGAGCGAGTTCCGCATGCTCTACGAGGACGACTGGACGATCCAGGACAAGATCGAGGCCATCGCCCGCCGCGTCTACGGCGCCGCCGACGTCTACTTCTATCCCGAGGCGGAGAAGAAGATCGGCCAGTACACCGCGGACGGGCTCGACCACTTCCCCATCTGCATGGCCAAGACCCACCTGTCGCTGTCGTCGGACCCCGACCTGCTCAATGCTCCGGAGAACTTCAGCCTGCCGGTGCGCGACATCCGGGCCTACACGGGAGCGGGCTGGCTCGTGCCGCTGTGCGGCGACATCACCCAGATGCCCGGCCTGGGCAAGACGCCGGCGGCGCTCAACGTCGACATCGACGAGAACGGGCGCACGGTCGGGCTGTTCTGAGCGCCTCGTCGCGTCCTACCATCCCTCCGTCATGGCAGAGGAGCCCTCTTCCGGTGGGCCGGCGGCTCGCGAGCCCAGGGCGTCGCTGGTCGACTCCGCCGAGGAGGCCTTGCGTCGCTGGCTGGCGACCGGGCGCCACCGCGCGGGCGAGCGCCTCCCACCCGAGCAGGAGCTCTCCGCGCGCCTGGGGATCTCGCGCGGCACGCTGCGCACGGCGCTGCAGCGGCTGGAGGAGAGCGGCGAGATCGTGCGCCGCCAGGGAAGCGGCACGTTCGTCGGGCGAGCCGCGTCGTGGACCCTCGACGAGGGGCTGGAGAAGCTCGTCTCCTACCACGAGCTCGCCCGCCGGCGCGGCGTGCGGCTGGAGCTCGCGCACCTGGAGATCGAGCAGCGCGCGCTGGGCGCCGAGCACGGCCGGCTCTTCGCGCTCGATCCGCAGACCATGGCAACGACGATCACGCGTGTCCTCGTCATGGACGGCGTCCCGGGCGCCCATATGCGCGACGTCGTGCATCCGAGCGTCGCCCTGCCCCCGCCCTCGCGGCTGCGGCGCGCGCTGGAGCGCGGTCAGATGGTGCTCGACGTCCTGCTCAAGCAGCGCGTGCCCGTGGCCTACAACCGCTCGCACATCATGGCGCGGGTGCTGACCAGGCGCGACCCGATCGGCCGGGCGCTGGCGGTCACCCAGACCACGGCCGCGCTGGAGATCGAGCATCTCACCTGCACCGCGGAGGGCGCCCCGGTCGAGCACTCCGTGGACACCTTCCTACCGCACAGCATCGATCTGCACGTGGTGCGATGGCTCGAAGACGTGCCCCCCGTGGCGGCGATCGAGCGCCGCCCGCGGGAATAGACCAATTTGACCAATGCGGATATAGTCGGGCCGGCGTCGCCCGCGCTGAATTCGCACGTCAACCGACACCCGGAGAGTGCGCATGACCGACCGTCACGAGGGAGCCGTTGCCGTCGACTCGCACGCTCCGCTGAGCTTCGGCGGCACCGTCAAGACCGTTCTGGAGACCCCGACGACAACGCCTCCCCCGGCGACGCTCGAGGAGGCTCGCAACCAGCCCGGCCGCCGCGAGCGGATCGAGGAGATCACGCGCCGGATCGAGAGCCAGGGCATCAAGTACGTCTTCTTCCAGCAGGTCTCCATCACGGGCCGCGTGATGGGCAAGGGCGTCGTCTCCTCGTTCTTCCCGCAGGTCGCCGAACGCGGCTACCAGCTCGTCTACGGCGCCACCGCCAACCTCTTCACCGACCGCGCCGGCAACTACATCGGCTTCGGACCCGAGGAGTCCGAGCTCGCCGCGGTGGCCGATCTGGACACCTTCGCCCAGCTGCCGTGGGACCCGCGCGTCGCGCGCGTGTACTGCGACTGCTACGACACCGAGACCGGCGAGCTCATGGACGCCGACCCGCGCCAGAACCTCAAGCGCGTGGTGGCGGAGTTCGAGCGCGAGCTCGGCTACAGCTTCCTGATCGGCATCGAGCCGGAGATGATGTGGCTGCGGCGCTCGGAGGACGGCTCATCCATCGAGGGCGCGACGAAGCCCTACTGCTACCACATCCACCAGTTCGAGGAGCTCCGTCCGGTGCTGCTCGACGTGGTCGAGTACGGCCAGGCGCTCGGCCTGGACATGAGCTACGGCGACCATGAGGACGCCCCGGGCCAGCTCGAGCTGAACTTCCGCTTCGACCGCCCGGTCAAGACGGCGGACAACATCACCACCTACCGTCAGGTGTGCGCCGCCGTCGGGCGCAAGCACGGCCTGCTGCCGAGCTTCATGCCCAAGCCGTTCACGGGCGTCTCGGCCAACGGGCACCACCACCACTTCACGCTGGTCGACGACGAGGGCAACAACGTCTTCCACGACCCCAGCGGCCCGGCGCAGCTCTCGGACATGGCCCGCCACTTCCTGGGCGGCATGCTCGATCACTTCGGGGCGCTGATGTGCGTCGGCAACCCGACGGTGAACTCCTACTGCCGGATGTGGGACTTCGGCTTCTGGGCGCCCGTCTACAAGAACTGGGGCTGGCAGAACCGCACGTGCACCGTGCGGGTGGCCTCGGGCGGACGCTTCGAGTACCGCGGGGTGGACTCGTCGTGCAACCCGTACCTGACCGTGGCGGCCCTCCTGGTGGCCGGCCTGGACGGCATCAAGCGCGAGCTCGACCCGGGCGAGCCGCAGAGCGCCAACACCTACGACCTCCTGCAGGAGGCCAACGGCAAGCAGCCGCTCGAGCGCGTGCCCGACAGCCTCGGCGACGCGCTGGCCGCGCTGGCCAAGGACGAGGTCCTGCGCGACGGCGCCATGCCCGGCCGCCTGTGGCAGGTGTTCCACCACTACAAGCGCGACGAGTGGGAGCGCTACCTGGCCGCCGTCACCGACTGGGAGCGCGACGAGTACCTGGAGGTGCTGCCCTAGCCATGTGCGGGATCGCGGGGATCATCTACCGCAACGGCGACGGGCACGAGCAGGTCGGGCGCGACATGACGCGCATGCTCCAGGCCATGAAGCATCGCGGCCCGGACTCCACCGGCTACGCGCTGTACCGCCCCGAGGCCGAGGGCTACGTCATGCACGTCAAGCTGTCGGAGTCCAACGGTCACGACTTCGAGTTCGCCGAGCGCCTGCAGCGCCAGCGCGGCCAGATCGAGGACCGGCTGCGCTCGGTTGGGGCCCGCGTCCTCACGGTCGACGCCAGCGCCGAGCACACCATGACGCTGACCTTCAACCATGACGGCGACCTCAAGGAGCTCGCCGACAACATCGAGGACGTGCGCGGCGCCGAGGTGCTCTCGCTCGGGCGCTCGCTGGAGATCATCAAGGACCTCGGCGACGCCGAGACCGTGGCCGCCGACTACGGCCTGAACGACTTCTTGGGCACGCACGCGATCGGGCACGCGCGGATGGCCACCGAGTCCGACGTCGACATCGCCAACGCCCACCCCTACTGGGCCTATCCCTTCCCCGACGTGGCGGTCGTGCACAACGGCCAGCTCACGAACTACCACCAGTGGCGCCGGCGCCTGGAGCGCGCCGGGCACCGGTTCCAGTCCGAGTGCGACTCGGAGATCATCGCGGTCTACCTCGCCGAGCTCATGGCCAAGGGCGAATCGCTCGAGGACTCGATGCGCCGCAGCCTGCACGAGCTCGACGGCGTGTTCACCTACATCTGCGTCACCGAGGACGCGCTGGGCGTGGCCAAGGACGAGCTGGGGGCCAAGCCGCTCGTGCTCTACGAGTCCGACGACATCGTGGCCCTCGCCTCCGAGGAGATCGCGATCCGCAAGGTCGTCGATCGCGAGATCGAGACCTACGATCCCTACGAGGGCGCGGTGATGGTGTGGACAACCTGAGCGCGACCTACGACGCCCGCGGGCTCGTCGAGCTCGACGGGACGATCCCGAAGATCTCCGAGATCGACGGCGAGCGCGCCGTGCTCGACGCGCGCGAGCTGTCCACGCGCAAGATCAACGCCGAGCTGCGCTGGCTGCTCTACGAGCAGGGCATCAAGGACGTGACCGTCCTCAATCCGGGCGCCCGTCACTCGCTCGGCACCGGGATCCTGACCCGCTGCCGCCTCACCTTCGAGGGGAGCCTCGGCTACTTCGGGGTCGGGCTGATCGACGGGCCGGAGATCCAGATCAACGGGCGCGTGGGCTGGTCGGTGGCCGAGAACATGATGTCGGGCGTCGTCGTCATCGAGAGCAACGCCGGCTCGCTCGCCGGCGCGGCGCTGCGCGGCGGCGACCTCGTCGTCAAGGGCCAGGTCGGCGCCCGGACCGGGATCGACCAGAAGGGCGGCACGATCCTCGTCCTCGGCGACGCCGGGTCGATGACGGGCTTCATGCTGCAGCGCGGGCGCCAGATCATCTGCGGCGACGTGGGCAACGGCCTGGGCGACTCGATGTACGACGGCACGATCTACGTCGGCGGCAAGGTCGCGTCGCTGGGCATCGACTGCGTCGAAGGCGAGTGGACCGACGCCGACACGGAGCTGATCGAGCGCAAGTTCCGCATCTACGGCCTCGGCGCGCCGCCGGCGCTGCAGAAGTTCGTGTGCGGAAAGAAGCTCTACAACTACGACAACCTCGAGCCGAGCGAGCGAAAGCTGGTGCTGTGATGGCCGCAGACGACGCACCCTCACCGCGCGAGGTCCTCGGGCGCAGCAAGATCTTCACGCCGGAGGTCATCGACGACATCCACATGAAGGCCGAGCTCGGCCGCTACCGGATGCGCGGCTTCTCGATGTTCAAGAAGATCCCGCACTGGGACGAGCTCATCTTCCTGCCGGGCACCCTCACCCGCTTCGTGATCGAGGGCTACCGCGAGAAGTGCGAGACGAAGACGGTGCTCGGCGCGCGCTTCGCCAAGAAGCCGCTCGAGCTCGACATCCCGGTCTACATCACCGGCATGAGCTTCGGCGCGCTGTCGCTGGAGGCGAAGATGGCGCTCGCCAAGGGCGCCTCGATGGCCGGCACGGCGACGTGCTCCGGCGAGGGCGGGATGACACCGCCCGAGCGCGATCTGTCGACCAAGTGGTACTACCAGATCATCCAGAGCCGGTACGGGTTCAACCCGCACCACCTGATGCTGGCCGACGGGATCGAGTTCTTCATCGGCCAGGGCTGCAAGGTCGGGCTCGGCGGGCACCTCATGGGCCAGAAGGTCACCGAGCAGGTCGCCGAGATGCGCAGCCTGCCGCCGGGGATCGACCAGCGCTCGCCGGCGCGCCACCCCGACTGGCTGGGCCCCGACGATCTCTCGCTGAAGATCCAGGAGACGCGCGAGGCCACCAACTACGAGGTCCCGATCCAGCTCAAGCTCGGCGCCGCGCGCGTCTACGACGACGTGCGCATGGCGGCCAAGTGCGGCCCCGACGTCATCTACCTCGACGGCGCCGAGGGCGGCACCGGCGCGGGCCCGCACGTTGCCGCCGAGGAGACCGGCATCCCGCTGATGGCGGCGATCCCCGAGGCGCGCCGCGCGCTCGAGGACGTCGGGCTGGTCGACGAGATCGACCTCGTGGTCGCGGGCGGCATCCGCAACGGCGGCGACGTCGCCAAGTGCCTGGCGCTGGGCGCCAAGGCGGTGGCCATCGGCCACTCGGCGCTCATGGCGCTCAACTGCAACAAGGAGATCCCGGGCGTCACCGACTACGAGGGCACCGTCGGGGTCCCCGCCGGGCAGTGCTACCACTGCCACACGGGCCGCTGCCCGGTCGGCATCACCACCCAGGACCCCGAGCTGCGCAAGCGCCTGCACGTCGAGGAGGCCGCCAACCGCGTCTACAACTTCCTGCACACGCTCACGCTCGAGGTCCAGATGCTCGCGCGCGCGTGCGGGAAGACGAGCGTGCACAACCTCGAGCCCGAGGACCTCGCGGCGCTCACCACCGAGGCGGCGGCCATGGCCCGCGTCCCGCTCGCCGGCACGACCTACATCCCCGGCGTGTCCGAGGAGCGCGCGCTCGACGAGATCAAGACGATGCTCGATCGCTACCTCGAGAACCCGATCGACCGGCTCCCCGAGCGCGCGGCGGTGGAGCCGTGAGCGAGCCCGAGAAGATCGTCGCGATCGATACGCAGAGACGCTCTCCGGGCAGCGCTTCCCCTACCAGGAGGACATCGGCCTGGTCGAGGGGATCGACCTCGAGGCGGCCACGCCCGGCCAGGACATCAACTGGCTCGAGGACATCGAGCTGCTCCAGGAGGAGGGCACGCCGGCGGTCTTCGACCGCAACTCGAACGCCTTCCTGAAGATCTACTTCCCGATCCCCGAAGGTCGCGAGAACGAGATCGCGCGCAAGGTGCTGATCGCGCACCTGCAGGCGGGCAACTCGTACGGCATCCAGCTCAAGGAGGCTCACGCCAAGTTCGCCCAGCCCGAGCTCGGCCCGTGGGTCGAGGGCTCGCGCACCGTCGGCGAGGACTGGCGGCCCGCGGTGCTCGAGGGCTGGGAGCCGCCGGCTCACTGACATGCGCACAGCTCCGTACCTCGTCATCGGGGCGGGCGTGCACGGCCTCTCCACCGCCTGGCATCTCGCCCAGCAGGGCGAGCAGGTCCTCGTCGTCGACAAGACCGCCGTCGCCGCCGGCGCCTCGGGCATCGCCTGCGGCGTCGTGCGCAACAACTACTTCCAGCCGGCCATGTCCGAGCTGATGGCCGCGTGCGTGGAGATCTGGGAGTCCGACCCCGAGGCGCTCGCCTACCACGGCTCGGGCTACATCGCGCTGGGCGACGGCGCGCAGGTCGACGACCTCACGACGGTCCACGAGCGCCAGCAGCAGATCGGCTACCCGTCGCAGCTCATCCTCGGCGAGGCCGAGGTCGCGGCGCACATGCGCTCGCTCTTCGGCGACTGGCGCGCCCCGGGGCTCACCGTCTGCCTGCACGAGCGGGCCGGCGGCTTCGCCTACAACCGCGACTCGATGCTCGGCCTCGCGTCCAAGGCGCGCGCGGCGGGGGCCGAGATCGAGGAGGGCGTCGAGGTCACCGGCTTCGACCTCGACGCGTCGGGCGCCGTCACGCGCGTGCAGACCTCGACCGGGCCGATCGAGGTCGGACAGGTCGTCGTCGCCGTCGGGCCGTGGATCACGAGGCTGTGGGAGATGCTCGAGCTGCCGGCGCGCCTGGAGGTCGCGGGGACCGAGCGCGACATGTGGACGTACTGGTACCTGCAGGAGGGCGAGATCGACGTCGACCCCGCGATGTTCGCCACCAACGACGGCTCGCTGCCCCCGGTGGTGCACGTCGACAGCCACGCGCCGCTGCACGACGACGACGGCCGGCTCGTCACCGCCGAGCAGTGGGGCATCTACTACAAGCGCGACAAGCACAGCGTCCAGGGCGGCGCCTCGCCCCTGCCCAAGGGCCCGGAGTTCGAGCTCGACCCCTACCCGACCGGAACCGTCGAGCCGGGCTTCCCCGACCTCTGGTGCGCGGCCCTCTCACACTGCATGGCGCGCTTCGAGGGCGCCGCGCTCGCGCTACCGCCAGACGCGCTCGGGCGGCGTCGGCGCCTTCACCGCCGACAACTTCCCCATCTTCGACCACATGCGCCCGAACGTCTTCGTGGCCGCGGACTCCAACCACGGCTACAAGATGATCGCGGTGGGCCGCGAGATCGCCCGCGTGCTCGCAGGCGAGCACTCGGCGCTGCTGCACCCGTTCCGCTACGAGCGCTTCGCCAGCGGCGACCTGCACCCGGTCTCGAACAGCCCCTACCCCTGGAGCTAGCGCACCGGTGCCCTCGCACGTCGTCGTCGGCGCCGGGGTCAACGGGCTGTCGGTCGCCTCGCGCCTGGCCGAGCGCGGCGCCGACGTGGTGGTGCTCGACAAGACGCGCGTCGGCGCCGGCGCGACGGGGAGCGCCGGCGGGATCGTGCGCAACTACTACCGCGCCGAGGCCATCACCGATGGTCGTCCGGATGTCGGTGGAGATCTTCGAGTCCGCGCCCGAGGCCTTCGGGTTCCGGCAGGTCGGCTACCTGGCGGCGGTCCCGGAGCAGCAGGTCGACGATCTCGTCGCCATCCGCGAGCAGCACGAACGGGTGGGCTACGCGTCGGAGCTCGTGGTCGGGGCGGAGCGCTGTCGCGACTACCTGACCTGGACCTGGCCCGACTGGGAGGCGCCGGTGGAGGCGATCCTGCACGAGCGCCGCGGCGGCTGGGCCGACGCCTTGCAGACCGTGCGCCACCTCGCCCAGGAGGCGCGCGGCGCCGGCGTGGACATCCGCGAGGGCGTGGAGGTCGTCGGCTTCGAACGCGGCGAGCGCGGCGTCGAGGCGATCGCGACCAGTGACGGCCGGCTGGAGTGCGAGACGGTCGTGGTCGCGCCGGGGCCGTGGATCGCCCGCGTCTGGGCCATGCTCGGGCTGGATCCCGAGGTGCGCGTCGACGGCGAGCCCCGGCCCGCTGGTCTCCTTCCTCAAGGCGCAGGAGGGCGAGTTCGCGCTCGGCGGCGGCGGCCCTGAGCAGCGCAGGCGCACCGCCGCCGGTCGTCCATCTCGACCAGAGCGAGCCGCTGCGCTCCGATCGCGACGGGCGCGTGCTCGTCGCGGGCGCCTGGGGCATCTACTTCCGCATGGGCCTCGCCGGCGACGCCATCACCGGCGGCGGCCTGCCGGTCGTGTTGCGCGATCCGGCGCTCGACCCCTACGGCTTCGACAATCCCCGGCACGTCGCCGAGGAGGGCTTCGCCGAGTTCCTCGCCTCCGGGCTGGCCACGGCCATGCGGCGCTTCCGGGGCCGCGCGGGCGACTGGCGCGTGACCGCCGGGCGGCGGCATCGTCCCCCACACCCCCGACAATTACCCCGTGTGCGATTGGGTCGCTTCCGAACGTCTACGCCATCGTCGACTCGGGCCATGGGTTCAAGATGCTGGCCATCGGCCGGCTCGCGGCCGACGACATGCTCGACGACGGCGAGCCGCTGCTCGACGCCTTCCGCCTCGATCGCTTCGCCCAGGGCGCGACCCTCACGGCGTCGAAGGGCCCATACCCGTGGACCTGAGGTCGCGCGGGCGCCCGCGCCGCGAGCGCGAGCGCCTCGGCCATGAGGAGCCCGGCTGGGTCCTGCGCGGCCCGCCGATCGCCGTCACCTGCGAATGCGGCGAGAAGCGCGACCTGCGCTACGGCGAGGCGTGGCAGTGCGAGCGCTGCGGCAGGCGCTGGAACACTCGCCAGATCCCGGCCGAGGACTACGAGGTCATCCGCCGCACGCAGCTGCGCTTCCGTGTCGTGCCGGTCGTGTTCGGCCTCGTGGTCGCCGCCGCCGCCGCCTTCTTCACGCTCACCGGCAACCTGTTCTCGGTCTTCATCCTGCTGCCGCTGGCCATGATGACGTGGTTCACCTTCATCCGCCCGGCGCACCGCAAGCGCTACCGGCGCGCGATCGCCGATCTGCCGCGGTGGAGCTGCGACCCGAGTGAGGGTTGCGCTACGCGACCGGCGCAGGTGCCGGCGGCGCCACGATCGCCTCCGGTGGCATGGTCGGCGTCTCCTCGCGCAGCCGGATCCCGGTGCGGTCCTGGACCACGTGGCGATACACGTAGAGCAGCAGCGAGGCGATGAGGACGATGATCCCGACGCGCGTCTTGTCCCAGCCGTAGCCGTATTGCGTGTCGATGCCCAGGAAGCCGCCGGAGTAGATGAAGCCGCCGACGGCGATGAACACCAGGTTGATCACGACGAGCGCGCCGGCGATCGGCAGCCAGACGGCCGAGAGCCTGATCGGCCTCGGCCAATTGGGACGGTCCTTGCGCAGCAGCAGGAAGCCGCTGAGCGCGAACACATGGGACAACATGTACCCGAGGTTGCCGGCGGCGATGATCTCGATCGCGCCCGCGAAGTAGGTGATGAGGAACAGGTTGAGGATCGCGTCGAGCGTCATCGCGCGGGCCGGGACGCTGTTCTTGTTGAGGACGCCGAGCTCCTTGATCGTCATGCCGTCCTTGGAGATGCCGTACAGGGCCCGGGAGCCGTCCATCGTCGCCGTGTTCATCGACAACAGCAGCCCGGCGATCAGGCACAGGATCATCACCGTGCCCAGCGCATTGCCGACGAGGCTGTCGAACGCGTCCTTGTAGAAGGCGATGAACGTCGGGTCGTCCGCGATGGCCTGCGTCCCCAGCGTGCCGCCCAGGCCGAGCGGCAGCAGTGCGTAGACCACCACCGAGAAGGCGGCCGACGCGCGCAGCGCCTTGGGGGTGTCCGTCTCCGCCGACGTGGTACTCGGGTGCGAACGCCGCCACGGTCTCGAAGCCGTAGGACGACCAGCCCATGAAGTACAGCCAGGTCAGCGCCAGCCCGAGACCTCCGCCGGTGCCGATCTCCCACGTCATGTTGTCGCTCGACCAGTCACCGGTGACGTAGGGCAGGAACATCAGCACCGCCGCGGGGAGCACCAGCGCCGCGCCGGTGACGTAGCCGAACCACACCGCAGGACGGACGCCGAGGACGTTGAACACCCAGACCAGGGCGATCGCGATCATGCCGATGAGGATCGCCAGGTTGAGGTCGAAGCCGCCGCCGCTGTGCGACCACGTGGTGTCCGAGAAGAACTGCGCCTGGACCAGCGTGCCGACGACCAGCCCGTTGACCGCCAGGACGCTCGACCACGCGAACCAGTAGCCGAAGGTGGCGATCGGGCCGACGAACGACAGGTACTTGCGCCACGCCTCGTGGGCGTAGAGCGCGATCCCGCCGGGCTTCTCCGAGAACATCGCCGCCAGCTCGGCGTAGATGTTGTTCTGCAGCGCCCCGAGCAGGACGGAGATCGTCCACAGCACGAAGGCGCCGGTGGTCCCGAGCACCCCGATCGAGGCGCCCAGGGCGGCGATGAGGAAGCCGGGATTGGCGAGTGCGACGACGAAGCCGTCCCACCACGTCATGGCCTTGAGAAGCTGTCTCTCCTCAACCTCGGCGTGCGCCATTGCCCTCCCTCTCGAACCGGGCGGTCCCCCACAGCAGGCCTCGTACCAATTGGTACAGGTCGGCCCGCCGTCTTCTACCACTCCATTCGGACATCGTCAACGGCGGGGTTGCGATTCCCGGGCTCCCGCGGTGGACAGGCGCGAGCCAGCGCGGTAGAAGTCCGCTCTGTACAAGTTTGTACGAGCGATCCTCCGACCGAGGAGAGGCCATGGCGGACAAGGCGTGGGGAGACGAGCCCTTCTGGGGCCTCGGCTACGACTGGGACCCCGACTGGGTCCTCACCGAGCGCCAGAAGGAGCTGCGCGAGAAGCTCATCGGGCTCTGCGAGCAGGAGATGCGCGCCAACGCCAAGCGCTCGGACGACGAGCTGCTGTTCCCGCGGCGCAATTTCGAGATCCTCGCCGAGAACGGGTTCCTGTCGCTGATCGTGCCCGAGGAGTACGGCGGGCTGGGCGAGAACCACGTCGCCTTCTGCATGACCTGCGAGACGCTGGCCCGCTACGGCTGCGCCTCGACGGCGATGTGTTACGTCATGCACACCGGCGCGGTCGCGACGCTCATGCTGCGCCCGACCCCGGAGCTGATCGACAAGTACATCCGGCCACTCAACGAGTGCAAGATCGGCACGCTCTCCTACTCCGACCCGGAGACCGGCTCGCACTTCTGGTACCCGTTCTCGTCCGGCGCCGAGCGCTCCAACGGCGGCTACAAGGTGCGCAAGAAGGCGTCGTGGACGACGTCGGGCGGCTTCGCCGACTTCTACGTCATCCAGACGACGAGCCCGGACTTCAAGGGCTACGACGACCTGTCGGTCTGGGTCATCGACGGCGAGCACGTCAAGTCCCAGCCGTCGCTGTGGGACGCGCTGGGCCTGCGCGGCAACCAGTCGGGCCCGATCGAGATCGACAACATCGAGGTTCCCGCCGAGCAGATCGTCGGGCCGATCGGCGACGGTGCGGCGTCCAACGACGAGGCCGTCGACCCCTGGTTCCTCATCGGCTCATCGTCGGTGTGGAACGGCATCGCGATGGGCGCGATCGACATCGCCAAGCGCCACACGACGCGCAAGCGCCACGTCGACGTCGGCATGCGCGTGGCCGACTACCCGACCATCCAGGACTACGTCGGCGAAGCGGTGATGGACACCAACGCCTCGCGCGTCTTCGCCTTCTCGGTCGCGCAGGCGATGGACCGCGCCACCGACGACAACCGCCGCATCCTCCAGCCCGGCGAGACCGCACGCGCCGACTACCTGCACTGGGCCTGGCAGATCAAGTTCGAGGCGGCCAAGAACGTCGCCCACGTCGTGGACAAGATGCTCCACGCGTGCGGCGGCTCGGGCTACAAGCGCGACATGGAGCTCGAGCGCTACGTGCGCGACGCCAAGGCCGGGTGGGTGATGGGCCCGACGAACGAGGTCCTGCGCCAATTCGTCGGCAAGGCCGTGCTGCTCGGCTTCGACGCGCTCGACTACTGGAACCAGACCTACAACCGCCGCGTGGTCGAGAACGAGATCAAGAAGCTCGACGCCACCGGCAAGCGCGAGCTGGCCAAGCAGCTCTCCGAGCAGGCCGACAAGGACGAGGCGAAAGAGCCGGCCGCCAAGGCATAGGCTGCGCTGGCCATGGCGGTCGCCACGCTCAGACCGGTCGATCCCGCCTTCGAGTCGTGGTGGGTCAGGCCGGGATCGGCAACCGTCGTCGAGCTGCGCGGCGACGATCGCATCACGGTGATCGATCCCGACGGCGGGCAGCCGGCGGAGCTGACCGTCCTGTCGCCCGACGGCCGCGACGATCCGGGCGCGCTGGGCGTGACCGCCGACGCACCGGCCAGCGTGTTGCGCGCGGGCGGCGACGACGGCTTCCTGGCCGCGCTGCACGCGCGCGGCCTGCGCCCCGACGACGCCCGGGCGCTGCGGCTCTTCGGCCCCGACAGTCCGCCGGGCGCGTCGCAGGCGTTCCTCGCCCAGCGCGCCGCCCTGGTCATCGTGGCCGCTCCGGGAGGCCGCCTCGTCGACGGCGATCCGCCGGCCTCCGCTCTCGTGGTCGAGATCCGCCGCACCGCCCCGCGGCCGGCCGGCGACCTCGAGCTGCCGCGCCCCCTCGCCGAGCCGCGCCTGGACTTCCGGATCAACCCTGCAAGTGCATTGTCCTACGTGGTGCGCGAGGGCGAGTACATCCAGATCATCGATGTCAAGGGCCGGCAGTGCTCGGACTTCCTCGCCTTCCACCGCTCCAAGCTCGAGCGCGGCATCGAGCGCGGCCTCGACGGGGTGACCACGCGCACGCTGATGGGCAACGCGTACCCGACCCCGGGCCTGCAGGGCAAGTTCTACGACGTCGACATGGATCCGCTCGTGGAGGTCGTGCGCGACACCGTCGGGCGCCACGACACCTTCGCGCTCGCCTGCACGCCCAAGTACTACGAGGACATGGGCTATCCCGGGCACATCAGCTGCACGGAGAACTTCAACGGCCAGGTCACGCCGTATGGGATCGCCGAGCGCAAGGGATGGGAGGCGCTCAACTTCTTCTACAACACCGTCTTCGACGCGAGCAACGTCCTCGTCTTCGACGAGCCCTGGTCGCGCCCCGGCGACTACGTCTTGTTGCGCGCGATGACCGATCTGGTGTGTGCCTCCTCGGCGTGCCCGGACGACATCGACCCGGCGAACGGCTGGGAGCTGACCGACGTCCACGTGCGCGTCTACTCCCCCGAGAACCGCTTCTCGATGGCGATCGCCCACCGCGTCACCCCGGAGGCCGAGCCCGTGCTGACCCAGGAGACGACGTTCCACCCGCGGACGAGCACGCTGACCGAGAGCTTCGTGGAGTACCGCGGGTACTGGCTGCCCCACTGCTACAACAACGAGGGCGCCATCGCCGAGTACTGGGCCTGCCGCGAGAAGGCCGTCGTCATGGACCTCTCCCCCCTGCGCAAGTGGGAGGTCCTCGGCCCCGACGCCGAGCGACTCATCCAGCACGCGATCACCCGCGACGCCCGCCGCCTGGCCGTCGGCCACGTCGTCTACACGGCGGTGTGCAACGAGACCGGCGGCATGATCGACGACGCCACCGTCTTCCGGCTGGGCGACGACAACTTCCGCTTCATCGGCGGCGACCCCTACGACGGCGTCTGGCTGAAGGACCTCGCCGAGCGCCTCGGCTTGAAGGCGTACGTCAAGCCCTCGACCGATCAGCTGCACAACCTCGCCGTCCAGGGCCCCGAGAGCCGCGCGATCATGCAGAAGCTGGTCTGGACCCCGAAGACGCAGCCCTCGATCGACGAGCTCAAGTGGTTTCGCTTCGTCGTCGGGCGCTTCGGCGACCACAAGGGCATCCCCGTCGTGGTCTCGCGCACGGGCTACACCGGCGAGCTCGGCTATGAGGTCTTCTGCCACCCCGACGACGGCCCCGCCGTCTGGGACGCGATCTGGGAGGCCGGTCAGCCGCACGGCCTGAAGCCCCTGGGCCTCGAGGCGCTCGACATGATCCGCATCGAGGCGGGCCTCATCTTCGCCGGCTACGAGTTCGACGACCAGGTCGACCCGTTCGAAGCGGGCATCGGCTTCACGGTCAAGCTCGACGGCGAGGACGACTTCGTCGGCAAGGAGGCGCTCATCGAGCGCTCCGCGCATCCCCAGCGCCGGCTCGTCGGGCTCGAGCTCGAGGGCAGTGAGACGGCGGGCCACGGCGACGAGGTCTGGATCGACCGCCGGCGCGTGGGCGTCATCACCAGCGGCACGCGCAGCCCGGCCCTCCGCAAGAACGTCGCGTTGTGCCGCATGGCCATCCAATACGCCGAGAACGGCACCGGCGTCGAGGTCGGCAAGCTCGACGGGCTGCAGAAGCGGATACCGGCGAAGGTCGTGCGCTTCCCGTTCTATGACCCGGACAAGGCGCGCCCGCGCTCGTGAATGCGCGCCCACCCGCCGAGTTCGACTTCCCCCTGAGCTGGGCGGGCCCGGACGGGATCGGCGCGAGCCCGTTCGACGAGGTCGCCGAGGCGCAGCGGCTGGACGTCGAAGGCGACGATCCGGCGGTTGCACTGCGCCGCACGCTCGGGATGTTCGCCACCGGCGTCACCGTCGTCACCACGCTCAAGGGCGAGCAGGTCCACGGCATGACTGCCAACGCGTTCATGTCCGTGTCGCTGGAGCCACCGCTGGTGCTCGTGTCGATCGACCGGCGCACGCGGATGTGCGGGCTGCTGCACGTCGGAGGACACTACGGCGTCAGCGTGCTGTGCGAGACGCAGAGCGCACTGTCCGACCGCTTTGCCGGACGCGCGGGAGAGCTTCCCGAGCCCCGCTTCGAGCTCGTGCGCGACACGCCGCTGGTCGACGGGGCGCTCGCTCACTTCGTGGCCTGCGTCGAGCACTCCTACTGGGGCGGCGATCACTCGCTGTTCCTCGGCCGCGTCGAGTACGCGCGTCAGCATCCCGGGACGCCGCTGCTCTTCCACGGCGGGCGCTACGAGCGGCTGGGGAACGTCGGCTAGCGGATTCCTGACGAGGTTCCTGGGGTCGAGTCCGCGGGGCTGCGCGCGGTCGTCGCGCGAGCGAGATCCGGGCCAAGCGTCCCGACCAGAGGTCGTGTGGCGACACCAACCCGGGACGGTTACGCAGAAGTTCGCCTCACCGCCGGCAGCTGTCCGGCGACCACGAGGCAGGACAGCGAGCATCAGAACAGCTGAAGGTACCTATCGAGCTCCCACTTCGTGATCTGCTCGTGGGCCTGCTGCCACTCGCGCCGTTTGCAGCCGACGTAGTAGTCGAGGTAGTCCTCGTCGCGCCCGCGCCCCAGCGCGGTGCGCAGGACGTCGCAGCGCTCGAGCTCGCGCGTGGCGTCGAGCAGGTTCGCCGGCAGCACCTCGATGCCGAGCTCCTTGCGCTTCGCCTCGTCGGTCTCGTAGAGGTTCAGCGCGTTGGGCTCGCCCGGGTCCAGGCCGCGCTCGATGCCGTCCAGTCCGGCGGCCAGGACGACGGTGGCCGCCAGGTAGGGATTGCACGACCCGTCGACGGTCCGGTCCTCGATGCGCCCGGGGCCCGGGATGCGCAGCATCTGCGTGCGGTTGTTGTAGCCGTAGCTCACGTAGGCGGGCGCCCACGTCGCGCCGCTCGTCGGCGCGCCGACGACCAGCCGCTTGTACGACGTCACCGTCGGGGCGGTGACCGCGATGTAGGCCTTGGCGTGGGCCTTCAGCCCGCCGACGAACTGGTAGGCGAGCTCGGACAGCCCCAGGCCGCGCGGATCGTCGGCCGGGTCGGCCTCGAAGAGGTTCTCGCCGTCCTTCCACAGGCTCATGTGGAAGTGGCAGCCGTTGCCGGTGAGGTGGGCGAACGGCTTGGGCATGAACGTCGCGATCAGCCCCTGCTCCTGGGCCAGCGCCTCGACCATGTAGCGGAAGAAGACGGCGCGGTCGCACGTCACCAGCGCCTCGTCGAACTCGAAGTTCTGCTCGAACTGGCCGTTGGCGTCCTCGTGGTCGGTCGCGTAGTTGTCCCAGCCCAGGGCGGTGACGTTGCGCGAGACCGTCGAGACGAAGTCGAGGTTGCGCGTGAGGGCGCGCATGTCGTAACAGGGCTGCTCGAGGGTGTCGAGCGCGTCGGCGACCTCGATCGAGCCGTCCTCGCACCGGCGCACGAGGAAGTACTCGAGCTCGGCGCCGATGCGGAACTCGTAGCCCAGGGCCTCGGCGCGCTCGAGCTGGTGGCGCAGGATCGTGCGCGGACAGTACGGCCACTCCTCGCCCTCGACCGTCACGTCGCACGCGAAGCGGGCGACGCCCGGCTTCCACGGCAGCGGCGTGTAGCTGCGCACGTCGGGCATCGCGATGAGGTCGGGGTCGTGCGGCCCCTGGCCGATGTCCCCGGCCGCGAAGCCGGCGAAGCCGGCGCCGTCGGAGAGCAGGTCGTCGAGGTGGTGGGCGGGCACGAGCTTGGCGTTCGGCTTGCCGTGCATGTCGACGAACTGCGCGAAGAGGAACTCGATGTTGCCGTCGCGCGCGAGCTTGCGGACCTCATCGGTGCTCTGCGGTGCGACGAGCGGCTTGCCTGCGGGTGCTGGACTCATGGCGCCCCTTCCGTACTCGCGTTGTCGGTGAAGGCCACGAGCTTGCCGGTGTTGGCGTCGACCCGGGCGACGGACACGCGCGTGTAGCCCGTGGCGTCCTTCTTGGGGATCGAGAGCGAGATCGCCCAGAAGGGCCGGCCGTTGAGCCCCTGGCGCACGAGCCGCACCTGCGTGCGCTGCGGGCGGAAGTCGGCGGCGCGCGTCGCCGTCGCGATCGCGGTCTCCTGCGAGATCCGGATCTGATGGCGCTGGCAGCTGGTGGCGGCGACCAGGCAGAGCGCGAACAGGCCCACCACGAGGACGGCAGGCCGAACCCAGGCCGGAACGCGCCCGGCGGGGCCGGCGGAGCTAGACGGTCGGGCGGAACTCGTTGCCAATATTGGTGGCGAGGACGATGAAGAGGACGATGACGATGCAGATGATCGAGATGGCGATCATCGCGACCTCGAAGCCCTTCACGTGGGTTTGCAGCGGCGGGAACTCGATCTGCCGCCTGCGCTGGACTGCCATGGGCTCTCTTTCCTCTCGCTATTCCATCACTGGGGGGTCGGTCGGGCCGGCGAGCGGTGCGCCGTGGTCCCGCGCCCGGATGCGCGCGACGTGGCTCCACAGCCGCCGGTCCTCGTACAGCACCCAGCCGACGATGACCGCCACCATCACGATGATCCCGATCCAGGTCAGCACCATGTAGGACCCTGCGGCGCCCGTGCCGTCCTTGCCGTAGGTCGAGCCGGGGCCGAAGGTCATGATGCCCTGGCACTTCAGGTAGGCCGCCTGGAGGATGAAGTCGGCGGAGTCGGTCGCCGGCCTGGCCCCGTTGATGTGGATGATGCAGTCGGGCGCGCTATCGATGATCGCGGGCACTGCGGATCACCTCCTCGCTTCCGTCGAACTCGTGTGCGGCCATGCGCCGGCGCTCCTCGCGCTTGGCCCAGGTCACGCCCGCGTACACGAGCGTGAACATGATCAGCAGGCTGGTCAGGAAGGCGAGCATCTAGGGCGCCCCCCCGGTGCCGCCCGTCAAGCCCGCCAGCTCGGCGGGCAGCAGCAGCTCGGCGGGTACCAGCGTGCCGTCGGGCTCGACGATCTCCTCGGGCGCGCGGGCGTGCTCGGGGTAGAAGTCGGTCTCGTACTCGGCCATGTCCAGTCCCTCGAGCTCAATCTCCACGGGGACGCGCAGCAGGTTCAGCCGCTTGAGGATGTAGGAGGCCACCCAGCCCGACAGGAATCCGAGGGGCAGGAAGGTCGCGAGGCCCATCAGCTGCCCGCCGATGGAGCTCTCGACGTTGTTGATGCCCGTCGGATAGCCGGCGACGAACACGCCAACCCACAGGATTCCGAGGAAGCCGGACACACCGTGCACCGCCACCGCCCCGACCGCGTCGTCGACCCGCATTCTGGTCTCGATCCAGCCGCCGGCGTAATAGACCAGGACCGCCGTCAGCATCGAGAGCAGGTAGGCGAGCGTCGGGGCATAGACGTCCGCGCCGGCCGAGACGCCGATCACCCCGGCCAGGCCCCCGGAGATCGTCCAGAAGGGGTCCCCGCGGCTGGCGAAGTAGCCGCCCGTGAAGCCGCCGGCGAAGCCCATGGTGATGACCATGGTGATCGAGCCGAGGGTCGTCGGGCTCAGGTAGATGTTCGCCCACCCGGGGAACGAGGTGGAGGCGATGACCAGGCACGCGCCGTAGAACGCGTAGAACCCGGTGAAGATCAGCATCAGGCCGAGCGCAGTGATGTGCAGGTTGTGCGGCCTGAACGTCCGCGTGAGCCCCTCCTTCGTGTACTTGCCTATTCGGGGGCCGACGTTGAACAGCACGCCGAGCGTGAAGGCTCCCGCCACGCCGTGGACCACGGCCGAGGCGATCGAGTCGTGGAACCCGAAGCGCAGCGTCAGCCACCCGCCCGAGCTCCAGCCCCACGCGGCGTCGAGGATCCAGACCACCGAGCCGAGGAGGACGGCCAGCACGAGGTAGGCCGAGATGCGCGCCCGCTCGATGATCGCGCCCGACATGATCGACGCCGTCGTCCAGGAGAACAGCAGGAAGGCCAGGAAGAAGATCAGGTTGATGTTGTTGGTCAGGTTCGGCCCGAAGGCATCGCTCCATGGGATGCCGCCCTGACAGGCGGCCGAGGTGAAGTCCGAGGAGTTGGGCCCGATCGGCAGGCCCGCCTGGTTGCAGTTGTAGACCCACCAGCCGAAGTAGTAGAAGGTCGGCGTCACGACCGCGATCGTCAGGATGTTCTTCATCGCTGTCGCCATGACGTTCTTGCGGCGGGCGATGCCGGCTTCGTAGGACATGAAGCCCGCGTGGATCAGCCACATCAGGACGACGGTGAAGAAGTAGAACTGCTCGCCCAGGACGGCGGAGTCCTGCGTCAGCGACTGCGCAGGGGCAGCATCGTTGAGCGACTTGACCTGGGCGAAGACGAACGACAGCATCCAGTCCCCTCTCTACGGCCACCGATGACCCCGTCCCCTGGGTCGTGATAGTTCTATCCAGTGGCGCGCGCACCGGGCAATGTGGCTCGGGGCCACCATTTCGGGCGGACTCATGTACCGGGAGTACATACGCGAGGTAGGATCGCCCCGTGGCGGGCCGGCGCGACCTCGCGGCGCAACTCGAGCGGGTACGGCTCGAGAGCGACACGCTGTACGCGATCATCAGCGCGGTCGGCTCCTCGCTCGACCTGTCGCGCGTCCTGGACGGCATCGTCGAGCTGGTCACCGAGGCCACCGAGTGCCATGCGTGCTTCATCTACCTGCGCGATGGCGAGCGCCTGCGGATCCGCGCCGCCTCGCAGATCTACGCGCACGTGGTGGGCAACGTCGAGTTCGCGCTCGACGAGGGCCTCACCGGCTGGGTCGCGCGGACCGGGAAGCCGGCCTTCATCCGCGAGGACGCGCTCTCGGACCCGCGCATGAAGTACGTGCCCGAGCTCGAGGAGGAGCACTTCCAGTCGATGGTGGCCGTGCCGGTGCCCGCCCGCTCGGGCGAGGTGCTGGGCGTCGTCGTGCTGCACACCGTCGCTCCGCGCGAGTTCGACGAGGGCGTGCTCAACTTCCTCGCGCACACCGCGTCGCTCGTGGCGGGCGCGATCGAGAACGCGCGGCTCTACGAGGAGACCCGCCTGCGCGTCGACGCGATGACGAACCTCGCCGAGCTCAGTCACCGCATCGTCGCGGTGAGCGGGCGCGAGGAGCTCTACCAGGTGGTCACCGAGGGCGTCCGCGGGCTGCTCGGCTACGACGCGTGCCAGCTATGGCTGCGCGACGGCGAGGACGGCCGGCTCGAGCTCGTCGCCTTCGATCCGCCCGGGGAGCTGCCCGAGCCGCACGTCGAGTCGCGCGCCGCGCTGCGCGACGACCGCCACGAGCTCGGGGCGCTCGTGGCCATGCGCAGCGGCGTGCGCACGTTCCCGGCCCAGCACGAGGAGCTCCTGCACGCCGTCGCCAACCAGGCGGCCCTCGCGCTGCGCAACATCGAGCACATCGAGCGCCTGACCGCGGAGAACCTGGTGCGCTCGCTCTTCGAGGCGCTCGACGACGGCGCGCTCGACATCGCCGAGGCCCGCGCGCGCGCCGCGGGCTGCGATCTCGACCGCCCGCACGTCCTCATCCACGCCCGCCCGCTGTCGAACGGCGAGGACGCCCCGCCCTGGCCCGCCGTCGCCGAGCGCATCGAGACGCGGCTGCGCAACCTCGAGGCCGGCGCGCTGGTCGACCCCGGCCGCGACGCGCTGCGCGGGCTGCTCCCGCTGGCGCCCGGAGCCGAGCGCGGCGACATCGATCCCCTGCGCGAGCTCGGCGCCGGCGAGGGCGTAGCCATCGGCATGAGCGCCGTCCGCACCGGCGCCGACGGCGCCGGCCAGGGACTGCGGGAGGCGCGCGACGCCGGCGCCATCGCGCGCGCACTCTCACCGGCAGGCGGCGCGCTGGCCTACGACGGGCTGGGGGCCTACCGCTACCTCGTGCATCTCGCGCTCGACGACGCGCCGCACGATCGGCTGTGCGAGGCGGTCGAGCGCCTGCTGGAGTACGACGAGCGCCGCGAGACGCAGCTGCTCGGGACGCTCGAGCAGTACCTCGCGGACCGCCGCGTCGGGACCACCACGGCGGCCAAGCTCTTCATCCATGCCAACACCCTGCGCCAGCGCCTCGACCGGATCGAGAAGCTGACGGGTCTCGAGCTCGCGACCGAGGACCTCCTGTCGCTCGAGCTCGCCCTCAAGCTCGTGCGTCTGAGGCGCGTCGGCGGCGCCGAGCCAGCGTCCAGATCCTGAGTATCACGTAGCCCGGGACGTTCAGGAAGAAGACGAGCAGGCACCACCAGAGCTTGACCTGCGCGGGCAGGTCGGGCTCCCGGCGCACCTCGATCCATGCGAGGTAGACCAGCCCGGCGAGCGACAACCAGAGGATGTCGGGGACCGTGTCGAAGAGAAAGAAGGGCAGCATCCCGACCTGTGGCGCGAGGATACTCGCCGCGTGACCATCCGCGCCAAGCTCTACGCGGCCATGATGATGACGGTCCTCGGCCCGGTCATCACCATCGCCGTGGCCTTCGCCGCCTTCCAGTCGCTGAGCGACCGCTTCGACGAGGTCTCGGCCGGCTCCGACCGCCAGGCGCTCGCGCTCGAGATCAAGTACGCGGTCACCGACGTCAACGGCTGGCAGACCGCGTACGGCTATGACGACGGGCGCAGCCGGCCGCAGTTCGAGCGCTCGGCGCAGAACGTCAGGCGGTTGCTCGCCCAGGCCGATCGTGAGCTGACCGAGCCGCGCGAGCGCGCGATCCTCGCCCGCCTGCACTCCTCCTTCGACGCGTTCATGGCGCTCGACGTGGTCGCCTATCGCGCGCAGCAGGCCGGCCAGGACCGGCGCGTCAAGCGGATCTTCCTGGGCCCGGAGATCCGCAACTTCCAGGCGATGGCGGCCGCGGCGGGCCAGCTCGCCGCCGAGGAGGGACGCCGCAACGCGGAGGTGCAGCGCGCGTTCGACCAGCGCCTCAGCGACGCGAAGAAGACCCTCGTGGTCGTCGGCCTCGGCGCCGGGGTGCTGATCATCCTGCTGCTGCTCACCGCATGGGACGTCGCCAGGCTCGCGCTGGAGCAACAGGCCAGCCGTGAGCCATGACGCGCGACGTCATCCTGACCCTGAGCCTGCTCCTCGTGGCCGGCCTCCTGGCCCGCCTGCTGGCCACGCTGCTGCGCGTCCCCGAGATCGTGTTCCTGCTGGGCATCGGGGCGCTCCTGGGGCCCTCGGCGCTGGACGTGCTCGACGTCCCGCTGGACTCGCTCGGCGCCCAGCTCGTGTTCACCCTCGGCGTCTCGGCGATCCTCTTCTACGGCGGGCTGAACCTGTCGCTGGAGATCCTGCGCAAGGTCTGGCTGAGCCTCGGCCTGCTCGCCGTGCTCGGCGTCATCGTCACCGCCGTCATCACCGGCGCCGCGGCGGCGCTGGTCTTCGGCCTGCCCTTCGAGCAGGGCCTGCTCATCGGCGCGGTGCTCTCGCCCACCGATCCGGCCATCCTCATCCCGCTCTTCATCGGGTCGCGGCTGCGGGCGAAGGTGGCTCAGACGGTGGTGGCCGAGTCGGCCTTCAACGACCCGACCGGCGCGGTGCTGGCGCTGGCCGTCGCCGGGGCGCTGCTCTCGGGGAAGAACTCGCTGACCGGACCGGCCGGCGACTTCCTCGGTCAGCTCGCGCTGAGCAGCGCGGGCGGCGTGCTCGCCGGCGTCGTGCTGTCGGCGGCCATCTCGAGCCGCCGCACGGGGATCTGGCGCGAGTCCTCGGCCATCGCGGTGCTCGCCGTCGTCGCCATGTCCTACGTCTCGCTGGACTTCGCCGGCGGCAGCGGTTACCTGGGTGCCTTCCTCGCCGGGCTGATCGTGGGGAACATGCGGATGCTCGGACTGTCGATGCACGACGAGCACAGCCGCGACCTCATGATCACCTCGCGCAGCCTCGCCGACATCGTGACCATCTTCGTGTTCGTGCTCGTGGGCGCCAACCTGCCCTTCCACGCGCTCGGGCAGGAGATCGTGCCGGGCCTGGCCGTGGTGGCCGTGCTGCTGCTCGTCGCGCGCCCGGTGACGGTCGCGATCTGCATGCTCCCGGACCGCCGCAGCGGCTGGAGCCGCGCCGAGCTCGCCTTCGTGTGCTGGACGCGCGAGACCGGGGTCGTGCCCGCCGCGCTCGTGGGTGTGCTCGCCGCGCTCTCGGTGCCCAACGGCGACCTGCTCGCGAGCGTCGTCGCGCTCGCGATCCTCGTCACCCTCGCGGTGCAGGCGATTCCGGCCCCGTGGCTGGCGCGCCGGCTCGGTCTGCTCGAAGTGGAGTAGAGCCACATACCATCGACCGGAATTGTGGGATCATGACCCACTGCCAGTGGTGGTGGGCGACACTAGAATCGCCCGCATGTGCGGAATCGCCGGCCTCTTCGGGAAGTCGCCCGTCGTCACGGAGCACCTCGGCGAGCACCTCGGCGCGATGCTCACCGAGCTCAACGACCGCGGGCCCGACAGCGCGGGCGTGGCCATCTACCGCGACCCCGCGCCGACCGGCGCGAGCAAGGTCTCGCTCTTCTCGGAGGATCCCCACTACGAGTGGGGCCGGATTCGCGATGGCCTCGCCGCGGCCTTCGGTGGCGACCCGGAGCCCGAGGTGCGCGCGAGTCACGCGGTCTTCGTGGTGGACGCCGACGCGGAGCAGGCCGAGGCCTGGCTGCGCGAGCGCCACCCCGAGCTGCGGATCATGAGCGTCGGCGAGCGCATCGAGATCTTCAAGGAGGCCGGACTGCCGTCCGACTTCGTCGCGCGATTCGCTCTGGAGGACGTGCGGGGCAGCCACGCGCTCGGCCACACGCGGATGGCGACCGAGAGCCGGGTGACCACTCAGCACTCGCACCCGTTCTCCACCGGCCTCGACCTCTGCCTGGTCCACAACGGGTCGCTCTCCAACCACAATCGCCTGCGCCGCGAGCTGCGCCGCGAGGGCGTCACCTTCCAGACCGACAACGACACCGAGGTGGCCGCGGGGTATCTGACCTGGCGCCTGCGCGAAGGCGCGGATCTGCGCGAGGCGCTGGAGGGCTGCCTGCGCGACCTCGACGGCTTCTTCACCTTCGCGGTCGGGACCGCCGACGGCTTCGCCGTCCTGCGCGACCCGATCGCCTGCAAGCCCGCCGTGCTCGCGGAGACCGACGACTGGGTGGCGATGGCGTCCGAGTACCGGGCGATCGCGGTGCTGCCGGGAGCCGAGGACGCCAAGGTCTGGGAGCCCGCCCCCGCGACGCTGTACGTATGGGAGCGAGCGCTGGTCTGATGTCGACCCGGGCGGAGCCGGCCGTCGAGATCATCGACCTGGCCCAGACGCCGCTGCGCGACCTCAATGCCAGGCTCCACGCGGCGGCGCATGAGGCGGCCGCACCGCAGCGCTGGCGCGTCGAGCACCCCGGCGGCCGCCACGCCATAGCGGTCGGCCTCGACGCCCCGTTGGAGGTCGACATCGCCGGACACGTCGGTTACTACTGCGCCGGCATGAACCAGCAGGCCGCCGTCCGCGTGCACGGCAACTGCGGCGTCGGCGTGGCGGAGAACATCATGTCGGGCTCGGTCACGGTGCAGGGCAACGCGAGCCAGTCGGCCGCGGCGACCGGACGCGGCGGGCTGGTGGTCATCCGGGGCGACGCTTCCTCGCGCTGTGGCATCTCGATGAAGGGCGTCGACATCGTCGTGCGCGGATCCGTCGGCCACATGAGCGCCTTCATGGCCCAGAAGGGTCGCCTGGTCGTCTGTGGCGATGCCGGCGACGCGCTGGGCGACTCCATCTACGAGGCGCAGCTCTACGTCCGCGGAGCCGTCGCCGGCCTCGGAGCGGACTGCGTCGAGAAGGAGCTGCGCGACGAGCACGCCGCCGAGGTCAGGGCGCTGCTCGACCGGGCGGGCATCGACGACGTCGATCCCGCCGAATTCCGCCGCTACGGATCAGCGCGCGAGCTCTACAACTTCAAGGTCGACCACGCGGGGGACTTCTGAGATGGCCCTGCGCGAGTCGGCGCTCTTCAGCCGGGAGGTCATCGCGGAGATCCAGCGCGCCGCACGCGAGGGCGTGTACGACATCCGCGGCTTCGGCGCCAAGCGCCGCCTTCCCCACTTCGACGACCTCCTCCTGCTGGGCGCGAGCGTCTCGCGCTACCCGCTCGAGGGCTACCGCGAGCGCTGCGACACCAACGTCGTGCTGGGCACCCGCCACGCCAAGCGCCCGCTCGAGCTCGACATCCCGATCACCATCGCCGGCATGAGCTTCGGCGCGCTGTCGGCGCCGGCCAAGGAGGCGCTGGGCCGCGGAGCGAGCGCGATGGGCACGTCGACGACCACCGGCGACGGCGGCATGACGCCCGAGGAGCGCGCGGCGTCCAAGACGCTCGTCTACCAGCTGCTGCCTTCGCGCTACGGGATGAACCCCGACGACCTGCGGCGCGCCGACGCGATCGAGATCGTGATCGGCCAGGGCGCCAAGCCCGGCGGGGGCGGCATCCTGCTCGGCCAGAAGATCTCCGATCGCGTCGCGGAGATGCGCGACCTGCCGGCCGGGATCGATCAGCGCAGCGCGTGCCGTCATCCCGACTGGACCGGGCCCGACGACCTGCAGATCAAGATCGAGGAGCTGCGCGAGATCACCGACTGGGAGAAGCCGATCTTCATCAAGATCGGCGCGTCGCGCACGTACTTCGACGTGGCTCTCGCGGTCAAGGCGGGCGCGGACGTCATCGTGCTCGACGGGATGCAGGGCGGGACGGCCGCCACCCAGGACGTCTTCATCGAGCACGTCGGGATCCCGACCCTGCCGGCCGTGCGCCTTGCCGTGGATGCGCTGCAGGAGCTGGGCATGCACCGCCGCATCCAGCTCGTGGTCTCCGGCGGGATCCGCTCGGGCGCCGACGTCGCCAAGGCGCTCGCGCTCGGGGCCGACGCCGTCTCGATCGGGGTGGCCGCGCTCATCGCCCTGGGCGACAACTCGCCGGCCTTCGCCTCCGAGTACGAGGCCATCGGCACGGCGCCGGGCTTCTACGACGACTGGCAGGAAGGCCGCGATCCGGTCGGGATCTCCACACAGGACGACGAGCTCGCCGCGCGCTTCGATCCCGAGCTCGGCGGGCGGCGGCTGGCCAACTATCTGCGCACGATGGTCCTCGAGACGCAGACCCTGGCCCGCGCATGCGGCAAGTCGCACGTCCAGAACCTCGAGCCGGAAGACCTCGTGGCGCTCACCGTGGAGGCGGCGGCCATGGCCCGCGTGCCGCTCGCGGGCACGAACTGGATCCCGGGGACACCCGACGGATAGCGCGCAGCCGCGATAATCCAGGGCGATGTCCGCGCTCGCCGATCGGTCGCTGGGTCAGCTCCTGGACCAGGTGGCGGCCGAGTCGCCGTCGCCGGGGGGCGGGTCGTCGTGTGCGCTGGCCTGCGCGCTGGCGGCGGGGCTGGTCGAGATGGCGGCGTCCTTCACCCTCGCCCGCGAGGAGTACGCCGAGCGCCACGAGCGCATGGCGACGCTGCGCGGGCGCGCCGGCGAGCTGCGCGCCGAGGCGCTGGAGCTGGCCGAGCGCGAGCTCACGGTGTACGCGGCGGTGCTCGACACGCTGCGCCTGCCGCAGGACGCGCCCGGGCGCGCGGAGCGCCTGGAGGCGGCGCTGTCCGACGCGGCCGACAGCCCGCTGGCGGTCGCGCGCGCCGCGGCCGAGGTCGCCGGGCTGGCGGCGGAGGTCGCGCTCACCGGCAACCGCCACCTGCGCGGCGACGCCATCTCCGGGGCCGTCCTCGCCGAGGGCGCCTGCACCGCGGCCGCACGACTGGCCGAGATCAACCTGACCGGCCGTGCCGGCGACCCGCGCCGCGAGGAGGCATCCGAGCTTCCCCAGCGCGCGCTGCAGGCCCGACTGGTGGCGTTGTCGGAGCGACGCGACGTGTAGGGTCGCCCGCTCGTGGGGGAAGCTAGCGCCATGGCGACGGAGACCGCCTGCCGAGTCTGCGCCGGCCATCTGAGCCTGCGCATCGTCGGGAGCAACGGCCACGCCCCGGTGGCGGAGGCCTTCGCGCCCTCGCTGCACGAGACCGGGCGCCACGGCGACCTGCTGGCCTGTGTCGAGTGCGGGACCGTCCAGCAGCCGCTGCTGCCGGCCGGCGACGAGCTGCACGAGCTCTACCGCGACATGCGCGACGACGCCTACCTCGGCGAGGAGGCCGGGCGCCGCGCCACCGCCGCCCACCTGCTGGACCTCATCGCCGCCCAGGTGCCAGCGGGGCGCCTGCTCGACGTCGGCTGCGGGCACGGGCTGCTGCTCGACGAGGCGCGCGCGCGCGGCTATGACACGGTCGGCCTGGAGCTGTCGCGCTCGGCCGCCCGCCACGCCCGCGAGGCGCTGGGCCTCGACGTGCTCGAGCAGCCGGTCGAGAGCTTCGTCGACCTCGACGGCTTCGACGTCGTCGTGCTCGCCGACGTGATCGAGCACCTCGACGACCCGGTCGCCGCCGTCGATCGCTGCGCGGGGCTGCTGCGCCCGGGCGGCGTGCTGTGCGTGGTGACGCCCGACCCCTCGTCGGTCACGGCGCGCATCGCGGGCCGGCGCTGGTGGGGCTTCGTGCCCGCGCATGCGTGCCTGCTGCCGCGGGCCACGCTGCGCGAGCTGCTCGCCGCGCGCGGCCTGGTGATCTCGGCCGACGTGCCGCTCGTGCGCTCGTTCTCGGCCCGCCGCTGGGTCTCGGGACTGGCCGAGCGCCTGGGGCCTGCCGGCAAGCCGGTCGAGCGCCTGGCCGACGCGCTGCCCGAGGGCGCCTCGCTGAGCCTGGCCCTCCACGACGAGCGCGTGATCCTGGCGAACCGCATCGACGTCCAGCGCGCGCCGGCGCCGCTGCTGCGCGACCGCGGCGGGCCCGCCGTCGTCACGCTCGTGCTGCCGGCCTACGAGGCCACGCGCACGATCCCCGAGGTCGCGTCCGAGATCCCGGTCGACGCCGCCGACCGCGCGCTCCTCGTCGACGACGCCAGCCACGACGCGACCACGGAGGTCGCGCTGGCCCACGGCTTCGACGTCATCCGCCACCCGGAGAACCGCGGCTACGGCGGCAGCCAGAAGACCGGCTACGCGCGGGCGCTGCTCGACGGGGCCGACATCGTGGTCATGGTCCACGCCGACAACCAGTACGCGCCGGGGCTCGTGCCGGAGATGGTGGCGCCGATCCTCGCGGGCGAGGCCGACATGGTCATCGGCTCGCGGCTGCTGCGCGACCGCGCGATCGCCGGCGGCATGCCGCGGTGGAAGTGGGTCGGCAACCGGCTGCTGACCGGCATCGAGAACCGCGCCTTCGGTGTCGAGCTCTCCGAGTACCACACCGGCTACCGCGCCTTCTCGGCGGACCTGCTGCGCTCGATCCCGTTCCTGCGCAACTCCGACGACTTCGTCTTCGACCAGGAGATCTTCGCGCAGGTCCTGGCCCGCGACGCGCGCGTGGTCGAGGTGGCGATCCCGACGCGCTACTTCCGCGAGGCGTCGAGCGTGGACCTGCGCACGAGCATCCGCTACGGCCTGATGACCCTCGGCGTGCTCGCGCGCTTCACGGTCGACCGCCGGCGCGGCCGCTGGCCGCTGCTGCGCCGAACGGCCGGCGACCTCGGCGCCCAGCGTCGGTAGCCATGCGCATCGACCGTCGGCGTGATCGCCGTGCTGCTCGTCGCGGTGGCGCTGGTGCTGCGCATCGCCTACGTCGACGCGACGCCGGACTACGTGCTGCGCCACGACGCCGTCGACTACGACGTCCATGCCCGCTCGATCGCCCAGGGCGAGGGGTTCTCCAAGACCCTGGCCCACGGCCGCCCGACGGCCTTCCGCCCGCCCGGCTATCCGTACTTCCTGGGCGCCGTGTACCACGTGTTCAAGGCCGACCGCGAGCCCGCGCGCCAGCGCCTGCGGGTCGCGCGGATCGCCCAGGCCTTCGTGGGAACCGCGATCGTCGCGCTGGTGGGCGTGCTCGCGGCGCAGCTGTGGGGGTCGGTCGCCGGCCTGGTGGCGCTCGGCCTGGCGGCGATCTATCTGCCGTTCATCCTCGTCGGCGGCGCGGTGATGTCCGAGCCGCTGTTCGACGTCTTCATGCTCGCCTCGCTGGCGGCGGCGCTGGCCCATCGGCGCTCGCCGCACCGCTATCGCTGGGCGTTGCTGGCCGGGGTCATGGGCGGCCTGGCCGCGCTGACCCGCGCCCAGGCCCTCATCCTGCTCGCGCCGCTGGCGCTCGCCGTGTGGGATGGGCGGCCGTGGCGCGGGCGCGCGGCCCTGGGACCGCCGCTCGTCCTCGTGCTCACCGCGCTGCTGACGATCACGCCGTGGACCATTCGCAACGCCCGCGAGCTGCACGCCTTCGTCCCCATCTCGACGCAGTTCGGCTCCGCCCTGGCGGGCACGTACAACGACTCGGCGCGCGCCGACACCCAGAACCCCGCCTCCTGGCAGGGACTGCGGCACGTGCCCGACTACGCCTACCTGTTCAACCGCGTCGGCGAGACCAACGAGGCGGTGCTCGAGCAGAAGCTGCGCGCCGCGTCGCTGCATTACATCCGCGAGCACCCCACCTATGTGGCGAAGGTCGCCTGGTGGAACACGCGGCGGATGCTCGACCTCGGCAGCCTGCGTCGCTCGCGCTCCACCGCGGCCACCATCACCATCGACCACTACTGGGCCGATCGCGGGCTGCTGTGCTTCTGGATCTTCGCCGCGCTCGCGCTCGCCGGGGCGTTCACCGCGATGGCCCGCCGCGCGCCGTGGTACGTCTGGGCGTTCCCCGTGCTGAGCTTCCTCAGCGTCGTCTTCCTCGTGGTGGAGACCCCGCGCTACCGCACGCCGATCGACCCCTTCCTGGTGCTGCTCGCCACGGCGGCGCTGGTCACCGGCGCGCGCTACGCGCCCCGCCTGCGGCGCCAAAGACCGCCCGCGCTCGCCGGCCGGCGTTAGAGTCGCCCGAGATCCACGCACCGCCCGCGAGGAGGTCCCATGGCCCCGATTCCCCACGGCGCCGCCGCCAGAGCTCTGCCCCCCTGCGATCTGGTCATGAAGGGCGGTGTCACGAGCGGCATCGTGTACCCGAGCCTCGTGCTCAAGCTCGCCGAGCACTACCGGTTCGCGAGCATCGGGGGCACCTCGGCCGGCGCGATCGCGGCCGCCCTGAGCGCCGCCGCCGAGTACGGGCGCCAACTCGACAACGGCGGCGGCCCCGCGAAGCTCGAGGCCGCGCTCGAGTCGCTCGGGGAGCCCGGCGCCATCGTGGGCCTCTTCCAGCCGACGCCCGCCACGAAGCCGCTGTTCGAAGTGATCACCAAGGCGCTCCTGGCCAAGCGGTCGCGGTGGCGGCGGATCGCGTTCGTCGCGGGCGTGGCGGCGAAGCGCCGCGCCCGCGCCGTCGTGGTCGGGCTGCTGTTGTTCATCGCCCTGCTGCTGTCGGTCGCGGGCGCGTTCTGGAAGTTCTCGACGGCCATCGCGGTCCTCTGGACGGTCCTTGTCGCCCTCCCACTCCTCGTCCTCGTCGTCGTGGCGACGGCGCTTGCGGCGGTCGGCGGCCTCGCGCTGCAGACCGTTCGCGCGCTCGGGGACTCCGACTTCGGCATGTGCCCCGGCACCCACCAGCCCGGCGGCAGCAGCGAGGCGGTCGTCGAATGGCTGCACCAGCACATCCAGGACTGCGCCGGCAAGCCGCTGGACGAGCCGCTGACCTTCCGCGACCTCGCCGAGCAGGGCATCGACGTCACGATGATCACCACCGATCTCAGCCTCGCCAGGCCGGTCAGGGTGCCCCACGGCCTTGACGCGTATCGCTTCGACGTCGAGAAGATGCGCGAGCGCTTTCCGGCGGTCGTCGTGGAGGCCATGCTGGACAAGGATCCAGGGGCCGACCCGCGCTTTCAGAAGATGCCGACCAAGGACCTGCCCATCCTGGTCGGTGTCCGCCTGAGCCTGAGCTTCCCGCTGCTGCTGTCGGCGATGCCGCTCTACCAGGAGTCGGCGTCCGACATGCCGCGGCCCAACCTGTTCTCCGACGGCGGGATCTCGTCGAACTTCCCCGTGCAGTTCTTCGACGCGTGGTTCCCTGGCCGGCCGACCTTCGCCATCGACCTCGCCGAGTATCCCGCGGGCGACGACCGCGAGGTCTTCATGCTCACCAACCCCCTCGACCCGGCGGTCCCACGCTGGGACGTGGTCGACTCGCTGCCGGGCTTCCTGTCGCACATCAAGGACACGGCGCAGAACTGGCGCGACACGCTGCAGAGCGAGCTTCCCGGCTTCCGCGACCGCGTGTGCCAGATCCGCTTCGGCAAGGGCCAGGGCGGCCTGTATCTGGACATGGACGCGGCGACGATCGCCGATCTGGTCAGGCGCGGCGGGTTGGCGGCCGAGACCATCCTGACCACCTTCGACGCACACCAGTGGGACCAGCACCGCTGGGTGCGCTACCTCACGCTCATGGGCCTGCTCGAGGACAACCTGCACCACGCCGGACCGCCCTTCGGCGCCTTCGCGCCCCAACTCGCGCAGGGGCTGCCCAACGTGCAGGTCTACCGCGGTGGCCACGACGCGCAATGGTGCGTCCAGGCCCAGCACGCCACGGCGGCGCTGCTGGCCCTCGCCGGCGGTTGGGGTGCGGCGCCGCGCGACGTGGACTTCCGCACGGGCGAGCTCCCGATCCCCGACCCGGCCATGCGCGCCGTCCCGCGCGCCTGACCGGGACGAGGGGGTCGCTCAGGCCGCGAACCGCAGCGGCAGGTTGATGAGCGCCCGCAGGGTCGGGTCGGCCGCCTGCCACTGGGGCAGGCCGTCGAGCGCCAGCCCGGGCAGCCGCTGCACGAGCGCCAGGAGCGCGGCGGGCACCACCATGCGCGCGAGCGGGGCCCCGATGCAGTAGTGGATGCCCTCGCCGAAGCCCAGCTGCTGACCGTTGTCGGGCCGGTCGATGTCGAGGACCTCGGGGTGATCGGGGAAGGCCGCGGCGTCGCGATTGGCCGAGCCGACGACGCCGACGACCCTCTGTCCGGCGGCGACCGCGTGCCCGCCGACCTGCGTGGCGTTCGCCGCGTAGCGGCCGACGAGCTGGAAGGGCGGCTCGTAGCGCAGCAGCTCGACGACCGCCTGGTCGATCTTCTCCGGCGCCAGTCGCAGCGCGCGCAGCTGGTCGGGGTTCTGCAGCAGCCGCAGGATGCCGCTCGCGATCAGCCACGTGTTGGACAGGTGGCCCGCGGCGACGAAGTCCGCGCACGACAGGTACACGTCCTCGGCCACGAGGCCGAGTCCGATCTGCTGGCAGAGCAGGGCAAGCAGGCCGCTGCCGCCACCGGCGCGCTGGCACTGCTGGACGAGACCCTGCAGATAGAACTGCAGCGCCGCGTTCGCGGTATCCCCCTGGAACTTCACGGCCGGCGGCTGGGTGACGCCGCGCGCGCGCAGGATGGCCTTCTCCCACGCCCAGACCTTCGCTCGATCGGCGTCGGGGATACCGAGGATGTCGTAGAGGACGCCGGACGCCACCGGACCCGCGTAGTCGCCCACGGCGTCCATGTGGCCGGTGGGCGCGACCGCACCGAGGGCCCCGGTCACCCGTTGCGCGATGAGCGCGGGAGCCGCCTGGAACTCCGTGCAGAGCGCCGGCCCCATCAGCTCGCGCAGCCTGGTGTGGCGCGGCGGATCGGACTGGAAGATGCCGGTCAGGTCGTACGGCCCGGGCGGATGCTTGAGGAAGGTCTCAGTCTGGTCGAGGATCGCCTTGCAGTCGGCGTGCAGGAAGAACCACAGGTCGGGACCGACCGGGACGACCGGGGCGTGCTCGCGCAGAGCGGCGTACATCGGGTAGGGGTTCTGGAAGAACGCCGGGTCCAGCGGGTTGAACTTCGCCGGATCGACGCCCGGCGGTGCGGCGGCGGGCGGTCGCACGCCGCCTCCCCGGGGCGGCGGTGCCCCGAGCTGAGCGACGATCCACTGCGTCACCTCGGGCGCGAGCTCGAGGTGCTGCAGGCTGTCGCGGCTGCACGTGTGCGCATCGAACGGCCCCGTGGCCGAGCCGATGGGGGCGGACGGGTCCTCCTGGTCGAGATCGAGCGCGCTGACGGTCGGAATGCAGCAGGTCCGCAGGTTCGTGGCCGTGGGCTGGACGGTGCCGCAGCCGAAGGCCGAGGCGACCTGGGCGACCTGCTGGTTGTAGGTGTTCTGGCTGCCGGGCACCGTCTCCCACGCGCGGGTCCCGGGGTCCGGTAGCGACGCGAGCGGTGGGTCGGCCATGAACCACGACCCCTGGGCGAGCGTGCCGTCGACCCCGGGCAACGTGTTGATCGTCATCGACAGGAACGGCTCCTTCTCCCACTTCATCGTCGCCGAGCCGGCCTGGGCGGAGCCGCCGACGCCGTCGGCACGACCGCAGGAGACGGCCAGCTTGCGCGGCGCGCGCGGGTAGCCGCCCACCGCCGCGAAGTCCGCCAGCAGCTCGTGGCGCAGCGGGCTCTGGCCGACCTCGCCCTCGTGCAGCCACTCGATCATGAGCTGCACGTTGGAGTCTGAGTCCAGCAGCCGCGAGAAGCCCAGCAGACCCTGGGCGTAGGGCTCGAGCGCGTGGACGAACCACTGCACGCCGAGGCTCGTGTACGTCCCGCGGTGCGGGGCGTCGATGCTCAGGTAGGTGCGCGTCCCGTGGTCCTCGCCCTCGTTCTCCATCCACGCCAGGGCGTAGCGGCTGACCAGCCCGCCCATGCTCACGCCGCCGACGACGAGCGGCTGCGGCGTGCGCTTGCGTGCCTCGCGAATGCACTGCACGAGCACCTGCGCGTTGCGCTGGATCTTCGCCAGGCCGTTGTCGAGCCCCACGATGATCACGTCGTAGCCGGCCGCGTGCAGCGCGTCGACCATCCCCGAGGTGTTGAGCAGCTCGTACATGTAGTCGCAGGGATGGCCCCCGGGAAACCCCTCCACGAGGATCACGGGGTTGACGATCTCCCTGCGGCCCGGGGCGCGGAAGACCCAGGCCACCCCCTGCTCGCCGGGCTTGCCGTCGGGCCCCTGCGCCTGCAGCGGCCAGGTGTCGTCAGCGCGCGGGGGCGCCGGGTCGTCGGAGATGGCCAGCGTCATCCGCGCCTCGAGCGCCTCGGCGCCGTAGGTGCAGCGCACCGCGATCTCCGCGCTGTCGCCCTTGGGGTAGGAGGCCTCGAGCACATCGCCGAACGCGGCGTCGACGAAGCCCCGGCCGTCGCCGAGGTCGACCGCGATGGCGTCGGGCAGCGGTGCTCCGGGATTGGTGAAGTAGAAGCCCTCGTCGAGCTTGAGCCGCACGTCGCGGCCGCGATGCACCGGGGTGTCGCGACCCCATTGCCCGTGCATGTACGCCGTCGCCATGAACGCCTGGTGCTCCTCGATCGCATCGGCCAGGCGCGCGGGTAGCGAGCCGGGCTGCCCACCGTTGGAGGCCCCCGCGAGGATGCTCTGCGCCAGCGACGCCCGCGGCACCGCGACGCGGAAGCTCGCGATCGCGATCGGCAGCGGATCGTCGGGGCGCATGTCGCGCGTGGCCGCGTCGATCAGCGGCAGCGGCTTGACCGGCCCGAGCCCGAGCGCGGCGTTCTCCAGCAGGAAATACAGGCCTCCCCACTGCTGCTGGGTCAGGGCCGGAACGGGCGCGGCGCCCGTCGGGAAGTTGGTGTTCCCCCACCACGCGAGCACGCGGCCGGGAACGACCTGCTCGGTGGCCTGAGCGAGCAGCGCCCGGATCTGGTCCGCCAGCGCCGGCTTCGTCGAGGTGATCATCCGTCCACCGCCTTCGGGTCGTGAAGTGAGGCGAGGTAGCGCAGCCCGCCGATGCCGGGCAACAGGCAGTACGCGCTGCCGCGTGTGGTGACGAGGGTTGGGAGTCCGCGCAGCGTGGTCGGCTGGCGCGAGCCGTTGAGATGTGCCGTGAACGTCCCGCCGCCGTCGGGCTGGCTGCCCATGATCGGCTCGCGGCTGCCACGTAGGCCGGCAGCGGCGAAGTCGTTGTTCACCCACACGCGCTGCAGGAACTCGAACTGCGCCTCGAGGTCGCCGCACAGGAAGTAGCCGACCAGACCGCGATCGACGCCGTCGTCGGCGGTCACGCCGTCGGGGAGCTCGGGACCGTAGGGCATGCTCCGGCGCACGATGCGCCGGCTGTGCGGCGTGCCCATGACCTCCGCCCCGCGCGGGTTCAGGCGCCGCACGTGCGCCCCGAACGGGCAGCGCCGCCCGTCGCTGTCGTCGTAGAGCGCGGGGCGCGTGTCGGGCGAGACGTAGTCGAACTCGTTGAGCTGGTCGCGCGGCACGGCGGGCTGTGGCTTGTCGGTGTGCGGGGACAGCACGAGCGGCACGCCGTTGCGCCAGCGGCCCATGACCTTGGCCGCGACGAGCTCGGGGTCCGCGCCCGCGGCAGTCCCCCACTCGTGCAGCAGGCCCTCGAACGCGCCGGCGTTCTGGTGCAGTATCCGGAACGCCCCGTAGGTGGCGTTGTCGGCCAGCGCCGGCGGCAGGCTGCCCGCGAAGTTGCCGCCGAACGAGTTGCTGTAGTCACGGCCGAGCAGGAGATCGCCGGTCGGCATCTCGGGCTGCAGGTCGAGCGCCGGCTCCTTGCCGGGGGCGCCGGCGATCCGTGGCTGCGCAATGCCGTCGACGTAGCCGAAGTGCACGCGACCGGACGGCCGCCCGCGCGAGGGCAGCCCCTGGGCGTCGCGATGCCATACCTCGGTCAGGGCGTGATCGGCCAGGGCGCGACGCACGCCCACGGTGACCTCGTCCAGCCGCGCGGAGCCGCGCGTGTACACCGAGAGCATGAGGTGCACCGCAGGCGTGTTGGGGCCGCCGAGCTCCCAGTGGTCGGGGGCGCTGTCACCCACGTCGCCGAGGCCCACGTCGCCGGGGACGGGCGGCGTGGCCGGCTGGGCCCGAACGGCCGGCCCCTGAATGAACGCCGGGGGGAAGGCGCTGAGCACGGCGGGATCGACGCCGAGCTCCTGCAGCCCCAGCCAGGTGATGCCGATGTTCAGACAGCTCGCCGGCCGGTGACCGGGGGCCCACTCGGCGCTCGATGTGACGTTGACGCCGTCGTAGGTGTCGCCGTCGACCAGCTCGCCCAGGAAGGTCCGTGCGGCCACCGGGTCGCCGATCGCCACCGCGAAGTGGCGCGCGCAGTCGAAGGACAGGCCGTAGCCGCGGACGACGTTGCCCTGCACGTCGGACAGGTCGATGGTCATGTCGTCGCCCCCAGTGCCTGCTGGATGTCGATCACCGAGGTTCCGGGGTACGCCGACCACATCCCGATGTCGCGGTTGTGGGCGGTGATGAAGGCCACGAACTCGCGCGTGAAGCGGCTGACGGGCAGCGGCGGCGGGTCCGCGATGTACTGCAGCATCTCGGTGAACACGTCGCCGATGACTCCGACGAAGTCCAGGATGTAGTCGGCGAGGCGCCCGTCGTAGGTCGTGATCACCCACAGCGTGCTGCCGTCGCCGCTCGGCACGAAGCGCGCGGAGTGCACGTCGCGCAGCTCGAAGAGCCGCGGGAACACGAGCGTGTCCTTCACCTGGTTGATCAGGCCCAGGAGCGCCGGCATCTGACTCGGGTCCTTCAGCGGCAGCTCGAGGCTCAGGCCGTGCTGTACGGGCCGGTAGATCTGGGTCATCGGTTCACCTCCACGGTCTGGTCCTGTGCCTGCGCCTCGCGCACGCGCCGCAGCATCCGCAGCGCGCCGAGGCGCTCGAAGATCGCCGCCGCATCGGCCAGGTAGGCCTCGCGCTCTCTGGCAGCGCCGTCGCTGTGGCGCGCGATCTCAAAGCGCGCGCGGGCGAGCTCGAAGCGCGTTCCCTTGCGCAGGGCGGCCTCCTCGGCGCGGCGCCAGCGCTCGCGCGCCGCGGCCTGGTCTCCCTCGGCCCACTTCAGCAGGCCCTCCAGCAGCCAGCGGCGCGCGCGCACGCTCCCGAACTGGCGCGCGGCGCGGCGCACCACCTTGCAGCCGCGCTGCGCCCGGCGCAGCGTCGCGCCATGGTCGCAGCCGTCCTCCAGCGCATCGAAGTACACCCCCACCGCTCCGGCGCAGAAGTCGACGTAGTGAAAGGCCGACGGCGGCTGGCGCTCGAGCATCTCGATGATCGCGTCGGCCGACTCCATGGCCTCGGGCCAGCGGCGCTGGGCGGCGCGGACCACCGCGGTGGCGTAGTGCTTCTCGATCGTGCTGCTGCCGTCGTTGGGCGCGGTGGGGATGGCGAGCGCCGCATCGAGCGCCCGGTCCGCGGCGTCGGTCTCGTCCTGCGCGACGCGGGTCTCCGCCTCGTCGAGCAGCGACCAGCACATGTTCTGCGGGTTGCGCTTGCGCTTGGCCAGCGAGCGGTGCCGGCTCCAGGCGCTCTCGGCCGAGCCGAACGCTCCCGAGCCGAGGTAGATCGCCGAGCGCATCTGCCAGACCTCGGCCTCGAGGTTGAAGTCGCCGACCTCCCCCAGGCGCTCCAGCGCGGTCGCGTTGGCCTTCTCGGCGCGCGCCCAGTCGCCGCGGTGGGCGTGGATGACGGCCCAGATGTTCCACACGTAGGCGCTCGCCTCGCGCTGGGCGCCGGCGTCGACCATCGCGATCGCCCGCCCGGCATAGCGGTCGGCCATGGTCTGCAGCCCGACGATGCTGCTGGCCGTCGCCGCGTGGATGAGCATCCGCGCCAGGTCGGGGGACGGCCCGCCCTCCTCGCCGAGGTTGAGGCCGGCGAACGTGCCGTAGAGCAGGACCGGGGTCGGGTCGCCCTCCAGGTAGCCGATCTGGCCCAGGATCTTGTAACAGCCCAGGGCTTCGGAGATGAGGTCCGTCGCGGCCCGCCGGCGCCCGAGGTAGCGCGCCGGGCGGATGAGATGCGCCGCCTGGACGGCGGCCTCGCGCGCCAGCGCCCGGGCGACGTCGAGGCGCGTCGACGGGAACGCCGTCGCCAGCTGCGCCAGGGCCAGCTCGAGACACGCCCGGCTGCGCTTGAAGTCGCCGATGAAGTAGTGCGCGGTGCCGAGGCCCTTCTGGCACATGGCGTCGCGGAACGGGTCAGGAGTGGCGCCCTCGACCTCCAGCGCGTCGGCGAGGAAGATCAGCGCCTCGTTGAACGCGCCGCTGTGCAGCGCCTGCCGGCCCGCTCGCGTGAGGTAGGTGACGGCCTTGTCGGGATCGTCGGCGCGCGCCCAGTGGTGGGCCAGCAGCGCGTAGTGCGGAGCCAGCTCGTCCTCGCTGTAGGTGCGCTCGTGCCACTCCGCCACGGCGCGGTGCAGCTGGCGGCTCTGGCTCTCGGTCAGCAGGTCATAGGCGACCTCGCGCGTGATCTCGTGGCGGAAGAGATAGGCGAGCTCCGAGTGCTCAGACTCGCGCATCGTCAGGTCCAGCCGCGCGAGGGTCTCGAGGTTCTCGGCCACCGCCGTGCGCTCCTCGCGCGCCGGCAGGGTGGCGGTCACGGTGCGCGACAGGAACGAGCGCCCGATGACGGCGGCGACCTTCAGGCACAGCAGCTGGCTCGCCGTGAGGCGATCGATGCGACTGAGGACGGCGCCCTCGATGGTGGCCGGGACGTCGAGGGTGTCGAGGTCTCCGACCACGGCGGCCCCGTCCTGCACCCGGACCAGACCGCCCTCGCGCATGGTCTGCACCAGCTGCTCGCAGAAGAACGGGTGCCCGGCGACGCGATCGTCCACGAAGCCCGTCAGCTCGAGCGGCAGCGCATCGACGCCGAGCTGGTGCTTGACCAGCATCTGGATCTCGCCGGGGCTCAGCGGCTCCAGCGCGACGAGCTCGGTCGACCCCAGCGCGCGCAGCCGCGCGTACTGCTCGGGCGGGTTGCTCATCGGGCGCGTGGTGATGGCGATCAGCGCCCGCGGCACCGACTGCACGATCTCCAGCAGCAGCGCCCACGAGTTGGAGTCCAGCCAATGAGCGTCCTCGACGACCACCAGGATGGGCGCCTGCGCCGTCGTGTGGCGCAGGATCGAGGCCAGCAGCAGCTTGGTGTTCTCCGCGCGCACGCTGCCGTCCATCGCCCCGGTCAGCTCGTTGTCGGAGATGCCGACGGGAACGATGCTGCTGAGCAGTGGGCGCATCCGCCGCAGCTCCGGATCGCACGGCACCTCGAGGGAGTGCGGATCGAGCATCGTCTGCGGGGTGACCTCGAGCAGGTCGGTGAACATCGCGCGCCAGGCGTAGTAGCTCGTGGCGTTCTCGACGGCATCGGCGGCGGCCGTGAGCACGCGCACGCCGCGCGCCCGCGCCAGGCGGATCGCCTCGCCGACGAGCAGCGTCTTGCCGAGCCCGGCCTCGCCCTCGATGACGACGGTGGCCGAGCGGTCGTTGGTGACCAGGTCGTCGATCCGTGCCCTGATCGCCGCCTGCTCGGCCTCGCGCCCCACCATCCGCGACTCGCGAGGGCTCTCGGCGCTGCGCGTCCACGTTGCGCGGTGCACCGCCACCGGATCGGTGCGCCCCTTCAACATGACCGGTTCCAGCGCCTCGAAGCCGACGCTCTCGTGCGCCGCCTGCGCGGTGGCGTCGCAGCACAGGATCTCGCCGGTGCTGGCCTGCATCAGGCGCGAGGCGAGGTTGACCACCTCGCCGTGCAGGGTGTACTCGCGGCGCAGGTCGCTGCCGAAGATCCCGCAGAAGGCGCGCCCGGTCGCCACCCCGACGGTGCACGACAGGCCGATGTCCTCGAGCTCGCGCCGGAGCGTCTCGGCGGCGGTGATCGCGCGCCGGGCATCGTCGGCGTGGGCGCGCGGGGGCAGTCCGAAGGCCCCCGAGAGGGTCACTCCCTTGTTGTCCACGAGCACCTTGGTCGCGCCCTCGAAGCGCGCCAGCACCCGCTGGAAGGCCTGGACGCCCAGGTGCGCGAGCTCGACGCCGACGTCGGGACTGCCCGCCACCGAGAGGCTGGCCATGACCACGGTCACCCGCCGGATCTCCTGCATCCACTCGGTGCCGGCGGTGCTCTGGCGCTGGCGGACGGGGAGCGGGACGAACGCCGAGAGCAGGTCGTCGCTGGGATCGGGCGCCACGAGCGACGCGGCGGGCATCGGGCCGATGGGACGGCGCACCTCGGTCAGCTCGTACAGGCCGTCATCCAGCCGGCGCCCCGCACAGCGGTCCTCGATGAGCAGCCAGGCCGACTCGGCGATGGCGACCGTGCCAGGCCGCGCATGGCGCTCCGCCCGCGCCACGTCGGCGATTGGGGTCCCGACCGGCATCAGCTCCCAGCGGTCGCCGACGCCGCCCACGAAGGCGATCGTCAGCTTGCCGGCGCCGACGCCGGCGCGGGTCTGGAAGTCGTGGCCGGCGACGCCCTGGCGATCGCCCAGACCAACCTGGATGGCGTGCGCCGCCTCGGTCGCGCGCATGACGGCGTCCGCGAGCTGGCGGTCGTCGTCGACCGGCCAGTAGGAGAAGAAGGCGTCGCCTGCGATGGCGAGGACGTCGCCACCGTGGCCGTAGACGATGCCCACGAGATCGGCGAAGTAGCCGTCGAAGGCGCGCGCGAGATCCTCGATGCCCGTCCGCCGCGAGTTCGAGACGCGCTCGACGTAGGCCGTGAAGCCCGCGATGTCGGTGAGCAGGAGCGCCGCGCGCAGCGTCGTCGCCTCGAACTGCGCGATCGGCCCGCCCGTCGCCAGGCGCCGCGCGAGCAGCCGCGGCACATAGCTCGCCAGGTCATGCGACGACGTCCGCGGCCCTCCATCGATCTGGGCTTCGCGCAGCACTGGCCGGTTCAGGCGGCCGTCCACGGCGCGACGCTACTCTCCTCGCGTCGTCGTCGCGAGCGCGCGAGCGACAGGACAGCTCTCAGTGGGGGCATTCCCCCAGGAGCGCCGCGGGCCTCTGCGTGATACGTCGGCTACAGGTCAAGGGCCGCGTTGCCGCGGCGGATGCCCTCGTAGTAGACCAGGCCGATGCCGATCAGCGTCCCGGGAATCGCCTCGAGCGCCTGCAGCACGTGGGTCTCGCCCTGGCCGGGCACGGTGAAGCCGTTGACGATGAAGCCGAAGATCGCCGCGCCGAACAGCGCGCCGAGGAAGGCGCCGACGATGCCGCCCCAGAAGCGATCGGGCAGGAAGATGGTGAAGTGCCAGATGGCGAGGCCCATCATGATCCAGGCGAGCATGGCCATGGCTAGCGCGACCTCCCGTGGCGCTTGTTGCGCGGGCGCTTGGGCTTGGGCGCCTTGGGCTTGTCGTCCTTGAGCACGAGGTCCTCGGGGGCGAGGTCGGCGGTGGGATCGCGCTCGACCGTCGCGGTCGGCGGCGCGTCGGCGTGCAGGTCACGCACCATCGCGTCGAACTCGGCCTTCGAGACGCCGGCCGCCGGGTCCTCGGGCTGGGTGATCCGCCGCGCCGAGCGCTGCTGATCGCTCGGGGCGACGTCGACCATCGCGCCGGTGGCCGACAGGGCGTACGGCGGCACGACGCCGTCGTTCTCCTCGGCGATGCGCCGGCGACGGCGCATGTACACCGACTCGCGCTCCTTCCAGTGCGTGAGCACCGGCGAGGCGATGAAGATCGACGAGTAGGTGCCCGAGATGACGCCGATCAGCAGCGCGAAGGCGAAGTCCTTCAGCGTGTCGCCGCCGAAGAACAGCAGCGCGGCGATCGGCAGCGCGGTGCAGAAGGAGGTCGCCAGCGACCGGGTCAGGACCTCGCTCATGGAGCGGTTGACGATCTGCGAGAAGGCGGCCCGCGGCATGCGCGGCACGTTCTCGCGCACGCGGTCGAACACGATGATGGTGTCGTAGAGCGAGTAACCGAGGATGGTCAAGAGCGCCGCGACCGTCGACGTCGTCACCTCCCGGCCGAGCAGCGAGTACACGCCCGCGGTGATCAGCAGGTCGTGCATCAACGCGATGAGTACCGGGACCGCGTACTTCCATTCGAAGCGCAGCGCGATGTACAGCGAGATGACCAGCAGCGACGCGATGATCGCGATCACGGCGCTCTTGGCCACGGTCTGGCCGAAGGTCGGCCCGATCGTGTCGTAGTCGAAGGACTTCACGCCGAACTTCTGCTGCAGGTCCTTCTGGATGTTGTCGCGCTGGCGCTGAGTCAGGGTGGAGGTCGAGATCTGGAAGGCGTTCTTGCCCGCCCCCTGGCCGCTGATGCGCTGCACCTCGGCGTCGGCGAAGCCGCTGGGCGCGATCGCGTCGCGCACGCCGCTCTCGTTGGCCGAGCGGTTGAGCTCGGTCTTCACGCGCGTGCCCGACTCGAAGTCGATACCGAAGTTCAGGCCCTTGCCGCCGATGGCGAGCGCGCCGATGAGCAGGATCACGCCTGACATCGAGAAGAACCACTTCGACGCGCCCATGTAGTCGAAGCGCCGGCGCTCGCGGGCCTTGCCGACGCCCAGCGCCGCGGGGCTGTGGATGAGCCTCGAGCGCCCCATGGCGCCGAGGACCGCCTGGGTGAGCAGCACGGCGGTGAAGAACGAGACCAGCGTGCCGACGCCCAGCGTGAAGGCGAAGCCCTTGACGCCGGCGGTGGCCAGTAGGAAGAGGATGAACGCGACCATGAAGGTCACGACGTTGGCGTCGACGATCGCCGACAGGCCGCGCTTGTAGCCCGTCGCGATGGCGGCCGGGATCGATCTCCCCCCGCGCAACTCCTCCTTGACGCGTTCGAAGATGACGATGTTCGCGTCGGCCGCCACGCCGATGGTGAGGATCAGCCCCGCGATGCCCGGCAGGGTCATCGTGATCGGCACCAGCTTGATCAGCGCGTAGAAGAAGATCGCGTAGACGACGAGCGCGCCGACCGCGATGACGCCGAGCACGCGGTAGAAGATGAGCAGGAAGAGCGCGACGATGATGAAGCCCGCCACGCCGGCGATCAGGCCCTGGTTGAGCGCCTGCTTGCCCAGCGTGGCCGAGACCTGCGAGGCCGAGATCAGCTCGAGCTTGATCGGCAGGGCGCCGGTCTTCAGCAGGTTGGCCAGCCGCTGGGCCGATTGGATGGTGAAGCCGCCCGAGATCCGCGACCCCGAGTCGCCGCCCAGGCCGGTGGGGTACTGGTGCCAGTCGATCTGCGGGACCGAGATGAGCTCGTTGTCCAGCGTGATGGCGAAGTGCTGGTTGGAGGCGGCGTCGCCCAGCGTCAGCGCGGACTCCTGGCCGCGCTCGGCGAGCTTGCGCGTGAACTTCGACCACACCCCGGGGCCCTTGCCGGTGAAGTCGAAGGTGACGTTCGGCTGGCCGTTCTCGCCCGGGCCGTTGTCGAAGTTCTGCTCGGGGTTCTTGATGTCCGTGCCGCCGAGGATCGGCTGGTCCTTGAGCACGTACCAGGCGGGCAGCGGCTTGCCCTTGGGATCGGGCTGCTCGGCGCGGACGATCACGTTGCCCTGGGGTACCTTGACGATCTGCTTGGCGTCGAACGGGATCTTCTTGTTCAGCGCCTCCTTCTGCAGGTCGGACCGGGTCTCGTCGGGGCCGGCGAGGACGCGCTTGCGCTCCTTGTCGACCAGGTAGAACTTGTCGCCCGAGGACTCCTTGCCGGTGTTGGTGCGCGGGCACTTCGCACCGCGCGTGACGGCGTCGAAGAGCGACAGCGCCGGCGGGATGCTGCCGTCGCCGGCCGCCTGGCCGCCGGTCACGTTGGGGTTCTGCGGATCGGGCTTGCAGTTGGGCCCGAGGACGCTGCCCTCCCAGTCGTAGAACCACATCTGCGCGGTGGTCCCGACCTGCGAGGCCGCCTCGTCGGCGTTCTTGACGTCCGGCAGCGACACGTCGATCTGGTCGGCGCCCGAGCGCTGCAGGCTGGGCTCCGCGACGCCGATCTGGTCGACGCGCTTGCGCATGATGTCCAGCGAGCGGTCGATCGCGTCGCCGGTGACCGCCGACTGCTTGGTCGGCTTGGCCTGGTAGATGAGCGAGACGCCGCCCTTGAGGTCCAGGCCCAGGCGCGTGGGCTTCGTCGCGATGACCGCCAGGGACGCCACCAGCAGGCCAGCGACGAGAAGCAGGACGAAGAGGTTGCGACGACGGTCAGTCATAGCGGCGGGCGGCTACTTGGCCGGAGTGAGGACCAGCAGCATGCCGCCGTCGTCATCGTAGGCGGGAAAGAGGTCGGCCGTCGCGCGGGCGGGCAGATCGCCCTCCGCGTTGACCTCCACGGGCTTGTTGAGCGCGCGCACCCCCCACTCGAGCACGGTCCCCACCGGATCATCGGCGTTGTCGAAGCGCAGGCCGAGGACGTCGCGCACCTGGCGACCGATGACCCGCTCGTCGTCGAGGCCGGTCAGCTCGAAGGAGCCGCGGCCGCAGCCGATGACCCGGCCCTCGGCGTCGCAGACGAAGAACGCCGCGTCCGGGGCGGGGTAGTAGTCGTCGAGCAGCTCGAAGAGAAAGCCGAAGCCACAGCGCGAGCAGGCCTTCGCCTGACGGCGAAAGCCCGCGGTGCGATCGGTCTCGGTGGTGCGGTGTCCGCAGTTCGGACAGATGAACAGATGGGCCATGCGCTTGCACAAGGGTAGAACCTGGACGGCTCTACCGTCCCGGTCGCCTGCTAAGACACCGAAAGCGGGGCCATCCTTCCGGCGCTCGCGACATCCATGGCCGAGCCTGAGCCCGTCTCCGTCCGCGACCTCGAAGTCGCCGACCGCATCGCGCGGGGGGTGCGCGGCGGGCGCCCGGCCGACCGTCGCCCCACGCTCGAGCAGCTCGTCGCCGCCTTCGGCGAGGCCGAGCCGACGGCGGATGCGCGCCGTCGCGCGGCGCGGGCGCTCGCCCTCGCCGGCGTCGCGACGATGCCCGACCTGCTGGAGGCGCTGCCGGGCCAGCGGGTGCTGCTCGAGGTCCGTCACGTGCGCCGGCGCCGGGCGCTGCTGCTGGGCGTGCTGGCGCTCATCGCGCTGTTCGCCGCCGCCATCGCGCTGGCCACCCAGGTCGACTTCGGCAACGACAACACCGCGGCCGACCTGCCGGCGGACACCACGACCACCGCCCCGCCCACGACCGCCACGAACACGGTCACCCAGGAGACGTCCACGACGACGACGGCCGCCAAGGCGCCGCCCACGAGCGCCGAGCGCCGCCGCGCGCGCCGGGCCCGCGAGCGCAGGGCCGCCGCACGGCGCGCGCGCGCACGCAGGATCAAGGCGGCCCGGGCCGCGGCGAGGCGCCGCGTCACCGTGCGCCTCAACGCGAGCCGCCCGACCTTCCTGTGCGTCGAGGGCGACGGCAAGGAGCTGTTCAACGGGACCCTGACCGGCGCGCGCACCTTCCGCGGACGCGTCGTGCGCCTCAACGTCGGCCTCGGTCCCAGCACGCGCGTGACCGCCAACGGCAAGGCCGTCCCGCTCACGGCGAGCCCGACCGGGATCGAGCTGACCCCCAAGCGGCGCGCCTTCCTGCCGCTCGGGCAGCGACCCTGCGCATAGCTGCGCCGGTCGGGTGTAGCGATTTGCGCCCTGCCTTGTACTGATGCCCAGCAGGACCGCTCCCGTCCCCACCCGCGAGCCGGTCGATTCGACCCACCGAGGGGGACGCACGCATGCTTGGAGCACCCGGCGCCGACGAGACCACATTCGCCGCCGTCTATCTCGTAGCCGCGCTGGCCTGGGCACCGGCCTTCTACCGCGCCATCGATCCGTGGCTGCGCCGGCGGGCCGGCATCCTGCTCGGCGTCACCATCGTCTGGCGCCGCGGCTGGAGCCCCGACCCCGGCGTGCCGGTCGGCGACACCCTGGAGCGCATCGTCCGCCGCTTCGGCGTGCTGGCGAACCTCGTGGGCGGCACGTGGCCGGTGACGATCCTCCTGGCGGCCACGCTGGTCCTCTCGCTGCCGGCGCACCTCGCCGTGGCGCTGGTCCTCGCCACCTGGCTGCTCTTCCGCGCGGGCGCGTACCGGCTGGCTCCGGCGGCCTAGAACAGCGCGGTCTCGCGCGGCGGCTCCATCCCGAGGTGCTCGTAGGCGCGGCGGGTGGCGGCGCGACCGCGCGGCGTGCGCTGGATGAGCCCGCGCTGCAGCAGGTAGGGCTCGTAGACGTCCTCGAGGGTGTCCGCCTCCTCGTTGACGGCGATGGCGAGCGTCGACAGGCCGACCGGCCCGCCCGCGAACTGCGCGCAGATGGTGGTGAGGATCTCGCGGTCGAGGCGGTCGAGGCCCAGTTCGTCGACCTCGAGCATCGCCAGCGCGGAGTCGGCCGCCGCGTCGTCGACGACCCCGCTGCCGCGCACCTCGGCCCAGTCGCGTACGCGCTTGAGCAGGCGGTTGGCCACGCGCGGCGTGCCGCGCGACCGCGCGGCTATGGCCCCCGCCCCACCGTCGTCGAGGGCGACGTCGAGGATCGTGGCCGAGCGGCGCACGATGCGCGCGAGGTCCCCGACCCCGTAGGGCTCGAGGCGGTGCTGGATGCCGAAGCGGTCGCGCAGTGGCGTGGTCAGCAGCCCGGCGCGGGTGGTCGCCCCGATCAGCGTGAAGGGCGGCAGGTCGAGGGTGACCACGCGGGCGCCCGCGCCCTGGCCGATGGTGATCGGCAGCCGCTGATCCTCCATGGCCGGATAGAACGTCTCCTCCAGGGCCCGGTTGAGGCGGTGGACCTCGTCGACGAAGAAGACGGCGCGCGGTTCGAGCGCGCTGAGCAGCGCGGCGATGTCGCCCTTGCGCTCGAGCGCCGGGCCGGCGGTCTGCACGAAGGGCACCTCGAGCTCTGAGGCGATGATCTGCGCCAGCGAGGTCTTGCCCAGCCCCGGGGGCCCGGCCAGCAGCACGTGGTCGAGCGCCTCGCCGCGCGCGGCCGCGGCCTCGATGGAGACCTGCAGCTGGTCGCGCATGGCGTCCTGGCCGACGAACTCCTCCAGGGTGCGCGGGCGCAGCGAGCGGTCGAGGTCCTCCTCGTCCTCCAGGACCCCGGGGGTGTGGATGTGCTCGAGGCTCAACTGCGTGCTCCGCGCAGCGCGCTGGCCAGCAGCTCTTCGGCCGTCTCGCCCTCGGCGGCCTCGAGCAGCGCCTGCGCCTCGGCGGGCAGGAAGCCGAGCTCCAGCAGCCCGTCGCGGGCGATGTGGCGCGGATTGTCGCCGCGCGTGACGGTGATCGGCGTCCCGAGATCGTTCGGCACGCCGACCTTCTCGCGCAGCTCGACCACGATCCGCTCCGCGGTGCGCTTGCCGATGCCGGGCACCGCCTGCAGGCGGGCGACGTCGCCGGCCACCAGCGCGCCCACCAGCTCGCGCGGGGTTCCGCCGCTGAGCACCGCGAGCGCCACCTTCGGCCCCACGGACTGCACGCCGATGAGAGCCAGGAAGAGGTCGCGCTCCTCCTCGGTGGCGAAGCCGTAGAGGGCCAGCGCGTCGTCGCGCACCACCAGATGGGTGTGCAAAGACACCGCGCGGCCCACGCCGGGCACCTGGCGCAGCGTCTCGGCCGACACGGCCAGGCGGTAGCCGACCCCGCCGGCGGTCTCGACCACGACGTGGTCGGGGCGGCGGACCGCCACCTCCCCGGCGACGAGCGCGATCACCCGGCCACCTCGGCGGCCGCGGCGAACGGCGCGTGATTGGCGTGGCAGATGGCGACGGCGAGGGCGTCGGCGGCGTGGTCGGGCCGCGGGAGCGCCGGCAGCGACAGCAGCGTCTGGACCATGCGCGCGACCTGGCCCTTGTCGGCGCGGCCGGTGCCGCACACGGCGCCCTTGACCTGCTGCGGGGTGTAGTCGATGCAGCCGATCCCGCGCTGGCCGGCGGCCAGGAGGACGACGCCGCGCGCCTGCCCGACGGCGAAAGCTGTGCGAACGTTCTGACCGAAATACAGTGCTTCGAGCGCGAGGGCGTCGGGCTCGTGCTCGTCGAGCAGGTCGCCGAGGCGGGCGTGCAGGGTCGCCAGCCGGCGCGCCGCGGGCAGCCCGGCGGGGGTGGCGATGACGCCGCCGTCGGTGGCCACCAGCCGATGGCCACGGCGCACGACGACGCCGTAGCCACAATTGGCGAGGCCGGGATCGATGCCGAGGACCACCATCGCATCGGCATTCTCCGTGGCCGGTCGGATGCCTTCCCCCGGACCCATGCGCCCGCGCCGTCGGGGACTCGACCATCCCTCCTCCGCCTAAACGCCAAGCTCCACCGCACCGATGAGGCGTGCGTGCTGTGGGGCGATCGTCATGAGCTGCGCCGCGCGCTGGCCGATGCCCGCGCCCAGCTCGCCGGCCTCGAGGCACAGCTCGCCGACCGCGCCCGCACCGGTCTGCTGACCCTGGAGGCGTTCTGCGGCGATGCCGAGGCGGTCCTCGAGCACGCCGCCCGCGCCGCGGCCCGCCCGGCCGAGGGCGGCGTGGACCCCTTCCGCTCCCAGGCGCACGTCATCGAGGCCCTGGCCACCGCGCTCGTCGAGCGCGACCGCTACACGGGCGAGCACTCCGCCGTCGTCGTCGACATGGCGAGGACGGTCGCCGACGGGCTCGGCCTGGACGAGGTCGAGGTGGAGCGCGTCGGCCACGCCGCGCTGCTGCACGACATCGGCAAGGTCGCGATGCCCGACCGCATCCTCCACAAGCCGGGCCCGCTGCGCGGCGAGGAGTGGGAGCTCGTGCGCGAGCACCCGGTCGTCGGCGAGCGCATCCTGCGCGCGATCCCCGGCCTGGGCTGCGTCGCGCGGATCGTGCGCCACGAGCACGAGCGCTTCGACGGCTCGGGCTACCCCGACGGTCTCGCCGGCCAGGCCATCCCCCTCGGCAGCCCCACGACCACGCGGTCGCCGAGCTGGTGCGCTGCGCGGGCTCGCAGTTCGACCCGCGGATCATCGCGGCGCTCGTGGGCCACCTCCACCCGGGGCCGCAGGGGTGTGCTGCCAAATTCATCGCATAGATGCATTTCGCAGCACACCCCTCACGGCGTTCTCGGAGGTGTTGCGAAACGCGCGCGATCTGTGCCCGACCACCGCGGCGGGCGGGGCCGCGCGCGCCCGGACCGCCGCCGAACCGACGACCCCTCGGGTTGCGCTTAAGCTTGCGAACCGTGGGCACCGACTTCGCCGCCGAAGGCCTGCTCGACGGGCTCGAGGGCAGCGCGCGCGAGGCGCGCCTGGAGCTGCTGGAGCAGCTCGCCGCCGAGGGGGTCCCGCTCGCCGACCTCCATGCCGCCAGCCGCGACGGGCGGCTGCTGTTCGTCGGCGCCGAGCGCGCGATGGGCGGCCAGCCGCGCTACTCGACGCGCGAGGTCGGGGAGCGGGTCGGGCTCGCGCCGGAGTTCCTGGTGGCCCTGCGCCGCGCGCAGGGGGTGCCGGTGCCGGACATGGACGCCGTGGTGTGCTCGGACACCGACGTCGAGGCCGCGCGGATCGCGCGCGCCTTCCTGGAGGCGGGGATCGGCGAGGAGCAGCAGCTCACGGTCGTGCGCGTGATCGGGCGCGGGATGGCGCAGACGGCCGAGGCGCTGCGCACGGCGGCCCTCGAGCTGGTGCTCGAGCCGGGCCTCAGCGAGGCCGAGCTGACGCGCCGCTACGCCGACCGCGTCGCCGGCTTCATGCCGATGATCGGCCCGATGCTCGAGTACATGGCGCGCCTGCACCTGCGCCAGTCCGTGCGCACCGAGGCCATCAACGCCGCCGAGCGCCAGGCGGGCGCGCTGCCCGGGGCGCGCGACGTGACCGTCTGCTTCGCCGACCTCGTCGGCTTCACGCGCCTGGGCGAGCAGGTCGCGCCCGACGAGCTCGGCCGCGTCGCCCATCGCCTGGTCGAGCTCACCGCCGAGCGCCTGCGCGGCGACGTGCGCCTGGTCAAGACGATCGGCGACGCCGCCATGATCGTGGGCCCCGACGCCCCCGCCATGCTCGAGCTCGCGCTCGATCTCGTCGACGCCGCGGACGCCGAGGGCGCCGACTTCCCCCAGCTGCGCGTCGGGATGGCCGCCGGGCCCGCGCTGAGCCGGGCCGGCGACTGGTACGGGCGCCCGGTCAACCTGGCCAGCCGGGTCACCGGCATCGCGCGGCCGGGCAGCGTGCTGGCCACCCGCGAGGTGCGCGACGCCGCGACCGACGCCTACCGCTGGTCCTCGGCCGGCGCGCGCTCGCTCAAGGGCGTCGAGGGGCCCGTGCGCCTGTACCGCGCGCGGCGCCTGACGCGCGACGACGAGGACGCGCAGGCCGCGTAGGGAGCGCTACCGCCCGCCGGCGCCGACGACCGGCAGCGTCGATTCCGGAGGCCCGGTGGGAACCGACGAGGCCCGGTCCGGCTGAGGCGCGTCGGGCTGCGGGCGGCGCAGGCGGCGCACCGACGGCTGCGCCAGCCAGGCCAGCGAGCCGGCGAGGCCGACCGCGCTCATGCCCAGCAGCGTCTGCTGCAGGCCGATGGCATCGGCGATCGGCCCGCAGACCGCCATGCCCAGCGGCATAAGGCCCATGGAGACGCTGAAGTCGTAGGCGCTGACGCGCGAGACGATGTGGCTGGGGATCTGCTCCTGGATGCTGAGGTCCCAGAGGGTGAAGAAGAGCGCCACGCAGACGCCGGCCAACAGCTCCAGCGCCGCGATCCCGACGGTGCCCAGCCCGCTGCCGATGATCGCGGCCTGCGTGCTGGCTCCCACCAGCGCCAGGGCGGCGATGAACACCGGCCGGCGCAGCGGGATGCGCATCGCCACCACGTTGCCCAGGACGCCGCCGATCCCGAAGCAGGCCACGATCGCGGCCCAGCTCGAGGCGCCGTCGAGCCGGTCCGCGGACAGCGCTGGGCCGAGCACGAACACGGCGGGCAGCACGAACACGTGGTAGATGCTCATCGCAATCAGCCCCCACCGCAGCCACGCGCGCGAGCGCACCTCGTTCCAGCCCCCGCGCAGCCCGGCGAGGAACGGCTCGTGGTCGGCGGCGGGCGCCTCCTCGCTGATGCGCATCCGCGCCAGGCACAACGCGCTGAACGCGAAGGTCGCCGCGTCGACGGCGATCGCCTCGCCGGATCCGGCGGCCACGACGAGCACGCCGGCCACCGCCGGGCCGGCCACGCTCGCGATGCTGCGGGTGAGCGACAGCAGCGCGTTGGCCTCCTGCAGCCGCGCCGGGCGCACGGTCTGCGGGATCAGGCCGATCAGCGCCGGCATGAAGAGCGCGGCCGCCGTGCCGTAGACGAAGGCGAGCACCGCCAGCATCCAGACCTCGGCGGTGCCCGTGAGCAGCAGCACGGCGGTGACGGTCTGGGAGACCGCGCGGACGATGTCGGACGCGAGCATGACCCTGCGCCGGCCGACGCGGTCGGCCCACACGCCGCCCGCCAGCGCGAACAGCGCGAACGGGATACCGCCGGCGGCCAGGACGACGCCGAGGTCGGTCGCCGATCCGAGGCCCAGCACCGCGAAGGCGATCGCGACCGGCGTGATGCGATCGCCCATGACCGACAGCGCCTGGCCCCAGAACAGCAGGCGGAACGGACCGTGCTCCCGTAGCGAGGCAGGCAGCCTCCGCTGGACCGCTCCCGACGGCATGTCTGCGGGAGGGTAGCGCTCGTCTGTCACGACGCCCTAGTTACCCGGCCACACGTTCGAGCACCGCCGCGTCGACGTCGAAATTGGCGTGCACGTCGTCGACGTCGTCGTTGTCCTCCAGCGCGTCGATGAGCCGCATGAGCTTGGTGGCGACGTCCTCGTCGATGGGGACGCGCGTCTTGGGATGCTGCGAGAGCTCGGAGGACTCGAGCTCGACGCCGGCCGACTCCAGCGCCGCGCGGACGGCGGTGAGATCGCTCGGCTCGGTGAGGATCTCGAAGACGTCGTCGTCGACGGCGACGTCGAGGGCGCCGGCCTCGATGGCGGGCAGCAGGTCGTCCTCGGCGTAGCGCGCCGCGTCGACCACGATCACGCCGCGCTTGTCGAACAGGTAGGCGACCGAGCCCGGCTCGCCGAGGTTGCCCCCGGCCTTGGTGAAGAGGTGACGGATGTCCGCGCCGGTGCGGTTGCGGTTGTCGGTGGTCGCCTCCACGAGCAGCGCCACGCCGCCCGGGCCATAGCCCTCGTAGAGGACCGCCTCGAGCGCCTCGGCGTCGGCGCCCTCGCCGGTGCCCTTGGCGATGGCGCGCTCGATGTTGTCCTTGGGCATAGACGCGTCCTTGGCCTTCTGGACGGCGAGCCCGAGCGCCGGGTTGCCCTCCGGGTCGCCTCCGCCCTCCTTGGCGGCCACCGTGATGGCGCGCGCGAGCTTGGTGAAGAGCTTGCCGCGGCGTGCGTCGACGATCGCCTTCTTGTGCTTGATCCCCGCCCACTTGGAATGACCTGCCATGCCTTCGATGCTAGCGACGCTGCGGCCGAACGTAGGATGCGCGCGATGGCCGACCGCCCCACCTTCGTGCTCGTCCATGGCGCCTGGCACGGCGCGTGGTGCTGGGACGAGGTCGCCGCCCGGCTGCGCGCCGGCGGCGCGCCGGTGGTCGCGGTCGACCTGCCGAGCGTCGCCGCCGGCGGGGACATGTACGACGACGCGCGCTTCGTCCGCGACGCCATCGCCACGGCCGGCGGCGAGACGGTCGTCGTCGGGCACTCCTACGGGGGCGTCGTCATCACCGAGGCAGCCGCCGGCGCCGAGGGCGTGCGCCACCTGGTCTATCTGACCGCCTTCATGCTCGACGAGGGCGAATCGCTGGCCACCATCACCGGCAGCACCCCGCCGGACTGGCAGATCGCCGACCCCGACGGAGGGACGCTGAGCGTGGCCGGGGCGCAGGAGGTCTTCTACAACACGTGCCCACCGGACGTTGCCGACGCTGCCGCGGCGCGCCTGCGACCGCACACCATCGCCGCCTTCGTGCAGCCGGTGACGTCGGTCGCGTGGCGCGACGTCCCCGCGACCTACGTGATCTGCGACCGCGACAACGCGATCCCGGTCCCGGCGCAGGAGGCGATGGCGGCGCGGGCGGGGACGACGCACCGCCTCGACAGCGACCACTCGCCGTTCCTCAACGATCCCGGCGCCGTCGCCGATCTGCTCCGCGCCGCGGCGCGGTAGCTGGCGCGCCGGCATCCTGAAGAACGCGGCGCGCCCGCCGATCACCATGGGGTGTTTTCTGTCTTCAAGCTACCTAGGCGCGCCAGGCACGAAAGCGCGCGACGCGTGGCTGAGGACGCCCTGCGCGACTCGGAGCGCCGCCATCGGCTCGTGCTGCAGCATCTGCCCGGGGCCTCGGTCGGCCTGTTCGACCTGAACCTGCGCTGCCTGCTGCTGGAGGGCGCACACCTGCAGACCGCGGGCATCGACGGTGCCGCGATGGTCGGGCGCCACGTTTCGGAGATCGTGCCCGCCGACCTGCTCGCCGCCACGGAGGCGATCCTGGCCAGCGCCCTGGCCGGGCAGGAGGGAAGCGTGGAGACCTTCGGGCCGATCTCGCGGCGCACCATCGTCGTGCAGAGCGCGCCCGTGCGCGCGCACGACGGCACCATCGAGGGCATCGTCTTCATCTCGCGCGACGTCACCGACCAGCGCAACGCCGAGCGCGCCGGCCGCGAGGCCGAGCGGCGCTTCGAGATCGCCTTCGACCGCGCCCCGATCGGCATGGCCCTGGTCGGCGTCGACGGCAGCGTCCAGCGCGTCAACGCGGCACTGGCCGCCATCACCGGCTGCTCGGCCACGGAGCTCGCCGCGCTGCGCCACGAGGAGCTGCTGCACCCCGACGACGAGGATCTCGCCGCCGAGGCCTTCGCCTCGCTGCTGGCCGACGACGGCATGGCGGTAGAGCTGCGCATCGTCCACGCCGACGGCCACCCCGTCTGGGTCGCGCTGCGCGCCACCATCGTGCGCGACGACGACGGCACGCCGGTCCACGTCCTGCTCCAGGTCCAGGACATCACCGAGCGCCGCAGCCTGGAGGACCAGCTGCGCCACCTCGCCGACCACGACGCGCTCACCGGACTGCTCAACCGCCGCGGCATCGACCGCGCCCTCGCCCAGCATGTCGCCCGCGGACGGCGCTACGGCGCCCAGGGCGCGCTGCTGGTGCTCGACCTCGACGGCTTCAAGGCGGTCAACGACACCCACGGCCATGCGGCCGGCGACCAGCTCATCGTGACCTGCGCCCGCGCCCTGAAGGAGCGCCTGCGCGAGACCGACATCCTCGGGCGCCTCGGTGGCGACGAGTTCGCCGTCCTGCTCCCCGCCGAGGGCGAGGACGAGGCGCGCGCGGTGGCTGAGAAGATCGTGGCCCTCATCCGCGAGGTGGGCGGCGTCACGGTGTCGGTCGGGGTGACGCCGTTCGGCGACGAGCCCACCTCCACCAGCGCCATGGACCGGGCCGACATGGCGATGTACGTCGCCAAGCAGGCGGGGCGCGACCGCTTCGAGTACACGCCCGGCCCGCTGCCCGCGACCGCCTGAGTCCCCGGCGCAGGCCGCTAGCCTGCGCGCCCATGGCAGTCGCCCCGGAGATCTTCAAGGCCTACGACATCCGTGGCCTCCACGGCGAGCAGCTGGACGCCGACGGGGCCGAGCAGATCGGCCGCGCGTTCGTGCGCGTGCTGGGCGAGGCGGCCGCCAAGGCCCCCGGGGAGCTGCGGGTCGGGCTCGGGCGCGACATGCGCCTCACCGCGCCTGAGCTGAGCGCGCGCTATCGCGCGGGCATGGTCGCCGAGGGCGCGCACGTCCTCGATGCCGGGATGGTCGGCACCGAAGTGCTCTATTTCCTCGTGGGCTCACGCGGGCTCGACGGCGGGCTCATGTGCACCGCGTCGCACAACCCGAAGGCCTACACGGGCGCCAAGCTCGTGCGCTCAGGAGCCATCCCGCTGAGCGGCGAGGAGGGCATCCACGACATCCGCCGCGCCGTCCAGGCCGGGCTGGGCGACGCCCCGGGCGGCGGCTCGGCCGAGGACGTCGACCTCGGCGCCGAGTTCCGCGACGCCGCCCTGCGCTTCATCGAGCCCGCCAATGTCGCCCCGCTGAAGGTGGTCGTCGACGGCGGCAACGGCATGGCCGGCCCGATGCTCGGCCCGCTCCTGGAGCGCCTGGGGCTCGACCTCGTGACCACCTACTGGGAGCCCGACGGCTCCTTCCCCGACCACGAGCCCAACCCGCTGCTCGAGGAGAACCGCCGCTTCATCGTCGACAAGGTCCGTGAGACCGGGGCCGACCTCGGGATCGCCTGGGACGGCGACGCCGATCGCTGCTTCTTCTTCGACGACACGGGGCGCTTCGTCGACGGCGACTTCCTGACCGCGATCCTGGCCGAGCACCTGCTGGCCAGGGCCCCTGACGGCGCGGGCGTCCTCTACGACGTGCGCGCCTCGCGCGCGGTGGCCGACGTCGTGGCGCGCGCCGGCGGCGTCGCGCACGCCAACCGCGTCGGCCACGCGTTCTTCAAGGGCCGCATGCGCGACGAGGGCGCCATCTTCGGCGGCGAGGTCTCCGGCCACTACTACTTCCACGACTTCTACAACGCCGACTCCGGGACGATCCCGGCGCTGCTCGTGCTCGAGAAGCTGTCGGTCGAGGGCAAGCGGCTCAGCGAGCTGCTCGAGCCCTACCGCTCGACCTACTTCATCTCCGGCGAGATCAACTCCGAGGTGGCCGACGGCGCCGCCCGCATGGCCGAGCTCGAGGAGCGCTTCGCCGACGCGCGCATCTCCCACCTGGACGGCGTGAGCATCGACTACGACGACTGGCACTTCAACGTGCGCCCGTCCAACACCGAGCCGCTGCTGCGCCTGTGCCTGGAGTCGCTCGTCTCCGAGCAGGACATGGAGCGCCGGCGCGACGAGGTGCTCGGCGTCATCCGGTCCTGACATCTGGCGCAACACTTTGTGTTGCGCTACCATAGGACCATGCCCGTCGAGACCGCCGAGAAGGTCATCGCCCTCAGCCGCGACTTCCACTCCCAGCGCCGCCTGGCCGAGCTGCTGGGCGTGAGCCCCGCGCAGATCACGCGCTGGCGCAACGGCAGCGGGATCGACGCCGTCAACGCCCAGCGCGTCGACCTGCTCGAGCTCGCGATGTCGAGCCTTCTGCGCGTCTACTCGCCCGAGGCGGCCGAGGACTGGCTGCTGGGCGTCAACCCGCACCTGCGCGACCGCCGTCCGGTCGACCTCATCCGCGCCGGAAACACGCGCGAGCTGCTCGAGGCGATCGAGGTCGAGGCGGCCGGCAGCTTCGCGTGATCGTCTGGCGCGTGCTGCCGGTCGACCCGGCGGCCGCAACCGACGCGGCGGGCGGTCCGCTGTGGTTCCCGCGCGAGTACCAGGGGGCCGCCCGGCACGACAACCCCGACGCCTACGGCTGCCTCTACGTGGCGCAGACACCGGTGTCGGCGGTCGCCGAGGCGCTGTCGCCCTTCCGCGGGCGCGGCGCCCTGACCGCGGCGATGCTCGAGCGCGCCGGCCGGCCGCTGTCGCTCGTCGCCCTGGACCTGCGCGAGCCCCACGGCCTGCTCGACCTCGACGAGCCCGCGACATTGGCCGCCGAGGGTCTGCGACCCTCCGGCGTGGCCACCCGGATGCGCGCGACGACCCAGCGCGACGCGCTGCGCCTCTTTCACGACCACCGCCGCGCCACCGGCCTGCGCTGGTGGTCGACGATCGAGGCGTCGTGGATCAACCTCACGATCTTCGATCGCGCCCGCCGGCGCCTGCGCGTGCGCTCCGTCGAGCTGATGGGCGCCCAGCACGAGGCCGTGCGCGGCGCCGCCGCCGAGCTGGGGCTCGCATGAGCGGCGCCGGAGCGATCCATGTCCTCCCCGTCCCCACGCCGTTCGCCGTGGGGCGCATCAACTGCTACCTGGTCGATGACGACCCGCTCACCCTGGTCGACGCCGGGCCCAACTCGGCGACCTCGCTGACCGCGCTTGATGCGGCGCTGGCCGAGCACGGACGGCGCATCGAGGACCTCGAGCGGATCGTCATCACCCACCAGCACATCGACCACATCGGGCTGGTGTCGATCCTCGCCGACCGCTCGGGCGCCGAGGTGTGCGCCCTCGCCGCCCTGGCGCCGTGGCTGGCGCGCTACGCCGAGGTCATGGAGGACGACGACGCCTTCGCCGAGGCGATCATGCTGCGCCACGGCATCCCCGAGGACGGCGTCTTCGCGCTGCGCGCCGTCACGCGCTCCTACCGCGCCTGGGGCGGCAGCTGCGAGGTCAGCACGCCGCTGGCCGACGGCGCGCTGCTGCCCTTCGCCGGGCGCGCGTGGCGCGTGTACCACCGCCCGGGACACTCTCCGTCGGACACCGTGTTCCACGACGAGGCGTCGGGCGAGCTCGTCGCCGGCGATCACCTCATCAAGCACATCTCCTCCAACCCGCTGATCTCACGCCCGCTGGCCGGCGGCGATCCGACCGAGCGCCCCAGAGCCCTGGTGGCCTATCTGGCCTCGCTGCGCGCCACGCGCGACATGGACCTCAGCGTGGTGCTTCCGGGCCACGGCGAGCCGGTCGAGGACCACCGCACGCTGATCGAGGAGCGCTTCGTCATGCACGAGCGCCGCGCGCACAAGCTGCACGGCCTGGTGACCGAGCGCCCCCGCACGGCGCACGAGCTGGCGCAGGAGCTGTGGGGCAACGTGGCGGTGACGCAGGCCTACCTCACGCTCAGCGAGGTGCTGGGCCACGTGGACCTGCTCCTCGACGACGGCCGTGTCGTCGAGGAGGAGGCCGACGGGGTCGTGCACTACGTCGCGGCCCGCTGACTCAGGCGGGGCAGCCCGGCTGCCGCGGCTCGGTCTTCAGGTACTCGGTCGTGCCCGGGCGCGCGAGGAACGTCGCGTTGAGCTCGACCGGGACCGAGCCCTCGTTGCGCGCGAGGTGCACGTGGTGGCCGTCCTCGACGAACGCGTCGCCGGCCGTGACGGTGCTGCGCTGGCAGCCGTGCCTGGTCGCGTCGAACACCGTCAGCGTGCCCTTGCTCAGGGCCACCAGGACCGGGCCCGGGTGGCTGTGCCAGCCGAACGTGCCGCCGGGATCGACGGTGATCGCCGTGACGAGGATGTCCTTGCGTCCGTGCGTCGTGATTTCGATCCCTGCCGCCTTGGCGTGGACGCTCGCGCCGATGGTCCCCTTCGACAGCGCAGTGATGTGGACGCCCTGCGGCCCGGCGGGCTGGGGATCGCGGGCCAGCATGGCGGAGGCCGCCGCAGCGGCGACACCGAGCGCGACGAGCGCGACGCTCAGCACGAGCGCGAGCCGCCTCATGACGCCACCCCCGCCGCCAGCGACCGGACGTCCTCGGTGGTGATCGGACGGCCTCCGATCCCCCACTCGCCGCTGCGGACCTCCTCGACGAGCACCCACGTGACGCCGCGCAGGCCCTCGCCTTCGATGGCGACCATCGCCTCGGTGAGGCCCTCGACGATCTGGCGCCGCTTCTCCTGGCTGAACACCCCTTCGATGACCTTGACCTCTACGAGTGGCATATGCCCCCCTTGCTCGTTGGATGACGAGCACGGATCCTCGGGCGCGGCGCTCCCCGCGACTTCGCCTGGGCGGGCCATCCTGGCCGGGACCGATGAAGATGGCCCGTCCGGGCCAGAGCCGCCTCTACAGCAGGCCGCGCCGGGCGGCGAGCGACGCGGCGGCGGCGCGCGAGGGCACGCCGAGCTTGCCCAGGATGTTGGACACGTGGCGGTGCACCGTGTGCTCGCTGACCACCAGGCGCTGGGCGATGTCGGCGTTCGTGAGGCCCGCGGCCATCAGGCGGACCACCTCCAGCTCCCGCCTGGTGAGGACGCCGGGCACCGGCGCCGGCGCACCGCCCGCCACGCGCTCCACGAGGCGCCTGCGCTCGTCGCCACTCAACTCCCGGCCGCGCGCGCTGGCCTGCGCGAAGCGCTCGTCGCCCAGCGCAGCGCGCAGCGCCGACTCCGCATCGCGAAACGGCCCCTCGTCGATCGGGTCGAGTGCGACCTCGCCGGCGTCGACCTCGGCCTGCGCCGCGCCGTGCAGCGTGGCGGCGGCGACGCTCGGCGCCCGCGCGGCGGCCACCGCCGCCAGGCCCGCCAGGGCCGCGGCGTCCTGACTGCGATCGCCGATGCCCCCCGACGCCTCGAGCGACTCCAGGAGCAGCGTGGCGGCGCCGTCGAGCTCGCCGCGAGCGAGCATTGTGTGCCCGAGATTGTGGGCCGCCCGGGAGACGCCGCTGGGGTCGCCGCCCGCCCGCCACAGCTCTAGCGCCCGCTCGTAGAGCGCGCGCGCCTCGTCGAGCGCGCCCGCCGCCCGCGCGAGCTCACCGAGGTCGTTGCACGCCATGGCGATGCCGGCGTCGTCGCCCAGGCGCTCGCACAGCGCGAGGACCTCGCGGTAGCGCGCGGTCGCGCCGGGTGCGTCGGCGACCACCGACAGCGCCTCGACGTAGAGCGCCCGCGCGAGCGTCAGCGGATCGTCGGCGACCCGCGCCGCCGCCAGGCTGGCCACAGCCAGCGGCCGCTCGGCGCCGTAGTCGCCCTGGTAGTGGGCGAGGATCGCCGCCGTCCACAGCCCGCTGGCGCGCGTGGCCGGAGCGAGGTCGTCGCCGCCGGCGGCGAGTGCGCGCCGCACCCACGCGCGGCCCTCCGACACGTGGCGCGTCTCCCACAGGCCGGTGAGGTCGACGGCGAGATCCACCGCCCGGGCCGGCGCGACGCGCACCAGGACGTCGAGTGCCGCGCGCATGTTGTGCAGCTCGCGCTCCAGCCGGTCGAGCTCCTCGCGCGACCGGCCCCCCGCGAAGAACTGGCCCGCCCGGTGCGCACTCGCCTGGCAGGCCGCCGCCATGAGCAGGTCGGCGGCCGCGTCCTCGCCGTGGCGCGCGAGCTGCTCGCGCAGATACGCCCGCACCGTCATCAGCTGGGCGTAGCGCGGCTCGCTGGTGGAGGCGCCGGGGTCGCGGCTGACCAGGCTGCGATCGACCAAGCCGGCGAGCGTCTCGATGGGATCGACGGCGAGCGCCGGCAGGATGTCGCCGGCGCCGTCGCAGGCCGCCTCGACCGCCGCGATGTCGAAGCCCCCGGGGAACGCCGCCAGGCGCCGCAGCAGCGCGCGCTCCTCGTCGCCGAGCAGCTCGTAGCTCCAGTCGAACGCCCGTCGCAGGGTCTGCTGGCGCTTGGGCAGGTCGCGCGCGCCGGGCGCGTCGAGGCCGATCGCGGCGTCCCAGCGCGCGAGCATGGCCGGGGCCGGCAGGACCGCCATGCGCGCAGCCGCGAGCTCGATCGCCAGCGGCAGGCCGTCCAGGCGCCGGCAGATCTCCGCCACGGCGACGGTGACCTCCGGGGTCAGCTCGAACTGCGGATCGCGCGCGCGAGCTCGCGCGGCGAACAGCGCCACCGCCGCGCTGCGGGTTGCGCGCGCGGGATCGCCCTCGCCCGGATCGGGCAGCGCCAGCGGGGCCAGCGGGAACATGTGCTCGGCCGCGAGGCCGAGGACGTGGCGGCTCGTCACCAGCGCGGTGACGCCCGGACACGCCTGCAGCAGCGCTCCCACGTCGTCGGCGGCCGCCGCGAGATGCTCGAAGTTGTCGAGCAGCAGCAGCGCTCGCTGCTCGCCCAGGGCGGCGGTTGCGCCAGTCAGTGCCGAGCCGCTGGGCGACCGATGCGCCGCGTCCACCGCGACGGCGATCGCGTCGGCCACCAGGGCCGCGTCCGCGAGGGGTGCAAGCTCGACGCGAACCACCCGCACCGACGGGTCCTGCGCGACGGCGTCGGCGACGGCGTAGGCGACGCGCGTCTTCCCCACGCCCGCGGGCCCGGTGACGGTGACGAGCCGCAGCCCGGGCTCGGCCACCATGCCCGACAGGGCGTCGAGCTCACGTTCCCGGCCGACGAGTGCACCGGTGACCACGACGCCATGATCCCCCACCCCGCTACTAGGGCAGGATGAGGTGCACGTCGCCGAACTCGTGCCACAGGTAGCCGGCCTGCAGCGCGGCGGCGTAGGAGCGCTCGACCAGCGCGCGCCCCGCGATCGCCTCGAGCATGTCCAGGTGCGAGGCCTCGGGCTCGTGCCAGCCGGTGAGCAGGCCGTCGACGATGCGCACGCCGCGCGCCGGGGTGACGACGAGCGCCGTCCAGCCCTCCCCCGCCTCGACCGTGCCGTCGGCGCGGGCGACGGTCTCCAGGGCGCGGACCACGGTCGTGCCGACGGCGATGACGCGCCCGCCCCAGCGGCGCGTGGCCGCCACCAGCCGCGCGCTGGCGGCCGGGACGCGGTAGCGCTCGGGGTAGGGGCGCTCGCCGCGCTCGGGTGAGGACACCCCGGTGTGCAGGACGATCGGCGCCACCGTGATGCCCTGCGCCGCCAGCGCGGTGAGCACCGCCGGGGTCACGGGGCGCCCGGCGCTGGGCATCTCCGCGCTGCCGGGCTCGGTCGCGTACGCCGTCTCGTAGGCCGACAGCGGGTGCGCGTCGGGCACATAGCGGTAGCGGATCGGCGCACCGTGGCGGGCCAGGTAGGCGAGCAGCGGCTCGGGCAGCTCCAGCCGGGCGCCCCAGAGGCGTGCACCGGTCAGGTAGGGCGCCTCGAGCGTCGCGCGCCCGCCGCCGGGCAGGTCCAGGACGTCGCCCGCGCGCCCGCCACGGAAGGGCTCGGCGCCGGCGCGCAGCTCGACCACCCAGCGATCCTCGCCGGCGCCGGGCAGCGGCGTCGAGAGGCGCAGCTCGAGCGCGGTGCCGTCGGTGCGCCGCGCGGGCAGCGCGGCCGGCAGCGTGGCCGACGTGTTGATGACCACGAGGTCGCCGGAGCGCAGGAAGTCGGGCAGATCGCGCGCGCGTGCATGAACGAGCTGCCCGGCGCCGCGGGCGACGAGCATGCGCACGTCGTCGCGCGCGAGCCCGCGCGCCTCGGGCGGCGCGTGGGCCTCGAGGCGCTCGGGCAGCTCGAACGCGGGCTGCGCGGTCAAGTCGCGACCTTGATGTCGGCGTCGCGATAGCGGCCGCTGGGCCGGTCGCCCTCCAGCAGGGACAGCAGCGCGGGCACGCTGTCCTCGGGCGGAGGGCGATCGGAGATGTCCTCGCCCGGGAAGGCCTCCTGGTGCATCGCGGTGTTCATGTCGCCCGGATCGAAGGCGTAGACGGCGAGCTCCGGGCGCTCGACGGCGAGCACCCCGGTGAGCTGCTCGAGCGCGGCCTTCGAGGAGCCGTAGCCGCCCCAGCCCTCGTACGCCTCGACGGCGGCGTCGGAGGTCACGTTGACGATCCGGGCGCCTGCAGGCATGGCGGGCAGCGCAAGCTGGATGAGGCGCAGCGGCGCCAGGGCGTTGATCCTCACGACGTCCTCGAGGACGTCGAGCGGGTAGGCGTGCAGCGGCGGCTGCGGGCTGGGCCCGAGGATGCTCGCGTTGTTGATCAGCGCGTCGATGCGGTCGCCCGCGGCGGTGACCAGGGCACGGCGGTGGCGCTCGTCGCCGACGTCGCCGACCAGGGCGGTCACGTCGGTGAGCGCCGCGAGCTCGCGGCGCGCCGCCTCGAGCGCGTCGGCGCCGCGGGCGTCGATGACCAGGCGCCAGTGGCGAGCGGCGAGGGCGCGCGCGAGCGCGAGGCCGAGGCCGCGGGAGGCGCCGGTGATGAGGGCGGTGGATGCCATGCCGATGACGCTACGCCCGCTCTCGCCCGAGCGGTATCGGGAATAGGTCCTAGGACTGCGGCCAGGTGCGCCGCTCGGTGAGGTCGTGACGGCTCAACGGTTCGCGGAGCCTGAACAGCATCACCGAGGGCCACGGAGTGTGGCCAGGAGCGGGCGCTCGCTCGTCCTCGGCCGAACTGCCTGGGATCAGGCCCGGTTTCCGAACCCAATCCCAGGCAGTTCGGGACCTCCCCCGAGCACAGAGCCGCGGGCGCCGCCGACTGCCGCTCATTGGTCATCCTTGGTGGTGCCGGCGGCCGCCGGGAGAGCGCCAACACCGCTTGCCCGTGTGGAGGGCCAGAGTGAGACCAGCGCGTCCCGGCGGTCCGTCGAGGTGCCCTGAGCTGCAACAGGGAGTCGCGCCCTCAGAGCGCCGTCAATGAGCACTCGCCACGGTACCTCGCCGCCGGCCGCATGAGCCGTCCCGGCTTTGACGGAGACTTTCAAACGAGGATTTCGGTCCTCGGGAGAGGAATCGACCGTCATGGCCCGTCCGAAGAAGTACCCCGATGAGCTGATCAGCCGTGGTGTGCGGCTGGCGCTTGAGAGCGGCCGTCCGATCGCGCAGGTCGCCGCCGACCTTGGCGTGGGCGCCGAGACGCTGCGCCGGCATGTCCGTCAGGCGCAGGCCGACGAGGGCCAGCGGCCGGATCTGCCGACGACGGTTGAGCGGGAGGAGATCCGCAAGCTGCGTGAGGAGAACTACGAGCTGCGCCGCGCGAACGAGATCCTCAAGGCGGCCAGTGTGTTTTTCGCGAAGGAGCTCGACCCGCCCCGATCGAAGTGAGCGCGTTCGTCGACGCGCACCGCGAGGACTTCGGGGTTGAGCTCATCTGCCGCACCATCGGGACGTCGGCGTCTGCGTACTACCAGCGCGCCAAGGGAGAGCCGTCGGCGCGTACTGTGGAGGATCGGCGGCTGCTCGGGGTGATCCGTCGCGTGCACGCCGAGAACTACGAGGCCTACGGGTCGCGGCGCATGTGGAAGCAGCTTTGGCGTGAGCGCGAGGACGTCGGCCGCGGTCGCGTGGAGCGGCTGATGAGCCGTAACGGCATCGTCGGCGCCAAGCGCCGCGGCAAGCCGTGGCGCACCACGATCGCAGGCTCAGAGCCCGTGAGCGCGCCGGATCTACTGGACCGCAACTTCACCGCCACCGGGCCCAACGAGAAGTGGTGCGCGGATTTCACGTACCTTCGTTGCTGGACGGGCGTGGTGTTCCTGAGCTTCGTCATCGACGTCTACAGCCGCATGATCGTCGGCTGGCAGCTTGCGGGGCACATGCGCGAGAGCCTGGTCGAGGACGCGCTGCGGATGGCCGTCGCGACCCGGGCGCCCGAGCGTGACGGCCTGCTGATCCATCACTCCGACCACGGGTCGCAATACACCAGTCAGGACTTCACCACCGCGCTGCGCGAGCACGGCATCCTGGCCTCGCTGGGATCGGTCGGAGATGGCTATGACAACGCGCTCGCCGAATCCTTCGTGGACTCGTTCAAGACGGAGCTGATCGCCGACCGCGTCTGGCAGACCCGCGAGCAGCTGGAGTTCGCGATCGCCCGATGGATCGGCTGGTACAACCAGCGGCGCCTTCATTCCAGCCTCGGCGACATCCCGCCGGTCGAGTTCGAAGCCCTTCACGAAGTCCCAACGCAACGGGCTCAGGCCGCGTGAAGCGTGCTGCAAGGACGATCTCGTCGCGGCCGGCCTCTACGCGACCCGGTACGTTGAATCACCCTCTCAAATCAAGAGAGGAAACCTACAAACGCGGTCTCCGTCGAACCCGGGATGCTCCAGCAGTCAACAGCATCGGTTGAAGGGAGGAGTCGTGAACGAGGGTCGCTTTGCTGGCGTTGTTTGGGCTAGCGAGGAGCACGCCGTTTGTATCACCGATGGCGATGGGCGGATCGTCGAGGGGCGTCGCTATCGCCATGACGAGCGCGGGATCACGGCGCTGTGCGCGCGCCTGATCGAGCTTGGGGTCGGGCGGGTTGCCGTTGAGCGCCCGGACGGGTTGCTGATCCGAGCGGCTGCTGGACGCCGGGCTGCGGGTCATCGCGGTGCATCCCAACCAGGTCGCCGCGATGCGCGCAGGGTTCACCGCGGCGGGCGCCAAGAGCGACAGCTTCGACGCGTTCGTGCTCGCCGAGCTCGCGCGCACCGACAGCCACCGCTTCCGCGTCCTGGTCCCCGACTCGGACGCCACCAAGGCGCTGCGGGCGCTGTCGCGCTCGCGTGAGGACCTCGTCGCTCACCGGGTCGCGATCGCCAACGAGCTGCGCGCGCAGCTGGAAGCGTTCTGGCCCGGCGCCGCGCCTGTCTTTCGCGATATCGACAGCCCGATCGCGCTGGCGTTCCTCAAGCGCTACCCATCCCCGACCGACGCCCACGGTCTCGGCGAGCAGCGCATGGCGCGCTTTTTGGCCCGACAGCAATACTGGGGCGGCAAGTCCGCGGGGGAGCTGGTCACTCGGCTGCGCGACGCCGCCTGCGGCCGCGCCGCACAGCTCGAGACCGATGCACGACGCCAGATCGTCCTCGCGCTCGTCGCCGCGCTGGAAGCGATCGTCGCGCACATCGCCCAGCTGACCCGCGAACTGCGCAGCGCGCTGGCCGACCATCCCGACGGACCGACGTTCCGCTCGCTGTTTCGCGACCCAAACTCCGCGGTCTGCGCCGCCGCGATCCTCTCTGAGATGGGTGACTGTCGCGAGCGCTACCCGACCAAGGCAGCGCTGACCGGCGACGCCGGCCAGGCCCCCGTCGCCATCGAGTCCGGAAAATCCAAGCGCGCCAGATTCCGATCGGCCTGCGATCACCGCCTGCGCAAAGCGATCGCCACCATGGCCGACACCAGCCGCCACCACAACCCCTGGGCCGCCGACATCTACGACCGCGCCCGCGCCCGCGGCTGCTCTCACCCCCACGCCATCCGCATCCTCGGACGCGCCTGGTGCGGCGTGATCTGGCGCAGGTGCCATGACCACAGCACCTACGACCCCGTCCACCACCGAGCCCTCCAGCGCCTCACCGCACAGCAGGCTTGACACAGGGAGTCTCACCCCCTCCCCCTCGATGATGCAGTCAGCGCCGCCGACGCGGGGCACGCACGTTCACAACAGCTACTGGGGCTCGGGGTCCACCAGACCCTCGCGGACCGCGTAGAGCGCCGCCTGGGTGCGGTCGCTGAGCCCGAGCTTGCCGAGGATGTTGCTGACGTGGGTCTTGACCGTCTTCTCGGCCACGCCGAGGTCGAAGGCGATCGCCTTGTTGGCCCGGCCGCGGGCGATGAGGGCCAGCACCTCGCGCTCGCGCGCCGTGAGCGGGTTGGGGGCCGCGGGCGCCTCGCCGTCGCGCGAGACCTCGCGCACCAGCTCATCGATCACCGTCGGGTGCAGCAGCGTGCCGCCGGCGTGCACCGCACGGATCGCGCTGACGAGGTCCTGGGGCTGGACGTCCTTGAGCAGGTAGCCGACGGCCCCCGCGCGCACCGCCGGGAGCATCTTGTCCTCGTCGACGAAGCTCGTGAGGACGATGACCCGCGTCTCGGGGCGGGCGGCGCGGATGCGGCCGATGGCTGCGATGCCGTCGACGCGCGGCATGACGAGGTCGACGAGCGCGACGTCGGGCTCCAGGCGCGCGACGGCCTGCACCGCCTCCTCGCCGTCGGCGGCCTCCCCCACGACGTCGATGTCCTCCTGCAGGGCGAGGAAGCCCCGCAGCCCCTCGCGCACGACCGCGTGGTCGTCGGCGATGAGGACGCGGATCACCGCGGCACCTCGAGGACGACGGTGGTTCCCGCCCCGGGGCGCGACTGGATGCTCAGGGTCCCCCCCAGCGCCCGCGCGCGCTCCTCCATCGAGGTGAGGCCGAGCCGCCGCGAGCGCAGCCCGGGCTCGTCGGGGTCGAAGCCGACGCCGTCGTCGGCGACCGCGACGCTCAGATGCCCGTCGTCGGCACGCAGGCGGACGTCGACGCGGCTGGCGCCCGCGTGGCGCAGGGCGTTCTGCAGCGCCTCCTGGGCGATGCGCAGGACCTCGCCCGCACTCCCGCGCGGCTCGCCGTCGCCCTCGACGCTCAGCGCGACCGCGTCGCCGTGCACGCTCTGCAGCACGTCGACGTGCTTGCGCAGCGCCGTCGCCAGGCCCTCGCTCTCGGCTGCCGGCGGGCGCAGCTCGAAGATCAGCGAGCGCAGCTCGTCCATCGCCTCGCGCGTGAGCTGCTGCAGGCGGCGCAGCTGCGCCTTGGCCTCCTCGGGATCACGGTCGATGACGGTCGCCGCCGCCTCGGCGGTCAGCGTGAGCCCGAACAGCTTCTGCGTCACGGAGTCGTGCAGCTCGCGCGCCAGGCGGTTGCGCTCCTCGATGATGCTCAGCTCGCGGCTGCGCTCGTAGAGGTTGGCCTTCTCGATGGCGAGCGCCGCGTGCACCGAGAGCATCTCGATGAGCTGCTGATCGGATTCGTCGAAGTCCTCGGCGCCGACCTTGTCGGTCAGATAGAGCGCGCCGACGATGCCGCTGGCGGCGACGATCGGCACCCCGAGGAACGAGCGCATCTCCGGGTGCGCCGCGGGCCACCAGCCGCGAAAGCGCGGATCGCGGCGCACGTCGCTCGTGCGGTACGGGACGGGCGAGGTCAGCATCGCGCCCAGCAGCCCGTGGGTGCGCGGCAGCGGGCCCATGGCGGCGATGAGCTCGTCGCTCATGCCCGAGGTGATGAACTGGGCGAAGGCGCCCTCGCCGTCGGGCACGCCGATCGCGGCGTAGCGGGCGTCGACGAGCTCGCGCGCGGACTGCGCCAGGCGCTGGAGCATCGGCTCGATCGTCGCCTCGGCGGCGATGGCTAGGACCGCGTCGTTCATCGCGCGCAGGGCCGCGCTGTGCTGCTCCATCTCGGTCTCGAGGATACGCTCGGTCAGGCGCCGTTCAGCAGCGCGTCGAGCTCGCCGACCGTGCGCTCCCACGTGTACTGCGCCGCGTGACGCGGGCCGACCGCGCGCAGCGCGTCGTCGTCCAGGGCGGCCTGCACCTGGTCGGCGATCTCGTCGTGGTCGAAGGGGTCGGCGTAGCGCGCCGCGTCGCCGCAGGTCTCCGGCAGGGCCCCGGCGCGGGCCGCCACGACGGGCACGCCGCACGCCATCGCCTCGATGCACGTCAGCCCGAAGCCCTCGTGCCAGGAGGCCAGCACGAAGGCGCGCGCACCCGCATAGAGGCCCGGAAGGTGCGCGTCGGGAACGTGGCCCAGGGCGCGGACCGCGCTGGTCTCGGGCTGCTCGCGGAACTGCGGGCGATCGCCCCCCGCGGCGACGAGGTCGATGCCGTCGGCGGCCAGCCGGCGGGCGGTCGTCTCCAGCGCGCCCGCGTTCTTGCGGGCGGTGCGGCTGGCCACCGTGAGCACGTAGGGCCGGCTGAGGCCCAGCGCGGCGCGCGCCGGCTCGGGGTCGGCGTCGGGTGCGAAGCGCGCGTCGACGCCGCCGGGCACGACCGCGGCGTCGACGTGCAGCAGCTCGGCCAGCTCGCGGCGCGAGAACTCGCTGACGGTGATGACCAGCCGCGCCCGGCGCGCGACGAGCGGCAGGATGCCCCGCTGCCAGCGCGCGTAGACGGGCGAGTACCAGCCGGGATGGCGCAGCGCCGCCGCGTCGTGGATGACGACCGCGTTGCGGGGGAAGGCCAGGGGCGCGAGGTTGGCGGGGTTCAGCAGCAGCCGCGCGCCGCGCGCCCGCGCCGGCAGCACCGCCTGCTCCCACGCGTGCCCGGCGCGATGCGCGAGCGCCGCGGGCGGCCGGATGACCTCATAGCCCGAGCGCGCGGCTAGCTCGCGCGCCCAGCGCTCGACGCCGCCGAGCTCGGGACGCGCCGCGGCCCGCGCGTTGAGCGCGATCACCGGATGTCGGCCAGGTGCTCGACGTTGGCCACGTCGCCGGGCTCGGCGCTGGGCCCGGCGGCGAACCAGGCGTCGAGGATCTCCCCGAGCTCGGGCTCGGAGGTGGCGCGCAGGCTGAGCGCGAGCGCGTTGGCGTCGTTCCAGGTGCGCGCGCCCGCCGCGGTGGCGGCGTCGGCGCACAGCGCGGCCCGGATCCCGGCGACCTTGTTGGCGGCGATCGACGCGCCCGTCCCGGTCCAGCAGCAGACGACGGCCTGCTCGGCACGGCCCTCGGCGACGTCGCGCGCGGCCGCCTCCGACGCCCACGCCCAGTCGTCGCGCTCGGAGTCGCTGAGCGCACCGTGCACGAGGACCTCGTGGCCGCGGCGGCGCAGCTGCGCCACGACGGCGTCGGCGACTCCGACCCGTTCGTCGGCGGCGACGGCGATGCGCATGGCCCCATGATGCAGCAAGCCGGCGAACGGCCGCGTGCGCGCGGCGACCGGCAGCGCTGTATCAGCGCGCGCCGCCGCCGGCTCCCCTTCGGTGTCACATCGCAACGACGCAGAGGAGGAGCGCATGTCAGTCACGTACGTCGGCCTGCGCGGCAAGACGGTCAGCCGCGAGTGGGCGGCCGTCCTCACGGCCGCTGCGCGCGAGGTCCCGTTCGTGCTCGACTCGGCCCACCGGACCACGGGCGAGCAGCAGCGCCTGTACGACAACTACCTGCGGGTCGGCAGGCCGCTGGCGGCCAGGCCGGCAGCCAACGCGCCGCACATCCGCCTCGGCCGCTTCGATCACGCCATCGACGTCAACGCGCTCGACGGCGGCGCGGCACGGCTCGCGGCATGGCTGCGGCGCAAGGGCGCCCAGGCGTCGTTCCCCGTGCCGGGCGAGCCATGGCACATCGAGGTGCCGGCGGCCGACCTGGCCAGGCTGGCCGGGCAGCTGGGCGACCCGCTGCGCGGCTACACGGCCGGCGAGCGCAAGCTGATCCGCGAGTACGACCAGCTCGCCCACGCCCGCCGCAACCGCGAGCGCCGCAGCGCCCTCTACCACCTGATGAAGGCCCAGCGCAAGCGCGTCTGGCGCGCGGCGCAACCGGTCGCCGACGGCGGCGACGGGCGCGGCTGGGACCACGCCAACCGGCGGGCTCGCTATCGCAGCCTGCTGTCTCGAACCAGCTAAGGAGCAACCATGACGACCATTCCCCTCAACCGGGTTGTGGCCTTCGTTGGCCCGTACATGAGCGCCATCGCGGGCGGCATCGCCTCGTGGCTGGTCGCGAGGGTCAACATCGCGGGCCTGCCCGGGCTCGACCAGAACAACCTGAAGACGGGCATCGCGGGCGCGCTGACGTGGCTGCTCGTCTCCGGCCTGACGTGGGCCGGGCATTCCAAGTGGCTCACCGGCCACCAGATCGCGATGGAGGCCGACGCCCGCGTCAACGCCGCGGCGATGGGCCTCGCGGTCGCCGCGCCGGTCGCAGCGGTCGCCCCCGCGGCGCCGCCCGTGGCAACCGCGGCCAACGGCAACGGGAACGGCCACGTGGCGGACGCCGAGGATGCGGTGAACGCCATGGTCGTCGAGGACGACGCCACCGAGCCCGACCAAGGGATCGACGAGGGACTGCCGTCCGACGAGGAGGAGCGGTCCGCGCCGCCGGATCCTGTCGCCTACACGCCCGACGAGCCGGTGGGCGTGTCATGAGGTGCTCAGCGCACGGAGTCGAGTTCATCGCCGCGTACGAGGGCTTCGTCGATCACCCTTACCGGGACTCCGGCGGGGTATGGACGATCGGCTACGGCCACACCGGCCCGGGCGTGGCCTCGATGGGCACCATCAGCCGCGCTCGCGGCCTCGAGCTCCTCGCCCTCGACGTCGGCAGCGCCGAGCACGCCGTGAACGCGCTGGGCCTGGCGTTCACCCAGGGCCAGTTCGACGCCCTGGTCTCGTTCGTGTTCAACTGCGGGCCCGGCACGCTCGAGCCCTCGCGGTCGCTGGGCCAGGCGCTGCGTCAGCGCGGGATGCGCGGGGTGCCGCAGGCGATGGCGCTCTACACCCACGCCGGCGGGCAGGTGCTGGCCGGCCTGGTCAAGCGGCGCGCGGCCGAGGGGGCGATGTTCGCCCATCCCGGCGTCAGCGGATCGGCGCCGGCCAAGGGAGCGAAGGCCGGAGCGGCCACCTGGCTCACGGAGAAGGAGCTCAAGCGCTGCCGCGAGCTCGACAAGCTGCGCCGGATCGAGGCGCGCACGCCGGCCCAGGAGCGCCGGCTGGACCGGCTCGTGGGCCTGCTCACCACGCAGCGCAAGCTGATCTGGAAGCGAGCACAGCCCAAGCCCCGGGGGGACGGGCAGGGTTGGGAGTACCGCGACCGCCGGCAGCGCTACCACTCGCTGCTGGCCCGCACCGCCTAGCCCTGTCACACAGAGCGCATCGGCCCGCCCGGGAGGCTCCCCGGGCGGGTCTGCGCGCCGGCCTCGCACCGCAGCGCGCGATATCGTCGCGCCGTGGCCACGCCCTCGGCTTCGGAAGCCGACATCCTCGCGGTCGGGCGCGATCTCGCCGCGGCGTTGCCCGGGGCGAGCCGCAATCCGCTGCGGGCGATCGACGACAAGGCGATGGACCTCGCCTCGCAGGACGCCGAGATGCGGGCCGCGCTGTTCCGCTTCGTCGACGTCGTCCCCGCCTGCCGCTCGCTCGACGACCTCGCGCGCCACCTCAGCGGGTTCCTGGAGGAGGTGGGCGACCGCCCGCCGTCGCTGCAGGTCGCGATGCGCATGTCGGAGTCCAAGGCGGGGCGCCAGGCCCTGGGCGCCGCCGCGGCGGCCGGGGTCAAGCACATGGCCCACCGCTTCATCGTCGGCGAGACGCCGCGCGAGGCCACCGGCGTGCTCGAGGACCTCTGGCGCAAGGGCGTGGCGACGAGCGTCGACCTGCTCGGCGAGGCCACCATCACCACCGGCGAGGCCGACCGCTACGCCGCGCGCTGCGGCGAGGCGCTCGACGGCCTGGTCGAGGTCTACCGAAAGCTCCCCGAGCGCCCCGCGCTCGAGGCCGACAGCGCCGGGCGCATCCCGCGCGAGAACCTGTCGGTCAAGGTCTCCGCCCTCACGCCGCTGCTGCGCGCCGACGCGCCCGACCTCGGCAAGCGCGACGCCGCGGTGCGCCTGCGCGTGCTGCTGCGCCGCGCGCGCGAGCTCGATGCGCACCTGCACATCGACATGGAGTCCTTCGACTCGCGCGAGGCGGTCACCGACCTCGTGCTCGAGCTGCTCTCCGAGGACGAGTTCCGCGACGGCCCGTCGGCCGGCGTCGTGCTGCAGGCCTACCTGCGTGACAGCCCCGAGCTGTGCGAGCGGATCGTGACCTGGGCGCAGGCGACGCCGCGCGGCTACCCGCTGCTGGTGCGCCTGGTCAAGGGCGCCTACTGGGACCACGAGATCGTCGAGGCCCGCCAGCACGGCTGGCAGTCGCCGGTGTTCGAGGTCAAGGCCGATTCCGATCGCAACTTCGAGGCGCTCACCGGGCGCCTGCTGGAGGCACGACCGGCGGTGCGCGTGGCGATCGCCTCGCACAACCTGCGCTCGATCGCCCATGCCGTCGCCGTCAACCGCGCGCTCGGCGCCGACGACGCGGACCTCGAGATCCAGGTCCTGCGCGGCCTCGGCGACGACCTGCAGGAGGCGCTGGCCAAGCGCGGCCTGCGCGTGCGCACGTACTGCCCCGTCGGCGACCTGGTCGCCGGCATGGCCTACCTCGTGCGCCGCCTTCTCGAGAACACGAGCAACGAGTCCTTCCTGCACGAGCAGGCGGCCGGGCGTTCGCTCGACGACCTGCTCGCGGCGCCATGACCGATCTGCCGACCTTCGTCAACGAGCCGATCGGCGAGCTGCGTCGCTCGTCGGTGCGCGACGAGCTGCTCGCCGGCATGGCCGCGCTCGAGCCCACGCTGCCCCTGCGCGTGCCGGTGTGGATCGGCGACGGCGAGCGCCACGACGACGCGCTGCAGTCCACCGATCCAGGCGCACCGGAGCGCGTCGTCGCCACCACGGCGAGCACCACCGAGGCCGAGGTCGACGAGGCGGTCAAGACCGCCGCCCGCGGCTTCACGCGCTGGTCGGCCACCCCCGCGGCCAAGCGCGCGGAGATCCTCGTGCGCGCGGCGGCCTGGATGCGCGCACGGCGCGCCGAGCTTGCCGCGCTGGCGGTGCGCGAGTGCGCCAAGCCGTGGGACGAGGCGGACGCCGACGTCTGCGAGGCCATCGACTTCCTCGAGTTCTACGCCCGCGGCGCCGTCGCGCTGGATCGCGGCAAGGCGCTGTTCCAGGTGCCCGGCGAGCGCAACGAGATGCGCTACGCCGCGCGCGGCGTGGTGGCGGTCATCTCGCCGTGGAACTTCCCGATCGCGATCCCCATGGGCATGACGGCGGCGGGCCTGGCCACGGGCAACGCCGTCGTGCTCAAGCCCGCCGAGCAGGCGCCGGGCTGCGGCCTCATGGTCGTGCGCGCGCTGCGCGAGGCGGGCGTCCCGCCCGAGGCGCTGGCCCTGCTGCCCGGCGAGGGCGACGCCGGCGCCGCCCTCGTGCGCCATCCCGGCGTGCACACCATCGCCTTCACGGGCTCGGGCCCGGTGGGCCTGGAGATCATCCGCGCGGCCGCCGAGCCCAGCGCGCGCCACCTCAAGCGCGTCGTGGCGGAGATGGGCGGCAAGAACTGCGTGATCGTCGACTCCGACGCCGACCTCGACGACGCGGTGCCCGCGATCGTCTCGAGCTCGTTCGTCTACGCCGGGCAGAAGTGCTCGGCGGCCTCGCGCGTGCTCGTCCACGAGGCGATCGCCGACGCGCTGCTCGAGCGCGTGGCCGGCGCGGTCGAGGTGCTGGTCGTCGGCCAGGCCGACACCTTCGGCATCGACGTGCCGCCGGTGATCGAGCGCGACGCGCAGGAGCGCGTCGAGCGCTACCGCGCCCTGGCCCGCGAGGGCGGGCGGATCGCCGCCGAGCGCGCGGACGGCCTGCCCGGGAACGGCTGGTTCGTCGCCCCCACCGTGGCGACCGACCTCCCGCCCGACTCGCCGGTGCTCGGCGAGGAGATCTTCGGTCCGCTGCTCGCCTTCGAGCGCGTCAGCAGCATCGACGCCGCCATGGACCGCATCGAGGAGCTGCCGTTCGCGCTCACCGGCGGCCTCTTCTGCCGCAACCCCCACACCGTCGAGCGCGTCGCGCGCCGCACCCCGGTCGGCAACCTCTACGTCAACCGCCCGATCACCGGCGCGATGGTCGGCCGCCAGCCCTTCGGCGGCAACCGCCTGTCAGGGACCGGCACCAAGGCCGGCGGCCCCGACTACCTGCTGCACTTCGTCGAGCCGCGGGTGGTCACCGAGAACACGGTGCGCCACGGGCTCGTGATCTAGTCCGCCGCCGCCACCGCGAACTGCAGCCACGCGACCTCCATCGCGGCCCGCGCCTTCTGCAGGTCGCTGTAGAGGTCGTCGTCGTCGGGGTGGGCGCGGTGACCCTCCAGATACGCCTGGTAGGCCTGCGTCTCGATCGCGAGGTCCATCACGCCACCCACGGTAGGCCCGCGCCCGCGGCGCCGACACCGACCGGCGGTCGTAACCGCGCAGGTGCCCGTTCGACCTTCGGGCGGAGGCCGAGGGAGCGGCTCAGCGGCCGTTGCGCGCCGCGCGGACCTGCTCCAGGAAGGCGCGGTGCAGGCGGTCGTCGTCGCCGAGCTCGGGATGAAAGGAGATCGCCAGCAGGGTCCCCTGCCGGGCGGCCACCGGCCGGCCGTCGACGGCGGCGAGGACCTGCACGTCGGGGCCGTGCTCGGTGATCCACGGGGCGCGGATGAACACCGCGCGCACGGGGCCGCCGTCCATGTCGGGGAACTGCAGGTCCTCCTCGAAGGAGTGCAGCTGGCGCCCGAACGCGTTGCGCTCGGCGAGGATGTCCATGAGGCCCAGGTGGTCGCGGTCGAGCAGGATGAGCCCGGCGCAGGTGCCGAAGATGGGCTTGCCGGCGCCGTGGAAGGCGCGCAGCGGCTCGACCAGGCCCTCGCGCTCGATGCCGAGGGTCATCGTCGTCGATTCGCCGCCGGGCATCACGAGCCCGTCGAGGCCGTCGAGGTCGCGCGGCGTGCGCACCTCGCGCACCTCGGCACCCAGGGAGCGCAGGACGCGGGCGTGCGCGGCGAAGCCGCCCTGCAGGGCGAGGACGCCGACCAGCGGCGCCGCTGTCACCAGCCGCGGCCGGCGAGCAACTGACCCTCGTCGAGCTTGCGCGCCTCGAGCGATTCCATCGCGGGCCCGAGGCCCTCGCTGGCGCGCGCGACCCGGTCGGGGTCGTTGAAATGCGTGGTGGCCTCGACGACCGCGGCGGCCCGCGTCGCGGGGTCAGAGGACTTGAAGATCCCCGAGCCCACGAAGACGGCCTCGGCGCCGAGCTGCATGACCAGCGACGCGTCGGCCGGCGTGGCGATCCCGCCTGCGCAGAAGAGCGGGACCGGGAGCTTGCCGTCCTGGGCCACGCCGCGGATGAGGTCGAACGGGGCGCCGTGCTCCTTGGCCGCCGTCATGAGCTCCATCTCGCTCAGCGTGCCCAGGCGCTTGATCTCGCTCGTGATGGCGCGCAGGTGGCGCACCGCCTCGACGATGTCGCCGGTGCCGGCCTCGCCCTTGGAGCGGATCATGGCCGCGCCCTCGCCGATGCGCCGCAGCGCCTCGCCGAGGTTGGTGGCGCCGCACACGAACGGGATCTGGAAGGCCCACTTGTCGATGTGGTGGGCCTCGTCGGCCGGGGTGAGGACCTCCGACTCGTCGATGTAGTCGACCTCGAGGGCCTCGAGGATCTGGGCCTCGGCGAAGTGGCCGATGCGGGCCTTGGCCATGACCGGGATCGTCACGGTCTCCTGGATGGCCTTGATCATGGCCGGATCGCTCATCCGCGCCACGCCGCCGTCGCGGCGGATGTCGGCGGGGACGCGCTCGAGCGCCATCACGGCCGCCGCTCCGGCGTCCTCGGCGATCTTCGCCTGCTCGGCGTCGACGACGTCCATGATGACGCCGCCCTTCAGCATCTCGGCCAGCCCGGCCTTGACCCGGAACGTCGCTTCGTCTCGCATCGCGACCCACTATACGGCCGCAAAGCGCTCGGTTTACTTCAGGCGGAAAGCTTTGATCCGATCGGCGTACTGCTCGGCGTCACGGCTGTACACACCGTATGCCAGCGCCTGGATCATCGACAGCAGCGCCGTATGCGAGCGCACGTAGGCCGGGGAGTTCGACGAGTAGTAGAGCCGGATCTGCGCGAGCTTGGCGACCTCGCTCAGCGTCGCGTCGGTGATCGCCACCGTCCCCGCCTTGCGGTGGCGCGCCAGCTTCATGGCGCGCACCACGAGCGGGTGCGGGCGCCCGGCCGACAGCCCGATGACGAGCATCGAGTCGTCGATGCGCCCGAGGCGGCTGAGCGCCTCCTGCGACGGGCTGGCGACGATGTCGGCCTGCAGGTCGAGCAGCATCAGCAGGTGGCGCAGGTAGGAGGCGAAGAAGGCCATCTGGTCGGTGCCCGCGATGAGCACCCGCCGCGCGCCCGCGATGGCGTCGATGGCCGACTCGATGTCCGAGCGCGAGATCTTGCGCGCGGTCTCCTCGACGTTGACGTGATCGGCCGCCACGGCGGTCTCGAACTCGTTCTGGTCGAGCGAGAAGAGCGGCTCGGCCGACGCGGCCGACGTCCCCGTCAGCCCGGCGGCCACGCGCCGGCGGTATTCCTCGCGCGCCTGGCCCTGGAGCTCCGGGAAGCCCTCGAAGCCGAGCGCCTGCGAGAAGCGCACGACGGTCGAGGACGAGGTGTTCGCGCGGCGGGCGAGCTCCTCGGCGGTCTGGAAGGCCACCTCGTCCAGGTGGTCGACGATGTACTGCGCCACGTCCTTCTGCGAGCGCGAGAACTCGTCGAAGCGCGCCTGGATGTAAGCGGAGAGGGTCTGGTGGCCGGCAGCCTCGATGGGTGCCGCAGGGGTGGTCGCTGCCGAGCGCTTCATAGGCAGGGCTTCCATTCGACGGACCCCGCGACCGTTCCTGCCAACACCGCGTGATCCGGAGCGCCGGCGACCGCGCCAGGCCGCCGTGTCACCATCGCGGGGTGCCCTCGCCCGAGCGCTCCATCCTGCTGGCCCCCGACCCGATCGCCTGCGCCGTGGCCCGCATCGCGCGCGAGCCCGAGCAGCGCTGGATGCTCCGCCAGTCGCTCGCGGTGCGCCGTTCGTACGTCACCCAGGTACTCGACCGTCCCGACCAGAGGAACGCGGCGGAGATCTGGCTGCTGCGCCAGCCCAGCGCGATCCGCGCCAGCTACGTGTGCGCCGTGCTCGAGTGAGCGAGTCGATCGCGGCGCCTGACGGACTGTAGGTATTCCGCCGGGAAGGGCCGGGCTGCCCTCAACGTCTACCGGGTAGACGGCCGGCGACCCGGCCGGCCCCGATCGCGCGCCGCTCCGCGCGCAAAGGAGGCTCGCATGCCTGCGATCCGTCCTCGGTCCCGGTTCGGGATCGTCCTTGCAGCACTGTCCGTGCTGGCCCTGGCACTCGCCGGGCCGGCCAGCGCCCACGGCGGAGGCAAGGGGGCCAACGTCTACACGAAGCGCAACCTGGTGTCCGACATCCCGGGTGTTGCGCGCATCACCGACCCCAACCTCGTCAACCCATGGGGTCTGTCGGCGGGGCCGGCGACGCCCCTATGGGTCTCCGACAACGGGACCGACGTCTCGACGTTGTACTCGGGCGCCATCCGCCGCAGCATCCCGGTGACCCTGCCGCTCGTCGTCGGCATTCCGGGTGGCGCACCGACGGGGACCGTGTTCAATCCGACGAGCGGGTTCAAGGTGGGCGGCGCCCCGGCGCACTTCATCTTCGCCTCCGAGGCCGGGCTGATCACGGCATGGAACGCGGGCACGCAGGCGCAGACGGTGGCGACGACGCCGGGAGCCAGCTACAAGGGCCTGGCCATCGCCGCCAAGGGCAACGCCGCCTTCCTGTACGCCGCCAACTTCCACACGGGTGCGATCGACGTCTTCGACCAGAGCTTCGCGCCGGTCGTGCACCCAGGGAGCTTCGTCGATCCCAACCTCCCGGCTGGCTTCGCTCCGTTCAACGTCCAGGAGCTGGCGGGACGCATCGTCGTCTCCTACGCCAAGCAGGGCCCCACCGGTGACGACGTGGCGGGCCCCGGCAACGGCTACGTGGACGTCTTCGACACGAGCGGTCACATGATCAGGCGGCTCATCTCTCAGGGCGAGCTGAACTCGCCCTGGGGCCTCGTGCTCGCGCCGCGGCACTTCGGGGCGTTCAGCGGAGATCTCCTCGTCGGCAACTTCGGCGACGGGAACATCAACGCCTACGACCCGCGTACCGGCAGCTTCAAGGGCAAGTTGATGAACCGCGATGCCAACGTCATCGGGATCAACGGGCTCTGGGCGCTGCGCTTCGGCAACGGCGTCATAGGCACGCCGCAGACGCTGCTGTTCAGCGCCGGCATCGGGGACGAGGATCACGGCCTGCTGGGCGAGATCGTCGTCCGCGGCAGCGGCGAGTAGCACCCCCCGAAAACAGACGCGTCCGGCACGGAGGCCGGACGCGTGGGCCCCGCTGATGCGTGGCAGCGGAGCCGGCAGGAGAAAGGGGGCGGGGGTTATGGCGCCAAACCCCGTCTCTTGCGCTGTACGGTCGGTTACCCGCCCCGGCGGCGTCTGTCCCTACATACACCGAAAGCTGGCGCATCGACACCGGTGCGATCGCTACCAGCGCGCCTGCGCGCCCAGTAGCGTTTCCCGTGCAGGCCTGCGGGGAACAGTTGTCGGTTTGCGTTTGACGACTTCTCGGCAGGGGTAGCTGGAACGCGCCGAACGAGGAGTCGGGGGCAACATGAGCAAGGCGGCCACCGCTGGCAAGGTCGGGACGACGACGAACGGGGCCGCAACGCGCCCAGGCGACGAGGACGAGGTCCTGCGCCGGCTGGAAGCCGCCATGCGAGCGGCCGCCGCGGGCGACTTCTCCCATCGTCTGCCGGCACGGCGCAAAGGCGTCGTGGGCGAGCTCGAAGCCGCCTACAACCAGCTCGTCGAGCGCAATGCCCAGCTGACGGCCGAGCTCGTGCGCCTCGGCCGCGTCGTCGGCCGCGAGGGCCGCATGACCGAGCGCGCGAGCCTCGACGGCGCGCACGGCGGCTGGTCGACCGCCCTGGACTCGGTCAACGGGCTCGTCGACGACCTCGTCCGCCCCACCACCGAGGTCGCGCGCGTCATCGTCGCCGTGGCCGCCGGCGACCTGACCCAGAAGATGGCGCTGACCATCGAGGGCCAGCCGCTGAAGGGCGAGTTCGCCCGCATCGGCACGACGGTGAACGCCATGGTCGACCAGCTCGGCTCCTTCGCCGACGAGGTCTCGCGCGTGGCGCGCGAGGTCGGCACCGAGGGCAAGCTCGGCGGGCAGGCCGCGGTCCCCGGCGTCGCCGGCACGTGGAAGGACCTGACCGACAACGTCAACTTCATGGCCTCCAACCTCACCGGCCAGGTGCGCAACATCGCCCAGGTCACCACCGCGGTGGCCAACGGCGACCTCTCCCAGAAGATCACGGTGGACGTGAAGGGCGAGGTGCTCGAGCTCAAGCAGACCATCAACGTCATGGTCGATCAGCTGCGCTCCTTCGCCGACGAGGTCACGCGCGTGGCCCGCGAGGTCGGCACCGAGGGCCAGCTGGGCGGCCAGGCCGAGGTGCGCGACGTCTCCGGCGTGTGGCGCGACCTGACCGAGAACGTGAACTTCATGGCGTCGAACCTGACGTCGCAGGTGCGCAACATCGCCCAGGTCGCGACCGCGGTGGCCAAGGGCGACCTGACCCAGAAGATCACCGTGGACGCCAAGGGCGAGGTCGCGGCCCTGGCCGACACGATCAACTCCATGACCGACACGCTGGGCGTCTTCGCCGAGCAGGTCACCGGCGTGGCGCGCGAGGTCGGCACCGACGGCAAGCTCGGCGGCCAGGCCGAGGTGCCGGGCGTCGCCGGCACGTGGAAGGACCTCACCGAGTCCGTGAACTCGATGGCGGCCAACCTCACCGACCAGGTGCGCAACATCGCCGCGGTGACCACCGCCGTGGCCCAGGGTGACCTGTCGCAGAAGATCACCGTCGACGCCAAGGGCGAGGTCAACCAGCTCAAGGAGACCATCAACACGATGGTCGACCAGCTCGGCTCCTTCGCCGACGAGGTCACGCGCGTCGCGCGGGAGGTCGGCACCGAGGGCCGCCTGGGCGGTCAGGCCTTCGTCCCGGGCGTCGCCGGCACGTGGAAGGACCTGACGGACAACGTCAACTTCATGGCCAACAACCTGACCGACCAGGTGCGCAACATCGCCCAGGTCACGACGGCGGTGGCCAAGGGCGACCTGTCGCAGAAGATCACGGTGGACGTCAAGGGCGAGGTGCTCGCCCTCAAGAACACCATCAACACGATGGTCGATCAGCTGCGCTCGTTCGCCGACGAGGTCACCCGCGTGGCGCGCGAGGTCGGCACCGAGGGCAAGCTCGGCGGCCAGGCCGAGGTCAAGGAGGTCTCGGGCACCTGGCGCGACCTCACCGAGAACGTCAACCAGATGGCGCGCAACCTGACCGATCAGGTGCGCAACGTCGCCCAGGTGACCACCGCGGTGGCCAACGGCGACCTCTCCAAGAAGATCACCGTCGACGCGCGCGGCGAGATCCTCGAGCTCAAGGACACCATCAACACGATGGTCGATCAGCTCTCCTCCTTCGCCGCCGAGGTCACGCGCGTGGCGCGCGAGGTCGGCACCGAGGGCAAGCTCGGCGGCCAGGCCGAGGTGGCCGGCGTGTCGGGCACCTGGAAGGGCCTGACCGAGAACGTCAACGGCATGGCGGTCAACCTGACCGACCAGGTGCGAGGCATCGCCACAGTGACCACCGCGGTGGCCAACGGCGACCTCTCGAAGAAGATCACCGTCGAGGCCAAGGGCGAGGTCGCCACGCTGGCCGACACCATCAACACGATGGTCGATCAGCTGCGCTCCTTCGCCGCCGAGGTGACGCGCGTGGCGCGCGAGGTCGGCACCGAGGGCCAGCTCGGCGGGCAGGCTCGCGTCGAGGGCGTCTCGGGCACCTGGCGCGACCTGACCGACAACGTGAACTTCATGGCCGCCAACCTGACCTCCCAGGTGCGCAACATCGCCCAGGTGGCGACGGCGGTGGCCAACGGCGACCTCGGCCAGAAGATCACCGTCGAGGCGCAGGGCGAGATCTTCGAGCTCAAGCAGACCATCAACGTCATGGTCGACCAGCTGTCCTCGTTCGCCGACGAGGTCACCCGCGTGGCGCGCGAGGTCGGCACGGAGGGCAAGCTCGGCGGGCAGGCCCGCGTCGAGGGCGTCTCGGGCACCTGGCGCGACCTCACCGAGAACGTCAACCAGCTGGCGGGCAACCTGACCACCCAGGTGCGCGCGATCGCCGAGGTCTCGACCGCGGTGACCCAGGGCGACCTCACGCGCTCGATCACCGTCGAGGCCGAGGGCGAGGTCGCCGAGCTCAAGGACAACATCAACCAGATGATCGAGAACCTCCGCGAGACCACGAAGGTCAACGCGGAGCAGGACTGGCTGAAGACCAACCTGGCCCGGATCTCGGGCATGCTCCAGGGCCAGCGCGACATCGAGCAGGTGACCCAGCTGATCATGAGCGAGGTCACCCCGGTGGTCAGCGCCCAGCACGGCGCGCTGTTCCTCGTCGAGCACGGCGACTCGCTGGGCGAGGCCGAGCTGCGCGTCGTCGCCTCCTACGGCTACAAGCCGGGCAAGGGCCGCCCCGATCGCTTCGCCCTGGGCGACGGCCTGGTCGGCCAGGCGGCGGTCGAGGGCAAGACGGTACGCCTGACCGACATCCCCCCGGACTACATCAAGATCTCCTCGGCGCTCGGCGAGTCGGCCCCCGCGCACGTCGTGGTCATGCCGGTGATGTTCGAGGAGCAGGTGCTCGGCGTCATCGAGCTGGGCGCGCTGCGCCCCTTCACCGCGGTCAACCAGGCCTTCCTGGATCAGCTCGCGGACACCATCGGCGTGGTCATCAACACGATCCAGGCCAACATGCGCACCGAGCAGCTGCTGACCCAGTCGCAGGCGCTGACGCAGGAGCTGCAGAAGCAGTCGCTCGAGCTGCGCCAGACCAATGACGAGCTGCAGGACAAGACGCTCGTGCTGCAGCAGCAGAACCGCGACATCGAGATCAAGAACGCCGAGATCGAGCTCGCCCGCGCGGGCCTGGAGGAGAAGGCCGCCCAGCTCGCCCTGAGCTCGAAGTACAAGTCCGAGTTCCTGGCCAACATGAGCCACGAGCTGCGCACGCCCCTGAACTCGCTGCTGATCCTCTCGCGGATGCTGGCCGAGAACGGCGACGGCAACCTGCATGCCCAGCAGATCGAGTTCGCGGAGACCATCCACGCGGCCGGCAACGACCTGCTCGCGCTCATCAACGACATCCTCGACCTGTCCAAGGTCGAGGCCGGCAAGATGGAGCTCAACCTCGGGCCGCTCGCCCTGGTCGATCTCTGCGAGGACGTCGAGCGCGCCTTCCGGCCGGTGGCCGAGCAGAACGCGCTCGAGTTCCGCATCGAGCGCGACCACTCGCTCCCGGCGGCGCTGGTCACCGACGAGCAGCGCCTGCAGCAGGTGCTGCGCAACCTGCTGTCCAACGCGTTCAAGTTCACGCAGAACGGCACCGTCACGCTCCACATCGCCCCCAACGAGCCGGGGACGGTCGGGTTCGCGGTCATCGACACCGGCGTGGGCATCGCCGAGGACAAGCTCTCGCTGATCTTCGAGTCCTTCCAGCAGGCCGACGGCACGACGTCGCGCAAGTTCGGCGGCACCGGCCTGGGCCTCTCGATCTCGCGCGAGATCGCCCGGCTGCTGGGCGGCGAGCTGCGCGTGCAGTCGACGCCGGGCGAGGGCTCGAGCTTCACGCTGGTGCTGCCGCTCGAGGCGGTCACGGCGACGGAGACCGCGACCGAGCCGGTGGAGCCCGCCACGCTGCCCGTGCTGGCGGCCGACGAGCAGCAGGCCGCGCTGCTGCCGTTCGACGGCGCCGACGACGACCGCACGTCGATCGTCGCGGGCGACCGCGTGCTGCTCATCATCGCCCACGACGCCGAGCTGGCCCGCGACGCGCTCGCCGCGGCGCGCGCGCGCAGCTTCCGCTGCCTCGTGGCCCGCCGCGCCCCGCTCGGCCTGGCGCTCGCCCGCGAGTACCGCCCCGAGGCGGTGCTGATCTTCTCCGCCGACGGCCGCGGCGAGGTGCTGCTCAGCCAGCTCAAGCAGCACCCCGAGACCCGTCACCGCCCGGTCTTCGTCGCCGGCCCGGCCGGCGGGCGGATGTCCGCCCTGCGCGCCGGCGCCGCCGGCTATCTCGAGGGCGCCCGCGGGACCGAGGCCGTGACCTTCGTGTCCCAGGCGCTGGACGAGTTCAACGCCCGCGTCGTGCGCCGCCTGGCGCTGATCGAGGACGGGACCGAGCTCGACCCCGCCACCATGACGCTGCTCGGCGCCGGCGAGGACGTCGACGTCCTCCACGTGCCCTTCGACAAGGCGCTGCACATGCTGCGCACCGACGGCGCCGAGTGCGCGGTGCTGCCGGTGTCCGACGGGGGCGCCGAGGCCTTCGCGCTGCTCGAGCAGGCGGGCGCCGACGACGACCTGCGCGAGCTGCCGATCGTCGTCTACGCCGCCGAGCCGCTGGAGGCGCCCGACCGCGCCCGCCTGGATCAGCTCGCTGCCGCGGTCAACGCCACGATCGTCTCCACCCCGGAGCGGCTGGTCGACGAGACCGCCCTGCATCTGCACCGCATGGAGGCGCGCCTGCCCGCCGCGACGCGCAAGCTGCTCTCGCAGCTGCGCACGGCCGACTCGGTGTTCCACGGCAAGCGGATCCTCATCGTCGACGACGACATCCGCAACGTCTTCGCGCTCACGAGCGCCCTGGAGATGCGCGGCATGAAGGTCGTCTACGCCGAGAACGGCCGCGAGGGCGTGACCAAACTGCGCGAGACCTCTGACGTCGACCTCGTCCTGCTCGACGTGATGATGCCCGAGATGGACGGCTACGAGACCGCCCGCGCGATCCGCGGCATGTCGCGCTTCGATGCGCTGCCGATCATCTCGCTGACGGCCAAGGCCATGAAGGGCGACCGCGACAAGTGCATCGCCGCGGGCGCCTCGGACTACATCACCAAGCCGGTCGACGTCGACCAGCTGCTCTCCCTCATGCGCGTGTGGCTGCATCGATAGACGACACGCCGAGCGTCCTGCTCGTCGACGACCGCCCGGAGAACCTGCTCGCGCTGGCGGCGGTGCTCGAGCCCCTGCACGTCCACCTGCGGCCCGCGGGGTCGGGCGAAGAGGCGCTCAAGGCGCTGCTGGAGGAGGACTTCGCCGTCGTCCTGCTCGACGTCCAGATGCCGGGCATGGACGGCTTCGAGACCGCGAAGTTCATCCGCGGGCGCGAGCGCAGCCGCACGACGCCGATCATCTTCCTCACCGCGGTGAGCACCGACATCGCCCAGGTGACCCGCGGCTACCAGGCGGGCGCCGTCGACTACGTCCTCAAGCCCTTCGAGCCCAACATGCTGCGCTCGAAGGTCAGCGTCTTCTGCGACCTCGAGCGCCAGCGCCGCGCCCGCGCGCGCGCCGACGAGATGCTGCTGCTCGCCTGGCGCTCGCTGCCCACCGGCGCCGCGCTGATCGACGGCGAGGGCCGCGTCCTGCGCGCCAACCCGGTGCTGCAGAAGCTCACCGGCGGCCGGGCCGTCAACGGCGTGGCCGTCAGCACGCTGGTCAACCTCGACGACCGCCTCGCGCTCGACGCGCTGCTGACCGCCGCGCTGGCGGGCGCGACCGTCCCGCCGGCGGCCGAGCTCCAGCTCGCCGGCGACCAGGACCTCCCGGTGTCGATCCTCGCCTGGGGCGTGCGCGAGCACGACGGCGAGATCCTCTCGGTCCTCATCCAGGTCGACGACCTGCGCGAGCGCCGCCGCGCCGAAGCCGCGCGCGAGCGCCTCGCCGAGGAGCGCGCCGGGCGCGCGAAGGCCGAGGCCGCCTACGAGCGCGAGCGCACGATCGCCTCGACCCTGCAGCGCGACCTGCTCCCCCGCCGGCTCCCCGACGCGCCCGGCGTCGCCCTGGCCTCGCACTTCTCGGCCGGCGGCGAGGGCACCGCCGTGGGCGGCGACTGGTTCGATGCCTTCACGCTGCCCGGCGGGCGGCTGGGCCTCGTCATCGGCGACGTCGCCGGGCGCGGCGTGGCGGCGGCCGCGCGCATGGGCCAGCTGCGCAGCGTCGCGCGCGCCTACGCGGTCGAGGGCCACACGCCGTCGGGCGTCGTCGCGCGGCTGAACCTCTACCACCAGGCCTTGCGTGCCGACGACATGACGACGCTCATCTACGCCGTCATCGAGCCCGACCACGGGCGCCTGCGGCTCGTCAACGCCGGCCACCCGCCGCCCGCGCTCGTCGTCCCCGGCTCGTCGGCCCGGCTGCTGGAGGGCTCCTGCCCGGCCCTGGGCATCGCCGAGATCTGCCAGCCACCCGAGATCGTGGTCGACTTCCCGCCCGGCGCCACCCTCGCCCTCTTCACCGACGGCCTGGTCGAACGCCGCCAGGAGAACATCGACTCCGGCCTCGGCCGCCTGCTGAGCGCGCTGGCCGGCGCGCCGGGCGACATCGAGGCCGTGCGCGACGACGTCATCGAGGCGTGTCTGGGTCCCGAGCGCGTCGATGACGACGTCACCGCACTGTTCGTCCGCGCCGAGGACGTGCTGGGCGAGAACATCCGCCTCACCCTCACCCCCGACGCCGACGCGCTCGCCGCGCTGCGGCGCATGCTGCGCCGCTGGCTCATCGAGATGGGCGCCGCCCCCGACGAGATGGGCGCCATCGTCATGGCCGCCAACGAGGCCTGGCAGAACGCCATCGAGCACGGTCACGACTTCCAGCCGGTGCCCGTCAACGTGCGTTTCCAGCGCGAGGAGGACGAGGTCATCGTCACCGTCCGCGACGCCGGGGGCCGCGGCCAGCCTGCCGGCGACCCCGACCGCGGCCGCGGCATCGAGCTCATGCGCGGCCTCATGGACCATGCCAAGCTCGACCTCGGCTCACACCGCGGCGGCATCGTCGTGCTGCGCCGGCGTATCGGAGTCCTCGCCCCCGTGGAGCCCGGCGGGCGATGCGGCGACGCCGCCGCCTAGCCGGGGCGTCGTGCGTGCGGCGCTGTCAGCGTCGCCGGACGCGCATCCACGCGACGACCAGCAAGGGAATCACGATCACGACGGTGATGATCACCGGCCACACGAGCGCAAGCCTAGCCCCCTCGCTGACGGCAGGGGCACCGGGTGGCGTGCGGGCTGGCCCATGGGTTGCCCAACGGCGTCGGGCCCGCCCGCGGACGACGCGGGATGCACGTAGCCTTCGGCCGGCGGGCCCGTAGCTCAATCGGTCAGAGCAGCGGACTCATAATCCGTCAGATCCTGGTTCGAGTCCAGGCGGGCCCATGTTTTAGAGCCAAATTTCGCGACCGCGGGCACCGAGCGGGCACCGAACGCATCTCTCGTGTCCCGGCGTCGGCGGCACCGAGGTCGCAGAGCGGCCGCGCTGCAGCAGGCGATGCGCGTACGTCCTTGGGCCCCCTTAGGTTTCGCACGTCCGTCGCCGATCGGCTGGCGCCATTGCGTGCGGGGCTCGGGCCTGGACCGGCCCGCTGCGCCACGCGGAAGACGCGCGCGAGCGCCGCCAGGCTGAGCCGACCCCGAAGTTCGGCCGGCTACGCATGTGGCGTGCCCCGCTGGAGCCGGCGGCAACGGCGGCAGGTGATGCAGGTGCCGGGCCGCCGGCGGCTCGACAACACCCTGCGGCGCGTGGACCAACCGCGCGGCATCCGACGCCAGCCGCGGTGAATCCGATCCGCCCGATGACGAGCGCTGCCCTACGCGGCGCTGTCGGGGTCCCAGAGTCCGCCGGTGGCGGTGGGTTGGCGCTGACGCGTGGTTCTTCGATGTGTCGGTCGAGGTGGTCGCGGCGGATGCGCCATTCCTTGCCGATCTTGTAGGCCTCCAGGTCGCCGCGCCCGATCCAATCGCGAACGGTCTTCTCCCTGACCTTCAGGCGGGCGGCGACCAGCTCAACCAGGCCGGTGCGAGCGACAGCCTGTCCGACCTCGTGGCGGCCTACGCCGCGGTCGGCGAGGCCTCCGGAGCGCTGGCAGACGCGCTCGAGGCCGCCGGCGAGTGACCGCATCGCATCACACGCCTGCGGTGGGAGGGATGGCCGCGACGTGCCTTAGGAGGATCGGTTCGATTACGGCGCGATCGCGCACTGGGGTGTTCGTTGGGCGCCACGAGGAGTTGCTGCATCTCCGGCGGCTCGCAGTCGAGCCGATGCTGCGCGCGTTCTTCGTGCACGGACTGCCGGCTCCGGGAAATCGACGCTCCTGCGGCGATCGCAGCCGACGTCCCCAAGCGATGAATCGCGACACGTCTCCCACCAGTTAGGTATCACTGCTTTTCGGACCCCTTTGTCCGACAGCATCCCGGGCCGTCGGCGGCCGCCCCTGAGCAATGAGGATCGCCGCGGCTATTTACAGGCCAGCCGCCCGGGCATTGCGACGTTGGCCCGGGGAGTTGTTTCCTCGAAAGTGCTCTGCGCGCTCCTCGCGAGAAGCGCTCAATCGCCTTGACCGTCCGCGATCAGACCACGCCGCGATCGCCGCCGATGCCTCGACTGCATCGCCCGACTGGTTCCTGGGATCGCGTAACGGGCTGGTGAGTGTGGTGGGTCACTGCGACAGCCGGTAGCCGACGCCTCTCACGGTTTGGATCAGATCTGCGTTGTCTGCGAGCTTCTCGCGTAGCCTGTGGATCACCGCGTCGACGACGTTGGATCCGAGGTCGTCGTCGAAGCCCCAGACGGCATCGAGGAGTTCGCTGCGGGCGACGGTATGACCAGTGCGCTCGCGCAGGAAGTGCATGACCTCGAACTCCTTCGGCGTGAGGTCCACGCGATCACCGTTGATCAGCAGCTGGCGTTGCCGCACGTCGAGGAGATCGTCCTCGGGGGGCCCGAACTCCGCGGCCGCCAGGTCGGTCAGCCACCCGTCCACCGATGACGGGCCGAATTCGAGGTACAGCCCGTGGTACTCACGACCGTCGATCTCCACCACGCCTCGCGGAATGAGCCCACCGCGGATCTGTTCCATGACCGGGCCGTAGATCTCGGGATGGTTGGTGATCCCGTAGTTGCGACGCAGGCGGGGACGGAGCTGCATGTAGATGCGCTTGAGGTCGAGCCACATGCTGGCCTGCGCCTCGCACGGGCCGTCCCCCGCGTCCCAGGTCAGCCAGCGGCGGATGAGCAGCACCTCTTGGCCGGGACCGATCGGGTGCTCGGCGAGGTGGTCGAGCCACATCGCGACGACCGGATCGTGTGCGAACCGGCGCGGGTCGGTCTGGCCGCTGGTGGTGATGATCGAGAACCCGGCGACATCACCGCGCGCGTTCCGAGCGACGCGGAACGCGTCCGGGGACCGGGACCACCAGGCGCGCAATATCCGGGCGGCCGTCGGGGGTTCGTGTCGTTCGATGAGCGCGCCGATGGCGGCCGCGTCTGCCGGCGTCGCCGTCTCCACGGCGAAGTTGTGCGCGCCGCTGGGAAAGTGGGCCTCCCGGACCTCGGGATGCTCGACCAGGTAGATCATGTCGGCGGTCTGGCGCCATAGCTGAGACCTCGGCGCGCTGCGAAGCTGGTCACGGACATGAGCCCAGGCCCGTCGCCGCAGCTCGAGGCACCGGGACGGATCCAGCGCCCGCAGCCGCGCCGCGATCGTCTGCTGGAGCGCTTCGTGAAGCGCGAGCCCGTCGGCGGCGATGTCGACGAAGGGCAACTCCGCCACAGCCTGCAACGCCTGCGACGTGTCGAGACCGGGCAGCATGGCGTCAAGCAGCGGCGTGCTGAGGCGCCGGACGACCGCTGCCGCCTCGAGGACGCGCTGTGTCCGCTCCTCCAGGTCGTCGAGATAGGCCCGCGTGAACTCGTCGAGCAGCCGGCTGAGCGTCACGTCCTGGATCTGCGAGGCGGGACGTTCCTTGGTGGCCAAGGCGCCGAGCACGAGCGTCAGGGCGTGCCCTCGGGAGAAGCGAATGATCGCAGCGACGTCGTCCTGCGGGACGCCCAGCGAGCGCACGAGCTCTGCGCTCTCCTCCGCTCGCAACGGTCCGAGAAGCCTCGCCTCGAAGCCGCCCGCGGGAAGCCGACTCCATGCCCGGTTGGGCGCTTCCCGCCCGGCCAACAGCATCACCACGTTCTCCGGCAGTGCGGGAGTCACCGCCTGCCGCAGCCACGTATCGAGCAGGCGGAGCAGCTCATAATGATCCACGCAAAGCACGACCCGATCGGCTAGATCGCCCAGCCACTCGAACAGGTCAAGCCCGAGCTCGCGTTCGTCGAGTGATCCGGCGGCGTGAGCCACCGCCAAGAGGAAGCCCTGCTCCGTCGGCTCGACCTCTCGGCCGTCCATGAGGAGCACCAGCGGATGGCCAGACGGAACGTCGACGGCGAATCGACGCAGGAGCGTCGACTTTCCCGAGCCGGCCAACCCGTGCACGAAGAACACTCGCGGCACCGGCTCGACCGCGAGGCGCCGCAGACGCAGCAACTCCTCGTGGCGCCCAACGAACGCTCCAGCGCCCAATCGCACGGTGCTCGAACCGGTCTCGACGACCATTCGTTGCTCGAGGCTACCGCGCCCGCCGCGCGGCCGTCATCGTCTTTTCATCGTCGTGTCATGCAGCGGCGCCCTGGCCCGCCTACGCTGCGGCGAAACCAGTATTGACGCGACTGAGGAGATCGAGATGAGCAAGGTGATCTTCGTCATCCAGCGACGGCCAGACCTGACTCGCGAACAATGCCTCGCCGAGTGGAGCGGTGAACGCCATGTCTCGGTACTCAAGGAGCTGCCCGGGCTGACGAAATGGCGCCAAAACCACGTCACCGCCGACTCCGAAGAACCGATCTGTGACGGCATCGGCGAACTCTGGTTCGACGACGATCAAGCGATGACCGCTGCCCTCAACTCACCCCAGATGGGCGCCGCCGTCGAGGACGCGAAGAACTTCCTCGACATGGATCAAACCGGCATGATCATCGTCGACGAGAAGACGATCATCGGCTGACCAGGGGCTCCCCATCGCCCTCTCGCAGCAGCCCTACGGAACGCTATCGATCAAGGCCGGGCGGCTCAGAGCCGGGCGTCCGCGGCGCACAACCGGCGCTCGGACCTCCACAATACGCAGCGTAATGCGGTCCGCAAACCGACTACCGGACGCCGGCGGCTCGAGCGCGGGCTCCGCGGCTGCGATCGCCGCGGGGCTGGCCGACGCGGCGCTCGGCTCGGACTCCGGCGGCTCGATCCGGATCCCGGCCGCGTGCTGCGGCATCGTAGGGTTCAAGCCAATCCGCGGGCTGGTGCCGCTCGAGGGGTGTTTCCCGCTCGCGCCCACCTTCGACCACGCCGGCCGGATGGCCGGCAGCGTTGGGCGATGCGCGCACATGCTCGAGTCGCTTGCGCTCAATTTTGCGCAGACCGAGATCGGGTCACTCGACGATTTCGAGGTCGCCATCGCGTGCGTAGAGTTCGCCGACCCGCTCGTGCGCGCGTAGGTCGAGACGGCCGTCAAGCTCGTCCCGCACCATCGCACGGTCAAGTTCCCGCTCGTTGACGGCATCGCGCCGGTATTCATGCCGAGGCCGCGGAGTCGCACCACGGCCTCTTTCCGGAACATGCGACGCCTACGGCGACAACGTGCGCGCCAAGCTCGAGCGCTGCCTGGAGGTACGTGACGCTGACGATGAGGCCGCGCGGTCCCGCGGCCCGCGGGAGCGATCCCCGCCGGCCCCGCACGCGCAGCGCGCGAACCTCGCGGCGGGATCGGCCCGCGCTCTAGCGTCCTCAGGCGGCCCGGCTACGGACCCAGCCGACGCTCCGCACACATCTTCATACCGGTACACCAACACAAGGGGCGTGACCGCGGGTCCTGTGTGCCACGGATGAGAGCGCAGCATGGTGCCTCCGACACGATACGGTCGGCAACCGCGCGCGAACCGCCGGCTTCTCGATCGCCGCGACCGCCTGGCGCTCGAACGCCTCACGGTCGAGCACCTGCGTGCGGACATAGACCACCGCGCCGCCGCCGGCAAGAGCCAGTACGGCCGGAATCCCAGCCACCCGTGCAGCAGTCGTCCGTACGCGTGACACCGACGGCGAGGCCAATCGGCCGCGAGCGAGTCCAGGCGCACGCGCGCAGCGGCATTCCACCCGCGTCACCCTGCCCCCGTGGCGCCAACCCGGTCAGGCCGTGTTGGTCCGGTTTCGACCGGAGCGCTTGGCGGCGTAGAGCGCCTCGTCGGCGCGAGCGACGAGCGCCGCTGGCCAGTCGTCAGCCCGAAGCTCGGTCACGCCCGCTGAGCAGGTCACCGCAGCAGGGGTGCTGCCCCTGACGCGGTCCACTACGCGGCGGGCCTCCGCGAGTCCGGTGCCGGGCAGCAGCAGCACGAACTCCTCGCCGCCGTACCGCGCAAGCAGGTCACCCGCACGCAGCTGCGCGCTCCACGCGACGGCCGCGTCGCGCAGCAGCCGATCACCGGCCGCGTGGCCGTCGCGGTCATTGATGCGCTTGAAGTGATCGATGTCGATGACTGCAACCGACAGCGCATGCGCGTAGCGCCGCGATCGCGCAACTTCACGGGGCAGTTCCTCCTCCCAACGCGCCCGATTGGCCAGCCCAGTCAGTGGGTCGCTTCTCGACTGGATCGTCACCTGGCGGACGAGCGCCGACCCGCGGAGGCCGACGATCACAGCGACGGTCGGCCAGAGCACCGCCTTGACCCATGCGCCACCGCCACCGCCCGCGATCACCACTGACGCGGCAAACGTCCCGGCGCTGACGAGCACGACGATGACAAGTTCCACGCGATCGCCGTACAAGGCCACCCACAAGACCGCGAGCATCAGCAGCGCCTCATAATCGACCGGGTTCCCGATCCCTCCAGTCGCCTCCCGCAGCAGGAAGACCACCACGACCAGCACGACAGGCGGGACGACCGCGGCGCACCGCGGCAACCGCTCCCACCGAGCAAACGCGACGCCAGGCACCATCGCGACAACGAGCACGCCGGCCGCGATGACGAGAGCCGGACGCCTGACATCGACAAACGGCAAAGACGCAAGAGCAACGACGACTGCAAGCGCAAACGGCCACACCCGCCGGATCACGCCGTCGTAAGCAAAGGCATGAGGGCGATCCGCATTCACCTGTCGAAGGTCGTACCCCCCACTGCGCGTCAGATCCATGATCGCGCTCGCGCTCAGACAGCCGTCGTGAGCTGCAGCGCGAGCGCGTCCGCCGGCGTCAGCCGCCCGTCCATCAAGCGCGCGAGGCTGAAGCCGGCCAGGCGTCAGCGCGCGGGTCGACGCCTCGCGTCAGACGCCTGACCGGTCCCTCCACATCGCCCGATGCTGCGACCCGCCGTCTCGCGTGACGGCGGCGGGTCAAGCGGCGAGGAGGTCGGGCGGCGCGACGCCGAGCGACTCGCAGACGAGGATCTGCCAGCTCGCCGCAGCCAGCCGCACCGTCCCACACGCGACGTGATCCTCCAAACGCCGCGCAGCGCGCTCGCCGGGCACCGTGAGCATGCGAGCGGGTTGGTGCCGAAGAGCGGTCTCGTGCCGCCGGGCGGGCGACCAGCGGTACGAAGTTGGTGCACGTGAAGCCGATCAGACCGGCCTGCGCCGCGAGACTGGCGTACGGCCCGGCGACAGCAGTTCGGATGGCCAGTCCGGGCGATGACGGCCGGCCGGGCGAGCGCGATGCTGGCGGGCATCGAACAGGCGACCGAAGGAGCGTCCACATGCCCCACATCAACGTCAAGCTCATCGAGGGCACCTTCACGCCCGGGAGAACCGCCAGATCGCGGAGCGGCTGACCGACACCATGGTCGGCATCGAGGGCGAGAACAGGCGCGAGGTCACCACGGTCGTGATCGATGAGACCAAGTCGGGCGACTGGGCCACCGCGTTCAGATCGTCCGGCGATCACGGATCTCCTCCGCGACAATCTGCTCCTCAGCACATCGCGGCCGGCACCACCGGGCTGGCGCTCGGCGTCTACGTGATCTCGCTCAGCCGCGACCGGCCGATCCTGGATGCCGGCGCCAACCTCTTATCACTAAGCCGGGACCGCTGAGCGCAGCCGAGTGGGAGGAGGTGCGCCTCCATCCCTACCGGACCGAGCGCATCCTCGCCTCGTCGGGGGCGCTGCGGTCGCTCGCCTCGCTCGCCGGCGCGCACCACGAGCGGCTCGATGGCTCCGGCTATCACCGCGGCTGCAAGGCCGGCCGAGCTGCCGCCGCCGGCCCGCATCCTCGCCGCCGCCGACGCCTTCCAAGCGATGACTCAGCCTCGGCCGCACCGCGCTCCGCTCGAGCCCGAGCGGGCGGCCGAGGCGCTCGCGGCCGAGGCGCGAGGCGGACGACTCGACCCCGAGGCTGTGGCGGCGGTACTCGAGGCCGCCGGGCAGCGTGACCGGCGGCGCCGGGGCGACCTGCGCCCCGCCGAGCTCACCGAACGCGAGGTCGAGGTGCTGGCTTTGGTTGCGCAGGGATGCTCGAACCGCGAGATCGCCGAGCGCCTGGTCATCTCGCGGCGCACCGCCGAGCACCACGTGCAGAGCATCTACGCGAAGCCCGGCGACTCCAGCCGAGCCGCGGCCGCCGTGTTCGCGCTCGAGCACGGACTGGTGGGCTGAGACGCCCGCCTCCCGAGCGGCAGGCTCCGCCGGCGCCGCCCCACCGCTCGGACGACCGGACCTTCGCGTGGTGTCGACTTCACGCCGGGTGGGACTGATTCCTGACGCCGACCATGTCGGACTCACCCGGAGCTGCGAGGTGGCGGGCGCCACGGCGAAAGCGCCGCCGCAACCGCCACCAGGGCGACCACGATCCCCTCGCTGCACACGCATACTCGGCGATCCGCCGCTGCATCTCAGCCGCCGCGCTTGTGCGCCACCACGAGCAGGTATTCGAACCGAAGCTCGGCGGGCCCTCCGGGCGGTCCCTCGTCGGCTCGCGTGGCGAACTCGAGGAACCGCCGATCGAGCTCGACGCGCTCGCCAGCATCGGCCAGGCCCGCGTAGGTCGCGATCACCGGGCCGAAGGTCTGCTTGTAGTAGTCGCAGTAGCCCTGCGGCCCGCCCTCGATGCGCTCCACGTAATCGCGCCGCGTCATCGCGAGCGACTCGACGCGCGCCCCGAACAGCTCGCGGACGTGCTGCTCGCTTCCCCACTGAGCCGGCGGCAGCGCTCCCGGCGGCGGGGGCGCGTACGGCGCGAACACCGCGAGGAAGTCTGTGAGCAGGCCCTCAGGCGTGAAGTTGACCATCCCGATGGTCCCGCCGGGCCGGCACACTCGCAGCATCTCGCCGGCGACCGCGCGATGGTCGGGCGCCCACATCGCCCCGACCGATGAGATCACGGCGTCGAACTCGGCGTCGGCGAACGGCAGCGCTTCGGCGTCGGCCTCTACCCAGTCCACCGAGACGTCAAGCGCTTGGGCTTCGCGGCGGCCGGCCGCGAAGTTCTCGGGCGTGAGGTCGGCCGCCACCACGCGCGCACCGGTGCCGGCGGCGCGCAGCGCCGCGTTACCGGAGCCAGCGGCCACATCGAGCACGCGCTGGCCCGCCGCGATGCCGCATGCCTGCACCAGCGTCGCGCCGAGCTCCCACACGAGATCGGTCGCGAACCGGTGATAGTCGCCCAACGCCCACACGGCACGCGTGGCGGCCTTGAGCTCTCGATCGGTGGTCTCGCGTCGGCTCCCGGCGAGCTCGTCGATTCGCGCGCGTGCCGCGGCGACGGTGATCGCGCGCATCGAAGGGTCGCGTTCGGTCATGGCGCGACCGTACGCCGCGTGATGCGGGGCGGCTTCGCCACAGCAGGCCATTTCCGTGGACGTTGCGGGTGGCCGATCGTGGCTATGTGTCGCGGCGACCGACCAGTCCCGTCCGGACCGCGTGCGCGGCCGCCGCGCTGCGCGAGGAGAGCCCGAGCTTGCGCAACAGGTTCGTCACGTGCCGGTGCACCGTGTGGTGGCTGATGACCAGGCGCTCGGCGATCTGACGGTTCGTGAGCCCGTCGGCGAGCAGGCGCAGCACCTCGCGCTCGCGCGCTGTCAGCTCCGACAGCGGCACATCGCCGCTGTCACCCAACAGCATCCGTGCCCGCTCGGCTTCGGTCTCGGCTCCCAGTTCGACCAGGCAGTCTAAGGCGGCGCCCGCCTCAGTCGCCGCCGTCTCGGGGCGCCCCAGCGCGGTCAGGGCCGCGGCAAGGTCGATCCTTGCTCGAGCGGCCTCGAAGCGCGCGCCGGCGGCATCGAAGCCGTCGACCGCGTCCTCAAACAGCGGCCGAGCGTGCTCGTGCTCGCCCCGGCCGGCGGCCGCGACGGCTTCGGCGAGATCCGCGAACGCCCGGAGCGGGGCCGTGCCGACGAGTCGCTCGAGCTCCCGCAGCTCCGCAACGGCCGCGGCCGCCTGCCCGAGCTCCCCGCGGGCCATGCGAGCGCGGACCAGCAGCTCCAGAGCCGGCGCGCGGTCGAGCCGGCGCTGCGCGGAAACGCGCCGCAGCCAGCGCTCGACCAGCTCGACCGCCGCCCGCGCGTCACCCGCATCGAGCGCCAGCCGCGCCCGGCACAGCTGCGCCTCCGACGACCACCCCGCCCGGTCGAGCAGCCCGCGCGCCTCCGCAGACCGCCCCTGGCGGCGCCTGAGCTCCGCGAGCGCCGCGAGCGGGACCCCCACCATCCCCGGCCGTGAGCCCGAGAAGTCGGCGATCGAGTCTTCGAGCACCGACTCGGCCTCGCCCCACCGCCCGCACCAAAGGTGCACGGCCCCATATTCTGCCCGGCAGAACGCCATCATGTAGCGGCTGCCGTAACGCTCGGCGAACGCCCGGATCCGATCACACCACCCGACCGCGCGCTCGTAGTCCAGCACCGCCGTGCAAGCCGACACGACAAAGCAGAACGTCCAGGCACTCGACATCGGGATCGCCGCCTCGCCCTCCAGCGCCGCCGCCGCGGCCTCGTCGAGACGCCGCATGCCCTCCGCCACGCGCGCGTCCGCCACGAGCGTCGCTCCCTCCAGCGCGAGACCAAGCATCTCCAGATCAGGTACGCCGAAGCGCCGCCCGAGCTCGCCGGCCCGCACCGCGAGCCGCTGCGCCGTCTCCGCATCGCCGCGCACGCGCGCGTGATAGGCCGCGTGGAACGCGAGCCAGCCGTGCGCCGGCCCCGCCTCCAGCGGCTCGAGCAGTCGTTCGGCGCGCCGCAGCCAGCCGCCCGCCACCGGCACCGCCCCATGGAAGTCCAGCTCGTCGCACGCCAGCCACGTGGCCATCCGCGCAGCGCTCGCCGCGTCACCTCGCGCCCTATAGACGCCATACGCACGCCTCCGCGCATCGAACACGACGTCGGCGTCGTCGAGCCACCATGCCGCCCAACTGAGCCCCTCCCACGCCTCGGGCGCCTCCCTGGCGGCCAGCGCCCGCTCGAAGCAGGCCCGCGCCTGCTCCCAGCGCCCGGCATCCAGGGCGCCCCAGCCGCGCCGGCACTCGCCGAGGCATATCTCCTCCGCGACCTTGGCCACCATCCCATTCTCCCGCGATCGGTTCATCCGCGCAGCATCCGCGCAGGCGCCACGGACCGTGGGATTGGCGGTGCACGGTCTGCCCGCTGTCGGTCGCAACGCGTGGCGCGCTGGCGGCCGCCGGTCGACGTGCTCCTCAACCCACCGGCGCCCGAGCTGCCACTCACCGATGGCGCATCGACCGACTGACCTCGGCCTATGTCCTGGACCGCCTCATGGGCCGAGCACACGCGAGCGGCCGATTCGGCCCGCGAGACTCCTGCTCGGTACCGTGGATCGCAGGTGGCTCAGGAACGTTCCGAGCCGGGGCCGGCAGGCCTGCGTGTGCAGCTGTTCGGAGCGCTGCGCGTGGAGTTCGCAGGGACGCCGCTGGCGCTTCCTGCTCCGCCTTCCGCGCGCTCGGTCCTGGCCTGGCTGCTGGCCCATCCGGGTCCGCATGCTCGGGCGCGCGTCGCCGGCAGTTCTGGCCCGAGGTCGTGGACCGGGCGGCGCGGGCATCCCTGCGCACGGCGCTCTGGGAGATCCGCCGGGCTGCGGGCGCAGAGCGTTCCGCGCCGTGGTTGTCGCAGAGTCGCGACCGGGTGGGCGTGGCAGCCGACCTGATCCAGGAGCTCGATCTCGACACGTTCCGGGACGGCGTCGCGGCCGGAGGCTCCGACGGCCTCCAGCGAGCGCTCGAGCTCGCGCATTCACGGCTGTTGACCGACCTGGCCGACGACCGGTATGCGGAGCGGGCGCGCTCGGGGCCTTCATCCATGAGGAAGTTGGGGTAGACGCCGCCGGTTCCGTATGGCCGGAGATCCTCGGCGAAGCTGGTCGCCCAGTCGCGTACGCCACTGCGATGCTCCGCCTGCCCGGCGCCGATGAACATCTGCGCGAAGCGTGCGTTCCGCCACGCCCATGCCGTCTCGGTCGCGCCGACGCGCGCCGCCGCGCCATCGAGCGGGTAGAGGTGGGTCTGGCACATCCATGTCGGCATCGCCTCGCCGAAACGTACGTATTGCACCAGACCAGCGCGCACACCCGTCGTAGGCGCAGCGGCTCGGGGAACGGATCTACGGGCGGGACGGCCATGACGGCGAAGAAGGCGTAGATATCCTCGGGCTGCGCGGGCATCCACTCGCGATATCACGGTGATCCGAATGACCGCGACGTCTGAGCGCCAGCGCGCTGCCGGGACGCCCAGGTCGCGCCGGCAACCACCGGCAACTCGGACAGGACTGGCGCGCCCCCGGCAGCGTGACTCGTCGGGACCTGGCCGGCGGGGAGGCGAGGCGGTCCCGACTACTGGCCCTCCTACCAGGAGAAGCCAATGATCGCCCATCGGACGTGCGCCCGGGAAGGTCTGGTCATGCCTCGGACCGGTTTTCGCGCCGGTTCGCCGCCAGCGCGGTGACCGGGGCCGCCATGGACGGACCCGGTCCCAGGGCGGACCAGCGCAGTCCCGGGCGCGCCCGAACGTGATAACCGTGACCCTCGAGGTCAGACGCGCGAGCCATGACTCCGACTCCTCTTAACCACCGCGGCATGGGCGCGCTGCTCGAGGGCAAGGTCGCGATCGTGACCGGCGCGAGCCGCGGCATCGGTGCGTGCGCGGCGAGAGCGTTCGCCGACGCGGGCGCGGCGGTCGTTCTTGCCGCGCGCAACGAAGGGGGCCTGCAGGTGGTTACCGCGGACATCGAAGCTTCCGGCGGTCAGGCGATCGCGATTCCTGCGGACGTCTCCGACGAGGCCGCGGTGCGCGCTCTCGTCGAGAAGACGCTCGCCGGGCTTGGACGGCTCGACGTCGCGTTCAACAACGCCGGCGGCGGTCACCGGCCCGTCCCGGTCGACGAGGTGGCGCCGAGGGACTTCGAGCACTTCTTTGACATCAACCTGCGCGGGACGTTCCTCTCACTGAAGGAGGAGATCCCGGCCATGCTGCGAAGCGGCGGCGGAGCGATTCTCAACATGGCCTCGGTGGCCGCGCTGCGCAGCGATCGTGGGATGGCAAGCTACGTCTCGGCCAAGCACGGTGTCATCGGCCTGACCAAGGCGGCCGCGCTCGACTACGCCGAGCATGGCATCCGCGTCAACGCTATCGCGCCGGGCCCGGTGCTCAGCGATCGGTTACGTGACGCTGGTCCGGATGCGCAACGCCAGGCGGCATCGCGGATCCCGATGAGGCGGATCACGCCCCCCGAGGAGATCGCAGCGGCAGCGGTCTGGCTGTGCTCCGACCTGGCCGCCTCGATCACGGGCGTCGTTGTGCCCATCGACGGCGGCATGAGCGCCTGAGTTCGGCACAGGACAGCGTGCGCGGGCTCTGCGCCGAGCACGGGCTCGTCCGTCCCCCCCGCCGCGGGATCCGCGCCGCGCTCATCGGGCCTCGGTCCTGAGCAGTCGATCGCCGGCCGCGTAGACGAGCGCGTGGTAGACGAGCGAGAGGAGTCCCAGTGCCCAGCCGAGCGTCTGCGCACCCGCCGTGTAGGCGCCAAGGGCAGCGAGCCCGGAGATGACGAGCTCCTCGGAGAGCCGAAGCAGTTCTGCCATCGCCCCGGCCCAGCGGAAGTCGATCGCCCCCCAGATGCCAAACCCGACGAGCGGCGCTGCCATCCCGAGCAGCGCCTTCGTCGGCGTTGTTGCGCCGGTCTGGACTCCCCAGTAGGCGAGCGCGGCGACGATCCCGAGCTCCATTGTCACCCGGAGCACGAGGGTCAGCGCCTGCAACCGCGGCGGGCGAGGCGCGGATCGAGAGACGACGTGGCTCATCGCGTCATGCTCACATGCCGTTCGCTTTCGCGTAGGGGTCGATGAGCGCGAGCCCTGTCTCGGCGTCGACGCGCTTGCGCAGGTGCGCGGGCGCGTCCTCGATGATCAGCTCGAGCGTGGGCCGAACCACGGCGTCCATGAGGTGCCCGCCCCACGCGGTGCCGTCTCGCCGGCCCACGACGACATGGGCGTGCACCTGCGGCTCATCGTCCTGCAGCGCGACGTCGCCGGTGAGCGACAGAAGCTCGGTCTGCTCGTCGATGACACGTTGCTCGTACTCCCTGGCGTCCCAGTTGAAGTAGCCGAGCGTGACCGACTCGAGCGCCCCGATCGCGGTGAGGCGCGCAGCGCCGATGGAGCCCGCGCCCAGGAAGCCGAGCAACGGCTCCATGACGCGTTCCCCGTGTCCGAAGACCAGGACGAACGTCCGCGCACCGCCCTGCTGGTCGATCAGCTTCGATCTCATCTGGCCCTTCCTCGTCGTCGCTGGCCTTCAGCTCTCGGCGCTCACCTGGATACGCCCCAGCCGCAGACCTCCGTCGAACGACACGTTGCCGAGGCGATCCTCGAGGCCCGGAACGGCGGCCGGGCTGAGCGTGGCCGCGGTGGCCGGGATGACGATCGATCCGCTCGGGGGCACGCGGCGTACGCGACCGCGTTCCATGGAGAGCAGCGGCACGCGCTTACCGGCGACGATCGCGGTGACGACTCCCTTCCCCGGGCGCACCACCAGGTCGGTGGCGTCGATCCGGGCGCCGGCGACGGCGAAGCGCAGGCCGCCGGCGTTCTCGACCCGGCCCGAGAGCGTGTCGCCCGTCAGGTTGCCGCCGGTTACCGGGAACATGAAGCGCCCGTCTCCTCCGGTGGCTCGCCCGAGGGGGCTGATGTGCACGCCCGCGGCGTCGAGGAGCTTCGAGGTCGTCGCATTCAGCCGAAGGCGGGTCTCGCCGCCCTTGATCGTCCATGATCGGGGCGCGCGCCCTGATGTCGATGGCGTCGCTGCCGTCGAGCCTCCCTGTTGAGACGTCGACGACTTGTCGCCACTTCCGCACGCGATGATTCCCGTAGTCGCAATCGCCGCCGCGACCCCGGCAACGGCGCGTCGGGCACCAGTGACAAGCATGTCGCACCTCCTTACTCGGATGTCATCGCGTGGGCTTCCCGGCGACTTCGGCTTTGCTGGTGGACCGTCCGCGCGATGACACGCGACGCACCCGTCCGATGGCGATGGGGATGACGCTCGGTGCCCATGCACACGACATCGTTCAGTCGCCGGCGTCTTGCCCTCGCTGACGGTGTCCTCGCCGTCTGGACGGCGACGTGGATCGTGCTCGCCGTGCTCATCGCCGCCGAGGTCCGCGGCCTCGCCGATCTCAGCGCGACGGTGACGAAAGCGGGGGTCGCGGTCGAGGTCTCGGCCGATGCGCTGCATCGGCTCGAAGCGCTGCCCGTTGTCGGCGGCCAGATCGCCGGACCGGCGGACCGGGTGGCCGAGGCGGGCCGGGCGGCGCAGCAGAGCGGACGATCCAGCCGGAGATCGGTGCGGCGCCTGTCGGTCCTGCTGGGCATCGCCATCGCCATCGTCCCCAGCGCGCCGCTCCTGCTCTACCTGCCCTGGCGCCTGGCGGTGGCACGCGATCGCCGCGGCCTCAGGCGGGCGGTCGAGCAGGGCGGCCTCGAGGATCCCGTGCTCCTCGAGGTCCTGGCTCGACGGGCAGCCGAGCAACTGCCCTACGGCAAGCTGCGGCGCGCGTCACCGGACCCGTGGGCCGACATCCGGGAGGGTCGCTTCCACGCGCTCGCCACCGTCGAGCTCGAACGGCTGGGCGTCACGCAGCGACCACGCCGTCCCGGCACCTTCCGCGCATGATCGGGCGCATCGCCCCGCGGCTCGTGCGCCTGCGCTGGGCGATCCTGGCGGCATGGGTCGGCGCCGCGGCCGCGGCGGTCGTCCTGCTGCCGACGGTCGAAGAGGCGCAATCCGGATCCCTCGGCGAGCTCGTTCCCGCCAACGCAGACGCCATCCGGGTCGAGGTGCGATCCGCAGAGCTCTTCCGCTTCCCGCTGCTGAGCCGGACACTCGTCATCCAGCGCGATCCCGACGGGCTGTCGACCTCCGCGCAGGCGAGGGTCATTCGCCGCGCAGCGCGGCTCAACCTGCACCGGCTGCCCGGCCTCGAGGACATTGCGGGTGCGCTGCCAGTGCTGAACACGATCGGCAGCCCGCCGTTCGCCCGCGAGCGGGGGACGACTGCGGTCACCTACCTGTTCTTCCGCGCCGACGTCAGCCGCGATCGACGCGAGGACCTCGCCCGGCAGCTGGTGGCCCGCGACGTCGATCGTCCGAGCGACGCGCTCGTCGGCGTCACCGGCGCCGTTCCGGCGCGCGCCGAGCAGGTCGACGCCATCGAGCATGCCCTGCCGATCGTCGAACTCGCCACCGTCCTCATCGTGGCGCTGGCGGTCGGATGGCACTTCCGCGCGGTTGGCGCACCGCTGCTGACGCTGGCGGCGGTAGCGCTCGCCTACACGACCTCGATCCGCCTCATGGCGTGGGTGGGCCAGCGCGCCGGCGCGTCGGTGCCAAGTGAAGTCGAGCCCGTCGTCGTCGTCCTGCTCTTCGGCGTGATCACCGATTACTGCATCTTCCTTCTGTCGCGATTCCGCCGACTCATCGCCGACGGGCTTTCGCCGCGAGACGCCGCCACCCTGGCCACGCGCGATCTGCTGCCGACGATCCTCACGGCGGGGTTGACCGTCGCGGCGGCGAGCAGCGCGCTGGTCGTCGCCCAGCTGTCGTTCTTCCGGGCCTTCGGGCCCGGGCTCGCCGTCGCGGTGCTCGTCGGCGTGCTCGTCGCGACGACCTTCGTCCCGGCGGCGCTGGCCGTCGCAGGATCGAGTGTCTTCTGGCCGAGTCGCCCCGGCCGAGATGTGCCCCGGTCGACTGCCGCGGAGGAGACGCCGGACGAGCATGTCGGTCGGCCGGTGCGCTCGCGTGCCGTGTCGCTGGCCGTCGCGCACCCGAGATTGACCGTCACGGCGTGCGTGGCCGTGCTGCTGCTGGCCTCGAGCGGCGTCGCTCGGCTTGCCGTGGGCAATCCGCTCATCCGCGGGCTTCCGGAAGGCGCGGAGGCGCGGGTCGCGTACCGTGCGGCCGCGCAGGGATTCGCGCCAGGCATCTTGTCGCCCACGGTGATCGTCGTCGAAGGCCGGGGGATCACCGCGCGACGTGCCGCCCTCACGCGGCTGCAGCGCAGCGTCGCCCATCAGCCGGGCGTCGCCGAGGTGGTCGGGCAGGCCGAGCAGCCCACGACCCAGGCGTTCGGAGCAGCGCTCTCGCCCACCGGCAACGCGGCCCGCATGTTCGTGATCCTGCGCAGCGATCCGCTGGGCAGCCGGGCAGTGGCGGACGTGGCGAACCTGCGAAGGCGCCTGGGCCCGCTCCTGCGCAGCGCGGGGCTTCCTGGCGCTCGTGCCGGCATCGCCGGCGACACCGCCCTCGTGGCGGAGACTGCCGGCAAGACGAGGGCCGACCTCAAGCGCATCGCACCGGTCGCGCTGTTCGCGATCGTCGCGATGCTGGCGCTCTTCCTGCGCGCCCTCGTCGCGCCGATCTACCTGGTGGCGGCCTCCGTCCTCGCGCTGACGGCGTCGCTGGGCGCGACGGTGTGGACACTCGAGGCCGGGCTCGGCTATCCGGGGCTGACCTACTACGTCCCCTTCGCTGCTGCGGTCCTCCTCGTGGCGCTCGGGTCGGACTACAACGTGTTCCTCGTTGGGCGCGTGTGGCACGAAGCGCGCACACGCCCCCTCGACGACGCGGCTCGCATCGGTGCCGCACGGGCCGCACGGCCCATCACCATCGCGGGGATCGTCCTCGCGCTGTCGTTCGCGCTGCTGGCCATCGTGCCCCTGCGCTCGTTTCGCGAGCTGGCGGTGACGATGACGCTCGGCCTGCTGCTCGACGCGTTCCTCGTGCGAACGGTCCTCGTCCCCGCCCTCATCACGCTGGTCGGCGCGCGCGGCGCATGGCCCGGCGGCGGGCACGGCGACCGCGTCAGGGTCGATCCGCCACAGGGCGAGCCGCGACTGTCACCCCGGTGACCGTCGCACTGTCGGACGCGGCGAGAACGCCAAGACCGGTCCAATGAACCTGTCCCATCGACAGATACCCACCCTCTGTGCCTGCGCGACGGTCGCGTTCCTCGCGATCGCCAGTGCCGCGGGCGCGGACCAGACCATCGCAACGACGCCGCGGCCGACCACCGTCGCCGCCGGGCAGGGCCTCGTCGCCTTCAGCAGATACGACCCTGCCGTCGACGGATATCGCCTCATGATCGCGCGCAAGGGCCTGGTCGAGCGAGCAAGCGTGGCCCCGAGCCCAACGCCGTTCGAGGTCGACGTCGGCCCCACGCCGAGCGGCCGCGCGTACCTCGTCTACTCCCGCTGCGAGAGCCGCTCCACGCCGGTGCCGAGGGGTTGCGACATCTACGCCTATGACCCCGACTCGCACCGCGAGAACCGCTATGACGCATCAAGCTCATCCCATAGCGATGTCCATCCCACCTACTGGCGCGGCCGCGTGGCGTTCGTGCGCTACTACGGCTCGGGCGACGATCCGCGTCCGATCGTCTACACCCGTCGCGCCCGGTCTTCGCGACCATCACAGCGGCTGCCCGGCCTGCCCGACCGTCGGTGCATGAAGTACGCCGGCTGCGGCCCGGTGACCGGCAGGATCGACGAGCTCGAGCTCTACGGCGACCATCTCGCCCAGACGGCGTTCACGATCACGCACAACCGCTTCGATCGCAAGCAGACCGAGGTGCGTCTCGTGAACGTCGACTCGGGCCGCTCGCAGCAGATCGCCGCCCGCGGGTCGGGCGAGAGCTTCCAGGAGTTCATCGGCCTCTCGTTCCGCGCCGGCCGGCTCTTCACGTACTTCACGTGCCACGGCGACATCGGCGGCTGCCTTCATGGCATCGGCGGCGCGTACCGCTATCGGTACAGCACCGGCGACTGGGCGAAGGACCCCGGCATCGACCAGCTCGCGGCGTTCGCGGTGTCGAATCTCGGGACGATCGAGGTCGAGCCCGAGGCGACCGGGACGTGCGCGACTGCCGACCATCCCACGGCGCGCTGCCGCGTCGAATTGGTGCAGCCTCCGCCGCGGTACGTCGAGACGTCCAGGCCGCCGCGCTGACGGACGACCGACGCCTAGCCCCGTCGCCACGGTCCGAGGCCGGACAATCTGACCGACGCCGGTGCAGCGCGTCTGGATCAATGATCGGACTCGGGGGCCAAGGAGGAGAACGAGGAGGTCGCGGGGAGCGGTGGGCCGACGTGCGTCGCCCACCGCGC
>CAWDWM010000003.1:0-47463 GCA_963806015.1 uncultured Actinomycetes bacterium | reverse complement strand
GGGCTTCAGGCCACGCAGGTCGCTCTCGGTCCACGCCACCGCGGCCAGGGTGCGGCCGTCGAGGTCGTCGATGAGCTGGGCGTGGATGCCACGGTTGGAGCGGAACACCGAGATGCGCGGGCGCTCGGCGGTGCCGGAGACCTTCGCGCGAACGCGGTGGCGGCGCTTGAGGCGCGCCTGGGGCTTCGTGATGACGGTCATGCGCGCTTGCCCACCTTTCGGGCCACGTACTCGCCCTCGTAACGGATGCCCTTGCCCTTGTAGGGCTCGGGCGGGCGCTGCTTGCGGATGTAGGCCGCGAGCTCGCCCACCTGCTGCTTGGAGATGCCCTTCACGACCACGCGCGTGGGCTGGGGCACCTCGAACTCGATGCCGTCCGGAGCCTTGACCGGGACGGCGTGCGAGTAGCCCAGCGCCAGCTCGAGGTCCTTGCCCTTGAGCACCGCGCGGTAGCCGACGCCCTGGATCTCCAGGCGCTTCTCGAAGCCGGCGGTCACGCCCTCGACCATGTTCGCCACCAGCGAGCGCGTCAGCCCGTGCAGGGCGCGGTGCTCGCCGCGGTCGGTCGGGCGCTTGACGAGCAGCTCCTCGCCCTCGCGCTCGACGGAGATGTCGCGGTGGATGCGCTCGGTGAGCTCGCCCTTGGGGCCGTTGACGCGCACGAGCTCGGGCTCGATGGACACGGTCACGCCCGCGGGGACGGGGATGGGCTTTCTGCCGATTCGAGACATCGTCCCTCCAGCCTCACCAGACGTGCGCGACGACCTCGCCGCCGACGCCCGCGTCGCGGGCCTCGTGGCCGGTCATCACGCCCCTCGACGTGGACACGATGGCCGTCCCCATGCCGCCGAGGACCTTGGGGATCTCGGTGTGGCCGACGTAGTGGCGCTGCCCGGGGCGCGAGACGCGCTTGAGGCCGGTGATGGCCGAGCGCCGCTCGTCGGTGTACTTCAGGACGACGCGGATCAGCTCGCCCGGGTGCTCGGGGGTCGGCGGCACGATCTCGAAGTCGCGGATGTAGCCCTGCTCCTTGAGGATGCGGGCCAGCTCGCGCTTGAGTCTGCTCGACGGGATCTCGACGTCCTGGTGCGCGGCGGTGATGCCGTTGCGCACGCGGGTCAGGAAGTCGGCTACGGGGTCGGTCATCGACATGGAATTACCAGGAGCTCTTGGTCATGCCCGGCACGTAGCCGTTGTGCGCAAGCTCGCGCAGGCAGATGCGGCACACGCCGAACTTGCGGTACACCGAACGGGCGCGGCCGCACCGGCGGCAGCGCGTGTACGCGCGGGTCTTGTACTTCGCGGGGCGCGCCTGGCGCACGCGTTGGGACGTCTTCGCCATCAGGCGCTGTCTCCGTTTTCGCTCTCGGACTGCACGTATGGATTGCCCTCGCGGCTGAAGGGCATGCCGAAGGCCTCAAGCAGGGCATAGGCCTCGGCGTCGCTCGCGGCGCTCGTCGTGATGGTCACGTCGAGCCCGCGGACGGTGTCGACCGCGTCGTAGTCGATCTCGGGGAAGATGATCTGCTCGCGGACGCCCAGCGAGTAGTTGCCGCGGCCGTCGAACGAGGTCGGCTTCAGGCCGCGGAAGTCGCGGATGCGCGGGATGGCGATCGTCATGAGGCGATCGAGGAACTCGTAGGCGCGCTCGCGGCGCAGCGTCACCGAGAGCCCGACGGGCATCCCCTCGCGCACCTTGAACTGGGCGATCGACTTGCGCGCCCGGCGCACGCTGGGCTTCTGCCCGGCGATGGTGGCGAGCTGCTCGGTGGCGGCGTCGAGCACCTTGGAGTCCTGCTTGGCGTCGCCGACGCCCATGTTCAGCGTGATCTTCTGCAGGCGCGGGGCCTGCATCGCGCTGGAGTAGCCGAAGCGCTCGATGAGCTGCTGTCGGATCTCTTCGTTGTATCGCTCTTTCAGACGGGCCATGGCTCTCAGTCCAGCTTGCTCTGCGACCGCCGCGTCACGCGCATGCGCTGCCCGCCCTCGCGGGAGATGCCCACGCGCGTGGGCTTGTTGTCCTTGGGGTCGATGAGCATGACGTTGGAGATGTGGATCGGGCCTTCCTTCTCGATCACCCCGCCGACGGTCTCGGCCCGCTGGGCGCCGGGGACCTGCTGGGGGCGCTGGTGGCGCTTGACGATGTTCAGACCCTCCACGTAGACCTTGGACTTGCTGCGGTCCACGCGCAGGACGCGGCCTGTCTTGCCGCGATCCTTGCCGCTGATGACGACCACCTCGTCGTCGCGACGGATCTTGGCAGCCATGCTAGAGCACCTCCGGGGCGAGCGAGACGATCTTCATGAAGTTGCGCTCGCGCAGCTCGCGGGCGACGGGGCCGAAGATGCGCGTCCCGCGCGGGTTGTTCTGCGCGTCGATGATCACCGCGGCGTTCTCGTCGAAGGCGATGTAGGTGCCGTCGTCGCGGCCGAACTCCTTCTTGGTGCGCACGACGACGGCCTTGACGACCTCGCCCTTGCGCACCGTCCCCTGCGGGTTGGCGGCCTTGACGGTGGCGGTGATCACGTCGCCGATGCCGGCGTAGCGCCGGCGCGAGCCGCCCTGGACGCGGATGCAGAGGATCTCGCGGGCGCCCGTGTTGTCGGCGACCTTCAGGCGGGTCTCGTTCTGGATCACTTCGCACGCTCCAGGATCTCGACCAGGCGCCAGCGCTTGGTGCGACTCATCGGCCGGGCCTCGACCACCCGCACGAGGTCGCCCTCGTTGGCGTCGTTGCGCTCGTCGTGGGCGTGCAGCGTCGTCGAGGAGCGGACGATCTTCTGGTAGCGACGGTGGCGGCGGGCCACCTCGATGCGCACCGTGATCGTCTTGTCGGCCTTGCTGGAGACGACCTTGCCCAGGCGCACCTTCGGCGCGCCCGGCCCGTGATCGGGCGGCGGCGTGCCCTCGCCCCGGGTCTCGCCGCGCTTGGCCTTCTCGCTGGCGCGGCGGCGCGTGCGGGCCGCAGCCTTCTTGCGGCGCAGCTCGTCGCGCTCCTCGGGCGTGGCGGGCCGGCGCGTGCCGCGACGGGCACGGCTGGCGACCTTGCGCTCCTTGGGGGTCGAGGGCGGAGCCTGCGGCGCGGCGGGGGCGGCAGCGGCCGGGGCGGCGGCCGCCGGCTCCGCGGCCGGGGCCTCCTCCGCGGCAGGGGCCTCCTCCGCGGCAGGGGCCTCCTCCGCGGCGGGGGTCTCCTCCGCGGCGGGGGTCTCCTCCGCGGCGGGCGCCTCCGGAGCAGCCTCCTCGGCCGCGGCCTCGGGGGCCGCTTGCGCAGCAGCGGCCTCGGGGGCCGCCTCCTCGGCGGGAGCCTCGGGGGCCGCCGCTTCGGGCTCGGTCGTCTCGGGATTCTCTTGGTCAGCCATCTCGTCTATCGAATCTGGTGGGTGTCGAGTCCGCGCTCGCGGGCCACGGTCAGGGCGCGGGCGAGGTCACGCTTGGCGGCGCTCACGCCGGCCGTGTTCTCGAGCTCGCCGGTGGCGAGCTGGAAGCGCAGGCCGAAGACCTCGCGGCGCGTGGTCTTGATCTGGTCGGTGAGCTCGTCGTCGTGCAGGTCGCGCAGCTCCTTGGCCGTCGTCATGCGTCCTCCCGCAGGGCGAACTTGGTCTTGATCGGCAGCTTGCGGCCGGCCAGGCGCATGGCCTCGCGGGCGAGCGGCTCGGGGACCCCGGCCAGCTCGAACATCACGCGGCCCGGCTTGACCACGGCGACCCAGCCCTCGGGCGAGCCCTTGCCGGAGCCCATGCGGGTCTCGGCCGGCTTCTTGGTGTAGCTCTTGTCGGGGAAGACGTTGATCCACACCTTGCCGCCACGCTTGATCTTGCGGGTCATGGCGATACGGGCGGCCTCGATCTGGCGGTTGGTCAGCCATCCGCACTCCAGGGCCTTCAGGCCGTACTCGCCGAACTGCACGGTCGTCTGACCGCGCGAGAGCCCGGCACGGCGCCCGCGATGGACCTTGCGGTGCTTGACGCGCTTGGGAGCGAGCATCTAGCGACCACCTCCGCCCTGGGGCCCGCGGCCGCCGCCGCCACCGCCACCGCCGGGTCGGCCACCGCCGCCACCGCCGCGACCGCCACCGCCACGGCCGCCGCCGCCGAAGCCTCCGCCGCCACCGCGAGATCCGGACCCACCCGCCCCGCCCGGGCCACCCGGCCCGCCGGGACCGCGCCCGCCGCCGCCACGGCCACCGCCGCCGCGCCCGCGACCGCCGCCGGGGCCGCCGTCGCCGCGACCGCGACCGCGCCCGCGATCGTCGCCGCCGTTGCCCGCCGACTGCTGCGGGGCTTCCATCTCGGTCAGGTCGGCGCCGCTGTAGCCCTCGGGCATGATCTCGCCCTTGTTGATCCAGCACTTCACGCCGATGCGCCCGAACGTCGTGACGGCCTCGTAGAAGCCGTAGTCGATGTCGGCGCGCATCGTGTGCAGCGGGACGCGGCCGTCGGAGTAGCTCTCGGTGCGCGCCATCTCTGCGCCGCCCAGGCGGCCGGAGACCTGCACCTTGCAGCCCTTGGCCCCGGAGCGCATCGCGCTCGTCAGGGCGCGCTTCATCGCGCGGCGGAAGGCGACGCGGTTGCGCAGCTGCTCGGCGATCGACTGGGCCACGAGATTGGCGTCGAGCTCGGGGCGCTTGATCTCGAGGATGTTGACCTTGATCTGCTTGCGCGTCATCCGGTGCAGGTCCTTGCGCAGGGCGTCGACCTCGCTGCCGGACTTGCCGATCACGATGCCCGGGCGCGCCGTGTGGATGTTGACCTCCACCTCGTTGGCGTCCTTGCGGATCGTGATGTTGGACAGGCCCGCGTGGGAGAGCTTGTTGATGATGTGGCTGCGGATCGCGACGTCCTCGGCGAGGTAGTCGCTGAAGTCGCGCTCGGTGAACCAGTTGGACTTCCAGTCGTGGATGTAGCCCACGCGCATCGACTCGGGATGGACCTTCTGCCCCATGTCCTAGGACTCCTTCGGCGTGAGCAGGATGGTGAGGTGGCTCGTGCGCTTGCGGATGCGCGTCGCGCGGCCCATGGCGCGCGGGCGGAAGCGCTTGAGCGTCGGCCCCTCATCGGCGGTGACGGATGCGATACGCAGCTCGTCCCCGATCAGCTCGTGGTTGTTCTCGGCGTTGGCGACGGCAGACTCGAGCAGCTTGCTCCAGTCGCGCGCCACGTGGCGGGGCGTGAGGGCCAGGATGGCCCGCGCCTCGATCACGGACTTGCCGCGGATGTGGTCGCACACCAGGCGGGCCTTGCGGGCCGAGGTGCGCACGTACTTGGCCTGCGCGCGGACGACGACGCGCTCACCCGGCGCGACGCGCTCACGGGCGGGCCTCGGAGCAGCCGCGGGGGCCTCCTCGTCCTTCTTGGCCCGCGAGCGCCGGCGCGGCTTGGGCTTGTCCTCGGCGACCGGGGCCTCCTCCTCGGCCTCCTCCGCCGCGGGCTCCTCCTGCTCGACCTCGACCTCGGGCTCGTCCGTGAGGACGTCGTCCTCCTCCTCCTCGGCGGCCGCGTCGGCGGCCGCCTCGTCGGCGGCGGTCGGCTCGAGCTCGTCGCTCGCGGCGGCCTCCGGCTCCGGCGTCTCCTCGACGTCCGCGTCCTTGGGCGTCTCGTCGCTCATCGGCGCTTCCCGGTGTCGGCGTGGCCGCGATAGGTGCGCGTCGGCGCGAACTCGCCGAGCTTGTGGCCGACCATCGACTCGCTCACGAACACGGGCACGTGCTTGCGCCCGTCGTGAACGGCGATCGTGTGGCCCACCATCTCGGGGAAGATCGTCGAAGCGCGCGACCAGGTCTTGACCATGGTGCGCTGGTTGGCGGTGTTCATGGCCTCGACGCGCGCCATCAGGCGCTCCTCGACCCACGGGCCCTTCTTGCTTGAACGGCTCATCTCTGGCGCTTGCCCTTCCCACGACGGCGACCGCGCACGATGTAGCGGTCCGACGTCTTGTTCTTCTTGCGCGTGCGGTAGCCCAGGGTGGGCACGCCCCACGGCGTGACGGGGTGACGACCGGCGGTGGTCGAGCCCTCGCCGCCACCGTGCGGGTGGTCGACGGGGTTCATGGCCGTGCCGCGCGTCTGCGGGCGGACGCCCATGTGGCGCTTGCGGCCGGCCTTGCCGATCTTGACGTTCTGGTGATCGGCGTTGCCGATCGTGCCCACGGTGGCGCGGCAGTCCACGCGCACCAGGCGCATCTCGCCGGAGGGCAGGCGCAGCGTCGCGTAGTCGCCCTCCTTGGCCATGAGCTGCACGCCGGTGCCCGCCGAGCGCGCGAGCTGGCCGCCGCGGCCGGGCTGCAGCTCGACGTTGTGCACCACGGTGCCCACCGGCATGCTGCGCAGCGGCAGCGCGTTGCCCACCGCGATCTCGGCGCCGGTGCCGGACTCCACGGTCATGCCGACCGTGAGGCGGTTGGGCGCGAGGATGTAGGCCTTGGCGCCGTCGACGTAGTGCAGCAGCGCGATGTACGCCGAGCGATTCGGGTCGTACTCGATCGCCGCCACCTTGGCCGGGACGCCGTCCTTGCGGCGCTTGAAGTCGATCTTGCGGTACAGGCGCTTGGCCCCGCCGCCGCGATGGCGCGAGGTCTTGCGCCCGCGGGCGTTGCGCCCGCCGCTCTTGGTCAGGCCCTCGACGAGCGACTTCTCGGGATCGGTCTTCGTGACCTCCGCGAAGTCCGGGTAGGTCGAGAAGCGCCGGCCGGGGCTCGTGGGCTTGGGCTTGCGAATCGCCATGCTGGATCAGCCCTCGAGACCCTGTAGGCCCTGGAAGATCGGAATCGTGTCGCCGGCGCGCACCTGGACGATCGCCTTCTTCCAGCTGCGTGTGCGCCCCGCGGTGATGCCGCGGCGCTTGGGCTTGGACTTGACCGAGGCGGTGCGCACGGCGACGACCTTGACGTCGAAGAGCGCCTCAACGGCCTGGCGGATCTGGGTCTTGTGCGCGTCGGGATGGACGCGGAAGGTGTACTTGTCGTTGGCGGCGAGCACGTAGCTCTTCTCGCTCACGACGGGGCGGATGATGACCTGGCTGTGGTCCATTACTCCGTGCCCTCCTCATCCGCGACGGTGGTCTTCTCGCCCTTGGCGCGCTTGGTCAGCTCGTCCAGCGCGTCCTCGGAGATCAGCAGCGAGGCGGCGCCGATGAGGTCGGCGACCCCGCAGTTGGTCGACGGCAGGACCGAGACGCGGCGCAGGTTGCGGAACGAGAGCGCCACGTCGGCCTGCTCCTCGGTCAGCACGACGAGGACCGAGCCGCCCGCGGCCCACTCGGCGATCAGGTCGTTGGCCTTCTTGGTCGACGGCGCATCGAAGGGCGACGGGTCGAGGATCGCGATGGTGCCGCGATCGGCGTGCGCGCTCAGCGCGCTGCGCAGCGCCGCCCGGCGCTCCTTGCGGTTGACCTTGAAGGTGTAGTGGCGCGGCTGGGGCCCGAAGACCACGCCGCCGCCGGTCCAGATCGGCGAGCGCGACGAGCCGGCGCGAGCGCGCCCGGTGCCCTTCTGGCGCCACGGCTTGGCGCCGCCGCCGCGCACGTTGCCGCGCGTCTTGGTCGACGAGGTGCCCTGGCGGCGCGCGTTGAGCTCGGCGCGAACCGACTCGTGCACCAGCGGCCCGTTGAAGCGAGCGCCGAAGGCGACGTCGTCGAGCGCGACCTTCTTGGTCTTCGCTGCGCCCAGGATCGGAGCATCAGCCATCGGTGCGCACCTCCACGACGCCGTTGCGCGGGCCCGGTACGGAGCCGCGCACGAGCAGCAGGTTGTTCTCGGCGTCCACCCGGACCACGGACAGGCCCTTCTGGGTCACGCGCTTGTTGCCCATCTGGCCCGGGCCGCGGATGCCCTTGAAGACGCGCGCGGGATACGCGGCGGCGCCGATCGAGCCCGGGGCGCGGACGTTGTGCGAGCCGTGCGACTTGGGGCCGCTGGCGAAGCCGTGGCGCTTGATCGTGCCCTGGAAGCCCTTGCCCTTGGAGACGCCGGAGATCTTGACCTTGTCGCCCTCGGTGAACGCATCGGCCTTGACCGTCTCGCCGACCTGGAGCTCGGCGGCCTCGTCGCGGAACTCGACCACGTGCTTCATGGGCGGCGCGTCGGCCTTCTTGAGATGGCCGAGCTCGGGCTTGGAGAGGTGCTTCTCCTTGACCAGGCCGAACGCGAGCTGCACGGCCTCGTAGCCGTCGCGGTCCAGCGTGCGGATCCCGGTCACGGGGCACGGCCCGGCCTCCAGGACGGTGACGCGCTCCACGCGACCGTCCTCCATGAAGACCTGGGTCATCCCGAGCTTTTTGGCAAGGATCGCTGGCATGTCAGCCGGCCAGACGGATCTCGATGTCGACGCCGGCGGGCAGGTGGTCGAGGCGCTGGAGCGAGTCGACCGTCTTGGGCGTCGGCTGATGGATGTCGATGAGCCGCTTGTGCGTGCGGATCTCGAAGTGCTCGCGCGAGTCCTTGTCCTTGAAGGGCGAGCGGATCACGCAGTAGACGTTCTTCTCCGTGGGCAGCGGAACGGGGCCGGACACGGTGGCGCCGGTGCGCGTCGCCGTCTCGACGATCTCCTTGGCCGCGGTCTCGATGGCCGAGTGGTCGTACGCCTTCAGGCGAATGCGGATCTTGTTCTGAGTGGCGGTTGCCATGTTCTGAGGCTCGTGTCTTTCCGTCCTACGTCTGCTGTGAAGTTTTGTCTGGGTTAGTGCGCCAGAAAGGGCCCCGCCCCGCGGGGCCCTCGCATTCGCACGTCGTATCCGTCGGGTTGTTTCATGCGGAGGGCGGGCGGGTTCGCCCGCCCTCGCGCGGGCGTTACTTGACGATCTCGGAGACCACGCCCGAGCCGACGGTGCGGCCACCCTCGCGGATGGCGAACCGCAGGCCCTGATCCATGGCGATCGGCTGGATGAGCTCGATCTCCATTTGGACGTTGTCGCCGGGCATGACCATCTCGACGCCCTCGGGCAGCTTGGCCACGCCCGTCACGTCGGTGGTGCGGAAGTAGAACTGCGGGCGGTAGCCCGTGAAGAACGGCGTGTGGCGCCCGCCCTCTTCCTTCTTGAGGACGTACACCTCGGCCTTGAACTGGGTGTGCGGCGTGATCGACCCGGGCTTGCACAGCACCTGGCCGCGCTCGATCTCCTCGCGCTTGGTGCCGCGCAGCAGGCAGCCGACGTTGTCGCCGGCCTGGCCCTGGTCGAGGATCTTGCGGAACATCTCGACGCCGGTCACGACGCTGGTGGTCGTGTCCTTGACGCCGACGATCTCCACCGTGTCACCGGTGTTGACCACGCCCTGCTCGATGCGTCCGGTGGCCACCGTGCCGCGGCCGGTGATCGAGAAGACGTCCTCGACCGGCAGCAGGAACGGGCGGTCCAGCGGGCGCTCGGGCTGCGGGATGTAAGCGTCGAGCTGCTCGGCGAGCTCGATGATCTTGGCCGTGTACTGCTCGTCGCCCTCGAGCGCCTTGAGCGCCGAGCCGGTGACGAAGGGGATGTCGTCGCCCGGGAAGTCGTACTCGGTCAGCAGGTCGCGGACCTCGACCTCGACGAGCTCGAGGAGCTCCTCGTCGTCGACCATGTCCGCCTTGTTGAGGAAGACGACCATGTAGGGCACGCCGACCTGGCGGGCGAGCAGGATGTGCTCGCGCGTCTGGGGCATGGGCCCGTCGGCCGCGGACACGACCAGGATCGCGCCGTCCATCTGCGCGGCGCCCGTGATCATGTTCTTCACGTAGTCCGCGTGGCCCGGACAGTCCACGTGGGCGTAATGACGGTTGCTCGTCTCGTACTCGACGTGCGACGTCGCGATCGTGATGCCGCGCTCACGCTCCTCCGGAGCGTTGTCGATCTCGTCGAACGAACGCGCCTGGCCGCCGTACGTCTCGGACAGCACCTTCGTGATTGCAGCGGTCAGCGTCGTCTTGCCATGGTCGATATGACCGATGGTCCCGACATTGACATGCGGCTTGTCGCGCTCGAACTTCTCCTTGGCCACGTTCTTCTAGCTCCTCTTTGACGAACTTGCGAAAACTATCGAATCTGATCAGGCGGGCACTGGCTCGCCGGCGCGGTCGCCCACGATCTGCTCGGCGATGTTGGGGGGCACCTCGTCGTAGCGCTCGAACTGCATGGTCGACGTCGCGCGGCCCTGGGTGTTGGATCGCAGGTCCGTGACGTAGCCGAACATCTCGCTCAGCGGAACATAGGCGGTGACGACCAGCGCGTTGCCGCGCCGCTCCTGACCTTCCAGCCGACCGCGTCGGCGGCTGAGGTCGCCGATGACGTCGCCGAGGAACTCCTCGGGAGTGACGACCTCGACCTTGAAAATGGGCTCGAGCAGGATCGGCTTGGCGCGCCGCGCGGCCTCCTTGAAGGCCAGCGACCCGGCGATCTTGAAGGCGATCTCCGAGGAGTCCGTGTCGTGGTACTTGCCGTCCACGAGCGTGACCCGGATGTCGACCATCGGGTAGCCGGCGCGCACGCCGGTCTGCAGCGCCTCTTCGACGCCCTTCTCCACGGCGGGGATGAACTCGCTGGGCACCGAGCCGCCGCGGATCTTCGAGACGAAGTCGAAGCCCTCGCCGGGCGCCGGCTCGATGTCGATGTAGACGATGCCGTACTGGCCCGAGCCACCGGTCTGGCGCACGAAGCGGCCTTCGACCTTCTGCGCGGTGCCGCGGATGGTCTCGCGGTAGGAGACCTGCGGCTTTCCGACGTTGGCCTCGACGTTGAACTCGCGCTTCATGCGGTCCACGAGGATCTCGAGGTGCAGCTCGCCCATGCCGGAGATCTCGGTCTGGCCGGTCTCCTCGTTGCTGGAGACGCGGAAGGTCGGGTCCTCCTCGGCCAGGCGGCCGAGGGCGATCGACATCTTCTCCTGGTCGGCCTTGGTCTTCGGCTCGACGGCGACCTTGATGACCGGCTCGGGGAACGTGATGTTCTCCAGCAGGACCGGCGCGTCGGGGGCGGCCAGCGTGTCGCCGGTGACGATCTGCTTGATGCCGACGCCCGCCGCGATGTCGCCCGCGTAGACCTCGTCGACCTCCTCGCGATCGTTGGCGTGCATCATCAGGATGCGCCCGACGCGCTCGGTGCGGCCGGTCGTCACGTTGAGCACGCGCCCGCCCGCGGAGAGCTTGCCCGAGTACACGCGGAAGTAGGTGAGCTTGCCGACGAAGGGGTCGGCCATGATCTTGAACGCCAGCGCCGCGAAGGGCGCCGAGTCGTCGGCCGGGCGGACGACCTCGCGCGGCTCGTCCTCCCCGCGGACGGTCTCCAGGCCGTACATCGGCGGGACGTCGAGCGGGCTGGGCAGGTAGTCGAGAACCGCGTCGAGCAGCGGCTGGACGCCCTTGTTCTTGAACGCCGAGCCACACAGGACCGGTGTCAGCTTGAGCTCGAGCGTGGCCTTGCGGATCGCGCGCTTGAGCAGCGCGACCGGGATCTCGGCGTCCTCGAGGATGAGCTCGACGAGCTCGTCGTCGTAGTGGGAGACCTCCTCGACGAGGTGCTCGCGCGCCTCCGCGGCGGCCTCGGCGTGCTCTGCCGGGATCTCGACGACGTCGAACTCCTTGCCGAGCTCGTCCTTGTAGATGATCGCGTTCATCTCGACGAGGTCGATGATGCCCCGCAGGTCGGCCTCGACCCCGATCGGCAGCTGCAGCGGCACCGGGTGAGCGCCCAGGCGGTCGATCATCGTGCGGATCGACATGTCGTAGTCCGCGCCGATGCGGTCCATCTTGTTGATGAACGCGATGCGCGGGACGTGGTACTTGTCGGCCTGGCGCCAGACGGTCTCGGACTGCGGCTCGACGCCGGCGACGGAGTCGAACAGCGCGATCGCGCCGTCAAGGACGCGCAGCGAGCGCTCGACCTCGACGGTGAAGTCGACGTGGCCCGGCGTATCGATGATGTTGATGCGGTGGTCGCGCCACTCGCACGTGGTCGCGGCCGACGTGATGGTGATGCCGCGCTCCTGCTCCTGCTCCATCCAGTCCATCGTCGCGGCGCCCTCGTGGACCTCACCGATCTTGTAGGTCCGCCCCGTGTAATAGAGGATGCGCTCGGTCGTCGTCGTCTTGCCCGCGTCGATGTGGGCCATGATCCCGATGTTCCGGGTCTTCTCGAGTGCGTACTTGCGAGGCATGGTTCAGCTCAAAGATGGGGGGAAGTGGGCAAAAAGAACGGGCCCCTCGGGCCCGCGCGCACAACCGGTCTGTTGCCTGGGGGGCGCGCTATGTGCTCGAGGTCTCCATTCGGACGCAGAGAGCCGCTCGACAGGCGCAAAACAAACCGGCGCACGTCAAACGAACGACGAACGACTATAGCAAAGGCATGGCGCCCTCCCTCCCCTCCTTTCCCAGCGCAAATGGGCTCCGTTTGGCCCTTCTGGCAGCCGCCGCGGCGGGTGTGATCTGCCTGCTCCTGGCCACCTTCGCCACCGTCATCGAGATCACCGTCGGGACGACGACGAAGGTCCCCGGCCACGACACGCACCTCAGCGGCTGGGACCGCCACGGCCCCGCTCTGCTGCTCATCGCGCTGTTCGCCGCGGCGATGATCGCCGGCGCCCTGCGCGGCGCGCGCCCGGCCATGGCCGCCATCGCCGCGCTGGGGCTCGTCGCGCTGCTGATCGCGCTCGTCGGCGACGTGCCCGACCTCAACCAGACGGGCTTCATCGGCGAGGTCTACGAGGACGCGGCCGCCGGGCCCAAGGCCGGCTTCTACCTGGAGACGCTGGGCGCGGTGCTGCTGCTGGTCAGCGGCGGGCTGATGCTCGCGCTGCCCGCCAGGAGCGCCCCCGCCCCGCGTGCGCGGGGACGGGAGCGCTCGGCGGACGTCGCCTAGGCTAGGCCGTTGCGCTTGGCCACGAGGCCGAGCAGGTCGGGATCGTCGGAGATGATCCCGTCGACGCCCAGGTCGATCACGCGCTGCATGATCGCCTCGTCGTCGACCGTGTAGGGCACGACGCGCAGGTGGTACTTGCGCTGCAACACCGGCGTCGGGGGCCCGTGGTAGTTGCGCGGGTCCTCCTTGGTGTTGACGTCGCCGGTGTCGTTGGTGCCCTGGTTGGGATCGAGGACCTGCCAGTTGGGCGAGTCGACGTCGGCGTGGGCCGCCCTCAGCAGCTTGCCCACGTCGCGGAACTGCCACCAGTCCAGGCCGTTGGTCCACGGGCTGATGACCGACGGGTCGCCCTGCACCGCCTCCAGCGAGCACTCGTCGTCGAGGGCGTCGCAGTCGGCGCCGGAGAACTGCCAGATGAGCCCGACGGTGTCGATGCGCGGGTCGAGCTGCTTGGACAGCATGATCGTGCGCCAGTCGAAGGACTCGATCATCGCCCGGTCCTGCAGGCCGTTGTCCTCGATCGCCTTGACGAGCTTGGCCGTCATGACGTCATAGGGCACGGTGTCGTCGACCAGCGGGCTGATCTTCGTCTCGATGTTGAAGCGCACGTGGTCGTCCTCACGCGAGGCCACGAGGTCGAAGACCTCCTGCAGCGTGGGCATCTTCTCGCCGGGCTGGCGGACCTGCTTGGGGAAGCCCGGATCGGTGAACCCGCAGTCGAGCGTCTTGATCTGCGCCAGCGTGAGGTCCTTGATGTTCTTGCCCGCGTAAGGGAAGAGCGGATCGCCCGGGGTGACCGGCGCCGTGTCGTGGCAGTGCGTGCCGTTGACCTGGCGGTTGTGGGACATGACCAGCACGCCGTCCTTGGTCACGCCGATGTCCATCTCGAGCGTGTCCACGCCGTGATCGAGGCCGTAGCGATAGGCGCTCAGCGTGTTCTCGGGCCGGTAGGCGCGGGCGCCGCGGTGGCCCTCGATGTCGAAGGGCGACTCGATCGGCTCCGGCAGGTCGAGGCCCTTGGCGTCCATCACGGCGCGGGCCTTGTCGGGATAGTCGGTGATCAGGCCGTCGAGGCCGCGGTCGATGGCCGCAGCCATGTCGGCCGGATCGTCGACGGTCCACGGGATGATGGTCAGCCCACGGTGGTGCGACGCGCTGATGAGCGCGTTGGTGATGTCGGGGTAGTTGACCGAGAGGACCTGCGCGTGGAGCTTGTCGGCCACGACGCGCGCGAGGTCGCCGTTGAACGCGTTGGGCCTGATGTCGATGCCGCCGGTCCACGGCGTGCCGGGGAAGATCGTCGCCTTCTGGGCCAGCGCCGCGCGGCGCAGGCGCGGCTTGATCTTGCGCGCGGCCTGCAGGGTGCTCCAGTCGAAGGACTGAAGGACCGAGCGCTTGGTCATGTGGTAGCGCGAGATGACGGCGATGACTTTCTTGGCGAACGTCGTCGGCCCCACGGTCTCCTTGGGCAGCGTCGGGTCGCGCTTGGTCTCGATGTCGAACTGCACGCGGTTGGCCCCGTAGCGGTTGACGAGCTGGAAGACCTGAGCCAGGCTCGGCATGTGCGTGCCGGGCACGGCCTCCTGCGTGCCGACGAACGGATCGGTCGAGGGGTCGGCCGGGTGGCGCGTGCCGCAGTCGAGCTTCTGGATCTGCGCGTAGGTCAGCTCGTGGATGAGCTTGCCGACGTAGGGCCCCTGGCACTCGAGCGACGAGATCCGCCGCTCGTGGGAGACGACCACGACGCCGTCCTTGGTCACGCCGGTGTCGAGCTCGAGCGTGGTGACGCCGATCTCCATCGCCTTGCCGAACGCGGCAAGGGTGTTCTCGGGCCGCAGTCCGCGGGTGCCGCGGTGGCCTTCGAGATCGAAGGAACGCGCGGGTAGTCCGGCGGCGTGACTCGGCGCAACCGAGTGTCAGAGCACAACCGCCTCGGCCCACGCGCGCACCGCGGCCACCAGCTCGACCGCCGCCGCGCGATCGAGCACGGCGCCGCCGGTGTCGTGGTCGTAACGGGCCTGCGGGGCCCACGGCGTGAGCGTCTCGAGCTCCGCGGCGCGCGGCGGTGGCGGGACCTCGTGGACCTCGAGCAGGCCGAGCAGATAGGTGATGCTGTGGACGCGGCGGTAGGTGACGCCGCGGTAGGCGAGAACGGCCTTGAGGTACTTCTCGGCGGCCTGCTGGGCATGCAGTCCGACGATGTCGTCGGCGAGCTCGGGATCGGGGGCGAGCTTCTCGACCGCCACGGCATCGCGCTCGGCGTTGGTGGCGATCACGCGCGCGAGGTCGCGCCCGTCACGCTTGGCCAAGGACCCGGCCCTCGCGCAGCGCGTCGTGGAGCATCGTGTTCTGCACGTCGCCCCACTCCTCGACGTGGGCTTCGGACACCACGACGACGTCGGCCGGCAGGCGCAGCGGCGCGAGCACGCGCTGCAGGCGGACGATCTCGCCGAAGCGATCGTCGACGCTCGGCTCGACGACCAGGAGGTCGACGTCGCTGTCGGGGCCCGCCTCGCCGCGTGCCTGCGAGCCGAAGAGGATCACGCGCGCGCCGGGGGCGGCTGTCGCGATCCGCCGTGCCGCTTCGTCGATGAGGGCGGCGGCGATCATTGGCGGCGACGCTATCGCAGGAGCGCGTGCAGTTCGGCGAGCATCAGGCCTGGGCTGTCGTGGACGTCGCCGTAGGTGTAGCGGCGGAACTCGTCGCCGCGGGCCCGGGCCTCGCGCTCGCGCCGGCGGTCCTGCTCCCACGCGTGGCGCGAGCGGTGGTAGCGGTAGCTGTCGAGTTCGACGGTGAGGCGGCGGTCGGGCCAGCGGCAGTCGACGCGGCGGCCGTGGGCTCGTCGGTTCGTTATGGGTCGCGGAAGGTCGGCTTCTTCGAGTCGCGCCAGGAATTCGCGTTCGAGCTTGCTCAGGGTCACGTGGACGTCGCCGTGGAGGATCTCCCGGAGGTTCGCGGCACCCTTGGTCTTCGGGTGCTTGGTCAGGACGGCGTCGACCTGGTGTGGCGTCGTGTCGTATTTGACCCCGGCCTCGTGGCAGGCTCGGGCGAGATCATCGAGGGAGAGGTGGGCTGCGAGGTCGACGAGGGTGCGGGGGACGGTGGTGATCGGGATGGCGCGGTGAGTCGTCCGCTCGATGCTCCGTGCGCGGTGAGTGGTGACGCCCGGGATTCGGTGCTCGCCCGGCGCGGTCACCTCCGGCGGCGGCGCTGGGCCCTTGAGGATTCCCCACAGGTGTGCGGCCGCGCGGCCGCTCAGGACCGCACCGTCGCCGCAGGCCCAAACGGCCGCGAGGTAACGGGCTTCCACGCTCGGCGCGCGGTGCCCGACTAGATAGACGCCGCGGTGTTCCCGCAACAGCGCACCGAGGGAAAGCCGGTGCGTGATCTCATCGCCTGTGATGCCCGCGGCCAGCAGCTGTCCGCGTCTGACCACGCCGTGCGACCGCGCCGCCATTTCGGCGAGCATCGCTTCTACCGTGCTGACTTTTCGGGCCACTGGCCCTATTAGTCAGCACGCTTCGGGGGTTCGCCCCCCGGGGCGCTACCAGCGGTAGTGCGCGAAGGCCTTGTTGGCCTGCGCCATGCGGTAGATGTCGTCCTTGCGCTTGTAGGCGCCGCCCTGCTGCTGCTGGGCGTCGAGGAGCTCGTTGGCCAGGCGCTGGGCCATGGTCTTCTCGCGGCGCTGGCGCGCGAACTCGACCAGCCAGCGGACGGCGAGGGTCTTCGCGCGACGCGCGGGGACCTCGACCGGCACCTGGTAGGTCGCGCCGCCGACGCGGCGGGAGCGGACCTCGAGGACGGGGGTGAGTGCCTTGATCGACAGCTCCAGCGACTCGACCGGGTCCTTGCCCGAACGCTCGCTGAGGACGGCGAGGGCGTCGTAGACGATGCCCTCGGCGGTCGACTTCTTGCCGTCGAGCATCACCTTGTTGATGACCTGCTGGACGAGGCGGGAGCGGTGAAGGGAGTCCGGCTCGATGGGCCGGATCTGGGCTGCGGCGCGACGGGGCATTACTTCTTCTTCACTCCGTACTGCGAACGGGCCTTCTTGCGATCGCTGACGCCGGCGGCGTCGAGCGTGCCGCGCACGACCTTGTAGCGCACGCCCGGCAGGTCCTTGACGCGGCCCCCGCGGACGAGCACGACTGAGTGCTCCTGCAGGTTGTGGCCCTCGCCCGGGATGTAGGCCGTGACCTCGATGCCGCCCGAGATGCGCACGCGGGCCACCTTGCGCAGGGCCGAGTTCGGCTTCTTCGGCGTCGTCGTATAGACGCGCGTGCAGACGCCGCGGCGCTGTGGCGCGGCGACCTTCTTCTTGCGGCCCTTCCCGGACTTCAGGCCCGGTGTGGACAGCTTCTTGCTCTTGGGAGTGCGTCCCTTACGGACGAGCTGGCTCGTGGTCGGCATGCGGCGCGCATGGTAGCAGCGGCCTATGGCCGGAAGGCTCAAGCCCAGGGGCTTGCCTGCCGATACAGAGGTTGCTAATCTTTAGTTACCTAATTATCTTGAACCTTCAGGAATCGAAGACCGGAGCCGCCGTATGAACACCGACCGCATCGAACCCCACGTCTGGCGGATCGCCGCCGTCGTCGTCATCGGCGCCATCCTGTCGATCCTCGACACGACAATCGTCAACGTCGCGCTCGACACGCTGGGCCGCGACCTGCACTCGCCGCTGGCCGATATCCAATGGGTGGCGACCGGCTACATGCTGGCGCTGGCCGCGGTGATCCCGGTCTCCGGCTGGGCGGCGGGGCGCTTCGGCGCCAAGCGGCTGTGGATCGCCTCGGTGGTCCTCTTCACGCTGGGCTCCGCCCTGTCGGGGCTGGCGTGGTCGACCGAGACGCTCGTCATCTTCCGCGTCCTTCAGGGCATCGGCGGCGGCATGATCATGCCCGTCGGCACGATGATGCTCACGCGCGCCGCCGGCCCTGCCCGACTGGGCCGGATCATGTCCGTCATCGGGCTGCCGATGATCCTCGCCCCCATCTTCGGCCCGACCCTCGGCGGCCTCATCCTCGACCACCTCGACTGGCGCTGGATCTTCTACGTCAACGTGCCCGTCGGCATCGCCGCCGTCGCCATGGGCATGCGCCTGCTGCCGAACGTCGAGGAGGGCGTCTTTCGCACCAAGCTCGATCGCGTCGGGCTCGCGCTGCTGGCCTTCGGCGTGCCGCTCTTCGTCTACGGCCTGGCCGAGATCGGCCAGAGCGGAGGCCTCGGGGCCCCGCAGGCCTACGGTCCGTTGGTCGCCGGGGTCGCGCTGGTAACGGCCTTCGTGTTCCACGCGCTGCGCACCGACGAGCCGCTGCTCAACGTGCGGTTGTTCCGCAGCGCGTCCTTCAGCGCCGCCGCGGCGACGACCTTCGTCCTCGGCGCGTGTCTCTTCGGCGCGATGATCATCATGCCGCTGTACTTCCAGCTCGTCCGCGGCGAGGACGCCGTGACGACCGGCCTGCTGCTCATCCCGCAGGGCATCGGCGCCGCGATCGCGATGCCGCTGGCCGGCCGCTTCAGCGACCGAGTCGGCGGTGGGCGCGTCGCGCTCGTCGGCCTGGCGGTGACGCTGGTGACCACGCTGCCCTTCATCGCCCTGCAGGCCGACACGTCCTATCTGCTGACCTCCGCGGCGATGATCGGTCGTGGCCTGGGCATCGGCCTGACGATGATGCCGGCCATGACCGCGGCCTATTCACACCTGCGCCCCGAGGACATCGCCCACGCCACGCCGCAGCTCAACGTCCTGCAGCGCGTCGGCGGCTCGATCGGGACCGCCCTGCTCACCGTCGTGCTTCAGCACGGCCTGACCAGCGGCGCGCACACGCCGGCCGCCGCGGCCGGCGCGTTCGGCCACACCTACATGTGGGTGCTGCTGCTCACCGGCGTGGCCGCGATCCCCGCGTTCGTCCTCGCCCGCGCGGAGAGCGCCGAGCGCGAACAGGCGCTCCCGGCCGGTGTCCTCGCCGAGGCCGCGGCCTAGGATGGCGACGATGCCGACCGTCACCCGCAGCGAGGTCGCCGTCGAGCTGCGCGAGGCCGTCCAGGCCTTCACCGCGGCCCAGCGGCGGCTGCGTGGGCGCGACGCCAAGGCCGGCGGCCTGAGCTTCGCGCAGTTCCACCTCCTGCGCCGCCTGGCCGAGGTCGACGAGTCGCCGGCGAGCAAGCTCGCCGCCGGCGCCGACCTCTCGCCCGCCTCCGCCACCCAGGCCCTCGACCACCTGGCCGAGCTCGGCCTCGTCGAGCGCGTCCGCAGCGACACCGACCGCCGCGTCGTGCTCAACCGCCTCACGCCCTCCGGCCGCGAGGTCTTCGAGGTCAAGCGCACCGAGCTCGAGCAGCGCTGGCAGGAGGCGCTCGCCGACCTGTCCGCGGACCAGCTCGGCCAGGCCGCGCAGGTGCTGCGGCGGATGGCCGAGGTCCTCGACGGGATCTAACGGCCGCCTACCCGGTGGGCACTGCCGCGAGCGCGTCCTCGGGTGGCGTGTACTCGAGGCCCTGGTCGCGCGCGACCGGCTCGTAGGTGAGCTTGCCGGCGGCCACGTTGAGGCCCTTCATGAACCCGGGGTCGGCGCCGAGGGCACGGTGCACGCCCTCGTCGGCGAGCTTGATCAGGTAGGGCATCGTGGCGTTGGTCAGCGCCCAGGTCGCGGTGATCGGCACGGCGCCGGGCATGTTGGCCACGCAGTAGTGCGTGATGCCGTCGACCTGGTAGGTCGGGTCGGAGTGCGTGGTCGGGCGCGAGGTCTCAAAGCAGCCGCCCTGGTCGATCGAGACATCGACCAGCACCGCGTTCTTCTTCATCAGCTTGAGCTGCGCGCGCGTGATCACGCGCGGCGCCGTGGCCCCGTGCACGAGCACGGCCCCGATGACGAGGTCCATCTCGGGCAGTCGCGACTCGATCTCCAGCGTCGAGGCGAAGCACGTCGAGACGCGCCCGTTGAGCAGCACCTCGAGCTCGCGCAGGCGGTCGATCGAGCGGTCGTAGACGTAGGTCTCGCCGCCCAGGCCGACGGAGATCTCGGCCGCGTTCTGGCCGACCACGCCGCCCCCGATGACCATGACCTTCCCCGCCGCCACCCCGGGCACCCCGCCGAGCAGCAGCCCGCGGCCGCCCATCGGCTTCTCGAGCATGAAGGCGCCCGCCTGCGTGGCGATCTTGCCCGCCACCTCGCTCATGGGGGCCAGCAGGGGCAGGCGCCCGCGCGAGTCCTCGACGGTCTCATAAGCGATCGCGGTCGCGCCGGACGCGACCAGGCCCTTCGTCTGGCCGGGATCGGGCGCCAGGTGCAGGTAGGTGAAGAGCGTGTGGCGCGGCTCCAGCCGCGCGACCTCGACGGGCTGGGGCTCCTTGACCTTGACGATCAGGTCGGCCTCGGCGAAGACCGCGTCGGCGTCGGGGAGGATCTGCGCGCCCTGGGCGACGTAGTCCTCGTCGGTGATCGCCGAGCCCTCGCCGGCGCCGGCCTGCACGACGACCTCGTGGCCGCGATCGGAGAGCTCGCGCACGCCCGAGGGGGTCAGCGCGACGCGGTACTCGTCGGTCTTGATCTCGGTGGGGACGCCGACCTTCACTGGGGAACCTCGCTGTGCATGGGTGGACGAGTCACGATCTCACGGCCGCGCAGCGCCAGCCAGAACTCGATGCGGTCGCGCGCGGAGCTCAGGTCGCGCCCGGTGAGCTCCTCGATCTTGCGGATGCGATAGCGCAGCGTATGACGGTGGCAGTACAGCCGTCGCGCAGCCGCCTCCCACTGGCCGTTGCACTCGATGAAGGCCTCCAGCGAACGCATGAGCTCGCCGCCGTAGTGGCCCTCGCCGTGCTCGATCGGCCCCAGGAGCGACTCGCAGAACAGCCGCAGCGCATCGGTGTCCTGCAGCGAGAGCAGCAGCTGGAAGGAGCCCAGATCGCGGAAGGTGGCCACCGATGGCGCGTGCGCCCCGTTGCCGTTGGTGGTGACCGAGCCCAGCGCGCGCGCCTCCAGCGCGCAGCGCGCCTCGTGGTAGGCCTCGCGCGCGCGGCCCGCGGGCACGGCGCGCCCGGCCCCGGCCGCCGGACGGGCGCCGACGGCCTGCCCCGCACCGGCGACCGCGCGCTCGGCGAGCTCGTAGAGCTCGTCGTCGAGGAAGCCGGGCAGCAGCGCGACGACGTAGCGGCCTGCCGGGGCGACCAGCCCACTGACCGCCTCGCTGCGCAGCGCCTCGGTCAGCGCGGCCTCGCAGGCCTCGGGCGTCGTGCGCTCGGGCGGGCTGAGCACGAGCGCGGTCACGCGCCCGCCCAGGCCGAACGGCTCCAGCCGGCGCGCGAGGTCGGCGCCGTGGAGCTCGCCGGCGATGACGGCCGAGAGCACGTCGCCGGCCAGCCGGCGCTCGGTCGAATCGGCCACGCGGCGGCGCAGGAGCTCGAGGGCGACGACGGTCACCGCCTGGTGCAGGATGAGCCGGTCGATCTCGGCCAGGCCGTCGGAGTCCTTGGCCGCCACGAGCCACGCCTGCGGCAGCGCCCCGGCGCCGGCCGCGGTGCGCGGCGCCTCGCCGCTGGCGATCGGCAGCGCCATCCCGCGCGGCGCGAACTCCGGGTGGCTGGGCACGAAGCCGCGCCCGTCGCCGCGGCGCGCGCGCTCGCGCACCTCGTCGCCCAGCGCCGCCACGACCTCGGGATCGAGCTCGCGGCGGAAGGTCCGCATGGCCTGCAGCTCGCCGCGGCCGTCGAAGACCAGCGCGGGGCCGCCGATGAGCGTGGCCAGCGCGCCGACGATGGCGTCGAGGCCGCGCTCGGACAACACGATGCGCTGCAGGCGCTCCTGGGCGGCGATCGAGCGCTGCAGCAGCGCGTACTGCTCGTTGACCAGCCGCGTGAAGGCCTTCTCGGTGAGGGCGATGAACGGCAGCTCGTAGGGCACCTCGAAGAGCGGGAAGTCGCGCTCGCGGGCGGCGTCGATCAGCGCCTTGGGCACCTTCTCGTGCGTGAAGCCGGTACCGACGCCCAGCCCGGCCAGGCCGTGGTCGGCCAGGGTGGCGATGTACGCGCGCTGCACCTTGGGGCTGTCGAGCGCCAGCCCGGTCGTGAGCAGCAACTCGCCACCCGAGAGCCACGGCGTGGGGTCGCACAGCTCGGAGATGTGCACCCAGCGGACCGGCATGTCGACGTTCGCCTCGCCCGCCAGCAGGGCGACGTCGACGTCGGCCAGCACGTCGCGGATCGTCAGCATGGCGTCACCCGTGCAGCATCCTGCGCGAGGCCTCCTCGAGCACCGGGCGCAGCACGGCCTCGATCTCCTCGAACTGCTCGGGGCCGGCGATGAGCGGCGGCGAGAACTGGATGACGGGGTCCCCGCGGTCATCGGCACGGCAGATGAGCCCGCGCGAGTACATCTCCGCGCTGAGGTAGCCGCGGATCAGCGTCTCGCTCTGCTCGCGCGTGAAGTGGTGCTTGGTGTCGCGGTCCGGGACCAACTCGAGCGCGTGGAAGTACCCGGCGCCGCGCACGTCGCCGACGATCTCGATGTCGCGCAGCGAGTCGAGCATCGCCCGCAGGGCGCCCTCGTTCTCCCGGACGTTCTCGAGGATCCCCTCCTGCTCGAAGACGTCGATGTTGGCCATGGCCACCGCGGCGGCGATCGGGTGCCCGCCGAAGGTGATGCCGTGCAGGAACGAGGTCTTGCCGTCGGCGAAGGGCTCGAACACGGCGTCCGACGCGATGACCGCGCCCATCGGCGCATAGGCCGACGTGATGCCCTTGGCCGTCGTGATGATGTCGGGCTGGTAGCCGTAGCGCTCGGCGCCGAAGAAGTGGCCCAGGCGCCCCCACGAGCAGATGACCTCGTCGGAGATCAGCAGCACGTCGTACTGGTCGCAGATCTCGCGCACGCGCTGGAAGTAGCCCTCGGGCGGCGTGAAGCAGCCGCCGGCGTTCTGGACGGGCTCGAGGATCACGGCCGACACCGTCTCGGGACCCTCGAACTCGATGCGCTGGGCGATCGACTCGGCGAGGTTCTCCACGCCGTAGCCGGGAGCGAGGCGGTAGAGGTTGGTGTTGGGCACGTGGCAGCCGCCGGGCGTGAAGGGCTCGAACGGCGTGCGCATCGAGGTGATGCCGGTCGCGCTGAGCGCCCCGAGGCTGGCGCCGTGGTAGGCGACCTCGCGCGCGATGACCTTCGTCTTGTTCGGCGCGCCGCGGAGCTTGTGGTACTGGCGGGCGAGCTTGAGCGCGGCCTCGACCGCCTCCGAGCCGCCGCTGGTGAAGAAGACGCGGTTCAGATCGCCGGGGGCCAGCGCGGCGATCCGCGCCGCCAGCCGGATCGCGGGGGGATGCGCGTAGGACCAGTTGGTGAAGAAGCCCAGATCGCGCGCCTGGTCGGCCCCGGCCTGGGCGACGTCGTGGCGGCCGTGGCCGATGTTGACGCAGAACAGGGCGCTGAGCGCGTCGAGGTACTTCTTGCCGTGGTCGTCCCAGACGTAGCAGCCCTCGCCGCGGGCGATGATCGGGATCTCGTGGCCCTCGCCGTAGGCGCCCATGCGGGCGAAATGCAGCCACAGGTGCCGCTGGGCGAGCTCCTGCAGGTCGCTGCCCGTCGCGGTTTCGGTCGTCGCCATGCTCTCGGTTCTCCAATCCGTCACGGCTTTGATCGGATTGGACAACGCTAGCGGGCGGATTGCGCCGCCACAAGCCATCGGGCGCACGTGCTGTTGTCCAGAGTGGAGCGGCCTGCTGTGGATACGCTGCCGACCGCATGGCACTCGCCTTCGAGAGTCACGGCGCGGGCCCCCCGCTCGTGCTCCTGCACGGGATCGGCAGCCGCCGCGCCGTCTGGGACCCCGTGGTGGGCGCCCTCGCCCGCGAGCGCCGGGTGATCGCGGTCGACCTCCCGGGCTTCGCCGAGTCGCCGCAGGAGGACTTCGAGCCCACGCCGGCGGGCTTCACGGCGTACTTCGAGCGCTGGTTCGCCGAGCAGGGCCTCGATCGCCCCCACGTGGCCGGCAACTCGATGGGCGGCGCCATCGCGCTCGAGCTGGCGCGCCGCGGCGCGGTGGCATCGGTCACCGGCGTCTCCCCCGCCGGCTTCTGGAACGCACGCGAGCTGGCCTTCGCGCAGCGCTCGCTGCGCGCCTCGCGCGCCATCGTGAGGCGGCTGCGTCCCGCGGTGCCTGCGCTCTCGCGCACGGCGGCCGGGCGCATCGCGCTCTTCTCGCAGATCTACGGGCGGCCGTGGCGGCTGTCACCCGCCGATGCGGTGGCGATCATCGACGCGTTCCTCGCTGCTCCGGCCTTCGAGTCCGCGCTGGACGCGTTCGGGCCCTACCGGTTCGGCGCGGGCGACGAGCTGCGCGGCGTGCCGGTGACGATCGCGTGGGGCACGCGCGACGCGCTGCTCATCCCGCGCCAGGCCACGCGTGCCCGGCGGCTGCTGCCGAGCGCACGCCACGTGGCGCTGCAGGGCTGCGGCCACGTGCCCTTCCATGACGACCCGGAGACCGTCGCGGCGGTGCTGCTGGCGGGGAGCGCCGAAGCGGGTTAGGCGGTGGCCGCGGCGGTGGCGGCCGCGCGCTCGGCAGAGCGCACCGGCGCGGGCGTCAGCGCCGAAGCGGTGACGACCAGCACGAAGGCGATGGCCTGGACGACGATCCCCAGCGCGGTGCCCGGGATCGGGTCGCCGAAGACGATGATGCCGCCGGCGATGCAGGAGATGTTGGCCGAGGTGCCGGTGATGGCGATGACCGAGATGGCGTCGCCGTCCTGCAGGCTCTTGGCCGAGGCGTAGAAGGCGGTGAAGGAGCCGATCGCGGCAACCAGCAGCCACGGGCTGGCGAGGCCGAGGATGCCCTCGTGGCCGACGAGCCCCGTGAGGGCCTTGACCGCGACGTTGCAGACACCGAAGAGGATTCCCGAGGCGGCGGCGAGCATGACGCCGTGGTGCTCGGCGGGGGCACCGGCGCGCGGGCCCAGGATGAGCAGGCCGCCCATGCCGAGCAGGGCGCCCTCGAAGCCGACCATCGCGGCCAGCGAGAAGGCCGAGTTCGAGCCGTGCGGGTGGGGCATCGTGATGCCCAGGAGGACGAGGCCGACGGCGGTGAAGGCGAGGCCCCACCACTGTCGCTTGCCGACCTCGAAGCCGAAGAGGCGATCGGCCATCACGGCGATGAGCACGACGCCGCCGGAGAGGACGACCTGAACGACGGACAGCGGCACCAGCGAGATCGCGGCCACGTGCAGGGCCCAGGCCCCGCCGCCGACGATCATGCCGATCAGGAACCAGCGCGAGGAGTACAGCGCCTTGGCCGAGCGCAGCGGATGGCGCACGTCGACGGCCGGAGCCTCGCAAGCACCGCGGTGCTTGAAGAAGAAGCTCAGGTTGGAAGCGACGGCGCAGAGAAGCGCGAGCAGGATGCCGAGTTGAAGTGTCATGCAGGGTTCATCGGGCCGGTTCGGTCAACGTGGCGGTACCGTCCGATGACCCTCTCATCGGCACCACCGAAGTCCTTCTTGACCGAACGGCGAGGGCGACAGGCTAGCGAACGACTCGTGACCATGCGCAGCAACCAGAAACCCCTGCTCTTTGTGGACATCGACGGCGTCGTCTCGCTTTTCGGCTTTCAATCCGACAGGCGTCCACGCGGGGAGTGGATAAACGTCGAGGGCATCGTTCATTTGATTTCGGCCAGCGCTTCCGAGCACCTGCACCGATTGGCCGCCCCCTTTGACCTCGTCTGGTGCAGTGGATGGGAGGAGAAGGCCAACGAGCACCTTCTCCGTGCCCTAGTCCTGCCCACTGCGCTGCCGTTCCTCACCTTCACCGCGCAAAACGGTGCGTCGCGCCACTGGAAGCTCGACGCGATCGACGCCCATGCGGGCGATCGGCCGCTGGCGTGGATCGACGACGCGCACGACGATTCCTGCCGCGGGTGGGCGTCCTCGCGGGGGGCGCCGACGCTCCTCGTCACCACGGACCCCGCCAGCGGGCTGACCGGCGCCCACGTCGCGGCACTGGAGCACTGGGCCGCCAGGCTCACGCCGGCAGCGGGCCACCCTCGTCGATGACCACCGGGCGCCCGGCGTCCACGCGGAAGCGCCGCAGCGTGAAGACGCCCGAGTCGGGCGAGCGCTGCTCGTGGACCGCCTGGTAGCGGACGCCGAGCCGATCCGCTCCCGCCGCGAGGATGCAGTAGCCCTTGTACGCCCGCCACCGACGAACTCGGTGGCCCGCGGGGGGCCGTTGACCGGATCGATGCCGTCCTCGCCGCGCACGGATTGGCGGCCGGTGCGCGTGACGTCGCCGGCGAAGAAGGTGTGGATGTCGCCGGTCACGAACGTGACGTCGGAGATCGACTGCGCGGCGATGTGGTCCACGAGCTCCCTGCGCTCGGCTCCGTAGCCGTCCCACGAGTCGGTGTTCAGCGGGTTGTGCGGGGGCGCGTCGAGCGAGCAGATCATCACCTGGTTGGCGATGCAGCCACGCCTTCTGCTCGGCGCCCAGCAGCGTGCGCGACGGGTCGTCGGTCGTCGTCGGCGGGCACGGCGCCGAGAGGGCGGCGTCCGTCGGGTTACACGGCTGGTCGTCGCGGTACTCGCGCGTGTCGAGCAGGAACAGCTCGGCGTTGCCCAGGGGCAGTGAGCCGTAGATGCCGGCGCTCAGGGCCGAGCGGACGAAGGTCCGGCGGTCGATGCGCTGGTTCATGGCGACGCGCAATGCCCGCTGCGTCCGCTGTCAACGCGCACTTTTACAGAGCGGTCACATCGCGCGCCTCTAAGCTTGGTGGCGGATGTCGGAGCAGGATCCCCGGGAGGCAATCCGCGCCCGCGCCCGGGAGGACGTGCGGGGCATCTTCGCGCGCGTCCCCGAGGTGCCGCTGCGCACCTGCCCGCATTGCGGCGAGCAGGCGCGCACCCGCGACGAGCGCTGCCCCGCCTGCAAGCGCTCCTACTTCGAGAAACCCGACCGCTTCTCCGTGCGCACGCGCCGGATCCTGCAGGCGGTCGCGGCGCTGGCGGCGGCGCTCGTGCTTGCCCTCATCGTGGTGGTGCTCAGCCGTCAGGCGCACGACAACGGCGTCAGCGCGCGCGCCCGCCGCGCCGCCGCGGCCGCCACCGAGCGCGCGCGCCTCGCGCGCGAGCAGCGTCCGCATCACGCGCTGGCCGCCGGCCCCGACCGGCGCGGTGCGCCGGCAGCCACCCGCCTGCGGCTGCGCCGCGCCCTGGTGGCCGGCCTGGAGCGCTCCATCACGACCGACGCGCGCGGGCGCGTCGCGCGCCACGAGCTGAAGGCCCGCAGCATCGTGGCCACGCACTGCCACGCGCTCGGCAACGGCGCCCGCGGCGACGAGCTCGATCTGCGCAAGGCGCTCGGGCGCTACTCCTGCGAGGCCGGCGTCGTCACGGCGCGCAACGCCGGCATCACCTCGACCCTCGGCGTGCCCTTCGTCGGCACCATCGACTTCGCCCGCGGCCGGCTGACGTGGTGCAAGGACAACCCGGCGAGCGCCAGCGACGTCCAGCAGGCGCTCGCGTTCGTGCGCCTCGCGCGCGAGTGCACGGCGGCGCGCGGACCGGCATTCGGGTCGGGGTACCTGATCGAGCCGCGCCGCTGACCGCCCCGTTCAGCGTCAGCCCAGGGCCGTGAGGGGGTCGGTCGCCGCATCGCGTACGCGGACCTCGAAGTGCAGATGCGGGCCGGTGGCGAAGCCCGTGGCGCCGACGCGGCCGATCAGCGAGCCGGCCGCGACCTGCCGGCCGGCGGCCACGTCGAGCTGGGAGAGATGCGCGTACCAGCTGCTCACCCCGTCGCCGTGGTCGATGATGATCAGCTGTCCGTACCCGCCGCTGTTCCAGCCGGCGAACGCGACGCGGCCGCCGCGCGCCGCGTGCACGGCCGTTCCCGCCGCCGCCGGGAAGTCGACGCCGGGGTGAAACCAGTCGCCGCGCGGGCCGAAGCCGTCGCCGACCACGCCCTGGATCGGTGTGGTCATCGAGAGCGGCGACCGCGGCGGGGGGCGTTGCAGCGCCGCCAGGGTGCCGGGCCCCGCCACGCCGTCCTGCCTGAGCCCCGCCCACGCCTGGTAGCGCAGCAGCGCGGCGCGGCTGCGCGGTCCGAAGCCTCCGTCGATCGGACCCGACGGAAACCCGCTCCAGGCCATGAGGAACTGCAGCTCGGCGACGTCCCATCCGCGGGCTCCCATGGTGATCACCCGGGCCGCATAGGCCGGGCGTCCCCGGCGGCCGAGCGCGCGGCGCGTCGCCGAGCCCGCGACGCCGTCGATCGCCAGGCGCCGGCGGCGCTGGAAGGCGCGCACCGCCTGGCCCGTCTGCGGCCCGGGCCGGCCGTCGACGTCGCCGCCATAGAGGTGCTCGGCGCGCAGCGCGACCTGCAGGGCCGCCACGCGGGGACTCCCGCGCACCGCGGCCGGCGACGCCGGGGCCATCGCCGTGATCGCCACGACGACGATGGCCAGGCTCGCCGCGCATGTCCGCGACCTGCTCACCGCCAGACTTTGGCGGAAGGAGGCGGGTGCCGACGCGCCCGCAACTTGCGTTGCAACCGACCGGTAGGTTGTGCGCGGATGTTCGCGAGCTCAGGGCGTGCGCAGCTGGCGTTTGAGAGCAGCGGTGCCGACGCCGGCGTTGACGTCCTCCTGATCCACGCCGGGGTCAACGATCGCCGCAGCTGGGGGCACGTCGTCGAGCGCCTCGGTCACAGGCACCGCTGCGTGGCGTACGACACCCGCGGCTACGGCGAGACCACCTACGAGCGCGAGGATGGCTGGTCGCCCGTCGCCGATGCCATGGCCGTCCTCGACGCTGCCGGCCTGCAGCGCCCCATCATCGTCGCGTGCTCGATGGGCGGCCAGACCGCCATCGATCTGGCCCTCGCCCACCCCGACCGCGTCGCCGGCCTGCTGCTGATCGGCACCGCCATCCGCGGAGCGCCGTACCCCGAGCTCACGGAAGGGCCGACGGCCGAGCTGGACGCGCGGATCGTGGCGGCCGACGACGCGGGCGACATGGAGGAGGTCGGCCGCCTGGACGCGTGGATGTGGCTCGACGGCCCCGGCGCACCAGAGGGTCGCGTCGGCGGAGCCGCGCGTGAGCTCTTCCTCGACATGAACGGCCGGGCGCTGCGTGCGCCGGACCCCGGCGACAAGGCCGACATCGCACCGGCCTGGCCCAGGCTCGGCGAGATCACGGCTCCGACGCTGATGCTGGTCGGCCGCCTCGACTCCGAGGAGATCCTCGCCATCGACGAGCAGGCCGCCGCGCTCATCCCCGGCGCGCGACTGAAGTTCCTCGACGGCGTCGCCCACGTGCCGCACCTCGAGGGCGACCCGGCGACGCTCGACGAGATCGCCGCGTTCGTCGACGGGCTGGGTCGGACGGTCCAGCCCTAGGGTCCCTAGCCAGGGCCGCCCGCGACGGGCACCGTCATCGGCATGACATGGCTTCTCAGCAGGCGGCCCTCGGCCGCGATGATCATCGCGCTGGTCGCGCTCTTCGTGGCGCTCGGTGGTAGCTCATACGCCGCGGTGAAGATCAGCGCCCGCGACATCAACCGCGGCGCGGTCGGGACGCGCGCGGTCGCCGACAACTCGCTGCGCTCCAGGGACATCCGCAACGCAACGCTCTCCGGTCTCGACGTCAAGGACGACTCGCTGACCAACGCCGACATCGACAATCGGAACCTGAGCGCACAGACCGCGCAGACGGCGCAGTCCGCGCAGACGGCCCAGACCGCCGACACCGCCGCGCGAGCCGCCACCGCCACGAGTGCGAGCAACGCGGCCAACGCCGACAAGCTCGACGGCCTGGATTCCACCGACTTCACCCGCCCGGCGTGCACCAGCAAGACGGGCGCGCTGAAGGGCTCGGTCACGATCGCCGCGAGTGCAGCGTTCTCGGGGACCTTCACCACGGTGGCCGGCTACAACTGCAGCGGGCAGTCGATCGAGGCGCGGCGGCTGAGCATGGGCCGCTACGAAGTCCGCTTCAACGGGTCACCGGCCACCGAGGCGGTCGCGACGGCGATCGTGACCGGCATCAAGGCCGACATGATCTCGGTCAGCAACGGCGGCCCAGGCCTCTTCACGGTCTACGTGCTCGATCCGCTGCCTGCCCCGGGGGCGTTCGTGGACGACTCGTTCACCGTGATCACGCCGTGACGCGAGGCGGCGTGCGCCGAGCGAGTGGGGGCTAGGCCGCCTCGTCGACGGCGAAGACGCTCCAGACGCCGGGCACGCCCCTGAGCTCGCGCGCGCCGCGCGGATCGAAGCGCAGCATCGACCCGACGGCCAGGTCGCGCACCGTGCTGGTGGCGAGCAGCTCCTCGCGCTGGGCGATCGCGCAGGTGCGCGCCGCGATGTGCACGGCGACGCCGGCGAGATCGTCCGCCAGGCGCTCGCATTCGCCGGTGTGGACGCCGGCGCGGACGCTGATCCCGAGGTGGTGCGCACCGGCCCGGATGGCGAGCCCGCAGCGCACGGCGCGGGCCGGGCCGTCGAAGATCGCGAGCACGCCATCGCCGGTCGTCTTGACGAGCTCGCCGCGATGGCGCGCCACCTGCTCGCGGCAGGCATCGAAGTGATCGGCGAGCAGGCGCGTCCAGCGCTCGTCGCCGATCTCGGACGCCGTCCTTGTCGACTCGACGATGTCGGTGATCAGCACGGTGGTGAGGAAGCGGTCGGCGTCGATCTCCGGGACCTCGCCGGTGAGGAAGGCGAGGACGGGCGTGGCCACCGAGTCGAGATCGCCGACGGTGAAGAAGTGGTCGGTGCCGGGGACGATCGTGAGCTGCGCGTTGGGGATGTGCTCTGCGAGGTGATGGGCGTGGCGGACGTCGACGTACGGGTCGCCGGCGCGATGCAGGACGAGCGTGGGCACGCTGATCTCGGGCAGGATCGCGCTGACGTCGGTCGCCCCCATGAGCCGGACCAGCGACGCCGCGCTGCGCGGTGAGGCGGCGGCGCGTTCCAGCTTGGCCAGCCAGTCGCGGAAGGCCGCGTCGTCGGCGCGGCCCGGCGCCAGCCCGGCGAGCAGATCGCCCGTGCCCCAGTGGTCCTCGACGAACTGCGCCATCAGCTCGTAGCTCTCGGGCCCCGGCGCCCACCACAGCTCGTCGCTCCTGGCGGGCGCGGCGTAGGCGCCGTAGAGGACCAGCGCGTCGACGCGCTCGGGGTGCGCGGCGGCGTAGACCATCGCCATGGTCCCGCCCTCGTTGAGGCAGAGCAGGCCGGCCCGGCGCGCTCCGACCGCGTCGAGCACAGCGGTCAGGTCCTCGGCGCGCTCCTCGAGCGTGGCCGGGCGCTCCATCGGGTCCGACAGCCCGGCGCCGCGGCGATCGAAGGCGACGACCCGGCCGTGGCGCGCCAGGCGCTCGACGAGCTTGACCAGGCCGGCGTCCTCCCAGGCCACCTCGACCTGGGAGAGCCACGGCGAGACGAGTACGAAGACCCGCGGCCCCGCGCCCACCTCCCAGTAGGCGAGATGCAGTCCATCGGCGCGTGCGTAGCGGATCTCAGGAGCCCTGGCGACCGGCATCGGCGCAGTATCGCCGCGCGCAACCTGACCGATTGGCGGACATCCTCGCCGGAAGTGCAGTAGCTTCGGTGAGAGCCATGAACGACAGCGACGCGATAGCCGCCCTGGTCAACGACCTGCATTGGCAGATCGACCAGCTCGGCCCCCGAGGCATCAAGGACAAGGCCGGGAACACCTACAACCCCGCCTACTACAAGCGCGGCCTCAACAACGCGATCGACCGCGGCGGGGTCGCGGTCGCCGAGTACGTGCGCCGGTACGTGTACAAGGCGCCCAGCGACGGCTACCGCAAGCTCGCCGCGGCGGACTCGCTCGACCTCGCGTGCGAGGCGCTGGTGGCCGACGACAGCCGGCCGTACGCGTTTCTCTTCACTGAGGCGGATCGGGCGGCGGCGCGCAAGCGGCTGGCTCCCCACATCGACTCCATCGAGAGGCGCAAGGCCGCGAGCTCGGCGCGCATCGAGTCGCGCCGCTCCGAGCTGCCCGACGATGTCGAGACGCTGCGCGAGCACGCCGCCGAGGCGACCCAACCCGAGGACGCGATCGCCGTCAACACGGCGATCCTGAAGCACGATCCCGATGACGGCGTGGCGCTGAACCGGCTCGGCCGCGCCTACGAGGCGATTGGATCCATCGAGCAGGCGAAGGAGACCTTCCAGCACGCCGTCGAGGTGGATCCCGACAACACGATCGCCGCCGGGCGGCTGCGCGACCTCGTCCGCAACCAGCGCCGCTGAACGTCCTGCTCAGCGCTCGACGCTGACCGCGGCGCCTCCGCCCTGCGCCGCCCACGCCGCCACCAGAGCGTCGCCGACCTGCGCGATCGCGGGGGCGCCGATGCTCGCGGCCGGGCCGAGCAGGGTGATCTCGCCCGTCGCGGGGTTCGCGGCGGCCACCTCGGCGCGCACGCCGGTGGTGCCGGCGATCTGGCGGGTGAAGAGGACAAGCGGCGCCGGCCCTGCCGACGCGGGGATCGGCGAGGTCTGGCTGAAGCCGCCCGCGTCGAACGCGGCGGGGGCGCCGAGCGACGCACCGGCGCCCTGCGCGGAGGCCAGCCCGACGGTTCCCGCCGTGCCCGGACCGCTGGCGTTCCAGGCGACGAGCACGCGCCCGGACCGGCCGAGGGCGATGTGCGGCGCGCCGTAGGCGACGGCGCCCAGCGTCTGGACCGGGCCGACGGCCGCGCGGTTGGCGGAGCGGGTGCGCCGCGCGGAACCGGTGGACGGCCCGCCGGCGCGCCGCGTCCACGCGACCCACGCCGTCCCGTCGGCCGCGGCCGAGAGCGTGATGTCGCGCACCCGGCCGGCGACCGACGACGCCCGCCCGGGCAGCGGTGCCCCGCGCAGCGCCGAGCTGACCTCGAGCGCCCGCCGGGACAGCGGCCCGCGCGCCCAGGCCAGCAGCGCCCCGCCGCCGGGAGCGGCCTGGATCTGCGGGCTGACGCCGTCGTGCCCCAGCGAACGCGCCGGGCCGAACGATCCATGCGGGGCGCGCCGTGCATAGCGCAGGACCCCGCCGCCCGGCGGACGCGTGTCACGGAAGATGACCGCGACGCTCCCGCCGCGCAGCGCCGCGATCCGCGCCGTCGCGCTGGTGTTCGATCCGACCGTCGCCAGCGTTCGCGACCCCGAGAACGCCCGTCCCGGCGCGGCCACCGCGTAGCGCACCGCTGACTGGCCGCTGCGACCGACGACCGCCGCCCAAACGACAACGATCTCACCGCGCTCGGTGACCGCGACCTGGACGTCGCGGACGTCGATCTGGCGGCCGGCGACCGGCAGCGGCGAGCCGAGGCTGCCGTCGGAACGCACGCGCACCGCCCACGCCCCGCCCGACCGATCGGCGAACGCCACGGCCGCGCTCTGCCCGGCGGGCGCATCGGCCGCGGAGATCACGCCGGACACCTCCAGGCCGGCACCGACCGTCCGCGGCGCGGAGAAGCCTGCGGGCGGGGCCGCGCCGGCAGCCGCGCAGAGCACGAGCGCCGCGACCGCGATCGAACACACCAAGAGGGACCGGCGCATCACCCGCCCCCAACGCACGCCGCCGCGCATGGTTGCGTGTAAACCTCCGCGCCATGACCAAGGCACTGCAGGACACCGTCGCCCTCGTCACGGGCGCCAGCAGCGGCATCGGCGAGGCGACGGCGCGGGCGCTGGCCGATCAGGGCGCGACGGTCGCGCTCGTCGCGCGGCGCAAGGACCGCCTGGATGCGCTCGCCGCGGAGATCGGCGGCCTGGCGATCGAGACCGACGTCACCGAGCGCAACCAGGCGGTCGCGGCCGTCGAGCGCGCCGCGCAGGAGCTCGGCCGGCTCGACATCGTGATCAACAACGCCGGGGTGATGTTGCTCGGCCCGATCGTGGACGCCCCGGTCGAGGAGTGGGATCGGATGGTCGCGCTGAACATCCAGGGCCTGTTGTACGTCGCCCACGCGGCGCTCCCGCACCTGCTGAGCGCCGCCGAGCGCGAGCCGCGCGAGGTCGCGGACCTGGTGAACGTCAGCTCGGTGGCGGGCCGGCGCGTCGGCGCCGGCGGTGGCATCTACCAGATGACCAAGCACGGCGTCGGGGTGTTCAGCGAAGCCCTGCGCCAGGAGATCACCGCTCGCCACGTGCGCTCGTCGCTGGTCGAGCCCGGGGCGACCGAGAGCGAGCTCGTCACCCATGTGCGCGAGGAGGTCCGCTCGCAGCTCCCGGCCGGCGCCGGGCAGATCCTGCGTGCCGAGGACATCGCCGACGCGATTCTCTACATCGTCACGCGCCCACGGCACGTCGCGATCAACGAGGTCCTCGTCCGCCCGACCGAGCAGGTGCGCTAGCCCCCACACAGACGGTCCACGGCGCGCGCCCCTCGCCGGGGCGTCGCGGCGGGCTGCGCCGTCCACCGACGGTAAAAACAGTCTTGACAAAAAGAATTGTCGGTGCGAAGGTGTCGCCATGCACGACGTCACGGTCATCGACGACCCCGCCGCGGCCGAGGCCTCGCTGGACCCGATCCGCGCCGGGCTGCTCTCGGCGCTGGCGGATCCTGGGTCCGCGACCACCCTTGCCACGCAGACCGGCCTGACGCGCCAGAAGGTCAACTACCACCTGCGCGCGCTGGAGCACCATGGCCTGATCGAGCTGGTCGAGGAGCGCCGCAAGGGCAACTGCACCGAGCGCGTCATGCAGGCCACCGCCGCGTCGTACGTCATCTCCCCCACCGCGCTGTCGGCGGTGGCCCCGGACCCCGCCCGGGCGCCCGATCAGCGCTCGGCGCGCTGGCTGCTCGGCGTCGCCGGGCGCCTGGTGTCCGAGGTCGGCGAGCTCATCGCCAGGGCCGGCGCCGCCGGCAAGCCGCTGGCGACGCTCGGCATCGACAGCGAGGTCCGCTTCGCGTCGGCCAAGGACCGCGCCGCGTTCGCGGTCGAGCTGGCGGACGCCGTCAACGGCCTCGTGGCCAAGTACCACGACGAGCACGCGGCCCACGGTCGCGACCACCGCTTCGTCGTCGCCCTGCATCCGAAGATCACCAATCCGACCACCGAGGAGTCCCCGTCATGAGCCGCGAATTCGAGATCACCCGCGAGATCGACCTGCCCGCCGCCCCCGACGACGTCTGGACCGCGATGACCGCCGATACCGCCGCCTGGCAGTTCCCGACGGGCATGGAGATCCCCGCCGGCGGCGCGCCCCCCGAGGGCTCACCCGTGACCACGTGGGACCCGCCGCACCGCTTCGTCATCCGCATGGAGGCGCCCGACGGCAGCTTCAACGCCCTCGAGTACACGATCGAGGCGCGCGCCGGCGGCACTGCGCACCTGACCTACGTCCACAGCGGGATCCTCGCCGACGAGTGGGAGGACCAGTACGACGCGATCGGCGCGCACACCGACTTCTACCTGCACACGCTCGGGCAGTACCTCGAGCACTTCAACGGGCGCCCGGTGACCTACGTCGGCCAGCCCTCCTCGGGCATCGACGGACCGCCGTCGGCGGGCGGCGAGGACGCGATGGACACCCTCCGCGCGGCGCTGGGGATCGGCGACGGCGCGGCGGTGGGCGACACGGTCCACGCCGACCTCGGCCCCGCCGGCTCGCTGGATGGCGTCATCGACTACCTCACGCCCCAGTTCATCGGCGTACGCACCGACGACGGCCTCTTCCGTTTCTTCGGCCGCAACGCCTTCGGCAGCGTGGTCGGCCTGAGCGCCCACATGTTCAGAGACGGCGTCGACGCGGCGCGGTCCGAGGCGGCCCTGAAGGCCTGGCTGGACGCGGTCTACGCGTAGCCGCCCCCAACACACCGGTCGCGATCGAGGGCCCGCCGCCGGCGGGCCCTCGGCCGCGAGATGCAGCGCTGTCTCGCCCACAACCGGAGTCTGCCGTCAGGCTCAGCCGCTCTGCCCGACAATATGTCCACCGCCACTCACGGGAGGAGCCGAGGACCGATGATGTCGACCGCACAGCTGGGCCGCTCGGGTGCGGCGTTCACGCGTCTCGGCCTGGGCACGTGGGCGATCGGCGGGCCGTGGCGGTTCGGCTGGGGCCCGGTCGACGACGCCGAGTCGATCGCCGCGATTCGCCGCGCGGTCGATGAGGGCATCAACTGGATCGACACGGCCGCGGTCTACGGCCTCGGGCATGCCGAGGAGATCGTCGGGCAGGCGCTGCAGGGACGCGCGGCGGGCGACGAGTTGTTCGTGTGCACGAAGTGCGGCCGCAAGACGCGGCCGGACGGGACGCCGTATGGCGACCTGCGCCCAGAGTCGATCCATGCCGAATGCGAGGCGAGCCTGCGTCGCCTGGGCGTCGAGCGGATCGACCTCTACCAGATCCACTGGCCCGACTCCGACAGCGGAACGCCGTTGGAGGAGTCGTGGTCGGCGATGGCCCGGCTGGTCGACGAGGGCAAGGTCCGCTGGATCGGAGCGTCGAACTTCGACGTCGACCAGCTGGAGCGCTGCGAGGCGATCCGCCATGTCGACTCGCTGCAGCCCCCGCTGTCGATGGTCCAGCCTGGGGCGCTCGAGAACGTGATCCCCTGGGCCGCGGCGCATGAGACCGGAGTGATCGTCTACTCGCCGATGGCCTCGGGACTGCTGAGCGGGAGCTTCGATCGCGACCGGCTGCAGCAGCTGCCCTCCGACGACATGCGCCTGCGCCGACCGGAGTTCACCGAACCCGGGCTGTCGCAGAACCTGGCGCTCGTCGAGCGCCTGCGCGCGATCGCCGACGAGCTCGGCAGTACGGTCGCCGAGCTCGCGATTGCCTGGACCCTCGCCCAGGAGGGAGTCACCGGGGCGATCGTCGGCGCCCGCCGGCCCGCTCAACTCGACGGATGGATCGGCGCCGGCGACCTGGAGCTCTCCGAGGAGGTGCTCGAGGCGATCGGCGAGGCGATCGCCGCGGTTGCGCAGCCGTAGCGTGCGATGCTTGCGCCGTGCCCTGGGCACCCGAGCTCTTCTCCGCCCCCGTGCTGCAGGGCGTCCTGGACAAGTACCGGCGCGATCGCCTGCGCTCGGTGCCGTTCTTCGACGGCCTGCTGAGCGGAGAGGTCGACGCGCTGGTCGAGTCGTTCTCCGGCGTGCCCGAGGTCCATCACCCGGTGCGCGGGCGGATCAAGGGCGAAGGCGCGTTCCGGCGCTTCGTCACCGACATGACCTCCTGGCTGGCGGTCGGCAACGCCGAGATCGAGCACGTCAACTGGCTCATCACGGATCCGCGCGGCGTCGAGGAGGCCGTCGTGCACCTCGACGGCGATCGCGGGCGCATCGGCCTTCCCGTCGCGTTGAGCGCCGACCACGACGACGACGAGCGCATCGTCGAGCTGCGCCTGTACTTCAGCAGCTGGCCGTTGACCGGCGGCCACACGAACCGCCCGCCGTTGCTGCAGCCCGATCTCGACCTGCACCCGCCCGACATGATCGGCGCGTACCAGCGGGCCCTGGCCACGGGCGACGTCGAAGCGATCCTTGCCGCGTTCGAGGCGGACGGCTACATGCGCGAGCCCGCCGGCGACGGCCACGTCCACCGCGGTACCGACGAGCTGCGCGCGCTCTACGAGCGGTTCTTCTCCAACGGCGGCGGCATCCCGCTGGAGCACTGCACCGTCACCGACGACGGGCGCGCCTGCGCGCTGGAATACAACGTGGTCGCGTGGGGACGGACGCTCCTGCCCCCCGAGGCGGGCCTCGCCGTCTACGTGCGCGGCGACAGCGGCAGGCTCGCCGCCGCGCGCGTCTACGACGACTCCGACCCCCCGCTGGGTGCGCAGCGACGGTGACGCCTTCGGCGATCGGGCCCGCGAGCCTGATCCAGAGCAGCTTCGGCGGCAACCTGGAGGCCATGCTCGCCGAGGGAAACCGGCTCGTCCACTGGTGGGCCGGGAGCACCCCGGACCCGAAGACCGGCGATCCCCGCTTCAGCTGGCACCGCGCCGGCACGATCACCGAGGCGGCCACCGGACCGGGCTCGATCATCCAGAGCACCATCGGCACGCCGGGCAACCTCGAGGTCGTGGCACACCCCGCATTACCAGTGGGCGCTCAGCGCACCGCGTGACTGGCTCGTCCGCGAAAGCGCGACCAGACTCAGGCGCCACCGTTGCTTCGCACCCGCGGGCAGCCGCGGCTGAGACCGCGATCAGGAGTCGCTCGACAGCGGCCGCGCGAGTCCGTGACCCGCGCATCCGTTGATGTGCCACGCAGGTACAGCCGACCCCCATCGAGGTGCTCCACGCGCGCCGTGCCGGCGCAAGCGACCAACATCGCGTCGCACTGGTCGTCGAAGGAGGCTGCATGCGCGGCGTCATCTCCGCCGGCGCGGTCACCGCCCTCGAGCACCTGCAGTTGGCGCAGCGCTTCGATGCCGTCTACGGGGTGTCCGCGGGCGCCCTGGGCTGCGCGTACATGCTCGCCGGCCAGGCCGCCATCGGCACCAGCATCTACTTCGACGACCTGCCCGCCGCGCATTTCCTCAGAGCACGGCGGATCCTCGCCGCCCGGCCGCCCATCGCCCTGGACGAGCTCATCGACGTGATCGTCGCGCGGCGAAAGCGCCTCGACGTCGCCGCCGTCGAGGCCGCCCGGCCTGAGTTCCATGTGCTCGCGACCTGCCTCGAGCACCGTGCGCTTGAACGTCCCCACGGCCCGCTGCTGGAACGATTGCGCGCTGCGGCACGGGTGCCGCTGCTCAGCGGCCCGCCGGTGCGCATCAACGGCTGCCGCCTGTACGACGGCGGCCTGCTGAGCCCGCTGCCGGTCGAGCTGGCGGCGGCGGACGGCGCCACCCACATCCTGGTGCTGCGCACCCGCCCCGATGGCCCAGCCATCAGACGCCACGGTCACGTCGAACGGGCGATGATCAGCTGGCTGCACCACCGCCACCCGGAGACCCGATCGATGCCGGTCGTGCCCGGCGGGCGCTACGAACGCCAGCTGGCGACGCTGCCCGCCGGGATCACCCCGCACGGCGACGCGCAGGTTCAGGTCATCGTCCCCCACGCCCCGCCGATGTCCCAGAGCGAGATGGACCCCCGGGCGCTACGCGCCGGCGCCTGGACGGGCCTCACCAGCATCGAGCGCGCCGTGGGCGAACGGGTCGATCGCGGCGTTCTCCACGCGCACGCGTGGCGGTGACCGCGCCCGAGCGCCGCCCACAAGTCACTGCACGACGGTGTGTTGCATCGCCCACAGGGCGGCTGCAGCCCGTGTCGACACGTTGATCTTGCCGTAGATGTGCTGGATGTGGTGATCGGCGGTCTTGGGAGAGATGTAGAGCCGATCGGCGATCTGGCGCGTCGTGAGCCCCTTGGCCGCGAGTCGCAGCACGTCGACCTCGCGTCGCGTGAGCCCGCCCGGATTGACGGGCCGCTTCCCCGAGGGCCCTCGTGGCTCGCCGTGTCCTGCGGCCACGAGCACCGCACGGCTGGCGCGCGGCTCGAGCACGCCCTGTGACTCGAGCCGGCGCAGCTCGGCGGCCGCGTCGTCGGGCGAGAACGGCTGTCGGTCTGCTCGCTCGGTGGTCAGGCCCACATAGATCTCCGTCGCCGCCAGGACGCACGCTCCGAGATCGTCGGCGTCGGCCTGCACGCGCTTGTGGTAGCCGGACCCGTCGCACTTCTCGTGGTGCGCGCACGCGACCGTGTTGAGGAGGGCCAGGGCCGGCGAGCGGCGCAGCATCTGCTCGGTCAGCATCGGGTGAAGCTCGACCCGATCGAACTCGGTCCGCGTCAGCGGGCCGGGCTTGTCCAAGATCGAGTTCGACACCACCGTGGTGCCGAAGTCGTGCACGAGCGCCGCGCGGCGGAGCGCGGCGACGTCGTCCTCGGCGAGCCCGAGCACGCGGGCGGCGTCAGCCGCGAGGTCGGCGCAGCGACGGCTGTGCCCGCCCATGTATGGCGACTTGAGGTCGATGAAGTCGGCGACCACGGTCAGGGCCTCGTCGAGCTCGGCGCCGCTCAGCATGCGGTGGGGCTCAGGCTCGGCGGCCAGCACGGCGTCCCACGGCTCGATCTCGCCGAGCCGATCGAAGAAGGCGCCTCCCTGCGCGACGAACAGGTCGGCGAGCGCCGGGTCGTAGGTGCGGTCGCGGCGATCGCGAGCGGCGTCCAGAGCATGGTCCGGCGAGAAGAGGCGGGCGATCGCCTCCATGTCATGGCTGAGGTGCACGACGCGCATCGCGAGGGGGATCGCCTCCCCCTGCGCATGCGCCGGGTAGCCGTTTCCGTTCCAGCGCTCGAACGTGAACCGCAGCGCCTCGCGGACGTCGGGCCCGAAGTCGAGCCGCTGCACGAGCATGTCGGCGACCTCACACCCCGACGAGAAGTTGTAGACCGCCCACTCGCGAGCGGTCTCCTGGATCATGCGGACGATCTCGTCTCGCTCGTCCGGGCCGCGCCCCGCCGTCGCAAAGGCCATCACGTCCCGCATGACCTCGGCGGGATTCGCGGCGTCGTGCACCAGCGTCTGGGCGCGGATCGCGATCTCGTCGCCGAACACGGTCGCGACCTCGTGTGCGTGGCCGGTGCAGCCGACATACCGCAGCAGCGCCACCCAATAGGCCGTCTCGCGCACCTCTTCCTCGACTCCTGCGGCCTCGCAGATCCAGGTCGCGAGCAGGCACGAGCGCAGCTGCGACTCGAGCGGCTGCCCGAACGCGTTGTCCTGCGCGAGCGCGAGCGTCGCGACGAGCTCGCCGAGGCGAAGCTCCGTGGTGAAGATGGGGAGACCTCCCGATGTTTCGACCGCCATGGGCGGGCAGGATCCTCGCACGACGCGTCGCCGTTGTCGCTCCGGGCGACAAAGGAACTGCTCACTCGAAGGAGGACATCATGGCGGCATCACAGACCCCTGCCGGCGAGCCCATCAAGGTGGGAGTCATCACCGACCAGACGGGCCCGCTCTCGGTGATCGGGCTCGCCAACGCCAACGTGGCGAGGATGGTGGTCGGCGACATCAACGCCAAGGGCGGCCTGCTGGGCCGCCACCTCGAGCTTCACCTCGAGGACAGCGCGACCGATGACACCGTCGCGGCGGCCAAGGCCGCGAAGCTGGTCGAGCAGGATCACGTCGACGTCATCTTCGGCGGCATCTACAGCTCCACGCGGCAGGCCATCAAGGGCCCGGCCGTGGTCGAGGGCAAGACGCTCTACATCTACCCGGAGCAGTACGAGGGGCAGGAGTCCGATCCGCTCATCTTCTGCACCGGCCCGGTGCCCGCGCAGCAGGTCGATCCGTTCATCCCGTGGCTGATGCGGGAGACGGGGGCGAAGACCTTCTACCTGCCGTCCGCCGACTACATCTGGCCGCACGTGATGAACGCGCGCGTGCGGGAGGTGGTCACGGCCAACGGCGGGACGATCGTCGGCGAGGAGTACTTCCCGCTCGACCATGCCGACTACCGCGCGACGGTCGACAGGATCACCGCGACGGGCGCGGACGTGGTCTTCAACACGACCGTGCCGCCCGGGGTCGCACCGCTCCTCGAGCAACTGCACGACTCCGGCTTCGCCGACCGCGGCGGGCACCTGGTCTGCACCTACTTCGAGGAGAACCTCCTGAACACGCTGCCGGCCGCGCACGTCGACGGGCTGTACAGCTGCCTCGACTACTACCAGGCGGTCAGCGATCCGTTCAGCCAGCGGCTCCTCGCCCAGTACGACGCGCTCTATCCCGGCGATGCGAAGTTCTCCGGCGGCAGCGGGTCTTCGGGCCTGTATCGCGGGCTGCAGCTGTGGGCGGCTGCCGTTGCGGAGGCGGACACGCTCACGCAGGAGGACGTGATCGCGGCCCTGGATCACGCGCAGATCCCAGAGGGCCCCGGCGGCCCCGCAGCCATCGTGCCCGGCCAGCACCACGTGCGCATGAGCATGTACATCGGCCAGGCACGTGGTGGCCGGTTCGAGATCGTCAAGGACCTCGGGGCGATGGATCCGCAGGAGCGCCTCGTGGACATGCGGGTCCTCACCGCCTGAGGGCGGTCGACGGCGCCGCAGGACGCAGCGACACACACACCCCTCAACGAATGGAGATCACGATGCTACTCGCGACGACGCAGGTCGAGGACTTCGACCGCTTCCTGGAGATCTTCTCCACCACAGGCGCGGAGAAGCGCAAGGAGCACGGCTCCAAGAGCGCGCTCATCTTCCGTGACCCCTCCGAGGACGACCGGGTCTGGGTCATCTTCGACTGGGACGAGCAGGGCTGGCAGAGCTTCGTGTCCGACCCCGAGGTCCCCCCGATCATGAAGCAGGCCGGGCACAAGTCGCGACCGGTGGCCGCGCAGTTCGCCGCCGAGTGCCACGCCTGACACCACCGCTGAATGGGCGTGCCGCAGGCGGATTCGCTTGCGGCACGGCCCAGGCATGGACGCGGCCTACGCCGCGGGCGGGATGTTCTGGTTGAGCCGGAAGAGGTTGTCGGGGTCGTAGGTGGCCTTGACCGCGGCCAGCCGCTCCCATGTCGCGCCGGGGTACGCGGCGCGGACGCGCTCCTGGCCCTCGTCGGCGAGGAGGCCGGCGTAGGCGCCGGGATCGCCGTCGTCGAGCTCGGCCGAGAGCCTGCGGACCCAGGCGGCGTGCTCGGAGCGCTCGGAGGTGGACGGGTCGTAGATCGCCGCCACGTTGACCATCATCCGGCTCTGGCGGTGGGCGAAGGCCGTGGCGTCGGCGGGTACGCGGGCCATCGCGCCGCCGAGCACGCGGATCTCGCAGGCGGCCAACGTCGCCGACGACTCGCCGATCCGCTCGAGGATCGTCTCGGCCTGCCGCGCGCCGACGCTCCCGGCGAAGGTTGCGCGTGCCACCGCGACGGGGCGGTGGCTCGGCTCGTCCGGATACACCGCCGGGTACTTCATCGGCCGCAGGAGGTCGGCGACCGGCTCGGCCAGCGCGCGGAAGGGCGCGACGGCGCGCTCGCCCGCGGCGACGTCGCCCGCGTAGACCATCCTCGCCATCACCACGAAGCTGCCGTGCAGCTCCTCGGGGACGAGCGGGAGCGGCGGCGCGACCATCACGTTGGCGATCGTGCTCAGCTCATCGGGCGCCCGCTCGGCCTCCGCGACGAAGCCGGCGATCACCTCGGGCGTCGCGGGGAGGATGAGCAGCCCACCGACGACCGTGTCGACCGGGTGCAGCCGGTACTTCAGGCGCGTGACGACGCCGAAGTTGCCCCCGCCGCCGCGCAGCGCCCAGAACAGCTCCGGCTCGGTCTGCGCGTCCACGCGGCGCAGCCGCCCGTCGGCGGTGACGATGTCCGCTGCGAGCAGGTTGTCGATCGTCAGCCCGTGCTTGCGCACGAGGAAGCCGATGCCGCCGGCGAGCGTGATGCCGGCGATCCCGACGGAGCCCGTGTCGCCGAAGCCCGTCGCGAGGCCGTGCTCGCCGGCCGCGACGGTGAACGCGCCGGCGGTGAGGCCCGCGCCCGCCCAGGCCGTGCGCCCTGCGGCGTCCAGTTCGAAGGAGCGCAGCGCCGAGAGGTCGATCACGATGCCCCCATCGGAGACGCCGTGGCCCGCCGGGCTGTGGCCGCCGCTGCGGACGGCGAGCTCGGACGCGGTCTCGCGGGCGTGGGCGATGAGCCGGGCGATGTCGTCGGGGCCCGCGACGCGGGCGATGAGAGCGGGGCGGCAATCGATGTGCCCGGCGAACACCGTGCGCGCCTCGTCGTAAGCGTGGTCCTCCGGGACGAGGACCTGGCCCTCGAGGTCTCGGGGCAGCTGGGAAGTGGAGAGCATCGTCCGAGGGTTTCCTTTCTTGTGCGGCGTACAAGAGCCACCTTAGCGAGTACTTGTGCGCTGTACAAGAACGAGTTACGCTGGTTCACCATGCGCGAGCCGGCCGCGACCTCTCACCGTGGCGTGACGCGGCAGGCCGTCGCCGAGGCGGCCGCCGACCTCGTGGCGATCGACGGGCTGGAGGCGCTGAGCGTCCGGCAGGTGGCCAACCGCCTCGGCGTCTGGCCCACCACGGTGATGCATCACGCCGGCGGCCGGCGCGAAGGTCTTCTTCCGCTGCTGATCGAGCACCTGGCGGCCGGCATCGGCACCGAACTGCAGGGCAGCTGGCGCGCACGCCTGGCCGAGCTCGGACGCGAGATCCGTCGCGTCGCGCTGGCCAATCGGGGCCTGGCCGATGTACTGCTGCGCTCCGGCGCCACGGGACCGCAGGCGCTACGCATCGCCGATGCGATCCTCGACGCTCTCCAGGACGCCGGTCTCGATCAGGACGACGCGCAAGACGCCTACGACGTCTTCCTCACCTACGTGCTCGGCAGCGCCGGCCGCCAGACCACGGCTACCGCCCCCGCGCGGTGGCGCGCCTTCGAGCAGGCGCTCGAACAAGCCGAGCCCGACACCTACCCCGCGCTCCTGCGCTCCGCTCGGAGCGGCACGACCCGTGACGACGACGCGCGCTTCGCCGGCGGCCTCGACCTCGTCCTCGACGCCATCGCCGGTCGTACCTAGCGCAACGACCTGAATGAAGCCCGCGCGCAGTTCTTCCGCGAACAGCCGCGGCTGTTCCCAGGCCGCGAAGTGCCCGCCGCGGTCGAGCGCGTTGTAGTGGATGAGGTCCCTGGTCGACACCCTGGGGGAGCGATCCGGGCACCGCGCTTCGTCGCTGCGGTCGCGTGTGGCTGGGTGGCCATCCGCTATGACTCCGCGGCGTGGCGTCGGCGGCGGTGGTGTGGGATGACGCGGGGCGCCGGCGGCGGGGGCAGATCTATGTGGCGCTCGCGGCGGTCGCGTGGTCGACGGCAGGCGTCCTGCAACGCCAGCTCACGTTGGACACGTCGACGCAGGTCTTCGGGCGCGCAGCGTTCGCGGGGGCCGCGCTGCTGGGCTACGTCGCGATCGTCGAACGCGGCCAGGTGCTGCGCGGGTTCAAGGCGATCGGGGGCGCGGGCATCGCCGTGGCGTTGTGCGTCGCGATTGCGTCGGGCTGCTTCATCGGCGCGCTCAATCATGCGAGCGTGGCGCGCGTCCTGTTCATCCTGGCCGTCGCCCCGGTGCTCGCGGCCGTGCTCGCACGGGCGACCCTGGGCGAGCCGATCTCTCGGCGTACGGCGCTGGCGATGGCGCTTGCGCTGTCCGGGGTCGCGCTGATGCTCGGCGCGCCGGGCGAGGCCAGCCTGGCCGGCGACGGCCTGGCGTTCGTGGCGGCGCTCGCGTTCTCGGTGATGATCGTGATCACCCGCTGGAGGCACGAGGTGTCGATGGCGCCGGCAACCTGCCTGTCGCAGGTGATCCTCGTGGCGGCGTTTCTCCCGTTCGCGACGCCGGGGGAGATCAGCGGCGACGACCTGGTCTGGCTGGCAGCGCTGGGCATCGGGCAGATCGGGCTGGGCTTCGCGCTGCTCACCGTCGGTGCGCGCCTGATCCCCGCCGCGCAGGTCGGGCTGATCACGCTGCTCGAGGTGGTGCTCGGCCCGGTCTGGGTCTGGCTCGCGCTCGACGAGCGCCCCGGCACGCTGACGCTCGTCGGCGGCGCGATCGTGATCGCCGCGATCGTGCTCCAGACACGCCAGACGCCGTCGGCTGACTCCGGCGAGGAGCCGGCGATGACCGCCCCACACTGATCTACGGGCGGGGTGCTCAGGCCTCCCGGCTGCGCGCACGGCCGACCGGCGCGCCGTCGAGGCGCTCGGCGAGCTCGACGATCAGGCCCTCGGGTCCGCGGACGTGGCAGAGCAGGAACGTGTTCTCGTAGTCGACGATCTCCCCGACCGTGTCCCAGCCGGCCTCTCGGACGCGGTCGACGACGCTACGCACGTCGTCGACCTTGAAGGCGACGTGCCGCAGGCCAGGACGGTTCGCCGCCGGCGCCGGCTCTCCAGCCCCGGCGGGAGGCGACTGGAAGCGCACCACCTCGAACATGTCGCTGCCGTCGGGGGCGCGAGCCATCACGTTCTCGACCGTCACGTTCTCGAGGCCGATGATCCGATCGATCCACTCGCCGCTGAACACCCCGGGCTCGCCGCAGTCGAAGCCGAGCAGCGCAAGGAACCGGACGGTCTCGTCGAGGTCCTCGACGACCAGGCCGATGTGGACGAAGCTGGTGACGCCGGGGCGCTGGCTGTCCATTGAGGTCAGACGACTCGCTCGAGATCGCCGGGCTGCCGGGGTCGTGAGGATATCGGCCGTCGTGCCGCCCGCTCTGCGTCGACGAGAAGGTGGACGGGGCGTACGATCGTCTCGTGCTCGTTCCCGTCGATCGCGTCGAGGTCACGGTGGTGATCGACAACTTCCTTGACGTGTTGATGGCGGGCGATGAGGGCGTGGCTCGCTACCGGGCGCGGGACTTCGGAGCTTCGGAGCAACTGGTCGCCGAGCACGGCTTCTCGGCGGTGGTCGCCTTTGAGCGCAATGGTGATCGTCATGCCGTGCTCTACGACGCCGGCCTGACGCCCCATGCGCTGGCGGGGAACCTCGACGTGCTCGAGGTGGCGGTGGGTGACCTGCGCGCGATCGTCATCTCGCATGGCCATGCTGACCACCACGGCGGTCTCGAGGGACTCGCCCGTCGGATGGGGCGCGCGCGACTGCCGCTGGTGATTCACCCCGACGCGTGGCGCGAGCGCCGGGTCGTGTTTCCAACGGGCGGCGAGCTGCGCCTGCCACCGCCGAGTCGCCACGACCTGGAGGCCGAGGGGCTGCAGGTGGTCGAGGAGCGCGCGCAGAGCCTGTTGCTCGATGACAGCGTTCTGGTGTCGGGCCAGATCGAGCGCGTGACCGAGTTCGAGGGTGGCTTCCCCATCCACCAGGCGCGCGGCGTGGACGGTTGGGAGCCCGATCCGATGATCTGGGACGATCAGGCGCTCGTCGTCAACGTGCTCGACCAAGGCCTGGTCGTCATCGCCGGCTGTTCGCATGCGGGTGCGATCAACGTCCTGCGGCACGCCCAGCGCCTGACCGGCGAATCCCGCGTCGCCGGGTTCGTCGGCGGCCTGCACCTCACCGGCGGGCTCTTCGAGTCCCGCATCGAGCCGACGGTCGCGGCGCTGCGCGCGGCCGGGGTGAGTCGTGTGGTCCCCGCGCACTGCTCGGGCTGGAGGGCGGTCCATGCCATCGCACGAGCGATGCCCGAGGCGTTCGTCCACCCCGCCGTCGGAACGACGGTCACGTTCTGACGCCAGGAGCTCAGCTCAGCACCGCCGCCAGCCAGGCACCGGCGCTGACGACGGTGGCCGAGAGCTCGATGACGATCGAGAGGCCCATGGCGCGCAGCGCCTCCCGAGTGGAGCGCCACGCGGATGCGTGGCGGCCCAGTCGCCTGCGCTCCTCGAGGTAGACGCCGAGCGGAAAGCCGATGAAGAAGCCGACGAACGGAATCACGAAGAGGCCGACGACGGCAAGGATCACACCGGCGGCGATCGACCGGCGGGGGACGCCGGCATCGCGCAGGCGCCGGCCGGGCACGAGCACCTTCACGACCTGCGCGCCGCCGATCAGGAGCGTCGTGCCCGCCAGCACGGCCCACCCGGTCGCCGAGCCCACCGCGAACGCCCACACCGCGATCGCGGCCCACGCCAGCAGCGCCCCGGGGAGCACCGGGACGACGACCCCGACCATGCCCACGGCGATCGCCAGACCGACGACGACGAGCCCGAGGTCGCTCATCGCTCACCGCCCGGACCACTG